>JAFAPC010000178.1 GCA_019247305.1 Pseudonocardiales bacterium
CAGCTTCCGCCTCCTGCAACTGCCCCAGCTCACGCAGCACGAGCGCGAGGTTGTTGCGGCTTTTCAGGGTGTCGGGATGCTCCTCACCCAACACCCGCCGCCGGATCTGAAGCACAGCGCGGTGCTCAGCCTCCGCCTCCTCCCACCACCCCAAATCGCGCAGCACGTTCGCGAGGTTGTTGCGGTTGGTCAGGGTGTCGGGATGCTCCTCACCCAACACCCGCCGCCGGATCTGAAGCACAGCGCGGTGCTCAGCCTCCGCCTCCTCCCACCGCCCCAGCTCGCCCAGCACGAGCGCGACGTTGTTGCGGCTTTTCAGGGTGTTCGGGTGCTCCTCGCCATGCTCGTCTCGTCGGGCGTCGTGTGCCTGGGTACAGGCTTGCGCGGCGAGGGGGTAGCGGCCCTGGGTGTAGGCCACGTACGCGATGCTGTCGGCGTCATCTGCCGTGGCATGGCGTAACGCGCTGATCACTACCTGCTCCGGCACACGCTCGGTCTGATCCACTCTGCGCTGGGTCTGGTCGAGGAGGTAGTCGAACACCCGCACCGCATCGGTGTTGGTGTCGGTGATCGGTTGGAGTAGCGCGGTCGTGGAGCGTCGGGGTCGGGTGGCCCAGGCCCACGCCTGCTCCAGGCTCTCGGGGCGCAGCCGGTGCCCACCCCGCTTCTCCAGATACCCCTCGTGCACCTCCGTCACCAACCCTCGGGGCAGAACACTCCCATATCCGGCGCGACGACAATCGATTGCTGCGGTCACCAAGGCGGCACCGCGCGGGTTCGCCCCAGCATCCCAAGCGTTGTCCAGGTCTCGCAGCAGCTCTGGTCCGGCCGCGAGGTATTCTGCGATCCCGTACTCCCCGGCGTGCTCCAGCGCATCAGCGATTCGCCTATCCCAGGTGCGGGCCCGAGCCCGGTCCTGCTCCGCCGGGCTGAACAGCCGCTCCAGCCCGATCCGCTCGGCCTGTTCCAGCGTTTGACGCACCTGGTGGATCATCTCCCGCGCGCTGGCCTCCACCGCCTCCGGGTCCTCGGCGAATCGGCGCTCCTCCACCGCTCGTAACGTCGCCAGAATCACCCGATGATGCCCCTCACCAGAGAGCACGCGGCTGATTTGCGTCGGTGTCAGCCCCCCACCAGGACCCAGGAACTGCTCCAGATCATTGAGCCACAGCACACACTTCGTGGTCTGCGCGGCCCTTCCGACCGCAGCGCCCAGCGCGTCCCGATTGGCCGGGGCGATCACGACGTGATCGGCTAACGTGGCCGTCATCGCCTCGTAGGCGCTCCGGGACTTCCCCGCGGTGGAGTGCCCGACCACGAGCACAAACCCACCCCGGGCCAGGGCTTCCCGAAGCTGCTCATCCTTATCGCGCGGCACGTAGGCCGGCACCCGCGACCCCGCCGCCACCTCCCCACCACTCCCGCCCACCGGCTCAGCAGGAGCACTGGGATGCACCCCTAACCCAATCGGGTCCGTGATCTCCCGAACCCGTGGCATCCGACCCGAGGCCAGGACCCGACACCCGTCTTCGACCTTCCAGGACTGCTCATCGCGACGCTGCGCCACCCGCTTGTAGTGCTCCTGCCACCGGGCAGCTACCGCCACCCCCACCCCGGCTATCACCGTCGCGCCGCTCAGCACCCACCCATTGGCCACGCCCGCAGCCCGCACCACCCCAGGAACCGCCGCCAGAACCGCCAGCCCGACCACCAGCAGCAGGACCCGACGCTCCCGCCACGTCCCCATCCACCCACTCCCACCACCCCACCAAGGGGAACGCCATCACCCACCGCATTACCCCATAGTCTGCCCACACCCCACACCATCTGCCCATACCGGTTGAACCGCCCCGATCTCCACCTCATCGACACAACCTCGCACCGGGTGCACAACCGATCATCATCAACGAGCCATCAGCCGCAAGTCGCACTCCTAGTCGGAGTTCGTCGAACCTATGTCCGCTGACCGTGAGAGACGACGCACACATGAGGGCGGTATGGACGGACCTGAACTGAGATCCCGACTGAGACCTCGGCAGATGCCTATTGCACCGTTCACCGGGCCGTTGACCCCGCTGCCCGGGGGGCCAAGCAGTGTGTTCCGCCCCCGGAGGCTGATCATGGAACACCCGGTCAGGGCGCTACCCGGGTCGAGGGGGGAGGGGTCTACCGCCCCCGCTACCCGCACCCTGGGGACCGACGAGGGGTAGCGGGGGGCGCTACCCCGGTAGACCCCCCGGGTAGCGGGGTCTGACCTGCGAGGTAGCGGGGGGTAGACCCCTGCCAGCGCTCCTCCGCCTGAGCCCGCTACCGCGCTCTCACGGGGGGCGACGGGGACATCGGGGACGCCACCCAGGCCACCAACGGCTGGCGGCCACGGTGAATCGAGGCTTACCGCTGAGGATGGCGCCTCCGACCAGGCACGCCGTGGGTGGCAGGCCACGCCATGACCCCCGTGATCGCAACCAGAGAGCCGACGTATTCAGCGCCACCATGCTGACACGGGGGGATGCCCGGCCGACCCGGACCGCGGGCAAGCGTTCCAACACGTCGAAAGGAGCACGAGAGCGCTTGCCCAGTGTCCCGCTGCCGCGACCGTGAGGTGAGGACGCCACGGGGAGTTGCCCGGGGAGGCGCCCGGGGAGCCGGGGAGTTCTCCCCGCCACCTCCCCGACCCCAACTCCCCCGCACGACCAGCCCAAACACCCACCGGGGAGGCGGCTGCCCGTCCCGTGAAAACCCCGCTGACACCCCAAAAACCGGGGTTGGGAGGAGGTGGTCTCAACCTCCCCCACCGAGGAATCTGGTGGAAAGGAGCACGGGAGCATGTCTCCACGTCCTCGCCCCCGTGACGAGCTGCTCAGGGCCCAGACGGGTGATCACCAAGAAGCCTCTACCTGGTCCCGCTGGGTAGGGGGTAAGGGGGAAAGCCCGGTGTTCTCCGCTCCACCTCTCTACGGCGCTCTCAGGACGCGCTGAGAGGCACCATGCCGCCCTACGTGGCCCACCCCGACCCACCCAGCTGGCAGGACAACACGTACCCGCACTACCGACCGCGATGTCAGTCAATGGGGACAACGTAGGCGAAGCTATGGCGGTCGGCAGCAAATAAGAAAATGGTCACTTCGACAGGTTTTTCCGTTTCGTCATAAATCGTTCGAACTAACTCGACTACTGGTGTACCCGGGACAAGCCGGAGGGCTACCGTCTCGTGCGGCGTCGGCATTCGCGCTACAAGTTCTTCGACGGCAACGTCGAGCGCGACCCCCAAATCCTCGGCGAGGTAGGCGTGAGTCCCGTTGGCAGGTTGAACGTGCTCAGCCAGTGTCGTTCCATCGACAAGCGCGTGAGTGAAGTAACTACGTGCGGTCTGGGCTACTTCCCCGTCGATTGACAATACGTAGCTTCGCCGTACCACGTTTGTACCGTCAGGAACGCCCAAGCGTTCCGCCACCTCTTTCGGTGCGGACACGCTGGCGACCTCGGTCAGTTCGGAGGACCGTTGGAAGCTTTGTGCGGCTGCTTCCGCTTCTAGCGGCGCCGTTGCTGGCGGGCGACGGGACCGAAGGTGCCTCGTGGAGCCCATCCGACGAAGCCTCCGGGGCCTGCGGACGAAGACGCCGCTGCCCTGCCTCGCTACGACCAGTCCCTCAGACTTGAGCTGGTCTAAGGCTTGCCGGACGGTTCCCTGGGCGGTGCCGAACTCGTCAACCAAGCTGCGGACGGACGGCAGGGCCGCGCCGTCGGGAAGGTCCCCGTCCGCAATTCTTCGTCGCAGAACGTCCGCGATCTGTAGGTAGGCGGGGGTCGGGTCGGACGGGTTGATGGTGCTCACGACGGATCAATCCTCCCACGCCTCACTAGGACCTGGTCCAGCCTACTCGGCGTAGTTGACACAGACACTGGTCTAGTGCACTATCACAGTTGACACGGCCGCGATGCGAGCAGCTGCGGCCGTGGCAGGAGACAGAGAAGCCCCGGCGGTGTTGTGAGCACCGGCCGGGGCGTACATCGAGCTTGGAGGTTCATCGATGCAGGTTGAGGATACCCGCAACTACCGGGTTGCGGAGGTGGCTGAGCACTTCAACGTGTCAGTCTCGACGATCTACCGGGCGATTGAGTCCGGGCAGTTGGATGCGTTGCGATTGGGCACGGCGGTGCGGGTGCCCGGTTGGGCGGTGCTGGCCTACACGGAGGTGTGTGGCGAGGCGGCGTACCAGGCCGCCCTACCCCCCGTGCCAGCCAAGGGCGAGGCGGAGCTGACCCCACGGCAGGCGGATGGGATGGACTGCGTGCTCTGCGGAGCAGATTTCCTGACGACCGGGGTCTCGCATCAGCCGGTGGGCCGGTCAGAGGGTGGGTCGCAGGGGTTCGCCTGTACCCAGCACGACAGCGGTGAGGCCCGGGCGGAGGTGGCCCGGTGAGCACCCTGGAGACGACTCAGGAGCATTTGACCACGGCGGCGCTGAACGGCCATTCGGTCGTGGTGCATCAGGCGCACCGCATCGCCGGCCACCGGTACGGGCCGGTGCTGGTGACGGTGAGCGCCCCGGTCACGCTGACCCTGGAGGAAATGACCGCCCTGCTCTACACGTTGGCAACCACGCACCGGTGGTCGGACGACCCACTAAAAGACCTCAACAACGACGCGACCGTCCGCGACTTCGTCGCCCACTCTCTGATCAACGACGGCTGCCTGGCGGTCGACGACGCCATGGCCGGAGCCTTCGGTGCGGGGGACGTGGACCTGCTGGGGTACTGCCGGGCGCGCGCCCTCACCGTCTTCACCTCCAGTGCGGATGTGGGGGAGGTGGCTCGGTGAAGACCCTCCCCCCGCAGGCGAAGCTCCTCGATCCGGGTGAGGAGTGCACCATCGCCTACGTCAACGGGCACGCCCTGTTCGCTGACCAGGAACACCGGTGGTGCGCCACCACCGATGCCTCGGGTGGGGGTGAGCCGGTGGTGTGCACGGTCACCGCCCCGATCAGCCTTACCCCCATCGACCTGGCCGTGATCCTGTATCACTGGGGCACCGACTATGAGGACCTCGCCGCCGACGACACCGTGCGCACCCTGATCGCCGAAGCAGTCATCAACTGGGGCTCCCGCCACCTCGCCGACCTCCGAGCCGAGCTGCGCGCATCGCCCCCTAGCGGGGCGGATGCCCGGTTCTGGGCCTACTGCCACCAGCGGGCCACCACCGTGTTCAGCACCACCCCCCAGGCACCCCACCAGGGGCAGCCCCCAGTGAGGGCCCCGAGGAGCACTCATGGGGTGGTGCGGTGATGGCTACCCCGTTGAAGGCCGCCCGACTCGCCCGGGGCTGGACTCACCCGCAGACGATCGAGCGGATGCGCCAGGTCGCCGCCACCCTGGGCGAGGAGATCCCGCTGCGGGGGATGCGGGTGCAGCTGTCCACCTGGGAGAACGGACACCGCTACCCGTGTGCGTTCTACCGGCGGCTGTTCTGCCAGCTCTACCACCGCACCCCCGAACAACTCGGATTCTCACCCCCACACAGGGGAGCTGACACGCGGGGGGTGGGCATCGAGGTCATGACCGCCCTGCTCTACACCGCACCCCTCACCCTCGCCGAGCTGCGGGTCGTGCCCCCAGCCCGAGTGCGCCTCTACACCGACGTCGCCCTCGCCGATCCCCGCACCCCCACTCCGACGGAGCTCACCACGGGGCTGCGGCGGGCCTGTCGGGAGGGGCCGGCGTGGCTGGACTGGGAACGCCTGCGGGCCTGTGAGCACGCCGCCCACCGAGCCCACACCACAACCTGGCCCGTCCCCGTGGCGGGGCGGGTACCGGACTGGGTCACCAGCGGGCGACTCGTCGGCTCGGGCATCGCCGTGGCGGTGTTCACCACCGAGTCCGCCTGATCCCCCGGGCGGCGTTCACCACAGCCGTTCACCACACCGTTCACCAGGCCGTGTCCAAGACGGGCCCGCACCCGTTCACACCCGCCTGAGCTCCGGATGCGCTGAACCCCGTGCTGACACGGGCTGGCTTGGCGACCGCTCTGCACTGTTCATGAAAGGAAGTGTTGTGCCTGCATCGACCAGTCCCGGGCCCTCGGGCCGGTGGTTGCGCGCCGTGGAGGACCACCCCCCAGCGTGCCAGCCCCACCCACCCCACGACCCGCTCCAGCCCGACCAGGGTGGGCCCGGGCGGGCCGGGGGCGGCTCGACGAGCGAGGAGCATGCGGGCCGGCGGGTGCGACTGACCCCGGCCTCGGCGATCCGGCTGCGGCGGGTGTCCTGGTTGTGGGAAGGGCGCATCCCGACCGGTGCGGTGACGGTGGTCCCCGGCCGGGAAGGCACGGGAAAGTCGCTCCTGCTGGCGTGGCTCGCGGGACAGGTCACCCGGGGTGAGCTGCCTGGCTGCCGGGAGGGTGGTCCTCGGGCGGTGGTGTACGCGGCCAGTGAGGACTCCTGGGCCCACACCATCGCCCCCCGCCTGCACGCCGCGGGCGCGGACCTGGACCTGGTGTACCGGGTGGATGTGGAGCAGAACGGCAGGATTAGCCAGCTCACCCTCCCCCTGGACTGCGCCGGGCTCGCGACAGAGATTTCCGCCCGGGGGGCGGTGTTGCTGGCGGCAGATCCGTTGTTGTCCCTGATTCACTCCTCGATCGACACCCACCGAGACCGGGATTTACGCACCGCCTTAGAACCCCTCGTCGCCCTAGCGGACTCAACAGGGTGTGCGGTGGTCGGTTTGGCGCATTTCAACAAATCCGACAGCACCGACGCGCTGAACCTGATTACCGGCTCCCGAGCGTTCTCCGCCGTGGCCCGCGCCGTCATCGCGATCGCACGGGATACCGAGGCCGACGACGGCTCGTGTGTCCTGTCCCAAGCAAAAAACAACCTCGGTCGCCTGGATCTGCCCTCACTCCGATATGTCATCGACAGTGTCGAGGTGGCCACGGAGGAGGGCCCGGCCAGTGTCGGACGAGTGCGATTTTCTGGGGAGTCCCCGCGCAGCGTGACCGACATTCTGACTGCGGGCCACACCGATGAGGAATCCCGGGCGGAACGCCACGCTGCGGCCGACTGGCTGGCGGACTACCTCACTCAGTCCGGCGGAGCGGCCCCCTGGGCCGAGATCCGCACAGCCGCCCGGGCCGAGGGCATCACTCCCCGGACCCTGCAACGAGCCCGCCCCCGAGCCGGCGTCACCACGACCCGGGAGGGCTTCGGCTCCGGCGCGGTCTGGCGACTGGACCCCGACCCTCAATCGCGCCATTCGCGCCATTCGCGCCACGCTGCGGGAGCTGGCGCCAATGGCGCCACTGTGGCGCCAATGGGGAGCACCCCGAACCCGCTCACCCCGCACCAGGCGCCATTCGCGCCACACTCGCGCCATTCGTGCCAGGACCCAGAACGTGGCGCGAATGGCGCGAATGGCGCCACTGGGCCCGACCCGAGCACCGGTGATCCTGCGGGCACGCCATGACCACTCACACCCCAACAGCCAATACGGGGGGCCCTGCACACACACGCCGACCCCGCGCCCAGAGCGGGTGGCACGCACCGTGACCACACCAGCAGGGAGGCACCCCAGGGAGGCCAGGGAGTTCTCCCTACCACCTCCCTCACCCCAACTCCCTGCCCTGACCTGCACAAACACCCCTCAGGGAGGCAGTCGCCACCCACCCGAACCCGGCTCACAGCCCCGAAATACGGGGTCAGGACCGCGGCAGGAAGAACTCCCTCCCTGACGTCAACGCACGAAGACAAGGAACTCATCGTGACGGACAGTGACACCGGCACGCCCGGGGTGAGGCCAGCCCCCATGACCCCGATCACCACGGTAGAGGAGACCGACGTGCAGTTGTACCGGGTCGTGGATGCGATGCGGATCTTGAGCCTGAGCCGGACCGTCATCTTCGAGCAGATGCGCTCCGGCCGGCTTCGCTCGGTCAAGCAGGGACGTACCCGACTCATCCCCGCACCAGCCATCAAGGACTACGTGGCACTGCTCGAACAGGAGGCCAGGGCCGCCTGATGACCAAACGACGCAGCAGAGGCGACGGCGGCCTGCACTGGGACACCACACGCCAACGCTGGATCGCCACCGCCAGCCTCGGCTACGCCCCGAATGGCAAACGGATCGTCAAACGCGGGAGCGGGAAGACGAAAACCGAGGCCAAAGCGAAACTCGCGGAAGTCCTCAGAGACCACAACGATGGGCTCGCCATCGCACCCACCGGCTACACCGTGGCCCACGCCATGACCGAATGGTTAGCCTACGGACTCAGCGGCCGTGATCAGAGCACCCTCACGACCTGCACGATCCTGAGCACCACCCACATCATCCCCGCTCTGGGCGCCAGGAAACTCCGAGACCTCAGCGCGGAAGACGTCGAGACATGGCTCGCCGACAAGGCGACAATACTCAGTACGCGAACCCTCCAGAGCCTGCGCTCATGCCTGAATCGTGCGATTAACCGCGCGATGGCCCGGGACAAGGTCAA
Source organism: Pseudonocardiales bacterium (assembly GCA_019247305.1). GTDB lineage: Bacteria > Actinomycetota > Actinomycetes > Mycobacteriales > Pseudonocardiaceae. Next base: position 8,486 of record JAFAPC010000178.1, read on the forward strand.
ACGGAACGTCGTCGCACTCTGCTCCGTCCCCAAAGGCCAACCCGGCCGCCCGTCCAAAGCACTCACCCTCACCCAAGCCGAGAACGTGCTCGCTGCCGCCGAGCACACCCGGATGCGCGGATACATCGTGGTGTCCCTGCTCACCGGAGCCCGGACCGAAGAACTTCGCGCCCTGACCTGGGATCATGTGGACCTGACAGGCAACCCGGACGCTGACCCACCGCTACCAGCGCACATCGAGGTGTGGCGGTCAGTCCGGACCGGAGGCGACACCAAAACCCGCAAATCACGACGCACCCTCGCACTACCCAAAAGATGCGTCGAGGCCCTGGTCGCGCAACGCCAGCAACAAAACCAGGACCGCATCGCCGCCGGGCCACGCTGGCAGGAGCACGGTTTAGTCTTCGCGTCCAGAGTCGGTACACCACTTGACGCGTCCGATGTCCGGCGTGAGTTCCGACGGGCGATCCGCGACGCGAAAGAGCTGAACGCCACGGAGTGGACACCCCGGGAGTTACGCCACAGCTTCGTGTCCCTGCTCTCGGACAGCGGCGTCCCACTGGAAGAGATCTCCCCCCTCGTCGGCCACAGGAGCACAGCAGTGACGGAACTGGTGTACCGCAAGCAGATCCGCCCCGTGCTCCAGCGTGGAGCCACGGTCATGGACCAGATCTTCGAGTCATAGTCACGCAGTTAGTCACACAGCAGGTCAGGGCACCGGCCCGATCTCTCCGGGCCGGTGCCCTGACCTGCGATTTCGGGGGTGGGCGATACTGGGATCGAACCAGTGACCTCTTCGGTGTGAACGAAGCGCTCTCCCGCTGAGCTAATCGCCCCTCGCTGGCCGGGCAGCGGGATCACTATACAGGATCGGGCCAACGGCGAACGCACCCGATCCTGCTTCCCGCTGTGGACCGACTCATCCGGCGGCCGAGCCGACGGTGCTCACCTGCTCGTCGCCACGACGTCAGTCGGTGCCGCAGGGGCGTGCCGGCCTGGTTCCAGGGACACCGCGTAGCCGGTGAACGTTCCCGTTTCGGTACTAGCGGGTACCGCGTGCAGCCGGGGTGCCGGCGACACGACGTCAAACGAGGCCAGCGCAATGGGCGCTCCGGCAGTAAGCCCCCACAAAACGTAGGTCTGGTCTCTTACGTGATTGCTGGGCAAGCGGGTGGTGACGACAGAAACCCGATCCCCGCTCGCGAGCACCATGCCCACCACCGCACGGCCGTCCTTGGCCAATAAGGGTACTCGGACCGCCGCCGGGTCCGCAGCGCTTTGGAGCGCCTCGGAGACGTCGGTGATCTGGCCCTGCGCCTGGTCGAGCTCGCCGTTGAGCTGCACCACCCGGACGCCGAGCACCACCGCGGCGGCCACCAGAATCATCGCCGCAGCCAGCTCCGCGGTACGCAGCCACGGTGGCTTGGCGATGTGTTGCGCCGGCGACGTCGAGGGTGCCGGAGTCGATGATGACAGTGGCACGGCCGGTGCTGCCCACCTGGCACCCGTGACACTGAGTATCCGCTGCTCTAGTGCGGCGCTGGGGATTTCCTCCGGGATGGAAAGGCCCAAGGTGGCGCCGACCTTCTCGGTCTCCGCGGCGGTATCGGTGCAGATAGGGCATTCCGGCATATGGGCGGCGACCAGAGACTCCTCGGCAGGTTCAAGGGCGTGCAAGGCCCAGCCGACCGCCAGCTCGCGGTGCGGGCAGTTCACCCCACGGTTCTGCTCGCTCATCGGTTCACCTTCCGCACCATGCGGGCCTCGGTGACCAGGGCGTCCGGCCCTAACTGATCGGTCAGCAGCGAACGCAACCGCTGCACCGCGGTGAACATCCGAGATTTCACCGTGCCCAGCGGGACACCCATCAGCACTGCAATCTCACGCTGGGTATGCCCACCGAAGTAGGCCAGCGCAAGCACCTGACGCTGTTCGAGGGGCAGGCGATGCAGGGCCGCGTGCACCTGACCGGCCGCGACACGCGCCATCGCCGCCTGGTCGGCGCCCGGTACCGGAAGTGGCGACCAGTCCTCGCCCGCCTCCGGCGCAGCGACCATGCGCCGACGGATGGTGCTCTCCCTGCGCACCGCATCCACCGCTTTGTGGTGGATAAGCGTGAGGAGCCAGGTGGCGAAGCTACCCCGGGATGGGTCGAATCGGGTCGGATCACGCCACAGCGTCAGAAAGACCTCCTGCACCACGTCCTCGGCAAGCCCCTCGTCGGCACAGATCCGGCGGGCTAAGGAGTAGCACGGCCGACCAAAACGCTGATACAGCTGGGACAGTGCCGCGCCGTCGGCATCCCCGAGCCGTCGCACCAGCTCGGCGTCGGAAGGTCCCTCCTCCGTATTGAGAGCCGGCGGCACCGACTCCGATGTGTCGTGCCATCGGTCGGGCCGGGGGGTACTCGATCGAGCCTCATCGGCCACCAGAGAGATCCTCACGTCGTACCTACGCCGGGCACCACCTGCTGGTTCAGGTTAGTTGCCTCAGCGTATCCCCGCAGACGGCGGTAGGGAGACACGATGTGCGACCAACCTGCCGCTTCAGGCCAGCGCTGGCGCCTCCGTCCGGGTGGTCTGCCATAGGCATCCGGGCGGAGTGCAGCCATCCCCGCGTCACAGCAGCCCAGGTCAATCGTTTCAGAGTGCAAGGCCCGAAAGGACAGAAAGGGGCGACAACGGTGCGTAACGATCACGTGACTCTCCGTTCATCGGCGGTCTTTGATCTGCTGGCGCCGCGCACTCCCGCGGTGCCTGTTCAGGTTGCGCTTCGTTACGACACTCGTGACCCGTACGCCATCGTCGCCGCCTTTCGCACCGGGCGGGCGGGCTGGGTGGAGTGGGTGTTCTCCCGGGACCTACTCGCCGACGGTCTGATCGCCGACGCGGGAGACGGCGACGTGCGCATCCGACCGGGCTCGGGGGATCCTGAAATCGTCGTCGTGGAGCTCAGCTCCCCGTCAGGTCACGCCGTGTTCGAGGCCAACGCCCAGCGGCTCGCCGAGTTTCTGGACGCCAGCTACGACATCGTCCTGCCGGGCAACGAGACTCTGTGGGTGAACCTCGACGACGCTCTCGACCAGTTGATCACCAACGACATGCCCTGAGCCGGGGCCGATTTGATCTGGCTTCCCGAGTCCGCTACAGTTCTGACTCACAGCAGGGGCGGGGAGCCGGGCAAGTCCTCCTCGTGGTCATGCGGACGTAGCGCAGCTGGTAGCGCATCACCTTGCCAAGGTGAGGGTCGCGGGTTCGAATCCCGTCGTCCGCTCTGAGTGGTCCGGTACACTGGGCCGCCACCAGGGGCGGGTCTTCAGCGGGTTTTTCCGAGGTGACGATCTGGAGACTGTCGGTCGTGGAAGCCCCTCCGGGGTACTGAGGTTCGGCCCCGGTCAAGGTTCGGCGGAGTGGCCGAGTGGCTTAGGCAAGGGCCTGCAAAGCCCTGTACGCGGGTTCGATTCCCGCCTCCGCCTCGGGCGATTAGCTCAGTGGGAGAGCGCTACCTTGACACGGTAGAGGTCACTGGTTCGATCCCAGTATCGCCCACCAGCCCAAACGCGTGCTCCGGCGAGCTCATCCCGGAGAATATCCGCCCCCGCCATGCTCATGACATCCGTGGTGGCGCATCTGTGCACGCTCGGCGACCTCCTGCGCCAAGCCCCGCACCCACGCAGCGGCGCTGGCGAACAGCTCAGGTCCGCACCGTATGGCCCGATCACGTCCTGGCTGGCAGCGGTGGAGTCGGAGATGCACTGTGAGCTCAACCTCACCTGCGACGTCCTCGCCACCTCCGAACCTACGAACCCGGCACCGCAGACCTCACGATTGACTCGCTCACCGAGTTACTCAATGCACTCAGGACATGGCCAGCCGACTGACACAAGCCCTTCAGACGCGCGCGACGCTCCTAGGTGACTCCGTGACTGAACTTGTTGACATCACATCATGCGCACTGGCATCATTCTCTCGTGGACTGCCGAGTTTTTCTCGGTGCACTACTGTAAGTCGACAGTTTTTGCTCTCTCTGCGTATCCAGCCAGCATTTGCATCAGGCGCGCTGCCCCCGGGGGGTCTACGACTAGGTGTACCGGCAGCATGCCGTTGGGGATGCTGATTGTCAGCAGTTTCCCGGTGTCTTTGATAATCTCCACTGTTGCATTGTTGGTGACTCTGGCTTCCACCAGCATCAGCTCATACCCCACTTCATAGATTGCGTGGACAAAGATGATGGAAAGCACCGCAGGGGTCGGGTGGCGTCTTGCGAAACTGGCGGGCCGAGCGCCCTGAGTGGCAGGGTGATGGGCATCAGCGGCCGTCTGGGGTGTTCAGGAGGCGCAGGTGCTGGGGTGGGATGGTCACCAAGTGCTGCCATCTCTGCTCGAAGACGACATAAACCCGGTTCCGGTCCCGACCGATGATCTTGCCGTAGTGATGCAACCAGGCACGCAACGCCCCATGATCCTCATCCACCGAAACCTGCTCAACCCGATCACCCAACGACAAGGTCCTGCCCTCAGCATCCTGCAACGGACAATCCGACACAGGACGGGAAGCACCTCCGGCGCTGCGCCGAAAGTTCTCCGGAGCGGATCGGGGTCGTGGGGTACGGGGCTCCATGGCGAATGTCCTCCTTCTTGAAAATTGGTGAAAAGCCGGCTGGCCGCTGGGAGCTGACACAGGAGCAGGGAGACTCAACCAACGGTCAGCCGGCGATGAACGGGGACGACGCCCCGCGCGTTGGGGTCGGGTATCCCGGGGGGTCCCAGTGATGTAGGTCATGCGCAGCGCTCCCGCCGGACTCTTGGCGACAGTGCGGCCCCTAGAGGACAGTCGCACCTTCGCCTGGGCCAGCTCGCCGGAGAGGGCGCCGGAGCCGGTGGCGGTGACCAGCAGCCACCGCCGTGGCGGCGGCTCAGACGTGCTCATGCGCGACCCCCCAACACATGGCAGCGTTCGCAGGAGCGCCCGGGGGGAGTGACCATGCTGGCCACGTTGATCGTGAGCCCACACAACACCGAGTACCGTCCGGTGCGCTCCCGCAGTCCCTGCTCGAAACTCCCATCGGTGATGAGGTGCACCAACCCGTCGTACCCGTCGACAAGCGGGTTCAGGTGCACCGGTGGCGGACTCACCTGACGCCCTCGACCGCACAAACGCCGCCACAGGGCACCGAGACGCCACCACAGTGGCTTGCAGTGCTTGCCGCTCATGACCGCGCTCCCCGCGCCCAGCCACCGGAGCGCCGCAGGGTCGTCCGTCCGGGAGGGGCTGCTCGGCTCCTCCCCCACGATTCCGCGACCCGCAGCCACAACGTCCGCGTCCGTCTCGGCGTTACGCCCGGTAGCCGATCGCAGGCACGCCGGGCAGTACGACAAATCCCAGTCACACTCCTGCGGGCACACCGCGTGCGGCAAATCCGCGTCGCTGACCACCTCCCCACACAAAGTCCAATACACCCGGGGCAGGCGCACACCCCCCTCATAACCCAGACCATCAACCGCCAACAGATGCACCACCACCCGCAGCTCACACTGTGGCGGGGTTTCGCTGGGTCCATCCGGCTGACTGCTGCCAGGATTCGTCATGGGTCCTTGACCTCCTGTTAGGTCTGGGATCAAGGCCCCGCCGTGGTGTCGCGAGCACCCGGCGGGGCCGCCTCTCGGGTCAACCGTTGCAGTCGTCCGTATTCGTGGCAAACGTGGCAGAACGAGGGTATTCGCAGCAGTCATCTGTAATCGTCGTAAACGTGGCCGTACTCGTCGCTACCGGCGTCGCCGCACGCGAGCTGGGCATCGACCGAGGAACCCTCGTGCGCTGGTGGCAGCACGGGCTCGTCACCCCGACCATCGTCACCGCCGGAGGACACGCCCGCTGGGACCTCCAGGAACTACGCCAGCAACTCAAAGACCGCCGCCAACGCGACAAGTAGAGCTGCCGAACACTCCCGGAAGCTGCGGTGGTCTCGCCCATGGTGAGCAATCCTCACCGATCAGCACCCGTCAAGGTCCATTCGGATGGACATAACAGCCCATACCGGTGGATACCACCCGGATGAGCTATACGGGCAAACCAGCCCGGTAGGCCATTCCCCTCAGCTCCACGCCTGCGGCATCCCGCCGTGAGCGCACAAGCAACTCACCGAGCACCTCACGGACGAACGGGTCCCGTACGTAGGCTGGCGAGATCAGCTCCGCCTTCCGCAGTGCCATCACCGCCTGATCCTGGCGTCCCCGCAGTCGGGCCAGCGCCCGACCGTAGTTGGACCAGTAGGTCGCCCGCCGTGCAGCGGAGGAGAGGAACTCGGGGTTCAGGCCTTCTCCGATGCTGACGGCCTTAGCGAAGTCGCGCACTTCCAGTGCCACCCCCATCCGCCACACCCCGACGTTGGTAGGCCCAAAACTAAGCCAGTAGGCGTTGCCCTCCCCGGTGCGGGCCGCCAGCTCGTCGGCGTACTCCAGCGGGGCCTCCACATCCGCGAGGCGCTTGTCTGCGGCGGCCACCAACGACCGGGACAGGGCGAGCATGCCGTCAAGTTGTTCGGCCTGAACAGTAGTCGTTGGCACGGTCACCGAGTCCAGTTCGGCTAGCGCCTCGCCCAACTCCCCAGCAGCCAGCAGCCCATTAGCGGTGCCGAAGGTGGCCAACCCGAGGACCTCAGCTTCACCATGTTCCTGGGCGAACTGGCGGGCGAGTGTCGCAGTCTGCCACCGCAGATCACCGGGCGCTCCCATGGCGGCGAGGAACCCGTGCGAGCCCTGGACGTGCAAGAGGACCCCCATCGCGAGCAACTCGCGGACGTCCCGCCCGGCGTCCACGCTGGTATGCAGGTCACGGATCAGCGCGGGCAGCTCACGACCCACTGCCTCGTAATCGCACCGCTTCTGATCTATGACCAACGACTCGACCCGGGCGCGCAGCACATCAACCGGCATAACCTGCCCGGCCGGATTATTGTGGGTGACCGCGATCAGCGCACGGCGTACCGCCTTCACCGCCGGGCCTTCCCCGTTCCCGGTCGTGGGTTCCACCTGTCTGATCAGCTCGCTCGGTGCAACCTGGAGCACCTCAGCCAGGGCGACGATGTCCGAACGGCTGTCGAGCGCGACTTCGCCCCGCTCAATCAGCGACAGCTTCGACTTACTCATCCCCTTCGACTTACTCATCCCCGCCAAGCCAGCGACCACCCGCAGCGACTTACCCCGGCTGTTACGGAGCTGCCGCACCCGCCGACCGATCATGCGCGCGTCCTCGTCAACGTCCACGGCGATTTCCCTCACCAAGCACCCCACCACTGCCCTGGGGAGCGCCCCGGGGCAGTGTACCTCGGTGAGGAAGTGATCACAGACTACGCGCTGCCCCCAGGCCTGCCGAACGCCAGATGTCAGGGTGCCGACCTGGGCAAACACAATCGATCACGTGCAGAACGTCCCAGATCAGACCACCTCATGTCCGATTTTGTCGGTAGATCTTGGTTGACTGTCCAGATGGGTTTCGCCGGACGCAGGTGATCAGCGCCGTGACGTTGTCCACGGGGTGCTGTCAGGAGGACACGCCCGCTGAGACCTCACAGGAACTACGCCAACAACTCCAAGACCACCACCAACATGACGAATAGAACCACCGGACGCTCCCGTGATGTGTGGTGGTCTCGCCCATGATCGGTAATTCTTGCCGATCAGTACCCGCCGAGTTCCATTCGGTTGGACGCCCCCCGCGGGGGCTATACGGACAGACCTGCCCGGTGGGCCATGCCCCGCAGCTCCACGCCTAGGGCATCCCGGCGCCCTCGCCGTGCGAGCAACTCGGCGAGGACATCGCGGGCGAACGGGTTGCGCTGGAGGTGCAGCGCAGAGAGCTCCTCGCCGCGGCGCAAGGCCATCACCGCATCGTCCTGCCGTCCCCGCAGCCGAGCCAACGCACGGCCGTAGTCGATCCAGTAAACAGCTCGGCGGGTAATATTCGGATGCACCTCCGGCTGCAAGGTCGTAGCCACGGCAGCCGCCCGTTCGTAATCGCCGACCTCCAACGCCCCGGCCATTCGCCAGAGTCCGACGTTCGTGGGACCAAACCCCATCCAGTAGGCGTTGCCCTCCCCGGTGTGCTGAGCCAGCTCGCCCGCGTACTCCACCGCGGCGTCAACGTCGGCAGGCCGCCGATCCGCGGCGGCCACCAGGGAACGAGACAACGCAAGCATGCCCGCGAGCTGAGCCGACTCTGCGCTGGCCGTCGGGACAGCCACCGAGTCAAGCTCGCCCAGGACCAAATCCAAGGTCCCCGCAGCGAGCATCACGCCCACCGTGCCGACCGTGGCGATCCCCCGAGCGGTCGGGGTGTCGCGGTCGTGCGCGGCCTGGCGGGCCAGCCGGGCCGCATCCCGCCGCAGATCCAACGGGCCACCCACCCAACGCAGCCATGCACCGGTGCCTTGGGTGTGCAGCAGGACCGCCAGATCGAGCAACTCGGCCACATCGCGACCGGCCGCGAGGCTGGTGTGCAGATCCCTGATCAGACTGGGCAGGACCGCAGCGGCCTCGTTTTGCTGGTCACGGCGGCAGCGAAGGTCCACGACCGCAAACACCCTGGTACGCACTGCCTCCACCGGCAGGACCTCGCCACCGGGCTGGTCGTGGTCAACCGCCATGAACGCGACGCGGACTGCCTCAACGGCCCTGTCGGTCACCCCATCACCGGGTGCGGGGATATCCAGCTTGGTCAGCTCAGACGGGGCGACCTTGAGGACGTTGGCCAGGGCGATGATGTCCGAGCGGCTGTCGAGCGCGACTTCGCCCCGCTCGATCAACGACAGCTTCGACTTACTCATCCCCGCCAAGCCAGCGACCACCCGCAGCGACTTACCCCGGCTGTTACGGAGCTGCCGCACCCGCCGGCCCATCATGCGCGCATCCTCGCCAACGTCCACAAAGATCCCCCTCATCGAGTCCCTCACCGAAGCCCCGAGGAGCGACCCAGGGCATCGGTGAGGAGGTGACTCAAGGCTACGCGCTGCCCCCAGCGGACCTATCGGGCGCCAGATGCCAGGGCACCGACCTGGGCACACACGATCGATCACATGCAGAACGTCCCAGGCCAGATTCCCTCATGCCCGACGTTGTCAGTTGACGTCGGAGATCGTTCTTTGTGGGGCGCCAGGGAAGCCTAAAAGGAAGCCAACCGCGGCGGATTTCCCCGAACTCGCCCGGCTGGGTCAGAAGTCCGAAAACAGCTCTACTAGCGACTTCGTCTACGTTCGCGATCTTATGCGGACGAGTCGGGGTTCCTTGACACGGTATGAGGTCACTGGATCAACCCCAAGCAGTACCGCCCACCAGCGCCGCTCCCCTGTAACCCAGGGCGACGCGTCGAGTTCACGACGTTAAGCGGTGTGCCCGCTGCGGAGGGTGACCCAGCTCGGGTGGCGGCGAAGTTGTTGTTTGATCGCGACCCGTTCGAGACTATGCTCGACCGCTGTGCGCGGATCCCGGGATGATGACTTAGTGCCTCTGCACCAGCCGTTCGAGACCGCACTGCGCGGATTCAACCGAAGACAGGTCTTGGAGCACCTCGAATCGCTCGATGGCCGCATCGCGATGGTGACGGCCGATCGGGATGCGGCTCTGACCCAGGTCACCGAGCTCAGCAAGGTGCTGAATCACCTTCGGTTAGAAAGCGAGTTGCTTGAGCATCTGCGCCAGGAGGCGGATGCGGCAACGTCGCGGGTTGAGCGCATCCTGGCTACCCCGATGACCGAGGCCAGCGCCCGGATCCAGCGCATCCTGCGGCTAGCCGAGGACGAGGTAGCCGAGCTCAAGGCCCACGCCGAGGCAGAGATTGCGGCGCGGATTGCCCACACCGAGGCGGACATCGCCAATCAGAGGGCCCGCGCCGACGAGGAGATCACGAGGCTGCGAGCGCGGGCCAGCCAGGAGGCTAAGTCGCTCCTGGAACACGCAAAGCGGCAATGCGATCAGCTTGAGGCGGACTCCGCCGCGCGCCGGAAGGCCGCCGAGCAGGATGCGGCGCAAGCGATCGCGCAACGGGAGTCGGCGGCGAACGCCCAGATCCGGGACCGGGAGGTGCGCAGCATCGCCAGCGTGCGCCTCATGCTCCAAGTGGTTGGCGAGCAGCTGTCGGCCCGGGTCTGCGCGATCGACCGCGATAAGTCGGCGCTGCGTGAGCTGCACGGTCAGGTTGCCGACGAGACGACCGCACTTGAGGCGCTGCGCCTCGAGGTCACCGCTGCGGTGGCCGCCGCACACCAGCTCTTGGTGGAGGCGCTCGGGCAGGTCAACCGGGACCCGGCGCACAAGAGCGCTGTCGAGCACTCCGAGGTTCCTGTACCCCAGGTACCGAACCAGCCCCAGGTACCGAACCAGCGCGGTGCCGAGAGCGGGACGATGCATCTTCTAAAAGCCAGCGCCGAGGAGCGGAGATCGCCGCGCACGTCCCGCTGACCGTTACCGACTTCATCGACGCCGACGAGCAGTGGAGTACGCACAACTACCACCCGCTCCCGGTGGTGATCACCTCTGGTGAGGGTGCCTGGGTCACTGACGTGACCGGTCGGCGTTACCTTGATTTCCTCGCCGGCTATTCGGCGCTGAACTTCGGGCACCGGCATCCGGCCTTAGTGGCCGCCGCCGTGGACCAGCTAGGGCGGGTGACGCTGACCTCGCGGGCGTTTCACCACAACCTGTTCGGCGTGTTTTGCCGGGAGCTTGCCCAGCTGACCGGAACCGAGATGGTGCTTCCGATGAACACCGGTGTCGAGGCCGTCGAGTCCGCGATCAAAGTGGCTCGGCTGTGGGCTCACCGGGTCAAGGGTGTCCCGGACGAGACCGCCGAGATCGTGGTCATGGGTGGGAACTTTCACGGCCGCACCACCACCATCGTCTCGTTTTCCACCGACGAGGTGGCCCGGGCTGGGTTCGGCCCGTTCACCCCTGGCTTCGTCGTGGTGCCCTACGGCGACCTCGACGCGCTCCGCGGCGCGATGACACCCCGGACCGCAGCGGTGCTCGTCGAGCCAGTGCAGGGCGAAGGAGGAGTGCTGGTTCCGCCACCGGGCTACTTGGCCGGAGTCCGCGCGGCCTGCGACGACGCGGGCGCGCTGCTGATCGCCGATGAGATCCAATCCGGGTTGGCTCGCACCGGAGAGCTGTTGGCCCTGGACCATGACGGGGTGCGGGCCGACCTGTATACCCTGGGCAAAGCACTGGGTGGGGGGATCCTGCCGGTCTCAGCCGTCGTGGGACGGCGCGCGGTGCTGGGTGTCCTGCGCCCCGGGGAGCACGGATCAACCTTCGGCGGCAACCCGCTGGCCTGCGCGGTCGGTCGTGCGGTGATCACCCTGCTGGCGAGCGGCGAGTTCCAGGTTCACTCCCGGGAGCTGGGCGCGCACCTGCACGACCGGCTGCGCACGCTGGTCGGGCACGGGGTCACTCAGGTCACCGGCCGCGGACTGTGGGCCGGCGTGCACCTCGCTCCCGGCGGATTAACCGGACGCAGGGCGGCGGAGGCACTGCTGACCCGCGGCGTACTCTGCAAGGAAACCCACCGCACCACCTTGCGGATCGCTCCCCCCTTGGTCATCACCCGCGAAGAGCTGGACCTCGCCCTCGACGCCATCACCGACGTACTCACCCACTGAGCCACCAGCGACCGCCATGAGGAGAGTCTGTGGGCCACCGGATCCTGCGGTGTCTGGGGGTGCCGGTGATGCTGCTGGCGGCGCTGATCGGCGGCTGCACCGCGGGCCCCTCGAACCGACCCGGTGTGGCGGTGCGGGACACTAACCTACCCCCGCCACGCTTCCCCCAGACTCCACCCACCAGCCCGCCGCTGCCACCGGCCGGCCAGTACTCCCGTGATTCACTCCTCTGGCGGGACTGCACCGGCGCGACCGGCGCGGCGCTCGGCGCGGCGAGTCCACGACGCGTGGAGTGTACCGAACTTCGGGTCGACGCCACGGTGGCGACACCAGCGCTCGGGAACCTCCTCAAACTGGACCTCAGCAGGGTCGGTTCCGGCCCGGCTCCGCTGGTGGTGCTGGGCGAGGCGTCCGAGGAGCCCGGAACCCTCCGGGCCGTCCGGCTCGTCCAGCAGCTGCCGCCCGTTCTCCTGGATCGTTTCACCGTGATCGGGCTGGCCCGCCGCGGCACCGGCCCCAGTGAGCCGCTGGACTGCATACCAACGGCCACCCGCAACCAGCTCGTCGGCGCCGATCCCGACACCAGCCAGACTCCAGAGCTGGATTCGCTGCTCGACACTACCCGCGCGGCGATCCAGACCTGCGTGCAGAACCTTGGCGAGGTGCTCACCACGATCAACTCCACAGGTACCGCTGACGACCTTGAGCAGCTCCGGGTTGCCCTGAAAGCCCCCGTGCTCAACCTCATCGCGCACGGTGCGGCGTCCCGGGCGGTGATTGAGTTTCTCCGCCGGTATCCCAGCTCCGTTGGGCGGGTTGTGCTCGATGGAGCCGTTGATCCCACCCTGGATGACGTGAGCGCAACCGAGGCCGTACTCCTCGCCACCGACGCTGGCTACACCGCATTCGCCGCCGACTGCGTGGCCCGCGGATGCCCGCTGGGACCCGACCCTCGGAGCGCCCTGGTGGCCTTGGCCGAGGCGCTGCGTCGGGCTCCGCTGCAGGTCGGCTGGCAGCGGATCACCGCGGGCATCGCCTTCCAAGCAGTGCTGGAGACGGTCGGTGACCCCCAGCGCTGGCCGCAGCTGTCCCACGCGCTGGCGGCCGCTCGCGACGGGGATGGGGCCGAGCTGGCCGCGCTCGTGGCGCCGGTGCTGGCCAAAGACCGCGGGCTGCCGGCACGCTTCGACCCCGCGCTGGCAACGCACTGCAACGACACCCCGACCCGGGTGCCACCCGAGCGTACCCAGCAGCTGGCGCACCAGTGGCAGCAGCGCTCCGAACTGTTCGGTCCGCTGTTCGCGGCACGACTGCTGTGGTGCAGCGCGTGGCCGGTGCCCGCGTCGTCATCGGGAGGATCGGAGGACCGGGCGCTGCCGCCGGTGCTGGTGGTGGCCACCACCGGTGACCCGGTGACCCCCGCCGAAGGGGCCAGGCGCACCGCGCAGTCACTGCCGTCTGGAATTCTGGTGAGCTGGCAGGGCCAGGCGCATGGCGCGCTACCGCGCAGTTCCTGCATCGTCGATCTGGTCACCCGCTTCCTCATGGATGCCTCGATACCCAGGCAAGGCACACTGTGTCCACCGTAATTGGGAGGTGAGCTCGACAGTCATGCCGGTGACCTCGTCGGTTGATTCGCCCTCGTCCGCCATGCGGTCGGTTGAGCTGTCCATCGGAGGGATGACGTGCGCAGCCTGCGCGGCGCGAGTGGAGCGCAAGCTCAACAAGCTGGACGGCGTGCACGCCAGCGTGAACTACGCAAGCGAGAAAGCCAGCGTGGCCCTCGCCGCTGAGGTAGAGATCGCAGAGTTGATCGCGCAAGTGGAGCGCGCCGGCTACCGCGCCACGCCGATCGAGCCCGAGGCGACGCCGCACGACGAGCAGACCGACGCCCCGGTTCGGTCTCTGTTGCGTCGGCTGGTGGTGGCGCTGCTACTCGGGGTGCCGCTGGGGGATCTGTCCCTGACGGTGGTGTTCCTGCCGTCCTCGCGGTTCACCGGGTGGCAATGGGTGCTGCTGGCGATGACCTTGCCGGTAGTGACGTGGTGCGCCTGGCCGTTTCACCGCAAGGCCATCGTCGCCGCTAGACATGGTTCGACCTCGATGGACACTCTGGTGTCGTTGGGCATCACCGCGGCTAGCTGCTGGTCGGTGTACACCATGTTCGCCAACACCGGCGCGGAGCAACGGGGCGAGGGTGGTTGGGGACTCATCTTCCGGCCCGCTGGCTCCATCTACCTCGACGTGGCCGTCGGCGTGACGATCTTCCTGCTCGGTGGACGGCTGTTCGAGGCGCAGGCCAAGCGGCGGGCCGGCGGTGCGCTCAGCGGATTGGCCAAGATCGGTGCGCGAGACGTGTCTGTGCGGCGCGACGACGGGCAGGAGTACCGCATCCCGGTCACGCAGCTACGCCTGGGCGATCACTTCGTGGTTCGCCCTGGCGAGACCATCGCGACCGACGGCGAGGTGGTGCTGGGGCACAGCGGGGTGGACAGCAGCGCGATGACCGGAGAATCAGCGCCCATCGAGGTATCCCAGGGCAGTCCGGTCATCGGCGGCACCATCGCCCTGAACGGCCGGCTGGTCATCCGCGCCACCGCCGTGGGCAAAGACACTCAGCTAGCCCAACTGGTGCGGTTGGTCGAGCACGCGCAGCATGACAAGGCCAGCGTGCAGCGGCTCGCGGACCGCATCTGCGGGGTGTTCGTTCCGGTCGTGCTCACCTTGGCGATCTTGACCTTCCTCGGGTGGCTGGTCATCGACGGGTCGATCGAGCACGCGTTCAGTTCAGCGCTGGCAGTGCTGATCATCGCTTGTCCGTGCGCGCTGGGGCTGGCTACGCCGACGGCGCTCCTGGTGGCCTCCGGGCGCGGAGCGGAACTGGGCATCTTCATCAAGGGTCACCAGGCGTTGGAGTCGGCCAAAGCCATCGACACGGTGGTGTGGGACAAGACGGGAACCCTCACCACCGGCCGGATGACGGTAGTCGATATTGCCCTGGTCGATGGGACCCTGGTGGAGGGGACCCTGGTGGACGGGATCCGGGGCGCGGGCGCCGAGCTGGACACGCTGCTGCGCCACGCCGGTGCCGTGGAGGACGCCTCCGAGCATGTCGTCGCCGCGGCGATCAGCGCGCTGGCCCGGGCCGGGCTGGGGAGCCTCCCTCCGGTCGCGGAGTTCACCAGCCTGTCCGGTCTCGGCGCCCGGGGCGTGGTTGACGGCCAGGACGTGCTGGTCGGATCGGCCCGACTGCTAACGGCGCACGGCATCCCGGTGCCCACCGCGCTGGAGGAGCGGCGGCTGCGCTGGGAACAACAGGGCTGCACGACCGTGGTGGTGGCTGCGGACGGAGTGGCCGAAGGCGCCTTCGCGCTGGCCGACACCGTGCGGCCCAGCGCGGCCGGGGCAGTCACCGAGCTGCTCCGACTCGGGCTGCGCACGGTACTGCTCACCGGCGACAACGCGGCCACCGCCCGGGCAGTCGCCGCGCAGGCCGGCATCGACGAGGTCATCGCTGAGGTGCTGCCGCAGGACAAAGCCGCCGTGATCGAGACGCTGCAGGCTCAGGGGCATTCCGTGGCCATGGTCGGCGACGGCGTCAACGACGCACCCGCGCTGGCCCGCGCCAACCTCGGCTTGGCGGTCGTCTCCGGCACCGACGTCGCGCTCGGCGCCGCCGATCTGATCCTGATGCGTACTGACCTCACCGTGGTGCCCAACGCGATCACGCTGGCCCGAAGCACCCTGCGCACCATTCACAGCAACCTTGCCTGGGCGTTCAGCTACAACATCGCCGCGCTGCCGCTCGCGGCCCTCGGCCTGCTCAATCCCCTGATCGCCGGTGGTGCCATGACGATGTCCTCGCTGTTCGTCGTGTCGAACAGCCTGCGCCTACGCAGGTTCGGGCGAGTCTTGGGGGCGTCAAACAGCCACTGACCGATTCGCCGTTGTGGCTTACTCATTACCACCCTGCTCACCCATAGCATATTTGTAATATTCAGACGGAAAAGGTGTGGTGCAACCACAATTTTCATCCGACACCGAAGGCACAATATTACGGAGTAGAAGTTTGAGTGTCTGGACATTAAGATGGAAGATTTTCAGTACGTCGGCGAATAAGCTACCAGCTTGCAACTCTCGCTTGACGCGAGACACGCCAACGTCGTAGTCAGTGATCATCGCCAGGGTCGCGTAACAGATGCCGCTCTCCCGAGCGTAGTAGCACTCCGGGTACTGGGTCATGTTCACGATCGACCATCCTTGCTTTGAAAACCAGCGACTCTCAGCGCGAGACGAGAAACGTGGACCTTGTATAACCACTACGGTGCCACCGTTGTGCACCCGCACCTTCATCGTCCTGGCGCGACAGCACATCACCATTCTTAAAGTCGGACAATAAGGCTCAGCAAAAGGCAGGTGTATTGGTGGCCCATCCTGATGCTGGTCTCTACCCCAGGTGAGGTTTACTAGCTGATCGGGTACGACCAAGTCAGTCGGATGTATCTTGCGGCGTAAGCTGCCAGCGATACAGGTTGCGATAATCTGACGTACGCCGAGTGATTGCAGCGCTGCGATGTTTGCCCGGTATGGAACGGCGTGCGGCGCAAGCGAGTGGTCGACATCGTGCCGTGGCAGAAACGCGGCTTTACGCGTGCTGTTATCCCAGCCCGGCACTTCGCAGATGCTGATCTCGCCAGAGGGATACCCAAACCGAGTGAGCGGCTTGACACGCCTGACGACTGGGAACACGTCCTGGTAGCACAATCCTGAGCCGCCGATAATGGCGAGCCGTATTTTTTCCTCAGCCACTGTTGTCCACTTCGGGGCACATAGTCCAGATGAGACGGTCGAACATCTTTAGCGTGAAGACGCAGGCAGCGTCGTCAATCGCGAACGGATCACCCTTCAGCTCCAGCGTGTTCCAGGGGCAGCCACCACCACAGATACTCTTTGCATCGCAGGGGAGGCAGGCGGGGTTATAGAGAGGCAACCGCTGACGCCAAGCCCGCACTTCAGGCACATCTGACAGACGCATGCCACCTTGTAATTGCGTGACCATACCTGTACCGGTGTCAATGAAGGGGCAGTTTCCAACCCGACCCCAAGGATCGATCACAATCTGGTTCCCGTAGGCGTTGCAGTCAGTCGGGAAGAAATGACGCTCGAAGAAGGCTTGATATTTTCGCTCCACCTGGGCCTCCAGGTGCCGTTTGCCAAAATTGTCGAAATTGGCCAAAATGCCTGCCGCAGCCCGTTCATAATAGGCAGACAAGTCTTCTCTTCGCATCAACGTGAAAAGCAGTTTACCGCGCAGGAAATTGAAGCCGAACTTCACTACCCCGACATTCTCAAAAAAGGCCGAGTAGTTTTCGATGTGGTCGAGATTTTCCGGTGTGACACTGACCGAGGCAAAGGTCTGTACACCTTCAGCGACTAATAGTCGAATGCTACGTTCCACTTCGGCGAATGTCGTTTGACCGTTCGCTGCGCGACGGTGGGCATCGTGAAACTCAGCCGGGCCGTCACAGCCAACGGCGACGCTGACACCGTGCTGTGCCAAGAAGCGCACGTAGCCGGGATCAAGCAAAACGCCGTTAGTCGAGAGTATTAGTTTGACGTTTGCTCGCGGAAGCGCGCCCACCGCTTGCAAGTGCCTGACATACTCGACGCCAGCCGTCACGGCTTCGCGATTCAATAGTGGCTCGCCACCGTAGAAGATGACGGCATAATCATTGCCTGGGGCAAAATCAGTCTTGATGTCATCAACCCAGGAGTCTATGGCCACGCGTAGGGTATCCATTGACATGTACGCTTCGCCCTTGTCGCGGACCAGGCTAGGAATGGGACAGTAGTTGCAGGCGAAGTTGCAGCCCCGAGCCATAATCAGGTAGAGAATGCTGGCACGGTCGAGTCGTCGTTCCAGTTCGACCCGGGCTTCGGTCAGCGCCTCAGCGTCCTCAGTAAAGTTATCGATAAGAAGACCACGGACACGCAGCTCTCGGCGGAGGACGGGTGCGAGAATAGCCGGTCTATCCCGGATGCTGCGCCACTGATCGGTCTTCAGATAAACCGGATCAGGATGCAGTTCATGGAATACAACCGTCAACTCACCCCGCTCTCGACACCGTAGATAGCTCGAGTAACGCACGCGCGCGGACCCACTTAGGCCAGCTCGCCCCGCCACACCTTATGCAGGAGATCAGCCCACTGGTCTTCGGTGAGCTGGACGCGGCCTCCGAAGTCATCCCGCAGCACGATCCCGAGCCCACTGAACTCGACAGTTGGACAGCAACCTTGCACTCCGCACAGGGTAACAACCCGGCCGCTGCGCTCGTCCCCTGTGAGCATGGTACAGTATTCCCCTCGTTACCAGACTGACGATAACCCGGGCTGAAAATAGGAAGTATAGCATAAGTAACATGGCACGACAAGAGCGGGGTCGGTCATGCCCCTGACCGCCAACGGCATCAAAAAGAGTTACGGCCCCCGAGAGGTACTCTCGGGTATCAGCCTGGGGCTAAACGCCGGGGATCGTCTGGCTCTCATCGGCGCTAACGGCGTCGGAAAATCCACATTACTCCGCATCCTTGCCAGCCTTGAGGAGCCCGACGAAGGTAGCGTCACACACTCGACGAGAGACGAGATCGGCTACCTCGCGCAGACAGTCCCTTCCGTCTCCGGTGAAACCATCCAAGACGTGGTTGCCACATCGGTGGCCGGCTTGCGAGCACTGGAAGAGCGCATGCGTGAGTTGGAGCAGCTCATGGCCGACGGAGTCGTTGACCAGGCGGCACTCGATGAATATGGCGATGTCTCCCATCACTTCGAAAGCCGTGGCGGCTATGAGCTGGACTCGAACATTGATCGTGTGCTGGCCGGCCTGGGTGTCGGCTACCTAACCCGTAGTCGCCGCTTAGATCAGCTCTCTGGCGGCGAGAAGGCACGCGTCGCTTTGGCAGCGCTGCTGCTTTCAGCTCCCGATGTGCTTCTCCTCGATGAGCCAACAAACGACCTGGACGACCGTATGCTGGCTTGGCTTGAGGACTATCTGGCGCATTACGGTGGCGGCATACTCTTCACCAGTCACGACCGCGATTTCATCGATAGCATCGCCACGAGCATCTTGGAACTGGACGAACATATGCGGACCCTCGTGCGCTACGAAGGAAATTACGAACGATATTTGCAGGCCAAGCAGGCCGCTCGCGTGCGCGCACAGCAGGAGTATGACACCCAGCAAGAAGAGATCGCCGAGCTCAAAGAGAAGCTTCATTCGACCGCGCGTTCCGTCGGGCACAGCCGGATGGCGAAGGACCATGATAAGCATGTCTATAACTTTCGCGGGGCGGGCGTTGAGAGAGCTGTTAGTCGCAACATCCGAAACGCACAGGAACGCCTTGAACGTATCGAGGCCAACCTGCTGCGGCCGCCAGCCGAGCCGCTTCAATTCAAGGCATCGTTTGGAGCAGCACAGCTGCCCAAGGGCGCAACTGTTGTCGAGGGCCGCGACATAGACTTGCGCTACGGCGACCGAGTAATACTCGATCATGTCTCGTGCGCCCTCGACGTAGGAGACCGAGTCTGCCTTATCGGGCCCAACGGCGCAGGAAAGTCAAGCCTTGTGAAGCTGCTAGTCGGAGTAGTCACGCCCGACGCAGGCACAGTGACATGGCGTAAGGGCGTGCGCGTAGGCTACCTACCCCAAGAACCTCAGCTACCTGACCTGAACCAGTCCGTCGCCGCGAACGTCACCCTTGGCTTGCAAAAGGCAGGCCTCGAAGGAGTCACCGACCAAGCACGCGGCTGGTTAGTGCGGTGGGGTCTACTGGAGCGTGACGATCTCCGCAAACGAGCCGACGATCTATCAACGGGACAGCAACGAAAAGTCGAGCTGGGAATCCTCATCGGCTCGAACCCCGACATTCTCTTGCTCGATGAGCCTACCAATCATCTGTCGTTCGACGTGCTCGAGTCCTTGCAGTCGGCTCTTGGTGACTTCGATGGTCCGGTGCTGGTTGTGACGCATGATCGACGCTTGATCCGGCAATTCCCGACCATCCTATGGTCGCTGGAGCAAGGAAAACTTCTCGTCTCAGACCCGGATCGATGAGCAGCGCCGCGGTTGATCTCCGGCTAAAATTACGCCGCTCAGGCGGGCATCGCTGGCTCGGTGGGGCACACCTCGCGGGTAGCTGAGGCGACGGCTTCATCGCCGCCGCCCTGCTGGGCTGACGCTGGCGAGCGCTGCTCGCGTAGCGTGTTGGCTATGAATCCGGTTCAGGGCGTGACACCCAAGGTCGTCAAGTCTGACGCCCAGTGGCGCGAGCAGCTCACTCCGCAGGAGTACGCCGTGTTGCGCCGAGCAGCCACCGAACCACCGGGGACCGGCGAGTACGAGCACACCAAAACCCGCGGGGTGTACCAGTGCCGGGCCTGCGGAGCCGAGCTGTTCCGCAGCGACCACAAGTTCGAGTCGCACTGCGGGTGGCCGTCGTTTTTCACTCCACTGGCCGGCGACGCGGTGCTGCTGCGTGAGGACCGCAGCCTGTTCACCAAGCGCGTCGAAGTGCTCTGCGCCACCTGCCACAGCCATCTCGGGCACGTCTTCGACGGCGAGGGGTACCCGACGCCCACCGATCAGCGCTACTGCGTCAACTCGATCTCGCTGCGGCTGGTGCCCGACGAGAGCCCCGACGACAGCTAGGGCAGCCCAGCGACCAGTTCAGCGACCGGCACCCGGGGACCGGTGAAGAACGGCACCTCCTCGCGGACGTGCCGCCGGGCCCGGCTGGCCCGTAGCGCGCGCATCAGGTCGACGATGCGATGCAGCTCGTCAGCCTCGAACGCAAGGATCCACTCGTAGTCACCCAACGCGAAAGAGGCGACCGTGTTGGCCCGCACGTCGGGATACTCGCGCGCCTGCATGCCGTGCTCAGCGAGCAGCTCACGGCGCTGCGCGTCCGGCAGCAGGTACCACTCGTAGGAGCGCACGAACGGGTAGACGCAGAGATACCGCCGGGGCTGCTCACCGGCCAGGAACGCCGGCACGTGGCTCTTGTTGAACTCCGCGGGGCGGTGCAGCGCCACCGTTGACCACACCGGTCGGCTGGCCCGGCCTAGGGCGGTGGTGCGGCGCAGGTCGGCGTACCCGGCCTGCAGCGCCTCGATCTCCGGTGCGTGCCACCAGATCATCCAGTCCGCGTCGGCACGCAGGCCGGCGAGGTCATAGACTCCGCGCACCGCCACGCCTTTGCCCTCCAGTGCCTCAAGGTAGTGCTGCGCCTCGCGGGCAGGCTCAGCACGGTCGGCGGGCAGCCGTCCTGGCTCAACCCGGAAGACCGACCACATCGTGTAGCGAATAGTGGAGTTCAGCGCGGCGTAGTCCAGGCGGGTCACGCTCCTATGGTGCCACCGTGCGCCGCGGCGGGTGCGGGGACGCCAGTCAGGTACTCAGCGATGCGGCGGGCGGCGGCGTCAGCGGTCGCGATGCAGGCGGGCAGGCCAACCCCGTGCAGGGTGGCGCCGGCCACGGCGAGACCAGCGGCGGCGGCCACCTCCCGCTCCAGGGCGGCAACGGCGTCAAGGTGCCCCGGCGCGTACTGCGGCAGTCCGCCACCCCAACGGGCCACCACGGTGGCTACCGGCCTGGCGGTGATCCCGGTGAGCGCAGCCAGATCGGCGCGGACCGCATCGAGGAGTTCCGCGTCGTCCCGCTGCAGCATTCGGGCTTCACCGTGGCGGCCCAGCGAGGCCCGGATGAGCAGCACCTCCGCTGAACGGGCGTGTGCCCACTTACGCCCGGAGAAGGTGAACGCCTTGACCGAGAGCGGCTCGCTGGCGGCCACCAGCACGCCGGAGGCCTTCGGCAGCGCCTGCGCGGCGGCCAGCGGCAGCGCGAGACCCACCACCGCGCAGGAGGCCACCTCGACCCGGCCCGCAGCAGCCGAAGCGAGCGGCAGCGGATCGGCCAGCAACCGCCGCAACGCCGGTGCCGGGACGGCCAGCAGGACCGCGTCAGCGTCGAGGTGCTCGGTCTGCCCAGCGCTGCCCAGCACCAGCCGCCAACCCTCGGGGGTACGGACCAGCTCACGAACCGGTAGCCCGAGCCGCAGACGCACCGCTGCGGCGGCCACCAGAGCGTCCACCACAACGCTGAGCCCGTCGCGCAGGGTGCCGAACGCCGGAGGGGATGGAGCGCCGCTGGCAGGCAGCCCGGGAGACAGCACTGCGCTGGCCGCAGCCAACAGCGACCCAGCGCCGCGGTCCAGCGCAGCGGCCACGCCGGGCAGGGTAGCCCGCAACCCCAGCGCATCCGCGCGCCCGGCGTACACCCCACCCAGCAGCGGGTCGACCAGCCGCTCGACCAGCTCGTCACCAGCCCGCTCGCGCAGCAACATCCCGACTGCGGCGTCCTGCCCGGGCTCCCAGCACAGCGCCGTCGTGGGTTCCGCGGCCACCCGCGCCACTGCCGGCGCGGACAGCAGGCCGGCGACGTCGGCAGCCGCGGCGGGCAGGCCCAGCACGGTGCGCGGGGGCAGTGGCACAGTGCGCCCACCGGCCCGCACGGTGGGCGTCACCGGAGTGGGGTACCTCAGCTGCCCGCCCAGGCCCAGCTCCGTGACCAGCCGCAGCGCCTCGGGCCGGCGGATGAGGAAAGCCTCCGCGCCCACATCGAGCGCCACACCGCCGAGCTCGACGGTGCGTACCGCCCCGCCGAGTCGCCGTGAACCGTCCACGAGGACGATCTCGGCGGTCGGGCCGAGCAGCGTGCGCAACCGGTACGCCGCAGCCAACCCGGAGATCCCTGCCCCGACCACGGCAACGCGGGAAGCGGCCAGCAGGGGGGCTCGGGTGCTGCTCACCGCGAGTGCACCAGCTCCACGATGCGGGTCAGCATGTCCGGGTCGGTTTCTGGCAGGACGCCGTGACCGAGGTTGAGCACGTGGGCGTCAGCCGCGCTCCCCTCAGCGATCACCCGAAGTACCTCTCGCTCCACCGCCGGCCAGCCGGCCAGCAAGGCTGCTGGGTCGAGGTTGCCCTGGAGCACGATCGGGCCGTGCTCTCGGGCGGCCCGGACCCGCTGCGCGGCAACGTCCAGGGGAATCCGCCAGTCCACCCCGACGACATCGGCGCCGGCGTGGGCCATCGCACCGAGCAGCTCTCCGGTACCCACCCCGAAATGGATTCGCGGCACGCCGGTGCCGGCCAGGCCGGCCAGCACCCGCGCCGAGTGCGGGAACACGAACTGCCGGTACTCCCGCTGCGAGAGCGCACCCGCCCAGGAGTCGAACAGCTGGAGGGCGTCTACCCCGGCGGCTGCCTGGACCTTCAGGAAGGTCAGGGTGAGCTCAGCGAGTCGACCCAGAAGCGCGTGCCAGAGGTCGGGCTCGGCGTGCATGAGCGCCTTAGTGTGCTCATGGTGCCGGCTCGGACCGCCCTCGACCAGATAGGAGGCAAGGGTAAATGGGGCACCAGCGAAGCCGATCAACGGGGTCTGACCCAGCTCGGCGACCAGCAGCCGCACCGCAGCGGCAACCGGCTCTACCGCATCGGGTTCCAGGACCGGCAACGCCATGATCTCGGAGGCACTGCGCACCGGGCGCTCCACCACCGGCCCGGTGCCTGGCACGATGTCCAGCCCGACTCCGGCAGCATGCAGCGGCACCATGATGTCGCTGAACAGGATCGCCGCGTCCACCCCATGCCGACGCACCGGCTGCAGCGTGATCTCGCAGACGAGCTCGGGAGTCATGCAGGCCCGCAGCATCGGCTGATCAGCTCGCAGTTTGCGGTACTCGGGCAGCGACCGCCCGGCCTGCCTCATGAACCACACCGGCTGACGGTTCGGGCGCTCACCCCGGGCGGCGAGCAGCAGCGGGGCGTCGGGAAGCAGCCGGCGGGCGGTGGCCGGTGCGCCTGTTTTGGTCATCTCAGTTCCCATCGTTGCACGGGCTGGTCCCTGATTGGGTAACCGCCCCACGTCCAACGCTGTGGGCAGCGGCGTTTCGGCGAGACTGCCAGCGCTGGTCCTCCTACAGTTGCGGGTGTGCCCGACCAGGCGGACGCCCCGGAGATTTTCCGCAAAGCAGTGGCCTCACTCAACGCCGTGCGGCCTCGCTCCGAGATGCGGTTCGAGCCGATCTCGGCCCCGCGTCGGCTTGCGCCCTGGGCATACGCCTGGGGTCTTGAACTCCCCGGCGCCGGCCACCCATCGGCGACCGGTCGGCTGGTGCTCCTGCACGACCCGGCGGGTCAAGACGGCTGGAACGGCACCCTGCGGCTGGCCGGCTTCGTCCGCGCCGAACTGGACATCGAGTTGGCTAGTGACCCGCTGCTTGCTGCGGTGAGCTGGTCCTGGCTGGCTGAGGCGCTGAGCAGTTCGGGAGCCGACTATACCGCCCTCGGGGGCACCGTCACCCAGACCTCCTCAGCCCGGTTCGGCGCTCTCGCAGGACCTGAGCGGGCCCACCACCTTGAGCTGCGAGCGTCGTGGACCCCGGTGGGCGAGGGTCTGCTGGCGCATGCCGAGGCTTTCTGTGAGCTGATGGCGGCAGCCACCGGGCTGCCCCCGGTCGGAGTGGTGACCCTCAGCAAGCGGCTCGGTTGAGTCTGCCGCCGCGTCCGGCGCGCACAATTGACCTGTCGTTATGCCTTAATTAAGCTAAATCGTCCAGCATGGCACTGGCGTTACCTCGCCTTGCCAAGTCTCGCCTGATCGGGCGACCTCCGATGGCGGCTTTGCGGGCAGATCGGCAAGAAGCTTCACACCAGGCCCCCGTTCGGCCGCTCAGGCAGCTAGTCTGCCCCGTACACACCATCCTCGCTCGAGTGGCGGCGCGGTTACTCGGACGAGGTCCCGGTGCGGTCGGGGGCACGACCGACTCCAGGGAGGTAGCTACGTGGCTGCTGTCGGATACGGCGCGGCCGTCAGGTCGGCACCATCCGGTGCCGTGCCGGCGTCATTAGTCCCGCATCCGCGGGAAGAACTGTTTACGGTGCTGGTAGTCGACGACCATCCGTTACTGCGTGAGGCCATCGCCTCACGTTTGGTGACGATGGGAGCCGTTACCGTGCATGAGGCCGCATCGGTAGCCGAGGCGAGGACCCGCGCCCTGGCCTCGGGCCCATGCGATCTGGCAATACTCGATCTGACCCTGCCCGACGGCAGTGGGCTCGACCTGATCGGCGAGCTGCGCGGATGGGGCTGGACCCGCATCGTCGTGTTGGCCTCATCCGACGACCCGCACGCCGTACGCACCGCGTTCCAGACTGGTGCGCAGGCCTATCTGCTCAAATCGGCGTCCCCTTCGGTGGTCACCGATGGCGTGCGCCGGGTGCTGGAGGGCGGGGTCTACGCCGACCCGTCGGTGGCGCCGATCCTGGCGTCCGGCACGCGGGTAGCGGGAACCGACAACACGCCGCGCGAACTGTCCGCCAGGGAGGTGGAAGTGCTCCAACTGGTCGCCGACGGCCAGTCCAACAAGGAGATCGGCGAAGCGCTGAGCCTGTCCGCGCTCACTGTCAAAAGCCACCTCTCCCGAATCGGGCGCAAGCTCGGCACCGGCGACCGAGCGCAGATGGTCGCGCTTGCGATGCGTGCGGGGGTCATCCGCTGACCGAAACCACTCCGGTCCCGCTGCTGGAGCCAGCCGCCGGGGTGCCACCGGTCGTCACCACTGCGGGGGCCTTGGACGCCGCAGCCGCGATGCTCGGCGGCGGCACCGGCCCGGTAGCCGTGGACACCGAACGCGCATCGGGCTATCGGTACTGGCAGCGTGCCTACCTGGTACAGCTGCGCCGAGAGGACGCGGGCACCGTGCTCCTCGACCCGACCGGTCTTGCTGACCTATCCCCGCTGGCGGGCGTGCTCAACCCCCTGGAATGGGTTCTTCACGCCGCGTCCCAAGACCTGCCTTGTCTGGCTGAGCTGGGCCTGAGGCCCGCCGCGGTATTCGATACCGAGCTGGCCGCCCGGCTGGCCGGACTCGAGCGGGTGGGCCTGGCGGCGCTGGTCGAAGACCTGTTGGGTTACCACCTGCAGAAGGGGCATGGTGCCGCCGACTGGTCTCGTCGGCCGCTGCCCGCGGAATGGCTGACCTACGCCGCGCTCGATGTCGAGCTGCTGCTGCCGCTGCGGGCCGCGCTCGCCGCCGAACTGGATGCCCAAGGCAAGTCGAGCTGGGCCGCGGAGGAGTTCGAGGCAGTACGCAATGCTGGCCCGCCAGTTCCCCGGACTGACCCATGGCGGCGGACCTCGGGACTGCATCGCATCCGCCAGCCCCGTGAATTGGCCGCAGTGCGTGAGCTGTGGTACGCCCGCGACCAGCTGGCCCAGCAGCGGGACATCGCCCCGGGTCGGGTGCTGCCCGATGCCGCGATCATCGACGCAGCGCTGACCGACCCACCGGACGAGGCCGCGCTGCTGTCTCGTCCGGTGTTCAGTGGCCGCTCGCAGCGTCGACACGTCAAGACGTGGCTGGCCGCGATCCAGACCGCGAGGGTCTTGCCAGAGAGCGAGCTGCCATCGCTGCGGGTCCAGGGCGGGGGTCCGCCCCCGCTGAACCGCTGGCCAGACCGGGATCCGGCCGCGGCGGCCCGGCTCACCGCAGCGCGGGCGACGCTGACCGAGATTGCCGAGCGGCACCAGCTGCCGGTGCAGAATCTGCTGGCACCCGAGGTCCTCCGCCGGCTGTGCTGGGAGCCCCCTGAAAACCTCGACGCCGCCGCCGTGGAGCGGGAGCTCCTCGCCGGTGGGGCCCGGCGGTGGCAATGCGACCTGACCGCGCACCCCCTGGCCACGGCCCTCACCCCCGCCCCCGGTAGCTCTTCAAGTACCACCAACCCCCGGTAAAGGGCAACGTTAACGACTACCAACCCCAGGACACACCATTGACCGTAAAGATCACCTACTAGGCGCACGGAACGGGAGAAAAATGGCAGTGAGTGTTCAGGGGCCTTAGACGGTGTGGGGGTCGCCGAGCACCAGGGAGAACTGGACGTCGTCAGTGGGCTGGAAGTAGGTGCCTAAGAGTCGGCGGTGCACGAGGCCCTGCTGTTGGAGCTGCATCGCGGCCAAGGCGCCGAGGTCGACCGTGAACTCGGACTACAGGCCCTTGAGCAGGGCGATCGCATACACGGCGCAGGCGGAGGCCTCGCCCAGTGGCTCCCAGCGCCACGGTGCTCTGGTGCAGCGTTAAGCGTTGGGCCGGAGTGAGCTAGCCCATGACGGGGACGCAGACCGTTGGTTTTTTGTTTCGCGGCATGTAGCGGTGACCGCGATTTGCGATCGTCTCAGCAGGGTGCTGGAATTCGCACTGGGGAGCTTCAGTGTCTTGCGGATCCGCTGACATGCCCTCCCCCGACAGGGTTGTGGATCAGGCAGCTCGCCGAAGCAGGGTGCGCTGCACAATCGCGGCAACTCCATCAGGATCACGCATCACATCCCACCAGGTGAAGCGGAGCACAGTCCAACCCAATTCAGGCAGGCCGTTCTGGCGCCACCGGTCGCGGAAGACGGCTTCAGGCAGCCCGTGGGGGTCCGCGCCGTCATATTCCAAGGCCACCTTCTCGCGCAGGTAGGCACCATCGAGCCGAGCCACCAAGGTGCCATTCGGTGATCGCAGCTCGTGCTGCGGGATCGGCAATGGCACCCCGCGATCGCGTAGCACCAGGCGGCCCGCCGTCTCCAGGATCGACTCCGCTACCCCGTCGGCCTCGTCAAGCCGCTCCCGCGCCGATACACAGCCGGCACCGCCGCGCCACCGCTTGATGACGGCGAGGACCTCCGCCTTGAGGCACAACCGCCGACGCAGAGCGTCGTCTATCGCCCATACCGCGCGCAGGCGCTCCAGGCTTGTCGCCAGGTCGGCCAGTGTGCGGGCGACAGAAGTCACCGGCACGCCGTCGCGTCTCTCAACCTCCCCGCGGCCGATCGATCGAGTGTGGAAGTGCAGATCCGGGCGATTGCGGCGACGCTGTTCCCTCGTCACCGTCACATGTTCCACGCGGCGTTCCTCCGGCACCGCGATCTGGTGCACCCGAGCTGCAGTCGCGTGACTGGGAACCGCACCGACCACCCCGGAGCTGAGCAGCGCGGCCCGCGCTAGCACGGACGGGGTCGCCTCGATCCGCCTAGGAAGATAGATCCCGCGCTGGATCCGCCGCAACCGGCCGGACCGCAACGCCGTCAACAGGTCATCTGGGTCAACGGCGATGAGCGCTTGGTCGCGCAGCAACAGCCCGTCTGGCTCCAGCAGGGGAACCCACCATTCGTGC
This sequence comes from Pseudonocardiales bacterium, assembly GCA_019247305.1. Taxonomy (GTDB): domain Bacteria; phylum Actinomycetota; class Actinomycetes; order Mycobacteriales; family Pseudonocardiaceae. The sequence continues at coordinate 36,410 of JAFAPC010000178.1, forward strand.
ATAGGCTTCAGCCTGACGTCCGGCGGACTAGAGGCCAATCAGTGACGCTCAACACTGTGGATACCACGGCGCCTGTGGACAACCATCACCGTGCGCATGGCAGTTGGTAACGGTTATGGACACGACAGGGCCCGGTTGGTAGGCCTTGAAGGGCCGACTACGCGGCCGGTAGGTGCACTGTCACCGCGAGCCCACCGCCGAGGACGGGCTCGGCGTGCACCGTGCCAGTGTGCGCGGCCACCACAGCGCGGACGATCGACAGACCCAATCCGGCCCCCTCATGGGAGGTCCGGGCCACTCCGCCGCGGTGGAAAGGTTCGAACAGCGCGGTCACCACCTCGGGTGCGACCACCTCCCCTGAGCTGCTGACCCGCAGCATCACCTGCCCTCCCGCCAGACCGGTGCAGACCTCCACCCAGCCGCCGCCCACGTTATGCCGCACCGCGTTCTCCACCAGGTTGCCCACCACCCGCTCCAGCAGCGCAGGGTCCCCTACCGTCACCGCTGGCGTCAGCCGCGTGGTCACCCGTAAGCCCCGGCTGCCCGCCTCGGGCGCGACGATCCGCAGCGCGGCCTGCGCCAGGCTGGCCAGATCGGCCAGTTCCCGGGTCCGAAGCGCGCCGCCCTCAGTTCGGGCCAGCACCAGCAGGCCGTCTACCAGCTGCTGAGCCCGCAACGTCGCGTCCCGGATCACCGTGGCCATCCGGCGCAGCTCGTCCGCGTCCGCAGCGGGATCCGCGAGCGTAACCTCCACTTCGGTGCGCACAACCGCCAATGGGGTGCGCAGCTCATGGCTGGCATTGGCGACAAATCGGCGCTGCGCCTGGAAGGCGGCTTGCAGCCGGTCGAGCATCGCGTCGAAGGTGTCGGCCAGCTCAGCCACCTCATCCCGGGGCCCCGGCAGCCGCAGCCGCTCGTCCAGCGACTCCGCGGAGAGCCGGCGCGCGGTGGCAGTCACCTCATGCAGCGGCCGCAGCACCTGGCCGGTGATCATCCAAGCCAGCAGCACGGTCGCGGTCACCGCCAGTAAGAAGGCCACCGACCCGGCCTGCAGCACGCGCTGCCTGGCCGCCTCCCGCAGCGCCTCTCCGAGCGCTCGGGCGGCCACCGGCACACCATCGACCTGCACGATGCTCCCCGGCGGCAGGTCCGGCACCGCGGCCACCACCCCGCCGACCAGCAACCAGCCCAACCACAGCAGCAGCGCACTCACTGCCGCGGACAACCCGGTAGCGAGCAAGGTGAGCCGGGCCCGCAGCCCCGGCCCGCGGCGAGACCTCACCAAGAGCTCAGCCGGATGCCAGCTCGGCGCTGGGCACCCGGTAACCGGACCCGACCACGGTCTCGATGATGCCCGGCTCACCGAGCTTCTTCCGCAAGGTCATCACGGTGACCCGCACCGTGGTGGTGAACGGATCGGCGTGCTCGTCCCACACCCGCTCCAGCAGCTCCTCGCTACTGACCACCCCGCCGCCGGCGGCAAGGAGCACCTCCAGTACCCCGAACTCCTTTCGGGTGAGCTCGACTGGAGTGCCGGACCGGCTGGCGGTGCGCCGGGACGGATCGAGCACCACATCTCCGGCACTGAGCACGGGGGGCACCGCGGGGGTGGCGCGGCGACCCAACGCCCGGAGCCGGGCTACCAGCTCGGGGAACGCAAACGGCTTGGACAAATAGTCATCGGCTCCCAAAGATAGCCCGGCAACCCGATCGGACACGGTGCCGCTGGCCGTGAGCATCAGCACTCGAGTCACCGCCCCGGATCCCGCGATCTCGGCGCACAGCCGGTCACCCGACATTCCGGGCAGGTCGCGGTCGAGTACCACCACGTCGTACCGGGTCACCGCAGCCTTTTCATGCCCGCTGTCGCCGTCGTAGGCAATGTCCACGGCCATGCCTTCACGGCGCAAGCCACGAGCAACCGCATCGGCCAGCGGCTGCTCGTCCTCGACGATCAGAATGCGCACCCTCCCACGGTGCCACAACCCCCTCTCACCACGACAACGGGCAGCGAGCGCGTCAGGGCCGCTATGCGGTGGTCTCCGGGGTGTGGACCGCGGTGGGTTCGCCGCTAGACCTGATCAGCCCGGCCGCCCAACCGGTCACCGCCCGGGCGACACCCTGTGCGGTCAGATTCAGATCCGCGAGCACCTCATCGCGAGAGCCGTGGGCGAGGAACCGCTGCGGTATACCGAGATCACGGTACGGCACGTCGATCTCAGCATCGCGCAGGGCAGCAGCCAGCGACCAGCCGAAACCACCATGCCGGCCACCGTCCTCCACGCTGACGACCAGTCGGTGGCGCCCCGCCATCCGCACCAGCACCTCAGGCACCGGCAGCACCCAGCGAGGGTCGACGACGGTGACCCCGATGCCCTGGTCGGCGAGCCGTCCGGCAGCCGCCACGGCGAGCGCGGCGAACGCGCCAACACCCACCAGCAGCACGTCGTCTCCCTCCGTCGGAGCGGGCCGGGCCAGCACGTCCACCCCCTCGACGCGCTCCAGCGCGGGCACTGCCTCGATCACCGGGCCCTTGGGGAACCGCACGGCGGTCGGTCTGTCATCTACCGCGATCGCCTCGCGCAGTTCCTCACGCAGCGTCTCGGCGTCTCGGGGGGCGGCCACCTTGATTCCCGGCACGATGCCCAACACGGACAGGTCCCACATGCCGTTGTGGCTGGCACCGTCATCACCGGTGATGCCGGCCCGATCCAGGGTGATGGTGACGGGGACGCTCAGCAGTGCCACGTCCATCAGCAGCTGGTCAAACGCCCGGTTGAGGAAAGTGGAATACAGCGCTACCACCGGGTGTAACCCACCCAGTGCCAGTCCCGCTGCGGAGGTGACCGCATGCTGCTCCGCGATGCCGACATCGAAGCAGCGGTCCGGGAAATGCTGGGCGAAGGCGGCCAGGCCGGTCGGACCGGGCATCGCCGCGGTGATCGCGACCAGGTCTGTGCGCTCGCCAGCTAACCTGATCAGCTCCTCGGTGAAGACGTTGGTCCAGGACAGGGCGACCGGCCCGAGCGGCGCACCGGTCTCGGGGTCCATCACCTTCACCTGGTGCATCAGCTCGGCGGCGTCGTTCTCCGCGGGCGGGTAACCATTGCCCTTGCGGGTCACCGCATGCACGATCACCGGCCCCCCGAAGTCCTTGGCCCGGCGCAGGGCGGCCTCCATGGCGCGCAGGTCGTGCCCGTCGACCGGACCCAGGTACTTTAGCCCGAGGTCCTCGAAGAGGACCTGCGGAGCCAGGGCGTCCTTCAGGCCTCGTTTCGCCGCGTGTAGACCAGCATAGATTGCCCGCCCCACCACCGGGGTGGCCTGCAGAGCCTGCTTGCCGGTGCGCAGCACCCGCTCGTAGCTCGGCTGCAGCCGCAGCATGGACAGGTGATCGGCGAATCCCCCGATGGTCGGTGAGTACGACCGGCCGTTGTCGTTGACCACAATGATCACCGAGCGGTCCTTGCCGGCGGCGATGTTGTTGAGCGCCTCCCAGCACATTCCCCCGGTCAGCGCGCCGTCACCGACCACCGCGACGACGTGCCGGCGCGATCCGTCCTGCGCGAACGCTTTGGCCAGCCCGTCGGCGTAGGACAGCGCGGCCGAGGCGTGGCTGGACTCCACCCAGTCGTGCTCACTCTCCGCACGGCAGGGGTAACCGGATAAGCCGCCCCGCTTGCGCAACCGGTCGAACCCTGCAGCACGCCCGGTGACGATCTTGTGTACATAAGCCTGGTGACCGGTGTCGAAGAGCACCGGATCACGCGGGGAGTCGAACACCCGATGTACCGCCAGGGTGAGCTCCACCGCGCCGAGGTTGGGACCAAGGTGACCTCCGGTGCGCGCGACCTTCTCCACCAGGAATCTGCGGATTTCACTGGCCAACCGGACCAGGGCAGCCATATCGAGGCGCTTAATGTCTTGTGGGCTGTGCACGGACTGCAAAAGAGTCACCGGATCCCCCAGCTTGCTCGACCCCGCTCGTCAGCAGCCAGTCTACGGGCGGGCCACCGCCCCCGATGGCAACCGGGCGGCCCAGTCTAGGAGAGAGCATCAGCAAGCCAGCACGGCCCACGGACGAGGGCTACCAGTTTTCGGGGGATACGTAGGGACAAGTCCAGACGGTGACGCGCAGCATGATCGCTTTGGTCCAGGCGGCGTGCATCTTCTCGACGTCCTCGGCCGAGCGCCCCTGGCGGGCTAGGTAGTCGCGGGCGTTGACCAGGACGACGGCGGTAAAGGCCAGCAGATAGCGCAGCGGGATGTGGTCTACGGATTCGACTAGAAGATCAGCCTCGCACTACGCGATCACGGCCGGCAACGGGCGTGCGCAGGTCTCCAACACCAACTGTTGAGCGATGTGGGCGGCCGTTCCCCAGTGCGCGGTCAACTCCCGCACCTCGGGTTCGGTGGGCATGGCGACGCCGTAAAGCCGGCCGACCGCCTTGCGCAGCCCAATGTCGCCGGCCACCACCACCGGCCGGCCAAGGACCCTGACGGCGAACCACTCGGCCGTCCACCGGCCAATGCCGCGCAGCCGGGTCATTGTGTGCAGGTACTCGTCGTCTGTCAGCGCGGCCAGCGCGAGGACATTCAGCCGGCCATCCAGGATCGCTTCTGCGGTGCTGATCAGGTAGCTGGCCTTACGTTCGGACAGCTGTAGGCCTCGCAGCGTGGAGACGGCGGCACCGGCCAGCGCCTCAGGCTCAAGCGCGAATACCGGTTCACCGTCAACCCGGTATTCGCACCCAAAGCGCTGGGCCAGCCGGGCCCGAATCGCGGTGGCGAAGGCGAGGTTCACCTGCTGCGCGGTGATCGCTCTGACCAGTGCATAAAATGGATCAGTGAGGCGCAGCGGCCTGATCGCAGGTGATCGGGCGGACAGCGCGGCCAAGGCCGGATCGGCGTCAAGGAGGACGGCCCACGACGGCGGCGGCACGGCGAACTGGGCTGCCACGGCCGCGCGAAACGCGTCCTGGTCGAGTTCGGCCGCCACGGCTGCGGGCACGGTGGCCACCAGGCTCGGCGCAGCCGGAGGGCCAGTCGGGCGCATCGCCACAGGCACGCGCCTGCCGTGCAGGGTCAGGACCCTGACGAGCCGAGTACCGTCCCAGCGGTCGAGCAGGTCGTCGCCATTGCGGCGGAGAAACTCCGCTGAGGCCGGCACATCGACCGGGCCGGGAAGCTCGGCGGTGAGGTAGATCGTGGCTTGGGTCATGAGTGGTGCTCTTGCAGGCTCCGGCTTCGTACGGCGATGCGGTCCTCACGCCAGGCGACGACGGAGGCAACCGTCTCGCCGCCGCTAACGTAGTCAGGTGGCGATGGTGAAGTCCAGCCCGGTGAACCCTTGCGCCACCGCTTGTCCATGGTCTGCCTGGTCCGCCGGGAACGACAAGTACACGCGACCTCCCAACGGGATCGTCGCAGTTGCCGCGATCTGGCTACTAGCGTAGGCCATCCCGAAGAGCTGCCAATGCCCATGGCCTACCGCCCCAGCGGCATGCCGGTCGTCTTAGAGGTAACCGGCACGGTGCGGTTGGTGCGCGGATCGACCGCGAACTGGATGGCGGTCAGGAAGCCGGCGGTCAGCGACTCCAAGTACGTCCGGTCGGCGACCTCCGGATCCATCATGATCGTTGCCGGGCCACCCTGACCCTGCTCGGCCTCACCGATACCTGACTTTGCCAGGATCTTGGGGGAAGGACTGTCGCAGCGTGCGGGTGTGCCGGAGCCGGCAACTGTGGGCGAAAAGTTGCCGGCTCCGGCACACTCCGCAACGGATCCACAGACCTCACCACTGAGACAGGAGAAGCTGAAGAGAAAAGCATTAAGACGACGGTCGGCCCACCCGGGTACCGTCTTGATGCGCCACCACAGGTGGAGGTATACGGTGCGTTGCCTTTCTGCGGGGAACAGAGCCACCGTGCTGGCGCTGGCCGACCGTGTCAACGCCGATGGTGACGCATTTCTGTGACTCAGCGGTTCTCGTCCTTATCCTGCTGAGGTGCAGCACCACTGTTTTTCGTGACGGCACTCGGGGGACCTCAGGTCTCCAGCGTTTCTCTCCCTGCGGTTTTTCCGAGCGCGCTGATTTAATCTTGGGCTACTGACCCCGAAGGCCTCGCCACCAACACCCAGATATCGCCGGAAGCCCTGGTCGACCACGCCGCTAGTCGGGACGTAGGTACCTTGGTCCACGTGGTAGCGGCGACAACAAGATCACGGCCAGTGTCGGTAAGCACCACGTCTATGACCTGTGTGGCTTGTCGACTCCAAAACGACATCCTCACCCGCAGCCGCCGGGTGCTAGGCGACGACCACCCAAGAAACCCTCACCTCGGCCAGCAGGCTCGCAGCCGGTCTGCGTGAGCTGGACGAGTATCAGCAGGCCGGCGCACTCGACGAGGACACCCTGGCCCGCCGCCGGGTGCTGGGTAACGACCACCCCGACACCCTCATCTCGGCCAATAACCTTGCAGCCGACCTGCGCGAGCTGGGCGAGCCCGAGGAAACGTGCAACCCGGCTGCCTCGCAGCCTTCTCTCCGCAGCGGACGGGGCAGGGTCATTCTTCGACCGCCAGCGACGAGCGCCGCGCCAGCCGGGCAGCCTCGGCGCCGAGTCGCCCCGGACCTGCTGCAAGTAGAGGGTGAACACGAAGAGCTGCCCGTAGAAGCCAAGGTTCATCAGGCAGCCGACGGCGGTCGCCGCCGACAGCTCGCGGCTGCGAAACAGCGACAGCGGGACCATCGGGGCGGCGACACGGGGCCTCCACGAGGAGAAAGGCCCGTCTGCACCCAGCGCGCCCTCAGCAACATCCCGGCGATGCCGACTGGCACGTTCACAAAGAAGATCCACCGCCAACCCAGGCTGGACACCAGGATGCCACCGAATAGCGGACCGGACCCCGATGCAAAGCCGCCGACCATCGCCCAGATGCCGATGGTGCGAGCGCGGCTGCTGCGGTCGTCGTAGCTGGCCTGCAGCAGCGCCAGTGACGACGGCACCAGCAGCGCCGAACCCCTTGCCAAGCTGCGGCAGCGCCACACTGACGATCGTCGCGTCGACCATCACCATGAACCAGCCGAAGCAGATCGCGATCAGCGGACGCTTTTCGAAGCACATTCGCCCTCCCCAGTGCCGGCTTCGCGCGTACCGGTGGCTGGATAGCCGTTCGGATGGCCGGCCCACCATCAGCCGAGGTTCCGCATATCCCACACACGCGGTTCGAAATCCCCGGCGCGCGTCCTCGGCCGTCAGCAAACGATCACCGGGGTGACGATCAACGCGCTTCGGTGGCCGGCGACCGAGTGACGTGAGCGTCAGGTCGGGTGCCAGCCCGGCGTGGGATTGCGGTGGCATCGGCGATACGGTTTGTCCGGCAGCCGTCGAGCCAGGAGTGACCGCGTGCACGTCGTGATCATGGGTTGTGGCCGGGTGGGTACCGGTCTGGCACTGGCGCTGGAACGGCTCGGCCACGGGGTGGCGGTGATCGACCAGAATCTGCAGGCCTTCCGCAGGCTCGGCGCTGACTTTCACGGCCAGCAAGTTCGCGGTGGCGGCTTTGATCGTCAGGTCCTGATCGAGGCCGGGATCGAGCAGGCGGGGGCGTTCGCCGCAGTGTCCAACGGGGACAACTCCAACATCATCTCTGCCCGGGTTGCCCGGGAGACCTTCGGGGTGGCGCGCGTCGTCGCCAGGATTTACGACCCCAAACGGGCTGCGGTCTACGAACGGCTCGGTATCCCGACCGTGGCTACGGTGCCCTGGACCACTGACCGCTTCCTGCGGATGCTGCTGCCTGGCGGCGTGGCAGCCGCGTGGCACGACCCCTCCGGCACGGCGGCGGTGTTGCAGCTGCCGCTGCATGAGAGGTGGGCCGGGCACACCGTCGGTGAGGTGGAGGAGCACACCGGTGCGCGGATCGCCTTCATCGTCCGATTCGGGACTGGAGTGTTGCCGAACCACAACACCGTGGTGCAGGCCGATGATCAAGTGTACGCCGCCGCCATGTCCGGCACTGTCACCGAGGTCACCACCGCAGCAGCCATCGCGCCGGCAACGACTAGCTGAACGAGTGAGCCACTCCACCGACCTGGGAGCTCCCATGCGCGTGACCATCGCCGGAGCGGGCGCGGTGGGCCGCTCCATCGCGGCTGAACTGCTCGAATTCGGCCACCAGGTGATGCTTATCGAACGAGATCCCGATCAGCTTGACCCGCACGAGATCGAGGGCGCCGAATGGGTTCTCGCCGACGCCTGCGAGCTGACCTCGCTGGAGGAGGCCCAGCTGGAGCGCTCCGACGTCGTGATCGCGGCGACCGGCGACGACAAGGTCAACCTGGTGGTCTCGCTGCTGGCCAAGACCGAGTTCGCGGTACGTCGGGTGGTGGCCCGGGTCAACAACCCGCGAAACGAGTGGCTGTTCACCGAGGCATGGGGGGTGGACGTCGCGGTGTCGACCCCTCGGATGCTCGCCGCGATGGTGGAGGAAGCGGTCTCCGTCGGCGATCTGGTGCGGCTGATGACCCTCCGACAGGGGCAGGCAAACCTGGTCGAGGTCACCCTGCCGGCGAATACGCCACTGGCCGGAGCGCCGGTGCGCCATCTGCAGTTGCCCGCCGACGCCGCGCTGGTCACCATCCTGCGGGGTGGCCGAGTGATCGTCCCGCAGGCCGATGACGCCCTGGAAGGTGGGGACGAGCTGCTCTTCGTCGCTGCTGCGGAGGTAGAGCCCGAGGTGCGGGCGGCGCTGAACCGTCAGCGACCCTAGAAGAGTCAGTGACCCTAGCCCGTCACCCGCGCGGCACGGCGGATAGCCCAGACGGTGACCAGCGCGGCCACCACGGTCAGCGGCAGGCCCATCGCCAGCCGGGCCACCCCGAGCCAGTTTGCCTGCCGCAGGTCATACAGGTGGTGCTGGACGCTGAAACGGGCCAGCAAGAAGACCGCCCACACCATGGTCGCCACGTCGAAGCCGAATTGGGCGCGACGGTTCGTGCGCCAGCCGAACCCAGCGCCATTGAGCACCGACCACAGCACACCAACCAGCGGCCGGCGCACCACCACCGACACCATCAGCATCAACCCGGTGAGGAGGCTGGACCAGATGCCGTACAGGAAAAAGCCCCGTGCCTGCCCGGTGTGGTAGGCGATGACGGCGCAGACGACCACACCCAGGATCCCGGAGACGGCCGGCTGGAGGGGCTCCCGGCGCAGCCGCCGCCACACCCCGACCGCGACCGCGACACCCAGCGATGCCCAGATCGCCGGTTGCAGTCCGGCCACCAGGTTCATCGCGACGAAGGCCGCCGTGGGGACGGCGGAGAACACCAGCCCCCCGACGCCACCCAGCTGGTCCAGCAGAGTAGGGGTGCGCACCGCCGAGCCGGTCAAGGTCCCGATGGTCGGGTGCTCCGTGGTGGCATGCCCGGTCGTGGCATGCCCCGTGGCCGGGGGCTCGGGTAAGGGTTGCGTCATGAACTCCGCTGCAGCTCATAGTAGGGGTTGTAGAGGACCTTGCGGCCGTCCCGAACGGCGATCCGGCCCGACGCCTTCACGGTGCGACCGGGCTCGATACCGGGGATTTGTCGCCGCCCCAGCCACACCAGAATAATCCCCTCGGAACCATCGAACAGCTCGGCCTCCAGGGTGGCCACCGCCGCCTTGGGGCGGTGCTCCACGCTGCGCAGCCGGCCCAGGACAGTGACCGCCTGACCGGAGTTGCATTCGCTGGCACGTCGTGCACCAGACTGTTCAACCTGGCGGGACAGGTCCTGCGCGTCCAGATCAAGGACATCGCTGGTGAGCTGGCGGACGAGTCGCCGCCAGTAGCCGGGGGCCGCACCGCTCATGTCGATCTCTCCGACTGCGATCACGGGTACCTCACCGGACCCGCTCAAGGCCCAGAGTAGCCCGATGGCACCGCGACTGGGCTCGGCCGCAGCTGATGTCGCCCATCTGGTTCAGCCCTGCTGGTAGGCGGCCCCGCCGCCAGCGGCATTGACCAGCTCGGCGGTGGCCTGCCTGAGTTGCTCTCCCAGCGGCCCGGGCAGCTGCAGAGGCAACGGGCTGCGCACCGGCAGCGGCTCCAGACCACGCACCACCACGGTCTGCCGGACGACATCGCGCAGCAACACGGCCCGAGCGGGCGCATGTTCAGCAGGCCCAGCCGCCACGCCGCGCAGCATCCACCGGGGTCCATCCACCGCCAGGAACCGCAGCACCCCCTGCCCGGTCACGGCCTCAATCTCCTCGCCCCACTCGCCAGCGGCCAGCTCGACCTGTGCGCCCTCAGCTCGCAGCCGGCTCACCAACTCGGGGGTGACCTCACGCCACAAGCCGCCACTGCGGGGAGCGGCGAAAGCGGCGATCGTGAACTGGCCGAGACCGGTCATCAGGTGCACCGCGCGCACCGGACCGGAACTGTCCACCTCGACCTGCAGTTGTGCTCCCTCCGGCACCGGCAGCCGCAGGGAGCCGAGATCCAGCCTGACCCACCCGTCCTCGGGTGCCTCGTCTACGTCATAGGGCCCGCACGCTGGTCGTGCGTCGGTACCGTCGTCGGGGACCTCATCGGGCACCTCCACGCCTTCGTCGTCAAGCTGCGGTCGGGCCCCGGTGCGGGCCCTAGTCTGGGTCTTGCTGCGACGTCCGAACACTGCTCAGCACTCTCCTGCCAGGTTGTCCCGCCCTGCTTGGTCCCGCCCTGCTTGGTCCCGGTTGAGCCGTAACCGTTCGTGGCCCGCGGTGAGTCCGCCGCACGCGGTCACCTTCAGGCGAACACGGGCGGCGAGACTACCCTCGGTCCCGTGCCCGATCAGCACGCCCCGCACCGCTGCGCGCCCGGCGTCGAGCCGGTCTTCGATGAGCGTCTCACCGTGCCGTTGTGGTGGTGGCCGCTGGGTTTCGGGGTGGCCACGTTGCTGGCGGCCGAGGTGCACATGGGATACCCCGGGGTGCGCGCCTGGCTGCCGTACCTGCTGACAGTGCCGCTGGCCAGCGTGGTGCTGATACGGATGGGCCGGCATCGGGTTGCGCTGCGCGGCGGCGTGCTGTGGGTGGGCCCGGCGCACATCCCCGTTCGCCATCTGGGACAGATCCAGCTGATCCACCCGGACGCCAAACGGCGCGCGCTGGGCCCAGACCTGGACCCAGCGGCGTTTGTGCTGCACACCGGGTGGGTGGGACCCGTGTTACGGATCACGATCACCGATCCAGCAGACCCCACCCCCTACTGGATCTTCAGCGTCCGCCGGGCCGAGACACTCACCGCCCTGCTGCGAGGCAACACCGATTCTTGAGGCCCGCTCAGGCCGCGCAGTCCCGGCAGACCATCTGTCCGTTACGTTGCTCGGCTAGCCTGCTGCGGTGATGGACCAGGAAGCAGCTTGAACACGTGAACTCATCGGCCTGCTTGGGCAGCACTCGAACGATCAGCTCCTCGCCGGACAGGTCAGCGCCAGGCAACTCGAAGTTCTCCGCGGACTCCGACTCGTCGACGTCAACCGACCCGGACTGCGCCTCGTTTCGTCTCGCCTTGAGCTCGTCCAGCGAGTCTTCGACAAGCTCATCCGCTTCGCTCCGCCGGGGAGCGTCGTAGTCGGTCGCCATGATTTCCACCCCTGAGTCGTACGGGTCGTGCCGCAGCACAAACGCACAGGCACGGTGATTTGTGCCCGAGACGTCGGTCACACTGAGACAATGTGGGCCCAAGACGTCGGCCACACTGTCATGTCTTGTGCCCGAGGTCTCGGCCACGCTGGGACGCTGCGGGTACGGCCCTGGTACCTCCTACCGTGAGCCGCTGGGCGGCGCCAGAGGGGCGCGAGACTAGCTCGCCGACCAGCCCAGGACGGGGATTTCTCCGGCGTGTCTCATTCGGAGCAGGTCTGCTGTGGCGACCAGCTTAGGAAAACCCGACGTCGGAGACCCTGCGGCCGGCTGCGCCGCTCCCGTCCCGGGCTTACGCTCAAGGTTCGGGGGCTGGCCAGGTCATCCAGGGAGGACGGGGCCGTGGCTGCGGTAGACGGGCCAAGCGCGCGGGTGCCGGGTTATCGCCCACGCAGATCGATGCCCGCGGTCCTGCTGGCCGTGATCCTCAGCACGGTGGCTGGGCTGGTCTGGTTCAGCGTGTTGCATCAGACTACGGATAGCTGCCCCGCCCCAGCCACCCCCAGCCAGCGGCTCCCGGCCGATGGCCTGGAGGGGGTGGCGCCTGAGCCACCCCAGTTCATCCGAGTGGACGTGCTCAACGCGGGCGGCGTACGCGGCGAAGCGACCGTTGTCGACGGCGCGCTGACCCAGCTGGGGTTTGCCCCGACCACGCCTGCGAACGATCCGCAATACCCTGCCTTTGACCTGCACTGCTACGGGGAGATCCGCTTCGGCGCCGCTGGGCAGGCTGCGGCCCGAACGCTGAGCTTAGCCCTCCCGTGCGCCGAACTCGTCCGTGACAACCGCTCCGACGCACACGTGGACCTGGCATTGGGCACCACGTTCATCGCCCTAGGACCCAACGACGCGGCTCGCACGGCCTTACGGGAGCTAGCCAGACTCAGGCAGCCGGTGCCGGCTGGACCTTCCCGCGGCGGCCTGGCCGCCCAGGTCGGACCCCCGTCCATCACCCAGTCACCCGTGGTGAATCCGGACCTCCTTCGCCGGGCCCGTCAGGTGACGTGCTGACGCGCCGTCAGACCGCATCAGCGCCGCATTGCGCCGCCAGGTCCGCCAGCGCGTCGATGATCCCCGGTGTGGCCGCCAGCACAAGGTCTGACCCGCGCTGCGGCAACCGGACCACCGCGCCGGCCTCGGCCGCGATCAGCGCACCTGCCGCCCAGTCCCAGTGGCGCAAGCCGTGCTCGGCGAAACCGTCCAACCAGCCGGATGCAACAGAGCACAGATCCAGGGCAGCCGAGCCAGCGCGGCGCACATCCCGGATCTTCGGCAGCATGCCGGCGACCATGGCTGCCTGCCGCGCCCGTCGCTCGGGCCGGTAGGAGAACCCAGTGCCGATCAGCGACAGCTCCAGCTGGGTAGCCTCGCTGACCCGCAATGCGGCTCCGTCGCAGTCGGCTCCGCAACCGCGCGCCGCGCTCCACAGCCGGCCCGCGGCAGGCTGCCCCACCGCAGCGGCTAGGGACTGCCCATCCCGCAGGGCTGCCACCGAAACCGCATACCAAGGCAGCCCGTAGAGGTAGTTCACCGTGCCGTCGATGGGGTCGACCACCCAGTACAGGCCTCCCGGCTGCGGGCCAGCGCCGCCCTCTTCCTCGCCCAGCACCGGCTCACCTGGCCGCCACTGCGCAAGCAGTCGCCGGGCTAACCGCTCGGCCGCGGTGTCGGCGACAGTAACCACGTCGGTGGCACTGGTTTTGGTCCCCACCTGCCCGGCGCCCGCGACCCGCATTCGCACGACCAGGTCGCCGACCTGGTGGACCACCGCCACTGCGGTGGCCCGCAACTGCTCGACGTCGTCCCCACGAACGCTTGGCACTGCGTCCTCCGACCAGTTTTTGGGCCTTGCGACCTCATCGTGGGCCCTCCGAGTAGACCCCGGGTCATCCGACCACACTCTGGCAACGAGATCCGGACTAGGGTCAGATCCGACCGGTAGCCTTACCGCGGACGATCAGGAGAGAACACGGATGGCCAGGACACCCGGATTTGGGGTGGACATTGGCGGGTCCGGCATCAAAGGCGCCACGGTGGATCTGAGCAGCGGGGTACTGGCTGACCGGCGAGTCCGCGTCCCCACCCCGCAACCCGCCACACCAGAGGCGGTAGCGGAGCTGGTCGCCGTCATCACCAGCGAGTTCGCCTGGCACGACCCCATGGGAGTCACCCTGCCCAGCGTTCTCAAGCGCGGCATCGCCCGCACCGCGGCCCACTTAGACCCGTCATGGAAGGGCTTAGCCGCGAACGAGCTGTTCTCCGAGTACTGCCGAGTGCCGGTCACCGTGCTCAACGACGCCGACGCGGCCGGGTTAGCCGAGATGCGGTTCGGTGCGGGCCGCAACCAGGACGGCGTGGTCGTGCTGCTCACGTTCGGGACTGGCATCGGAAGCGCGCTGTTCGTCGATGGGGAGCTGGTGCCCAACACCGAACTGGGCCACCTTCCGCTCGACGGGGCCGACGCCGAGATCCGAGCAGCCGCCGCAGCGCGGGACCACGAAGCACTCTCATGGGCGGACTGGGCCGCCCGAGTATCCCGCTATCTGCAAGTTCTGGAAGATCTGATCTGGCCCGATCTGATCATCGCAGGCGGCGGGATCAGCCGGAAGGCCGACAAATGGTTGCCCCTGCTGGAGTGCCGAACTCCCGTGGTGGCGGCTGGGTTGCGCAACGACGCCGGCATCGTCGGTGCTGCGGCAGCCGCGGCGCGCCAGCGCGGGCGATAAGCGCTAGGGCGCAGCACCCCGGTGAAGCGATCGGCGCCGTCCCGATGCCCCCCGCCGTCCCGATGCCCCCGCCGTTACACTGTCTGAGTCGTACACTGGAACGTGGCACCGTCCCGAGCACCCTGGACCGCACCGCCAGAATCCGGCAGGCCGCCGTGATTATCAGCGCTGGCTCCAGCGGCGGGCTCGCCGACGGGGACCCTATTCCGCACCGCGCCCGAACACCGAACTGTTCCGAAAGGCCGTCCGTGGCAGCCGCAGAACCCGCATCCCGTCGCGCCGCAGCCTCGAACCCCGCAGCTTCGAACCCCGCAGCTTCGAACCCCGCAGCTTCGGACCCCGCAGCTTCGGACCCCGCAGCTTCGAACCCCGCAGCCTCGGACCCCGCTGCTTCGAACCCCGCAGCCTCGACCCCCGGGACTGAGAAGAAGAAGCCCGCCTCCCGCAACAGCGCTGCGCGCAGTCGGGCGAAAACCGCCAGCAGCACTACCAAGACGGGCACCAAACCCGCCACCGGGGCAAAATCCACAGCCGCCAAGGGAGGCAGCACCGGAGCCGACCTGGGCGCCGATGCCGGGGTCGACATCGAGAGTGGCCCAGCTGCCGAAGACCTCGCCGACGTTGAGGTCGAGGTCGACGAGATCACCGTGGAGGCCGAGGAGGCGGAGGCGGCCAGTGGTCCCGGCGCGGAGGACTTCGTCTGGGATGAGGAGGAGTCCGAAGCGCTGCGGCAGGCTCGCAAGGATGCCGAGCTCACCGCCTCGGCCGATTCGGTACGCGCGTATCTCAAGCAGATCGGCAAGGTTGCCCTGCTCAACGCCGAGGAGGAAGTGGAGCTCGCCAAGCGCATCGAGGCTGGGCTCTATGCCGCCGAGCGGGTACGCAGGTCCGAGGACGCGACCGACAAGCTCTCTCCGCAGCTGCGTCGGGATCTGCGCTGGATCATCCGCGACGGTGAGCGCGCCAAGAACCACCTGCTAGAGGCCAACCTTCGCCTCGTTGTGTCGCTGGCCAAGCGCTACACCGGTCGCGGCATGGCATTCCTGGACCTGATCCAGGAGGGCAACCTGGGTCTGATCCGCGCGGTGGAGAAGTTCGATTACACCAAGGGCTACAAGTTCTCCACCTACGCCACATGGTGGATCCGGCAGGCTATCACCCGAGCAATGGCCGACCAGGCCCGCACCATCCGAATTCCGGTGCACATGGTCGAGGTGATTAACAAGCTAGGTCGCATCCAGCGTGAGCTGCTCCAGGACCTGGGGCGCGAGCCCACCCCCGAAGAGCTGGCCAAAGAGATGGACATCAGCCCGGAAAAGGTGCTGGAAATCCAGCAGTACGCTCGGGAGCCCATCTCGCTGGACCAGACCATCGGCGACGAGGGCGACTCTCAGCTCGGCGATTTCATCGAGGACTCCGAGGCTGTGGTCGCGGTGGACGCGGTCTCGTTCACGCTGCTCCAGGACCAGCTGCAATCCGTGCTGGCCACCCTCTCCGAACGGGAAGCCGGTGTGGTGCGACTGCGATTCGGGCTCACCGACGGTCAACCACGCACACTCGATGAGATCGGGCAGGTCTACGGGGTCACCCGAGAACGCATCCGCCAGATCGAATCCAAGACGATGTCCAAGCTGCGTCACCCTTCCCGTTCCCAAGTCCTGCGCGACTACCTAGACTAACCAGTTGGACGCTCTTCAAGGACTACCAACCCCGGTTACGCTGATCTTCAACGGCCCCCAACCCAACGCGTGCAATCTTTGATTCGAGGTCCCGTTGAGTTGCTGGCAGGAATTCCGCTGGGGCCAAGCGCCAGCACCCTGCTGCCGGGCGCCGAGCGGCGGGAGCCCGGTTACGGTAGGCAGATCAGTACGGTTGCCCCGGGCGGTCATGCGCGGCGGCGAATTTCCGGGCCCCGCCGTGGCGGTTGTCGGTGTCACCGAGGGCAGGCTAGCGCGGCGGGCTGCGGTCGTCGGCGCCGGAACTCCACCACGGCACCAGCGCCCGACTTGCTGAAACGAAGATCCACAACTCACACCGGTAGCGGGTGACATCCCGCGCGGCCGACGGAGGGACAGGGGCGACACGGTGCTGGGGCGGATCGTCTCCGAGACGTGGCCTCTCTGACTACCCGACCGGGTCGCCGCCCGCTCGATGATCCCCTCGCTCCGCGTATTCTCCCACAACACCGTGACCTCCCCGTCGTCCGTGGTAACCACCCCGGAGAGTCGCCCGCCAGAGCCGCACGGGAGCGACCTCAGCAGGCAATCACCCCAAACTTTCAATCCGGAATGGGCCACCCGACAGGGCGACCAGCGGCTAATGGTGAAAGTCACAGTGACAAGAACTGCTCGGACAAATCCAGCAGCGGGGGCGATCTTTACAACAATCATAACAACGATGCCATCCCGACTGACAAACTGGCTTCGTGTGAAACTCCCGCTGCTGATCCGAAACACTTTCGTCACACGGTTCGCCACAGGTCACACAGCGACGACTCCCCGCGCTTATCTTTACTTTTATACTCTTCTTGTCATGGTGAGGTTCACAGTGACAAAGGGGGTCCGGACATTCCCGACATTGGGGAGTCCCGCGACACTTAGTACAAATTCTAACAGAAAATTTAAAACGACAAGAAGAATAAACAAGCGCCGTGTGAAACTTACGCTCCTCCTCATCCTCGTCGTTGTACTCGACGTTACAGGTCCCGCACTTTTGAACCTTCACCCAACCACCTTTCCGCACGCGCTGCCGTCGACTCAGGTGCTGTGGCCCTGATCCAGCGCGTCGCCGCCGAGCTGCGAGACTGCTCGGGAGGAAGCTCGTCACGGGACCACCAATCCTGGTCACGCCAGTCTCCAAGACCAACCCAGCGCTTGCAATCCTCGTTCGAGTCCCCGTCGGGCTACTGGGAGGAACTCCGCCGGAGCGAGACGGCCAGCGCCCTCTCGCAGCACGCCGAGGAGCGGCAGACCAGTCACGGCAGGCAGATCAACGAGGTTGCACTGGGCGGCCAGGTCCGGCTCGGCGGGCCACGCACCGATCACCACCCCGACACAGCCCAGGCTGCGGGTGCGCAGCGCCTCGACGGTGAGTGCGGTGTGGTTGAGCGTGCCCAGCCCGGCGGCGGCTACCACGAGCACCGGAGCGGCCAGGGCAGCGGCGACATCGGTGAGCGTTCCCCCCCTGTCATCCAGGGGTACCAGCAACCCTCCCGTCCCCTCGATCAGCACCAGGTCATGTTCTGCGGCAAGTTCCCGGATCGCCGCGATAGCGGTTGCCGGCGTCACCGGGGCCAGGCCAGCGCGGCGGGCCGCCGTCGCCGGTGCCACCGGATCAGGGTAGCGGGCCAGCTCCCGGCACGTGACCGAGGGACCGACCAGACGTCGCACGTCCTCGACGTCACCTGGCTGACCTGTATAGACGCCGGTTTGCGCGACTTTGAGCACCGCTACTCGGCACCCGGCGGCGGCGGCGAGCGCAGCGAGGGCCGACGTCACCACCGTCTTGCCGACCCCGGTACCCGTCCCGGTCACCACCAGCACGGTCACCCTGTCGTCTGGCGCCCATGGAGTCGAGATGGCGCCGTGCCGTGCGTCGGCGGTCATGTCGCTGCTCCGGCCCCTACGGTAGCGAGCACCTGCGCCACCTGCGCCAGGTCCGGATCGGTCAGCGCGGCGTGGGCACTCAGTCGCAGCCTGCTGGTTCCGGTAGGTACTGACGGCGGACGCAGGCAGCCCACCCGCACGCCATGACGCAGACACTCCGCGGCCGTCTCGACCGCGCGCTGCGGCGTACCGAGGATGATCGAGACCACCGCGGAGCACGGCGCAGGCGCGCCAGCCGCGGTGGCGATGGCGGCGGCAGCGTCGAGTACCCGACCCGGCAGCGTCGGCTCGGCGCGCAGCACCCGCAGCGCGGCCAATGCCCCACCAGCAGCGGGTGGGGCCAGAGCGGTATCGAAAACGAAGCTGCGCGCCGTGTTGACGAGGTGGTCGATCACCGCACGAGAACCCAGGACGGCACCGCCCTGGCTGCCCAACGACTTCGACAGCGAGACGGTGGCCACCACATCGGGCTCACCGGCCAGGCCATGTTCCGCGAGCAGTCCCCGCCCGCCGGTCCCCCGCACCCCGAGACCGTGCGCCTCATCGGCCAGCAGAACCGCCCCGTGCCGCCGGCACACCGCGTGCAGCTCAGCGAGCGGCGCGAGCTCACCGCTCACGCTAACCACCGAATCGGTGACGACCAGCGCGCGCCGCTCGGACCGGGCAGCCAGCACAGCATCCACTGCCCCGACATCGGTATGCGGGGTGACGACGACTCGGGCCCGGGACAGCCGGCATGCGTCCACCAACGAGGCGTGGCTGGCGGCGTCGGACACGACCAGAGCTCCCCGACCGGACAGCGCCGTCACCGCGCCGAGATTGGCAGTATAGCCCGAGGAGAACACCAGGGCCGCCGCCATGCCACAAAACGCGGCGAGTTCCTCCTCCAGCTCGGCATGCAGCTCAGTGGAGCCGGTGACCAGGCGGGATCCAGTCGACCCGGTACCCCAGGTGTGCGCCGCATGGACTGCGCCGTGCACCACCCGGGGGTCTCTGGCCAAACCCAGGTAGTCGTTGGACGCCAGGTCGATCACCGACTCCCGCGCTGGCCTGGGCCGTAGCACGCGCCGCAGCCCCGCGGTCCGGCGAACGGCAGCCGCATCGTCTAACCAGTCCAGGGCCCCAGTGGCCTGTGGAAGTACCGTCACGACCAGCGAGCCTACGACGCGCGGGCCAGCACCCGTTGGCATGCACGTTATGGCATCGCCCCACAGACCGAAGCCCGGATCACCGGTCGGTACGGATGCGGCTAGCCACCCGACCCGGCACCGAGTGAGTTTTGCCTTCCGCCGGGAACGACTAGGCCGTCGGGCAGATAGTCGTCGGGCACCGGCACAAAGCGGGCTGCTTCGGGGTCGAGTAGGAGCAGCCGGGCCGTGCGGATGTCCAGGAACAGGCCGGTTACCTGTACCCGGCCTGCCGCGACGGCAGCGCGCACCGCAGAGTGCTTACCGATCGCCTCGACCTGACGAGCCACGTTGACCATCGAGAGCTGATCAACCTCGTTGCGCCCCTCCTCGGCGGCGGCAATACCCACCGAGTGACCGTCGCGCAGCGCTTGCAAGCTCGGCAGGCCCCAGCGCAGCCATCGGCCCAGCGAACCGTTGGCAGTCGCGCCGTCGAGCAGCCCGTGCATCGCTGTGCAGCCGGAATGTCCACATACCAGGATCGACGGCACTGCGAGGTAGTTCACCGCGTACTCCAGCGACGCGGCGACCGACGAGTCTCTCTCCAACGGCGGCACCAAGTTACCGATATTGCGCACCGTGTAGAGGTCGCCAGGCCCACTACTAGTGATCATATTTGGCACCCCCCGCGAGTCGGCGCAGGTGAGAAAGAGTGCCCGGGGACACTGCTGGTCCACCAACTGGGTCAGGTACTGCCCTACCTCCGGCACCGACCGTCGGTGGTATTCCCGCACCCCGGCGAGCAACGGCCGCAGCACACCACGGCCGTCGTCCTTGTGCTTGGCTTGCCACACCCACCATGGCGAGAAGGCGCGCGCCACGGCAGGCATCCACACTCGTCGGACGAGGCCATCGCCGTCGCCGCCGGTGCGCCGAGCCGGCCCGACTTCGTCGACGACGACGGTGCCACCGGAAGCCTCGTGCTGCTGTTGCCAGGTGGCGAGGTGGTCGTAAGCGGCGTGGTCAAGGAAGTCGACAACCATCTCCACCACAACGGTGCTGCCGCGCGGCACCTACGCCAGCACCCGGGACAACCGAAGGATGGACAAGAAACTTAGGGTTCCCTCAACCACACTCGCCAGCAAGCCGGGACATCATCTAACCCCGGCCGTACCTGTTGCGCGTACACCCCTGACCAGACGACCCGGCGCAGCACCAACAGCAGCGACAGCCCTAGCCCGATGAGCACGCCTTCCAGCAGGTTCAGCAACACCACGCCGGCCAAGGTGACCAGGTAGATCGTCAGCTCGCCCTGCCTGAAGGCACGGCGCAGGTCAGCGAGCTTGACCAGACGCAGGCCGATCACTACCAGCAGCCCGGCGAGCGCGGCCAGAGGGATCAACTCGATCAACCCGACGAACAGCACCGTGAACACAATCACCCAGACACCGTGCGCAATAGTCGACGCCCTGGTCCGCGCGCCGGCCGCGACGTTGGCCGAACTCCGGACGATCACACCGGTCACTGGTAGGCCACCGAGCATTCCGGATATTGTGTTTGCGGCCCCTTGGCCGAGAAGTTCCCGATCGAAGTTAGTGGTCCCGCTTGCGCTGAGCTTGTCCACCGCGACCGCCGACAACAGACTTTCCACGCTGGCGATCAGTGCTACGGTCAAGACGCCAGTAAGCACGCCACCCCAGGCGCCACCAGGTATATCCGGCAGGCTCAATGAGTCGAGCAACGAACCGGGCAGGGCGACCCGCTCGACTTCGAGCGTGAGTATCGTGGCAAGCACCGTGGCACCGACCACGGCCACTAGCGGTGCCGGGATGTGCAACAGCGGACGGGGCAGCCGCGGCCAAATCAACACCACAGCAATCACCACGAGACCCACCAGCGCCGCCGGATAATGGATAGCCGCGATCTGGGCTGGCAGTTCGGCAATGTTCGTGATCGCATTGGCGCCGGCCGTCCCGCCGAGGAGCACGTGCAGCTGACTCAGCGAAATGGTGATCCCAATACCGGCGAGCATCGCGTGTACCACGGCTGGGGAGATCGCCAAAGCCGCCCGGGCCACCCGGCTGACTCCGAAAATCATCTGAAGCAGCCCGGCGGCCACCGTGATCGCACACATGACGCCCCAGCCATATTTCGCGATAAGGTCGGCCACCACCACGGTGAGCCCTGCGGCGGGACCGCTGACCTGCAGCCGAGACCCACCGAGCAATCCGGCCACGATCCCGCCGACAGCCGCAGCAATGAGCCCGGCCATCACTGGTGCGCCCGAGGCGAGCGCGATCCCCAGCGACAGCGGTATGGCGACCAGCAACACCACTAAAGAAGCGGGTAAGTCGTACCGCAGTGCAGTCCACGCGCGTCGGTGCGCGGCGGGCAGCGCGACAGGGTAGCGATGGGGGGTCGCATGCGACGGCCTCCGGATCAGCGATTGTGCGAGCAGTCGGCACCGGTCCGCCAGCTGCACGGTGCATCGCCGCGCTGCGATACCCCACGATTGCCGGGCCTTCCAGGGCGGCGACCGTCATTGGCCGGCACAACCCTAGTTCCTCACCATACCCAACTCATTAGACGATCAAATACGACATCTAGGTAAAATTAGGCTAAATTATCCAAAGTTCACTTTCGGTGCCGGTCACCCAAGTGACCAGGAAGACCCGGGTAGCCAGACAAGTGTCGTCATGGCAGTCACCTCGCCAGGTGAGCAGCCAAGGTTCGCCGGGGCGCCCACGCGAGCACTAGCACCGCAGGCACATCTTGATCGCGACCTCTACGAGGGATCGACCCGCCCCCGCAGAGTGCCACACGCGCGGGCAGCAGACAGCGGGCAGCTGGTACACCGAGCCCACTGCTCGCGAACTGAGGAGCGCGGGCGATCGAGACCGCAAATATATACGCAGAGTGACGATAGTGACGGAACGTACTCGGTGTAACACTGTGAGCTGTGGGGGCGATGACAAGCTGTACAGGGTCCCCCTAGGGATCCTGCGGTGTGGTTCTCAGGAACCACCCGTAAGGGGCAGCAGGGCGCGTTCAACCGTCTGAGATGAATGTCGATCGCACGTTCATCGCTGGCACGTGGGGAGGGGACAGCCCAATGGCAGCATGTTGGCGACCATGCACGTTCCGCAGCCGAGTCGATCTTGTTCGCATCTCATGATCTCACAACACCGGGGACCGCGAACTCTCACGGCGAGCACCGTTACCGCGGGTGATGAGTACGCCGGTATCCCCCAGCTCCCGTCAACCCAACCCTCGGCGGTAGTCCGCTGTTCGGCTCAGACACCGGGTCCGGACCCGAAACCAATTCGGGTACTCCTCGTCATCGACATGAGCCTGCTTCGGGGAGCACTTGCCGCCCTGCTGTCCAGCGAGGACGACATCGACGTGGTGGCCGGAATAGCAGCGGGCGACCGCGTGGTCCCGACCGCGATCCGGCATCAACCCGACATCGCTGTGCTGGACGTCGACCAGGGTGGATCGGAGGTGCTCGCGAGCGCCCAGGCGTTGCACGAGCGGTTGCCCGAATGTCGGGTGGTCGTGCTCGCCGCAGCCCAACGACCGGGTTTGGTCCGCCGGGCACTGGATGTGCCGGTGGCGGGAGCGGTGGACAAGGACTCGCAGCCCCGGCGATTGCTGACCACTATCCGCCAGGTCGCCAGGGGAAAGCGGACCATCGATCCTGCCCTCGCGGTTGCCGCGATCGGCGTGGCCGGTAGCCCACTGACACCCCGGGAACTCACCGTGCTCGACCTCGCCTCAGGTGGGGCGTCGCCGGCCGAGATCGCCCAACGGCTCTTTCTCAGCCGCGGGACGGTATGCAACTACCTTTCGCGCATCATGACCAAGCTGGAGGCCCGGACCCGGATTGATGCTATTCGCATCGCTGCCGAGGCGGGCTGGATCTGACAGTTTTGGTGACGACGGGCCGCTGGCAACACTCAGCTCCGGCCCGTCGTCACCAAGGCCAATGCTCCCTGGCTAAGGGCCCCTTGGCCACCGTCCCACTGGCCGACCAGGTCGCGGTACAACGGCGTCGTCGCGAGCAGCTGCCGGTGTGTGCCCGTTATCATCCCGGCACCGTTCATCAGCACGATCCGTTGTGCTCGCAGCGCGGAGCTGATCCGATGTGCAACGACGATGAGGGTGCCACCGCGACCCGCCAGAACCCGCTCTACGCGTTCCTCGGCGACTGGGTCGAGGTGGCAGGTGGCCTCGTCCAGGATCAGCACGGGCGCTGGGGTGAGGTGGGCCCTGGCCACGGCGATGAGTTGCCGTTCCCCAGCCGAGAGCATTCCGGAGTCGAGCGCGGCGTCATATCCACCGATGCGGGCCACCATGGAGCGCAGGCCCAACGCGTCGACCACGGTGTCAAGCTCAGCGCAGGTAGCAGCGGGATGCAGGTAACGCAAGTTCTCGCCGAGGGTCCCGGCGAAGATGTAGGCCTCCTGGGGGATCAGCACCCGGTGGCTGGCCAGGGTGTGCGGGTCGAAATCCCGCACCGGCACCCCGCCCAGGCGAACCTCGCCGCCGTCGGGGATGTGCGTCGCGGCGAGCAGCCCGGCCAGGGTGGACTTCCCCGCACCGCTGGGACCGACCATGGCTAGGTGCTGGCCCTCCGGGATCATCAGGTGCGCATGGTTTACCACCGGCTCAGCGTGGCGGCCATAACTGAACGTGACATTATCGATCACCAGGTCATGTCCCTGGGGAGTGCCCCGTGGTGCCGGCTTAGCGGGCATCGGGCGCTCCCCCGCCTCGATGAGCCGACCCAGGGTGACCACCAACCGCAGGCCTCCCGCCCCCAAACCATCGACCAGCGACTTCAGCGCCGGAAGCAGGCCCTGGGTCAGGTAGACCAGAGCGCCGGTGATCGTGCCCAGCGTCGCGCCGCTCGCGTGCAGCCAGGGCGCCCCCACCAGCAGGCCTACCGCCGGCAACCAGCCACCGATCGCCACCGACAGCGTACGAAGGGCCGCCATCCGGGCCAGCGTGCGTTCGGCTTCCGCATGCGCGTCGACCTGGCGTTGCACCTGCGCGCAGGCCTGGTCCTCGGCACCGCAGGCGACCACATCGCGCAAGCTGCGCGCGACAGTGCTGGCGGACTCGGCGACCCCTTCATCGGTGAGCACGTAATCGCGCTGCCGAGTCATCATGGAGCGTAAGGAAGTGAGAAAAAAAGCCAAACCCGCCAGCAGCGGCGGCAGGACCAGGAGGCCGACAACCCCGGTCAGGGCGGCTATCCCGATTACTGCGCCGACCGCGCTGACCACAAAGCCCCGGACGAGGAGGAGCAAGCCGGCGAACGTGTCCCGCACCACCTCAACCTGGTGGGTGAGTCGGGCGACCGCGCCCGAATCAGGTCGTCCACCGAGCACGGTAGAGCGCTGCAGCGCACCCCCCACCACGCTGCCCACCAGGTCATCACGGAACGGCTCGACGATCTCAGCGAGAATCCGGTAGACGTGTCGGGTGGCCAGTGCCCCGGCGAGCACCGCTACCGCCAGCACGCCAAGCCACCCCAACCCGGCCCCAGGCCGGCCAACAAGGAATCCGTCATCCAGCGCGCGGGCCACGCTGTAGCCGGACAGCAACAGAGGAAGCACCTCCAGCACTGACCACGCCGCCAACCACACCAGCGCCCGGGGGCGCCGACGTAAGGCGGCGAGCAGCACCCGGGACACAGTGTTCGTGGCTGATGTCAGGTCTGCTGAGGTCATCTCGGGGGTCATGCCGGTACTCCGACGGATCCGGTGGGCACACCGTGCCCTTCATAGCGTGGCTCAGCGGGCCTGAATGGCCCCATGGGCACTGCCTCGGCACCGAACAAAGCGCGATAGTCCGGATCGCGCCACAGCTCGCTATGGGGACGCAGACTGCGCAGTGTGCCCCGCTCAAGCCAGGCGACCAGATCCGTCCGGGCAGCCGTGGCCGCGCGATGCGCGATGATCAGTCGGGTTTGGCCCCGGGCTCCGCTAGCCAGCACGGCACTGACCTGCCGCTCGGTCACGGTGTCCAGGCTGGAGGTCGCGTCGTCGAGGATGAGCACCCGGTAAGGGTGCGCGAAGGCTCTGGCCAAACCGAGCCGCTGCATCTCACCGCCGGACAGCGGGGCCGTGGCCAGTTCAGTCTGGTATCCCTCCGGCAACCTCTCGACGAACGTGTCCGCGCGCGCAGTGGCAGCGGCCTCGCGGACCTTCGCTTCGGTGCAACCGGGGAATCCGAAGCTGATCACTTCTTCGATCGTGTCACCCACCAGCGCTGGGCGCTCAAAGGCAAAACCCACCGCGCTGCGTAACTCCTCCCGGGAGAGGTCCGGCAGCGCCACCCCGTCGAGCAGCACCTGTCCCCGCTCCGGATCGGCGAGCCGACCGGCCAACGCGGCAAGCAGAGACTTACCTGTTCCGGATCGGCCGACCACAGCCACTGCGGCACCGGCCGGGATAACGAGGTCAAGCCCGTCGATGACTGTTTCTCCAGCAGCGGACACCCGGATTCCGCGGAACTCAAGCCAGCCACCTGCCCCACCGTGGTCAGGCGAATCCCTGTCAGATAAGTCGGGCAGCTTCGCGTCGCCGTATTGGGTCACTGGCTCGGTGAGCACCTCAGCCGCGCGCCGGCCACCAGCTCTGACCCGGGACAGCTTGTTCAGGAACCCCACCGCCGAGCCGATGCCGGCGGCCATCACCGCATACCGGCTCGCGGCGTAAAGCTCGCCGACACTGAGCCGGCCGGCGACCACCCCAAACCCGGCGACACCGACCACCGACAGCTGCAGCAGCGGCCCAATCACGGCGGCCTGGCCGGTTATCCGCACCTGGTTGCGCCACATCCGCACGCCGTGCTCGCGCAGCCCGGGCAATGGCTGGAGGATCCGTCGTCGCTCGCGTTCGATGCTGCCGGCGGCGGCGATCGTGCGGGCTCCGGACAACGCATCGAACAGCCGCGCCGCGATCAGCCCTTGGCTATGCAGGTAGCCCCTGATGGTCTCGGTGTTGTCGCGGACGAATACCCGGAGCAACCCAGCCATCGCCAACAGACCGGCCAACGCGGTGAGCCCCACCCAGGGATCGATCAACGCCAAGGCGATAATGCTGCCGACCGGCGGGATCAGGCCGACACCGACCATCACCGCCGTTACCCCGGCCTGGCCCGCCTCGCTGGCGTTACGGGTCACCCGGGTCACCAAGTCTCCGGGTTCGAAGCGGCGGGTAACCGCCGGGCCGATCGCGACAAGATGCTGGATGAGCCTCATGCGCAGCCAGGCTGTGCACCGGGCGTTGCTCGCTCCGGTGGCGATGTCAGTGATCACTTTCCCGGCCACCGTGATGACGATCAGCGCGACGCAGGCCAGGAGTGCCCCGGTGATGTGGCCACCACCGCGCAGCGCGTCCAGAGCGTGACCGAGTGCGGCAGGCAGCAGGATGTCCACCCCCGCACCGACCAGCGTGGCCAGCGCCAGAGACCAGATCCACAACCCACCCCGGCGACCCGTCGAGACCAGCAAATGGTCAGCGTGCCTGGACATCGGATCGTGCGGACCCTCCGACACCCCGGGCGGATTGCTGTTCACGCGACCTCCGCATTGTCGTGATGGAGCATTGTCGTGATGGCCTGGTGAGTCATGTGGGTGGCTGACATCATTGGTTAAGCCATTGGGTGGTCCGGGGCAACGCCGGCTGCCCCGGACCACCCAGCGATTGACACATCAGCAGCAGAGCAGCAGGCTGAGGTCACTTGCACAGCGACGGCCGCGGTCGCGGTCGCCGTAGTCGCCGTAGTCTTCGCAGCCGTTCAGCTCCAGAGCCTGAAGGTCAAGAAGCGCCATTGTGTTCACCTCCCTCCGTATGTCGATGCGGATACCAATCCGTTCCTCCCCACCAGCACCGCCGGCACGGGGACATCGTGCGGCAGGGGCTGCTTGGGTTCACGAAGGAACGGCAGACCTACGGGGTGCTCAAGCACAGCCGCACCCAGCGCGAGCAAAACGCCTGCGGCGCCGCTCGCCAAATCCATTGACAGCCGAAGCAGCTGCTCACCAGGAAAAGCGAGGTGACCCTGGTAATCAACGCGATGCCAAGCAAGGCGCCGGATCTGGGCAGCCACCTCCTGGTTCCAGATCGCGTGTCCAGGCGGGTATGCCCGGCTGAGGTAGAGAATCATTCCGGCCCGGCCGTTGAAGAGACCCGGCTGTACATAGAATCGGGCCCGCGCGGCGCGGCGAATGGCGGCTGCGGCGCTGAAGAACTCGTCATCGGCCCGGTGCATGAGATACTCGTCAAGGACCATGCCGATGCCCGCGCTGCCCCGGCTCAAGTAGGGCATCGTTCGCCAGCCCTCGTTGACCGCTATCGAGCCGTCGTCACGCGTCATGCAGCGACGCAGGTCTTGGCGTAGCGCGGTCGCGGACAGGTCGAGGAATCCGCGGTCACCGGTGTGCTCGTAGAGCCGCAGAAACATCAGCGCCGGTCCCGAGGAGCCGTGCATCAACCCGGCGTAGGAATGATCTCCACCGCTGATTGTGCCGACGCCTTCGGCGGTCCTGAGCCGGTCGGCGACGATGTCGGCGGCACGCAGCGCGTGGTCGAACAGGGTGGGCTCGCCGGCCAAGCCCGCGAAGTGGGCCAGGTTGAGCGCGATACCGGCGAGGCCACTGAACAAATCCGCACCAAGTGGGTCGCGCTGCTCGGTGAGGCAGAACTCGACCAGGTCGAGGGCAGCCTGGCGGTATCCCAGCTCCGCCAGCACGTACGCCACGCCGTGTAGCCCGTCGTAAAAACCCAACCGCGTTCCGCGATCCGCCGCGGCGGATCGCTCGAGAAGCCAGTGCTCCCCGGCGGGGTACCGAGTGGCCCGAGTGACCGCCAGCGCGTAGAGCACACCGGCAGCGCCGTGGGCGATGTTGAGGCCGCCGGTGCTGAATTGGGCGATGTCACCGGGAAACAACCGATCGGTGCGCTTTGGTGTGGCGCTCGTCAGGATCCCATCGACGATGGAGTCCCGGGCAGCTAGCCAGCCGGTTGTCCCCTCAGGTAGCGGCGGGAGCGCTCGGGCGCGCCGCTGGCATACTTCCCGGTCACCCTCGCCAGCTCCGGTGATCGTCCGTACTGCCTCGGTCAGGAAGGCAGGCGGCACCGGGAAATGTTCGGCGATAACCTCAGCAAAATCTTCCGGCTTTCCGGCGTCGAGCCGGATCATGGCGGTCAAAGGAAGGAATAAGGCCAGTCGCAGACACGCTAGGGAGTACCGGTCGATGTCGAACCCGGTCCGATCCCGAGGGGCGGCGAAGGCAGGGCTACCCAGGGTGGGACGGCGTTCCTCATCGATTCTCGCCGCGACCTCGAAGTCAATCAGTGTGACCCGGCCGTCGTCCCCGACGATGACGTTGAACAGGTGCAGATCTCCGTGGATGATCCCGCGGTCATGAATGGCTGTGATGATCTCTTCGATCTGAGCGCACACCCGCAATGCCCATTCGGTGTAGGCGGCGAACTTGGCTGGCCCGGCGGCGGTGTTCATCGGGTAGCGTTGCCCGAAAACCTTGTTCAACGACGTTCCCTCGATGAACTCCTGGGCGAGAAAGTGATGCTCGCCAACGGTGAAGTAGTCATGGACAGCGGGCA
The DNA here is from genome assembly GCA_019247305.1 of Pseudonocardiales bacterium. Classification (GTDB taxonomy): domain Bacteria; phylum Actinomycetota; class Actinomycetes; order Mycobacteriales; family Pseudonocardiaceae. The sequence continues at coordinate 65,180 of JAFAPC010000178.1, forward strand.
CCCCCTCGATACCGGCCAGGAGTTCGAGTGTTTCCCGTTCGCGCCGCAGTCGCTGGACCGCGTCGGCGCCGTCGGCGGCGAGGCCGGCATGCGGCCGAGCTTCCTTGAGCACCACCCGGGCGCCGGTTCGCTGGTCGATCGCTTCGTAGAGGCCCCCGCCGTTGGAGAAGTGCAGGACCCGCTCGATGCGGTAGGGCAGCTCTTTGACGGTCGTGGCGTTGCGCGCGGCAAGTTGGGGAACAAGCAGGTCCGGCAACGTGACCCAGGGTGGAGTGCAGAACACCGCATCCCTGCGGTCTGGCACCAGCGCTCCGCTGGGATCCTCGATGGCCGGGACCTGCTCCCCCCGTGCGGACAGGCAGTGCCGCAGGGCAAAACCGCCGTAACGTACGTACAGCGGGCCGTCGTTCCAGCGCAAGTCGCTGAGGATGTAGGGACCTGGCTCGCCGACCAGCCGCTCGCCTAAATCGTGCAGGATCGCGCCGAGCGCGTCGATGTCGGTCGGGTAGATCGTGACGAACTTGCCGCTGGACCCCCGAGGTGCATATTTCGCGTTCTGTAGGTGGACGATGCGTCGTGTCGCCAGGAACTTAAAGGTGATCTGACGCGGCAGGCAGTAGGCCCACACAGTTTCTAGAATTCGTTCCGCGTTGTCAAGACACGCCGACGCGTGGATTTTCCAGCCCTGCTGGGGCACCGAAGCGCCCACCGGATTCATAACCACCCAATTGTCGAGGAACCGCCGTTTCCAGCCGTCGGGCACCGGACGTCGAGCAGCATCGAAAGATTCTGCCCGGTCATCCCCGGACATCGAATCGTAAAACAACGGATTCGCGATGCAGTACACCTCGTAACCGTTGTCCACTGTTTCCCCCTCATCGACCGATCATCGCTATGCAGCAATAATCGTGCCGACTCCGCAGGTGCGGCAAGTAGCGTTCGTCAGGCTTGCAATGTGAAGGAATCACAGGTGTCGGCGGTGATTCACACGCCAGCTCCTCAGGAAGCCCAGCTCCTCAGGAAGGTGAGTCGCGGACTAACCAGCGGCACACACGCCCGCAGCGGCGGCGGCGCGCAGCGCGTGGCGCCAGTGCCGCAACTCGGGCAGCCCGGCGGCAGCCCACCCGGCGGTGTCCAGCACCGAGTTCGCCGGGCGCTGCGCGGGCCGGGGAAACTCCGCAGTGCAGCAGGGCACCACCCGGTCCGGATCGGCACCGACTTCGGTGAACACCGCCCTCGCCAGCCCGAACCACGTCGTCGCGGCTGCGTTGACGCAGTGCAGCACGCCCCTCGGCACCCGATCGGCGGCCAGCGCGAGCGCGATCAGGCCCGCCGCGAGGTCCGCCGCCCAGGTTGGGTTGCCGTGCTGGTCATCGACCACCCGGACGGTCTCGCGCCCCCAGGCCAGCGCCGCCATGGTGCGGACGAAGTTACGGCCGTGGGCGCCATAGAGCCACGCGGTCCGCACGACGTGCGCCGATGTCCCCATGGATGACACCGAGCTCAGCACCGCCCGCTCCCCCGCCAGCTTGGTTCGGCCGTACACGGTCCGCGGCAGCGTCGGGTCGTCCGTCCGGTTGGGCCCGGCGCTCTCACCCGCGAAGACGTAGTCAGTGGAGACCTGTATCAGATGCGCCCGGTGCGCAGCGCAGGCCCGGGCCAGGTTGGCCGGGCCCTCCGCATTGACGGCGTGGGCCCGCGCAGCACCGTCCCGCTCGGCATCATCCACCGCGGTGTAGGCCGCCGCGTTGACCACCACCAGTCGGGTGCCGCCACCTGGGGACGACGCTGCCGCGACCGCGTCGAACACCGCAGCGGGATCGGTGATGTCCAGCTCGGCCGAACCGGGCGCCTGGATCTCGGTGATCCCCGCTTGGGCGGCCGCCACCACCAACTCCCGCCCGAGCTGACCCGCACCACCGGTGACCAGCAGCGACAGCGCACTCATGTCGGCTTCAACGGCTCCCACCAGTCCCGATGCTCGATGTACCAGCGCACCGTGTCGGCCAGTCCCTGGGCGAAATCCACCTCAGGGGCGTAGCCGAGCTGGGTGCGGATTTTCGTCCAGTCCACCGAGTAACGGCGATCGTGGGCCTTGCGGTCGGCCACTAGCTGGACTTGCGACCAGCCAACGCCCACGGCGTCCAGCAGCAGGCCGGTGAGCTCGGTGTTGGTCAGTTCGGTGCCACCACCGATGTTGTAGATCTCACCAGGCTGACCGCGCTCGAGCACCAGCGCGATGCCGCGACAATGGTCCTCGACGTGCACCCAGTCCCGCACATTGAGCCCATCGCCATACAGCGGCACCGGCAGCCCGTCAAGCAAGTTGGTGACGAATAACGGGATAATCTTCTCTGGGTACTGGTAAGGCCCATAGTTGTTGGAGCAACGGGTGATCCGCACGTCCATGCCGTGGGTACGGGCGTACGCCCGGGCGAGCAGATCGGCACTTGCTTTGGACGCCGAATAGGGCGAATTCGGTTCCAGCAGGTGGTTTTCGGACCACGAACCCGACTCGATCGACCCGTAGACCTCATCAGTGGAGATGTGCACGAACCGCGACACACCGGCGTGCAGCGCGGCCTGCAGCAGGATCTGAGTTCCCAGGACGTTGGTCACGACGAAAGGGTCAGCACCCAGGATCGAGCGGTCCACATGCGACTCCGCAGCGAAGTGCACCACCGCATCGATGCCGACCATCAGGTCGGCCACTAGCGACTCATCGGTGATGTCGCCTTTGACGAAGTGCAGCGCCGGGTGGGTCGCGACCGGTGTCAGGTTCGCCTCATTACCGGCATAGGTCAGCTTGTCCAGTACTACTACCTCAGCACCGACCAGCGTTGGCTCAGCCCCCTGCAGCACCCGCCGCACGAACGTGGACCCGATAAACCCGGCACCGCCGGTAACCAGCAGCCGCATCCGACGCATCTCCTCCCGCACGCCGCGTCCTTTCACGCTCAGTGGCGGTCGGAGTGTGCCACAGCAACCTGACCAGAGGTTCACACGTCTGCAAGAGACAACGCAGGGGGACGCAGGAGGACATCCGTGGACGGGCGTCACACAGCCACACCTTCCCGGCGAGGCCGCAACTATGGGTTGGTACTGGCCAAGCTGGCACTCGCGGTAACCTCAACGCTGGTGTTCGGCCTCGCCGGATATGGGTGGTCGACATTCCGCACTCTCCACCAAGGCTTGAGCACCACGGATGTGATCGGGCCGGCCACTCCAGACAAAGCCACCGACATCCTGCTGGTAGGCCTGGACAGCCGGACTGACGCGCATGGCGACCCGCTGGCCCCTGATGTGCTGGCCCGGCTGCGTGCCGGGAGCAACGACGGTGAGCTCACCGACACCATGATCCTGGTGCGTATCCCGGACAACGGCCGGCGCGCGGTAGCCATCTCGCTGCCCCGGGACCTGTATGTGGAGCTGCCGGAGGGGTACGGCAAGCACAAGCTGAACTCCGCGTTCGCTCGCGGAAAGAATGCCACCGCCCAGCGGCTCATCGCGCACGGCGTCGACCCGGCAACGGTGCGGACTGAGTCTGTCGCCGCTGGCCGAAAACTGCTGGTGGAGGCCGTCGAAGACCTCACCGGGGTCGGCATCGACCACTACGCGGAAATCAACCTGCTCGGCTTCTCGCTGCTGACCGATGCCGTCGGCGGAGTGGAGGTATGCCTGCGGGCACCGGTTCACGACAGGTTCTCCGGCGCGAACTTCCCGGCTGGCCCGCAGACGATCTCGGGTCCGGACGCGTTGGCGTTTGTCCGGCAGCGGCACGGATTGCCCCGCGGTGACCTGGACCGCATCGTGCGCCAGCAGGCGTACCTGGCCTCGCTGGCCAGTAAGGTACTCACCGCGGGGACGCTGGCCAACCCCAACCGGATCAATCAGCTGATCAGCGCCACTCACCAGTCGCTGGTGCTCGACGAGAGCTTCGATGTGCTCGACTTCGCCGCTCGGATGCAGGGCCTTGCCGCCGGCAACATGGTGTTCGAGACCGTTCCGGTGGTGGGCGACGGCGACAGCGAGTCCGACGGCGCGGTGCTCACTGTCGACCCGGAGGCCGTGCGGGACTTCGTCGCGCAGGCCATCGAGCCCGCTGCCCCGGCGGACGCCCCGCATGGCTCCCCGGCGCAGCGCCCCCCAGCCAAGGCGACGGTCACCGTCGAGGTGTTCAACGCCTCGGCCGTGACCGGGTTGGCCAGATCGGTCTCCGCCCAGCTGGCCGGGCAGGGTTTCCGCCCGGGCACCGTCGGCAACGCTGCCGCCCGAGCCAGCACTGTGGTGCTCTATCCGGTCAGCGGCGAGGACGCCGGCCGCCTGGTGGCCGACGCGCTGGGCAGCCTGCCGGTCAAGGAAGACTCCCAGCTGGGCGCCGGTACCGTGCAGGTCTACCTCGGCAAGGACTACTCCGGACCGGGCAAGTCACAAGCGGGCTCCTCGCCGTGGCGGATGGACGCCTCAGCCGCGACCGACGTCGTGCAGCCGATCACGCAGACTGCGCGCGCGGGTAGTACCCCCCTCGCGACGCCGCCGACTCCCATGCCGCCGGCACGACCGCCGATGGTCGGCGGCAAGGTACCGTGCGTGTCCTAAGCAGCCGTGGGGCATTGCGACAACCTGCCTAAGCCGAGGTTATGCTAACGCCCCGATGACCATCACTGACCAGGTGCTCGGCCCGTTGTTGCGCGCTGACCCGGCCCGACCGCGGATCACCCACTACGACGACGACGCCGGCAGCCGGGTCGAGCTGTCCGGCGCCACGCTGGCCAACTGGGCAGCCAAGACCGCCAACTGGTTGCGCGACGAGCTGGACGTCCAACCCGGTGACACGGTCGCGGTGTTGCTGCCGCCGCACTGGCAGACCGCCGGGGTGCTGCTGGGCGCGTGGTGGTGCGGCGCGACAGTGACCACTTCGCCAGCCGACCCGGTGCACGTCACGCTCTGTGGGGTCGACCGAATCGCCGAAGCCACCGGCTCGGACGAACTGGCAGCCCTGGGACTGGATGCGCTCGGCGCTGGTATCGCTGGGTTGCCGCCCGGGGTCCGGGACTTCACCAGCGAAGTTCGGCTGCACGGCGACACCTTCGCGCCCGGCGGAGAGGGACCCGACGCCAAGACGCTCCTCACCGCCGCCCGGAACCGAATCGCGCAGCTGGGCCTGACCGCTGGTGACCGCCTGCTGTGCACGACAAGCTGGGATGGGACCGTGCCGGGTGAGGTGCTCCTCGCGGTACTCGCCGCAGACGCGTCCCTGGTGCAGTGCACCGGTACTGAGCCCGCCGCCCTGCCCGCCCGCTGCGTGGCCGAGCGGGTGACCATCACCCTCGCCTGACTGCGCGGTTCGGTCATGACCGTCATGGCCCCCTCCTTTCCCTTCGAAGGCAGTGTGCCGGGCGGCACCGACAGTTTTGCGAAACGCCGCTGGCGTGAAACCAGTGCCCCGATGTCCGCGATACCCTGTGCCCGGGCAGTGGGTGGGGAGATTTGGTGGAAACCATGCGGCGCGTGTTGATGTTGCTTGTCGTGACGGTGTTGCTTGCCGCGTGCTCAGGGAGGTCCACCGGGCCCGCTGGCACCAGCGCCTCCCCGCGTCCGCAGGCGCAGGTCAGTACCCTGCCGGGCGACAAGACCAGGAACGTCAGCCCGACGCTGCCCGTCTCGGTGCGGGTCACCCGAGGCGTGCTGCTTCAGGTGGCGCTGACCAACCCGGAGGGCAAAGCCGTGGCCGGCACCCTCAGCGCAGACCGGCACAGCTGGATCAGCACCGAGCCACTGGGCTACGGGAAGACCTACACCTGGCACGGCAGCGCGGCCGGCCCCGATCATCTGCCCGCGCCCGTCGCCGGCTCATTTACCACCGTCAACCCCCAGCGGCAACTGCACGCCACGCTGAACATCGGCGACGGCGACACCGTCGGCATCGCCGCCCCGATCATCCTGCAGTTCGACGACCACGTGTCCAATAAGGCCGCCGTCGAGCGCGCCCTGCAGGTGCAGACGTCCGTGCCCACTGAGGGATCGTGGGCCTGGCTACCCGACGACAACGGCGGCTCCCGGGCGCACTACCGACCCAGGAACTACTGGCAGCCCGGCACCCACGTCAGCGTCACCGCCAAGCTCTACGGCGTGGCCTTCGGCGCGGGCTCCTACGGCAGAGAAGACATCAACACAAAGTTCACGATCGGTCGCGCCCAGATCGTCGAAGCCGACGTCAACAGCCACCGCATGATTGTAATCCGAGACGGTCAGGAAGTGATGAACTTCCCGGCCAGCTACGGGCTGTCCTCGGACCCGCAGCGCAACACGACCAACGGCATCCACGTGGTGATGAATAAGGCCCAGACCGTGCTGATGTCGAACCAGGCCTACGGATATGTGAACATACCCGAGCACTGGGCAGTCCGGATTTCCAATAATGGGGAGTTCATTCACGCTAATCCGGAGACCACCGGTGTGCAAGGCTCTTCGAACGTCACCCACGGCTGCGTGAACCTGTCTACCGCGAACGCTCAGGAGTACTACAGCTCTGCGATGTTCGGCGACCCCGTCGAGGTCACCAACAGCCCCACCCCGCTGACCGGGGCCGACGGCGACATCTACGACTGGACCGTGCCGTGGGACAGCTGGTTAGCCATGTCGGCCCTGCACTCCTGATGTGGTGAGCCCCGAGGAGGCAGACGATGAGACCCGAGACAAATAGCGATGTGTCCGCCGAGGCCGTGGAGACCTTCATGGAGAAAGTGCTTGGCGATTACGCTGGTGCCAATGCCTTCTTCATGGCCGCCATCGGGGATCGGCTCGGTCTCTTCAAGGATCTCGCCGCGCGAGGACCTGCCACCAGTCCCGAGTTGGCGTCCCGAACGGGATTGCATGAGCGTTACCTGCGCGAGTGGCTCGCTGGGATGACCGCCGCCGGCTACCTCAGCTACCAGCCCGCCACCGGCCGGTACACACTGCCTGCTGAGCACGCTCCGGTGCTCGCGGAGGAGGCCGGACGGTTCTTCCTCGGCTGTGCCTTCTTCGACTACTCAACCAACTACGGGCCGACATTCCACCGGCTGCTCGGAGCCTTCCGGGACGGTGGCGGGGTCCCCCAGGACCTTTTCGGTACAGAAATGGCGGAGGCCATCGACCGGTTCACCGCCCCGTGGTGTGAGCACCTCCTGGTTCCTGAGTGGCTGCCCGCCATGCCCGATGTGCTGGCCAAGCTGCATGCTGGGGCCACCGTGGCCGACGTGGGCTGCGGTCGGGGTCGGGCGGTCATCACCCTCGCTCAGGCGTTCCCCGCCTGCTCGGTCGTGGGGTACGACGTCTACCAGCCGGCCGTGGGAGTAGCGCAGGGTCGGGCCGCTGCCGCAGGACTCAGCGACCGGGTGCGGTTTGAGGTCCGCGACGTGGTCGAGGGCCTTCCGCAACGCTACGACGTCATCACGACCTTCGACGTCGTCCACGACGCGGCCGATCCCCGCGGGCTGCTGCGGGCGATCCACGACAGCCTCGAACCCGATGGACGCTACCTCTGCGTCGAGATCACCTGCGCGGAGCGCCCCGAGGACAACGTCGGCCCGCTGAGCACCATCATGTACGGCCTCAGCCTCGCCTACTGCATGACCGTCTCGCTGGCTGACGGGGGAGCGGGTCTGGGGACCCTCGGTCTGCCCGAGGCCAAGCTCACCGAACTGGCGTCCGAAACGGGCTTCTCCCAGGTGCGCCGGGTGCCAATCGAGGACCCCTTCAACACCCTCTACGTGCTGACGCCGTAGCGTAGGGTGCCCTTCCCGAGCGCTGAGGTGGATCGATCCATCGGGCGCGACGGGCAGAGCCGGCATTCACGTCACCCAGGCCGGCGTCGGCGAACAAATGGTAGAGACCGTCCGGCCGGCACAAGGGGAAACGTACTGCCTCATCGAGGTCAGCTGCAGCCGGGTTCAGGGCGATCGCGGCATCCCACAGAAAGCACCACACTGCTGAGTGCCCCCGTGCCACATCCCACGTCCAACCACCGACGACCGGACTCTAGGGCGATCCACTCGGAGGGACTCCCGACCGACCAGCCGGCTCCACCGGCCGATGTACGGCTCATACAGATCACCGCTGGCCCATGCTTCCTCGGGCACGCCAACAGCACGCGGAGCGTCGGCTTGCCATAAAATAAAAGAGTCGAAAGTAGGTATCCTGTCATGTCGGCGTACTTATCTCGGAGCAGTCAGGTTCCAAGAATTGCCGTCTAGCACGGGGGAAGAAGACCGCCCAGCTCCGCATTGAGCTTTGCTTCTAAGTCCCTAATTCTTCCATATCTAATAATTCGTTGACCCCGAATGTCAAATGCTAGATCTTCGCAGTTGTCACTACAGAGCAACACTGTCGGTATGCCCCGCCCCCAAGCATATCCTATCTCTAGGTACACGTTTGGATTGCGACTAGACACCTCCGCCAAGAGGATGGCGGCGGAACTAATTCTGTCCTTCATGTACTCGATGACGTCACCCGTAAATCTCTGTTGATCGACTCGTTCACACAACAGGCCCCGACTTCGAACACTAGGAAGTATGGCATAGTCATAATGATCTTCATAATCGCCATTAAAAGGCATCGCTACAAATGCGTGACTCTTAGCACGAGAGTCGTAGCCTACCGATCGCAGACGTTCGATATCGGGAAATCTCTTTGAGCCCTGACCGGAGAGTTTTGCCGACTCGTTTATCCGGTCTAACACTCGCCGCATCAAACCTGCACGCCTCTCAGATCGCTCTACGAAAGTTATCCGACTAAGCGTCTCCGGGACATGTCCCTCGCGCACCGCGTCTAGCAGTCCGGCGACTTCAGATTCGAATGCTTCTAACTCATCCAAGCCATACCCTGGGCCATGAATAGTTAAAGCGACTTCGTGCGCATTTGGCACTTCTTGGGATGTAACGACTAATGCGCGCCGCGCAAACTCCCGAATCTGGCGATATCCGAATTGATGGAGTGGCTCGACTCCAAGAAATAGCAAAGAGGCTCATGCAAAACCCCTTGAAAGCATAATCAAGAATTGACGTACTCGCAGGTCAGCGACATGATCACAGAGCTCATCTCTGAGTTTTGCATAAGTCTCAAAGTATCAGCTGCTACCTTAACCGGCGCACGAAAAAAGCTGTGTCGATTAATCGCAGGCATATCTTTGATATCGAGTTCAGCAACAGTCACCACCTTCCGGTCGGCGCCATACAGATCCTGGGCATACTTTAGAACGAGAACGCTCGCTGGATACGATATAACGTCTGATTCGATGACATGAATTTCGATTCCATCGAACATGATTCGCGCTCCGGTGGTCTGGTGTCTCGATTCTAGGATCTCGCTAGGCTAGTGATTTTAGCGTAACTTCAACCTGACGACTATGCGTCCCGCCTGCCGGCACAGGTCGGCGTCCATACCAATAGTTACTACCAGACCAAAGTCCGACAACTGCATCCGGTTACGTCATGGTGCCCTGTTGCTGACCGTGGTTGACTGGTCCTCTACTGGTCGCGCTGTTCCGCGTCGGGGGCCTCGATGCCCTGCTCGCGCGCCTAACGATCGGCTGGGACACGGTGCGCTCTCCCCTGGCCCGACTGAGCCCGCGCCGGTCCGCGGAGAGCTGACCGGTCAGCTCAGCTGAGACAACCACCAGGATGTCGACCCGGCGGAGATCGTCCAGGATCAGGTACACGATGTCGCCCTGCCCGGCCGGACCGAACGTCAATGCTCGCATGGGACTGTCGGGCTTGGACTTATGGTACGGCGCACCATTCCAGGGTGCGATCTCCAGTATCGCACGAGCCTCGGCGAACGGGGCCAGCGCTTCGACCGGAAGCGCATCGACCTGCTGCTGTGACTGGTGGTCGGTGGTGACCGTGTACAACGCGGCTACAGGCCCAGCCGGGCCTTGGTCCGCACCAGCGGCTCCTCAGCCGGAATGTCATCCCCGGCCATCCGGGCGGCCGCCCGGCGGTACATGGCCCGATGCGCTTCGGGCCCGGTCACTGCGGTCAGCCGCGCCACCCGCCGCCAGGACTCCAGCGTCGCCAGCACCTCGGATAGGTCCAGCGTCTCGGTGGCCGTGGCCATGAGCTCGCGCCACTGCTGGTCCAACTCGGCGGCTTCCTCCGGGATCAACGCGGCGCGGACCTCGGCCGGAGTCGCCTCCGAGAAAGACGGTCTGCTGCGGCCGTGCCGTGGTCCGGGAGTTGCTGCGGCGGTCACACCGCACACCATAGCCAGCCGGATGGACAACGCGGGAATTGACATTCGGGTGTCAACAGCAGGAACGATCCATTCCTGGACATCCTGGTCGACATCGCGACATGCCCACACTCGGGCCCCACCACGCCCGCACCCCGAAAAAACTCACCCAAAGATCCACAAAACCGGTAAAGATCAACTCAACGCGTTACTCGCGGAATCGGGTCTGAGCAGGTAACTCCCGAAGAGGAAGTAGGCCGGCAGGACAAGGTAACCCGACCCACTCTTACGAAGCGGCGGGCCATTGATATCGGTCTCGACAACAACGTTGCCGAGGTCCTCGATCTCGCGGCCGGCCACGCGCCATCTACCAACGAGCCTGTTGACAGGCGAATCCGCTGGACGAAGTACTGGCGTCCCTACGAGCTGCACGTCGAGGATTGCATCGGACCCTTTGGTAAGTACGCACGTGAACGAGCCCTTCACCGTGCCCGCCGCACCTCAAGCACGTAGGCGCGGCATCTGTAGCTGTTCAAAGCTAAGTTCGCGACCACTCGCGGGCAGCCTGGCGGATCTACAGCGGGAGCCTGAGCCGCGAACTAGCATCATTGCCCGTTCCTGTTGGTCACTAGCCCGGCTGCTGGCCAGCTTGGAAGGCTGCGCCCACTGCGCCGTCAACGCACTCGATCGGTGGTCAGGCCGGGTCACAAGGCCCCACTATTGACCGTGGTTGACTGGTGGTAATGGCGCACTCAGAGTGTTGGCTCGCCGACGCGACGGGTAGGGCTCGGGTATCCCGTCGCGTCGGCGAGTGTGTCTCGGAGTGGGCTACGCCTCCGGCGCCGACGTGACGGGATACCCACTCCCCTGGTGACCCCCACTATCCGGGCCCGGTCTTTGGCAGCAACGTACGGCCAGATACTCGAAGGCGCACACGTGGAGTCCAACAGTTGAGCAGGAGATTGCGGCAAGCCTTCCAAGGGGCACGTATTGAATGGTAGACCCATTGCGGTACTGCAGCATGCCGATTGGGTCCCGAGCAGAGATATCGGCGGCCGCCGCGGCGAGGGCAGCGGCCTGCTCCGTGACCGCCTCACCGCGATGGCGGGTCCGGTCGGGTCGAGAACGAGGGAGGTGAACTGGTGGGCGGGCCGGTCGGAGGCCGCTGATAGCGTGGAGGCATGCGCGGTGCGGGTGATCAGCTGAGCATCGGTGAGCGGATTGCTTTCTACCGGCGTCGTCGCGGACTGTCGCAGCGTGTTCTCGCTAACTTGGTGGGGCGTACTGAGGACTGGCTGAGCAAGATCGAGCGTGGCGAGCGGGAGATTCGCCGCCTTGATGTGCTCGTGGAGCTCGCGCGGGCGCTTCGCGTCACGCTCGGTGATCTGCTGGGTGAGCCCGTCCTGGTGGAGAACGAACGGGAGTACGACGACGTTCCGGCGATCCGGGACGCGTTGATGGCTCCCCAGCGGCTGTCTCGAACGCTGTTCGCGTCGTCGATGTCGCTGGAGTACATCGATCCCGGTCCGGTGGCGCGGCTGACCGAGGGTGTGTGGTCGAGTTACCAAAAGGGTGAGCTTGGTCGGGTCGTGGCGGCGTTGCCTGGCCTGATCAGGACGAGTCACCAGATGGACGCCGCGTCGGCCGACGATGCAGGGTACCGACGGGCCTGTGCTGCGGTCACGGCACGGATTCACCATCTGGCCGCAACCACGCTGAGCAAGATCGGTGAGGCTGATCTCGCGTGGATCGCGGCGGAACGCGCCATGCACGCCGCCGACGAGTCTGACGACCCGCTGGTCCTGGCTTCGGCCGCCCGGTCGGGCACTCACGCCCTGCTGGCGGTGGGTCGGTTTGATGACGCCGTGGAACTGGGCGAGGTCGCCGCACGGTGGCTGTCACCGAGGATGAGGGCCGGCGATCCGGCGGCACTGAGCTTGTCCGGAATGCTCTATCTGCGGACAGCGGTGGCTGCCGCCCGGCTTCAGGACCGCTCGACGGCCACTGAGCTGCTGGCCCAGGCCGGCCGCGCAGCTGATCAGCTGGGTGTGGACGCGAACTACTGGCAGACCGGTTTCGGGCCGTCCAATGTGGAGTTGCACCGCGTCTCGGTCGCGCTCGACCTAGGCGACATCTCGCAGGTCATCGACTCCGCCCCGCGGATCAACGTAGACCACCTTCCCCTCGAGCGCCAGGTCACGCACCTGATCGACCTCGCACGGGCGTTCAGCCTGGTCGCCAGGGACGATGACGCGCTGCACGCGCTACTCAGCGCCGAGCAGAAGTCGCCGGGGATCGTGCGGCACAGCGCGGTCGTTCGGGAAGTCGTGCGCTCGATGTACCGCCGGATGCCGGCCTCAGCTGGGAAGAAGTCATCGCCTCTGCTGGCGCTGGCGGAGCGTTGCCGGGCGGTGAAGTAAGCGCGTGGGTTCACGGGTGTTGGGCCTGGTTGGTTCTGGTTCGGGCGGAGTGGACCAGTTGCTGGCCCGCCTCATTCGGCCTGCTCAGGAGGCTGGCTGGACCGTCGTGGTCACACTGACGCCGACCGCTGGCCGGTGGCTGCGGGAATCCGGGATGCTCGCAGAGATTGAGAAGGCGTCGGGTTTTCCGGTGTGCGTCGAGCCGCGTGCACCGACTGAACGCAGCCCGCACCCACCGGTGGACTGCTATCTCCTTGCCCCAGCCTCGGCGAACACCGTCGCCAAGCTCGCCCTGGGCATTGCCGACAACCAGGCATTGACACTAGTCCACGAGGCGATCGGCATTCGTGACCTGCCGGTGGTGGTGTTCCCCCGGGTCAACGCCGCACACGCCCGGCACCCGTCGTGGAACAGCCACCTTGATACCTTGCGCCGGGCCGGCGTCCATCTTGTTTACGGTGATGATGTGTGGCCGCTGCACGAGCCGCGCAGCACGCCGGGACGCGAATTGCCCTGGTCAGCGATTCTCGACGCGGTGAACGCGGCCGTACCCGTCGCGCGCTAGTCCCCCTCTTGAGGTACCCGGACGGTTTTTCCGGGTGGTTACCCCTGCTCCGGTGTCTCATGGTCTCACCACGCCCAACCGGGCGCGGTGAGACCGAGACCAAGGTATCGGAGCGCAGATGGGCATTCACGTTGTCATTCAGCCCCTGGCCGGATACGACGCTGAAATCGTGTCGCCTTCGCCCGGCGTGCGTGAGCTCGTCGTAGGCGGCGAGGAAGCCACCATTCTCGTGCAGGTGCCCCCTCGTATCGGCGGTCTGTCGGACACGGCGCGATTCGCGCGGAGTCTGGCTGCGGCAGCGAGCGAGTTCGGCGAGTGGTGCGACACGCAAAATCGTACCCGTTCGCATTTGTCTCCGACGGATGAGCAATGGCCCAACGTTAGTCTCGATTCGCCTTCGCGTGGAAATGAAACTGGCGGCCCGGAGGTGGACTGAATACAAGTCGGCCGCATCGTGAAGTCTACTGCCGACAACGGAAGACCGAAATGCGCGTTTCCGACAATCGGGTAAGGGAGCCGCAATGGACTGGCACAGTTATTATGCCAACGGCCCGGATAAGCGCCGTCGCAAGGCATTTCCGGCGACGTGTGGACTGCACCGTGGCCCGATGGGGTTCGCGAACCTTTTGGTGAGCATGCAGGGTAGGTCGGTTGTGTTCGATCCCCATGTCACGGGTTCCTGCGTGTTTTGCCTTAACGAGGAAGACGCCAGGATGCTGCGCGATATTTTGACGGAATGGCTGGGGTGAACGGGACGAGTAGCGGCCACGACAGTGAGCCGTGCTATGGATCGATGTGCCACGGGGTGAGGGAGGGAGATGGGCGTGATGGAGTTGCGGAAGTGGTGGGCTGGGGTGCGGAGAGGTGGGGCCCGTCAGGGCCCCTCACGGCATGGACGACGGACAGATGAGAGGACATCAGGATGACAGGACAAGTCAGACGCGGCAAGACCCCCGCCACCACATCATCCCTGTACAATCTCCGAGACGACGGCGCGGAACGGTACATATGGGCATTCCCAGAAGGGGATCATGTGGTACTCGTCATCCCCGGTTTGCGTAATCTCATACTCGAGGCCACCGAAGCCCGCACGATCGGGGAAATACTCATCCAAACAGCGGACGCAATAACCAAGGAACACCGGAACTACACGTAAGGACCCCTCTCATAATCCCGACCCTAGCACTCCACGAAGCGAGGTATGAGCTAATGCTGGTGATAGCCAAAGTGACCGACAGATTGATAGCTGAGATCGTCAAAGACACGGGGAAACTGCTGACGATCAGCATTCCTAGCGGACTGTTGCCCGTGCACCTGGTCGTCGATCCACCCGGAGCAGCACGGCTGATGCGACTACTGGCCGGATATGCGCAAAAAGTACAACCATCGAGCTCAGTACATCAAGACAACCTCAACAATTCGGGAAAGGAATGTGATGCCAGCGCACGCAAGGTGACACCAGCGACCTAAACAAAGGGGACGTTCGCGGACCCTTCGACGGAGAAGAACCGGGAGAAGTTAGTCACGATGGACTGGCACAGTTATTCGATCCCCATGTCACGGGTTCCTGCGTGTTTTGCCTTAATGAGGAGGACGCCAGGACGCTGCGCGACCTCTTGACGGAATGGCTGGGGTGAACGAGGGCGGTTAGTGCGCGGACCGCCCGACGAGGCCCAGCGCCGCGAACTTCAGTGCCGTGAACTCGACGTCACCGACGTGCGGAGGCACCGGAAACGTCGGTAACGTCGAATTCACGGAGAACACCGACCGCGCTATGGCGATCTAAGTAGTTGGAATGAAATAAATTATCCACCTGGAGGCATTATCGAGCCCGTGACCTGCGGCGATGCTAACTTCGGTGGGTTTGTTGTTCCATTCCGGCTACTAACCCTCGAGCAGGGCGCGGGCCATGACGAGGCGCTGGATCTGGTTGGTGCCCTCATAGATTTGGGTGATCTTCGCGTCGCGCATCATTCGCTCGACCGGGAAATCCCGGGTATAGCCGTAACCACCGAAAAGCTGCACCGCGTCGGTGGTCACCGCCATGGCCACGTCGGAGGCAAAGCACTTCGCTGCTGAGGAAATAAACCCGAGTTTGCTCTCACCACGCTCGGCGCGCGCCGCAGCGATATAGACTAGCTGGCGGGCCGCCTCGGTTTTCATGGCCATGTCAGCCAGCATGAACTGGACGCCCTGGAAGTCGGCGATCGGCTTGCCGAACTGTTTGCGTTGCTTGACGTAGGCGATTGAGGCATCCAGCGCGCCTTGCGCGATGCCCACCGCCTGCGCCCCGATCGTCGGGCGGGTGTGGTCCAGAGTCTGCAAAGCTGTGGTGAACCCGGTGCCGGGCTCGCCGATGATCCGGTCACCGGGGATCGTGCAGTCGGAGAAGTAGATCTCGCGGGTGGGGCTGCCCCTGATGCCCAGCTTGCGTTCCTTGGGTCCCACCGAGAACCCCGGGTCGTCCCGGTGGACGATGAACGCGCTGATCCCGTGGGCGCCCTTGGCCGGGTCAGTCATCGCCATCACGGTGTACCAGGTGGACTCGCCAGCGTTGCTGATCCAGCACTTGGTGCCGTTGAGGACCCAGTGCTCGCCCTCACGGCGGGCCCGCGTCCGCAGCGCCGCGGCGTCACTGCCCGCCTCCCGTTCGGACAGCGCGTAGGACACCATCGCCCCCGCCGCCAGCGACGGCAGCACCTGCTGACGCAGCCCCTCCGGGCCGGCCAGCAGCAGCCCCATCGAGCCCAGTTTGTTCACCGCCGGGATCAGCGAGGACGACGCGCACACCCGCGCCACCTCCTCGATCACGATGCAGGTCGCCACCGAGTCCCCGCCCTGGCCGCCGTAGGCCTCGGGCACGTGCACCGCGTGGAAACCCGCGCGCACCAGCGCGGCCTGCGCCTCGTGCGGGAACCGCTCCCGCTCGTCGACCTCCGCGGCGTGCGGGGCGATCTCCTTCTCGGCCAGCGCCCGCACCGCCTCCCGCAGCGCCTCGTGCTCCGCACCGAGCTGGTATGTGCCGAAGTCCGGATTCACGGATCCTCCTCAAGGGTGGCGCGCAACGCGGCGTCGGAGTCCAGCACCCGCTGGGCCAGCTCGTGCTGGAAAGCCACCATCCGCTGCGCGAGCGCCGAGTCCGCGGTAGCCAGGATGCGGATCGCGAGCAGCCCGGCGTTGCGCGCCCCGCCGACCGACACCGTCGCGACCGGCACTCCAGCGGGCATCTGCACGATGGACAACAGCGAGTCCAGCCCGCCCAGATGCACCAGCGCTACCGGCACCCCGATCACCGGCAGCACCGTTGCCGAGGCCACCATCCCCGGCAGGTGCGCCGCTCCACCCGCCCCAGCGATGATCACCTTCAATCCCCGGCTCGCGGCGCTGCGGGCATAGTCGAGCATCCGGCCGGGGGTGCGGTGAGCGGAGACCACCGACACCTCATGCGGCACCCCGAACTCCTCAAGGGCCTGCGCGGCGGCGCGCATCACCGGCCAGTCCGAGTCGCTGCCCATGATCACACCGACCAGGCTCACGCCGTCTGCCGCCCCGGCCCGTGCACCGGGTAGCCATCCGGCCAGCTTCCGGTGGCCAGGAAAGCCGCCGAGGCGACCGCCACCTCGCGCACCGACGCCCGCTGCTCACCGCACACCGTGACGTGCCCGAGCTTGCGTCCGGGCCGCTCCGACTTCGCGTACAGGTGCGCCTTCGCCTGCGGGTAGCGGGCCATCAGGTGGTGCAGTCGCTCATCCACCCCCATCGTGGGAGGGGAGCCGGCACCCAGCACGTTGGCCATCACGCACACCGGGGCCCGCGGCGCGGTGCACCCCAGCGGATAGTCCAGCACCGCCCGCAGATGCTGCTCGAACTGCGACGTCGCGGCGCCCTCGATGGTCCAGTGCCCGCTGTTGTGCGGCCGCATCGCCAACTCATTCACCAGTAACCGCCCATCAGGCATCTCGAACAGCTCCACGGCCAGGACGCCGACCACCCCCAACTCCCCCGCCACGTGCAACGCCAGCTGCTGGCCAGCCTGCGCGAGCTCAACGCTCAGCCCCGGTGCCGGGGCGAGCACCTCCACGCAGATTCCCTCCCGCTGCACCGTCTGCACCACTGGCCACGCCGCGCCCTGCGCGAACGGCGAGCGGGCCACCAGTGCGCCCAGTTCCCGGCGCATCGCCACGCATTGCTCGACCAGCAACGGGGTACCGGCAGCGAGCCGCTCGGTCACCATCCGGCGTGCGCCGGTGGGGGTGGTGAGCATCCACAGACCGCGTCCGTCATAGCCACCGCGGGTCGCCTTGAGCACGCACGGCCAGCCATGCTCAGCACCGAAGGACACGGCGTCCTGCGGGCTGGTCACCTCGCGAAACGGTGGCACTGGCACGCCCAACCCGGCCAGCGCCTGGCGCATCACCAACTTGTCCTGGGCATGACGCAGCGCGTCCGGGCCGGGGTACACTCGCGTTCCCTCGGCAGCCAGCGTCCGCAGGTGCTCGGTGGGGACGTGCTCATGGTCGAAGGTGAGCACGTCACACCCCATCGCGAACCGGCGCAGCGTGGCCAGGTCGTCATACCGGCCGAGGACAACATCGGAGGCCACCAGCGCCGCCGGCTCATCCGGACCGACGGCCAGCACCCGCAGTGACTGGCCAAGCGCCACCGCAGCCTGGTGGGTCATCCGGGCCAGCTGCCCGGCTCCCACCATGCCGACGACAGGCAAGCCGGTACGGGAGTCCACGAACTAGTGACCTTATCGCCCCGGCACACGATGAACGTGTCGGGAGGTTGCCGTACCGCCACGGCGTGAGACTCTCCCCCCATGGGAATGACGGGAGACGACGTGGGCGGCGAGCGGCAAACAGATGAGGACGGCGGGGGCGGTCCGACGTGGGACCGGCTGGAGGATCAGCTGGGCTGGTACGGTCGCAAGAGCGCCGCCGCCCAGCAGGCATACAAACGGGTCAAGCTCGGCCAGCTCATCGTCGGGGCTGCGGTGCCGGTCGTCGCCGCCCTCCAAGTCTCTGCCGCGGTCACCGCGACGCTCGCGGCCGTCGTTGTCGTCGCTGAGGGCGCCCAGCAACTGTACCAGTGGCAGACCAACTGGGTGCTATACCGCTCCACCGCGGAAGCCCTCAAGCACGAAAAATATCTGTACCTCGCCGCCGCCGGCCCCTACAACACCGACGATCGGAACCGTATTCTTGCCGAACGCCTCGAAGGTTTGGTGTCACAAGAGCACGCTAAATGGACGGAAAGTCGACAAAAAGACAGCCAAACATTTTCAGCCGGGACGAAACGTAGTTAACAGTGTAGATCTACCGACCGTGTGCCCTCGGGTTCTGTTACAGCGCGATGGTCCAAAGTCACGCTCCGGTGAACGACAAACTCGTGGCAGGCGCCGGAGCTTCGTTTCTAGTTGTGCCCGCCATTGCCGGGTCGGGTTCCACCGCGCTCGACCGTGAATATACTGTTGGACGGAATCGATGAGCTCAAGCCCGAACTTGGGAGATTGACAACCGCTGGGATGACAATATACGCCACGGCACCTCCCCAATCGAGAGGTTCACTCGACGAACCGGGCCGAACGTCTCAGCTGAGCGACGGCCTGGATGAGGCCGGGCCGAAGGGCAGAGGCCACTTCGGACAAGGGCTCCAGCGTGGCGAGCGTACTCTCGTAGACGAACGCCGGTGGACGCAACCGATCGAGATCATCATATACGGATAGAGCGTCCGCGCTCCCGCGAAGGAGCCGGATTGTGCCGAGGTCCGAGTATCCCCATGGATCCTTTCGGCGTACGGATTTGAGTTGTTCCGTTAAGGTCTCCTCTGCTTCTCGGAGCTCGTCATCCATGCGCGCACCACGATCCCCTTGAAGGACGTGGGGGTCAAGTAATACTCGTCCCACCAAGCGATTGGTCCGGTTGTACGTACTCGCGTCACCGGGCGCTAGATCCTTCTCGTAGCCAAACCCCTTGTCGTATGCAGCAATCGATTCCTTCAGGTGACGCTGCCGGTCTTCACCGTCTAGCAGCAGACCCCAACGCTTCTGAACCCCGCCGATCAGCCCGTAAGTGTCAGCGAGCTCAGACGCAAGTCGACTTGGTAACCGCGTCAGTGAGTCGGGCGCGCAGCCTCGCAGGAGGTCGACAGCCTCCTCAAGATCACCGATGGCTCCCTCCCAGTCCCCGTCGTCACGGGCACTCTTTGAGCTCGCCTTCAACGCGAGCACCTCGTCGAATTCTTCAAACACGGTCGCAACTTTCCCGAGCACCACGCTCAGCACTCTGATCCCTGAGCAATTCACGAATCTCGTTCCGCAGCCTTACATGCCGGGCGTCGTGCGACGAACGCAGCGCCTGCAATACCATGCGACTAACCATCGTCAACTCAGCCTGGATGTCATCGTTATCCGCTCCCTCCGAGGTACTCAGGTGACGCAGATAGAGCCATGCAGCGATCCACTTCTCCCTTACGGCGGCACGCAGCTCAGCATCGAACTGCTCGTTGTCCGCAAAAAGCACAAGCCGCTCCGGTTGCCTTTCCTGGTCCTTACCAAGAATTTGTTCCGCTCGTTCCCGCTGCTCAAGGTGCGGCCGAGTGAGCATGCGATCTTGTCGCCACAGGAAACTCGCTTGTGCGACTGCAAACGTGCCCCCTGGGGGGAGAGCGCGCCAGGAGGGTACGTTGTCCTTAACATGCCGCAACCCTGGCCAACGCGAGCCGAGTGCCTTTTTGAACGCCTCATGAGGATTTGCCCGATCATACTGGATCGGCTCAAAGAGCTCGCAAAGCATGGCATGTTGCTTTAGCTGCTGAGGTACTACACAGGAATCGACCGAGTTTTCAACCAGATCACTACGATCAATAAAACAGAGCGGGTCATGCTCGGAACACGCAAGTCGGACACCCAGTTCAAAGAAAACATTGGGACTCCATTCAGTCCAGTCCGCGATACAGTGCGACGACCAACGGATCTGCTCATAAAGAGCTTGACCAACGAGCCGAGGTGATCGTAGATCCAACATCCGACGGGGCATCATGTTGTGTGTATAAGCGCGAATGATAGGCCGAAGCTTCTTGTAACGCTCCGAATATCCCGGACTAAAAGAGCACAGCACGAGCAGGTTTTTAGCATCGTCCTCCGCCCACGTCTCTGGCCGAGGTGCCCGAACCGCGTGGTACACAGGCAAGTCCAGGTAATTTGAGTCTTTGACTAGGTTCGCTGCACCCTCGCTCATCGCCCAATGAAGATCATCATAGAATTCGTCATCGTTGTACGACAGAACCCTCGTCTCTTGAACGTTAAAAGGCACATTCGAAGCATGTGATGCAAGCTCACGCGCAGTTACACTGATCGTAACCCCCCGCCGCAGAACAGAACGGATACCCAGCAGCAACATCACGGCCGGCTCAAAGGCTGTAACGTCGGCGATTAGATAGTCGGCTCGAGCAAGCGCGTCGACTGTCACGGCCCAGTTCTCCACGGAACGGATGGCCTGAAGCACGGAAATCTCAACTGGGTACTTGTGGAGCTCCCGAAAGCGGAGTTCCACATCCCGAAAACCAGCTAGGACACCGGCCACCTGATCCACTAGATCAGATGTTGTACCCTCTGAAGTCAGCACTAGACACCACGGCCCACTTGGCAGTGGTCCCAAGAATGATGGGGCGATGATCGACCTGAAGAGAATTTCATCGAAGAAGCGGACTGCCGGAAGCCCGATGAGGCCGTTGCTCAGTGGTTGATGGGCGTCGGTGATAATCCCAATCAGCTTGCCGTCCGCCTCCCGTGAGAATATAGGAGCCCCCGAAATACCCTTCCACCAACTGCCCTTATTCGAAGCGATGGTTTGGTTTGTCTGGAGCTCCAGTTTCGGATGTCCCTGACCAAGACCCAAGCCAACGGTGCCATTGAGGGGTAAAGTTTTGCGGTTCCCCTCATCTTCATAGTCAGCGATCTTCGCGTATCCGCTGGACTCCCATTTTTCACCTCCGGAGATCACCCCAAACGCCGGCACCTTCCAGTTGTCGAACGAGCGCGCCGTTCGGAGCAGTATGGCACCGACATCGCCCACCCCAGTCCAGACCAATTGCGCCTCCGACCACCGGTCTTCCTCCGATCCACCGACGTCGGCGCGCACCTCAAAGACGCAATCAGGGCGATCGGCGACGTGTCGAGCAGTGAGGACCAGATCTCCGGTAAGGAAGTAGCCCGTGGCTACCTCTTCAGATTGGATACGCGTACCACGATCCGTTGGGCGAGCCACGACCAACGCGATTCGACAACTGTCGAGTCCGGTCATTTTAATTTCGTCTAATTGGCCGCGCGGACACGTCGCTCACCCGAAACTTCGTACCCTCCGCCGTGACGGGGCTCAAGTTCAACGTCACTTTGTGTGTAGCGGCGTCGGCCTTACTCGCCTTGGCACCAATGGTGAGCACCCAGACCTTTACACCACCCTCCGCCCCGCGGGTACCGGTAGTTGTGACCTCAACCCCAAGCTGAACATCCTGGACTTCAAACTGGAGCTGCTGATCACGCGCCTTGACTGCCGCAGCCTCAAGCTCCGCGCGCACCGCGTCGACGAAATCGGCCAAAGCTATCCCCGACTCAGGTTCTGTCATATAGCACACTCCGCGCTGTCCGTGGCCCAACCGAGGCTGGCAACACACTAACACTTATGTCGCCAACCCCGGCTCTTCACGATCTTGGTGGCGTGTCTGGGCTAGCCGACGCCAGCACGTAGCCCAGCCGGCGGGCCTCCAGATCGGCGCTAGCCCTGGATCAGCGCCGTGGAGTTTACCGCCCGGCCATCTCCCGCGCCGGCGCGCGGCGTCGAGCGCGCGGCGGTTGGCGGGAACTCCCCACCAACATCAAGCGACCACCTCGTCAACCGCGCCTGAGGGACGTGGCCGGTGCCGGGTGTATCAGCGGGCCTTCGGGGCGCCTCTATAACAGGGACGCCACGCCCGCTACCTGTGAGGGGAGGTTATGACAGTGATGACCTGCGGGCTCGCCCCGCGGACCCGGATCCGCGCCTTCCGCGCCCGGCAGTATGTGTTGATCATCGCTGAGGGTAAGCTGCCCACACCCGGCTCCGAGGTCGACATCGCCCAGAGTCCGCCTGAGATCTTTCCGCCGCAGTTCACCGTGCGGCGCTGCACACGACCGGGCAGCTGGCCCCAGCGGGTCACTCCCTACCGCGACGCCACCACGGTCCGGTTTCCCCAAGACCAGACCACGGTGACGGTTCATCATGCCGAGGGTACCGACCAGGTTGACATCGAAAGCTGTGGCGAGGAGCTTTCCTTCTACCTACGAGCTGTCGGGGAGAATGCCGACCGGCCGTGCCCACCGGGTGCTGATGAGGCCACTGGGTTTTCCCGGAAGCTCAGTTTCGATGAAGCGTTCGCCAACGCGCGAGCCAACCTTCCACCGGTGCAGTCCCCCGTCGCGGACTCATTGGAGCGGATTCAGGTGCTCCAGATCGGTGCCCTGTTCGGCAGCATCGCCGGCTTCCACGACATGTTCGTCCGCATCTGCCGCACCCACGACTGAGTAGCCTGGCGGCTTGCCGGTATCCGTTGAGGGGGTGATCGTGGCCCACGTCTTCATCAGCTATGCCGCTCCGGCCCGGGTGATCGCTGACGAGGTGGCGGGGTGGTGTTTTCCCCGGACGGGCGCACGCTGGCCAGCGCCAGTGCGGGGGCTGCCTTCGGGCCGGCGGACCGCTCGACAAAGCGATGTGGGATCAGTACGCCCCCGGCGTGAGCTACCAGGACACCTGCGCAGCGGACTGACCAATGCTGCTGTGCGCCGAGTTCGACAGGAGGGCTGTTAGGGGCCGGGCGGGCGACGCTCCTGTCGAACTCGGCGGACTCAGGAGTACCCTAATCTTTGATCGGCGGAACGTCGGCGGCGCTGGGTGATGGGCGCGGGCGGGCGGTTCGTACACTGCGCGGGTGTCCATGGTCGACGCGGTGCTCATCCGGATTCCGCAGCCTTACCGCGACATCGCGATCCGGCATCGGGAGCTGGTGAAGTTCGCCGTGGTCGGCGCGATCACTTACGTCGTAGATATCACGCTGTTCACGCTGTTCAAGATGACGGTGCTGGCACCCAAGCCGGTCACCGCCAAGATCGTTGCGGTGTTGGTGGCGACGATCGTGTCCTACATCCTCAACCGGGAGTGGTCCTTCCGCACCCGGGGCGGCCGGGAACGACAGCATGAGGCCACGCTGTTCTTCCTGGTCTGCGGCATCGGGCTGGTGATCAACGCGACCCCGCTGTGGATCTCGCGGTACGCCCTGGAACTGCGAGTCCCCGAGGTCAGCCTGCTCACCCAGGAAGCTGCCGACTTCGCCAGCGCCAATGTGATCGGGACGTTGCTGGCCATGGCTTTCCGGTGGTGGGCCTTCCGGAGGTATGTCTTTCCCGACCAGAACGTACGCCGTCAGGTGCCCGTAAGTTGATTAGCGGACCATGCCGGTGAGCTCCTCGCCGCGCGGTACCCGCAGGTAGACGGCGAAGCGGGCCGGCCGCGCGGAGCTGAGCTCCAGGCGTCCCCCGTCGGCCTCGACCAGCGCCCGGGCCAGCGCCAGACCGACGCCGGTGGAGGACGCCCCCGAGATTCCCCGGTCGAAGACGTGCGGGGCCAGCTCTTCGGGTACCCCCTCGCCGTTGTCGGTCACCTCCACCACCACCATCCGGTCCGGTACCACGCCGGTCCACCGCGCGGACAGCGTCACCACACCGGCGCCGTGCCGCAGGGCGTTGTCGATCAGCACCCCGAGCGCCTCGCGCAACCGGCCGGGCGTGACCCGGGCCACCAGGCCGTCGGCTACCCGCAGCCGCAGTGTTCGCCGGTCGGCGTCGGCCTGCGGCTGCCAGTCGGCGACCACCTCGCCGAGCAGCTCAGCCAGCGCCACCGGCTCCGCGGTGGCGGCCCGAGCTTCCTCGGTGGCCCGCAACAGGTCATCAAGCACCTCGCCGAGCCGCTCGGCTTGCTCCAGCGCCGCTTCGGCCTCCACGGCGATAGCGGGTTCGGGGTAGGCGGCCAGCTCGTCCAGTCGTAGCTGCAGCGCGGTCAGCCTGCTGCGCAGCTGGTGGGAGACGTCACCGACAAGGTCCCGCTCCCGGGCGATAAGCTCGGCCAGCGCGGCCGCGGAGGTGTCCAGCTGATCTGCGAGCTGATCGAGCTCTGGGATGCCGTACCGGGTCGGCGCGAGACGAAAGTCCCCTATCCCCAGCCGGGCAGCCCGCTCGACGACGTCCCGCAGCGGTCCGGCCAGCCGCCTGGCGAGGACAGCGGCGATGGCTGCGCCGATCCCCACCGACAGCCCCACCAGGAGGCAGACCAGCGCAAGGGCGCGCAGCTGACCAGCCCGCGTGGTGTGTTCCGCCAGCCGCCAGGAGATGACCGCCAGGGGGCCGCCCAGCAGCAGTCCGCTGATCGCCACCGCAACCAGCGTGGACCACAGAATCCTGCACCGCACGACGGAACGTTACGCCGATTAGCGGGCTTTGTTACAGTGCGTCGAAACGGAACCCGACCCCCCGAACCGTGATAATCCGGCTGCTGCCGATCTTGCGGCGTAGCCATGACATGTGCATATCCAGCGTCTTGGAGCTCTTGAGCTCAAGGTCCCGCCACACCTCATGCAGGATCTCCTCCCGGCTGACCACTTGCCCCGCCCGGGACAGCAGCACCCGCAGCAGCTCGAACTCCTTGTTCGCCAACGCGATCTCGGCGCCCTCGATGAGCACCCGGTGGCCAGCGAGGTCCATCCGCACCCCACCCGCCTCCAGCGCGTCCGGCACGCTGCGGCGCAGCAGAGCCCGCACTCGGGCCAGCAGTTCGGCCAACCGGAACGGCTTGGCCACGTAGTCGTCGGCACCCGCGTCCAGCCCGACGACAAAGTCCACCTCATCAGTGCGGGCGGTGAGCATCAGAACTGGGACGTCAAGGCGCACTCGGCGCAGCCGCCGGCAGACGTCCAGGCCATCCATCCCGGGCAACCCGAGGTCAAGCACCAGCAGATCGACCTCGGGTTGCCGGGCGCGGGCCAGCGCGGCGTGGCCGTCACCGACCACCACCACCGCGTGGCCCTCGCGCTGCAGGGCGCGGGACAGCGGCTCAGCGATGCCGGCGTCGTCCTCGACAAGCAGCACAGTGGGCACACCGCTCAGACTAGGGCGGTGGACAGCCGGTGCGCGTAACCGCTAGGGGCTAATCCGCGCGTAACGCTTTGGCCAGCTCAGCGCGGCTGCTGATGCCGAGTTTGGCGTAGGCGTTGGCCAGGTGGGCCTCCACTGTGCGCACCGAGAGCACCAGCCGCTCGGCGATGGCCTGGTTCTTCATGCCCTGCACAACCAGGCTGGCGACCTCGCCCTCCCGGGTGGTCAGCGGTCGCGGTGCCAGCTGCTCCAGAGCCGGCGTGCGGATCTCCTCACAGGATCGGGACAGGCTGGCGGCTTTCGCGGTAGAAGCGGCCGCGCGACGCCGATCACCGGCGCGCAGATGCGCCGCGGCAGCATGCGCGGCAGCATCGGTGGCCAGCAGCCGAGCCCCCATCGTCTCGAACTCGGCCGCCACCTCATCCAGCGGTCCACCGGCGCCCGCAGCCGCCGCCTGGGCGTGCGCGCTGTAGGCGGCCACCAAGGGGCCCTCGACTTGGCCAGCCAACTGCCGCAACCGCCCGACCACCTGGCTAGCCCTGCCCAACCGGACCGCGGTATGCAGGGCGTGGGCCTCCACGGCGCGCTGGCCCATACCGGCCGCCACCGAAGCCGCCCGCAGCACCCGATCGGTTGCTTGGCAGGTGCGGTCATCCGCAGCCGCCTGCCAGGCCTCGGCCAGCAACCACTCCGGCTCGAACACCGCGCAGTGATGCCCCATCGCGCTGCTGTCCAACAGTCGCCGCGCGGCCGCGGCGTCGCCGAGCTGAGCGTGGGTCTGCGCCAGCAGCGCGATACACAGTTGCCCAAAACCACCCGGATCGCACTGGCCCAGACCAGCCACTGCCTCGGCCAGCCACCGAATGGCGGTGCGCGGACGTCCCGCGGCCAGCGCCGACCACCCAAGGTGGGCAGCGGCCAGGGCATCCCCGGCCCACTGCGGCGCAGCCATACACCACTCATGCAGTTCGGTGGCCCGAGCCACGGCGTCATGCACGCGTCCGGCCAGCAACAGCGCCGACAACTCACCGTGCGCCAGGACCTGCCGGCACAACGCGATTTCCGGCTCAGTCGTGCACCGCGCAAGCGCTGCCCAGCCATCCGCCACGGCCGAGAGCGCCTCGGCGATGCGACCCCGCGCGGCCAACCCGGTCGCAGTCGCCCCCGAAGCCCACATCACCGCCTCCGCGGTAACCCCCTCCGAGGTCAGAATCTCCGCGCCGGACTCCGCAGCCTGCTGGGGACGTCCAGCGAAAAACGCCAACACGCCATGGACGGCGCTGATGCGCCGACACATCTCAGTGTCAGCCGCGTCGGCGGCTGCCTTGTGCAGCATCGCCTCGGCCTTTGCCACTTGACCCAAGCCGAAGAACAAGTTCAGCGCTCGCGCCACGGCCAAGCGAGACCGGTCCTCCGCCGAGGTGGCAAACGGCGCCGCCACCGCCGCCACCTGTTCAGCCTCCTCAGATCGGCCCTGCCACCGCACCGCCTCCAGCAATGCCAGGTGTGCCCGAATACCATCCCGGCCGTCGCTGCCGTCAATCGCCGCCTGCGCCATGCGAGCGGCGTTGTCATGATCCAGCAGGGCATTGGCGTGCACTGCGGCATCGGCCAGCAGGCTGGCGTGGGCCCCGGGCTGGTCACTGTCCAGCAGCAGCAGGCCAGCGCGCAACAGATCATCCTGGCGCTTCCACGGCAGGTGAGTGTTGGCCAGCCGGCGACGCAGCTGACAGGCGTTGGCCTCGGGCAGCTGATCGCGCACCACCGTGGCATAGATCGGGTGAGCCAACCACACCTCGGCCCGCCAACCGCTATTGACGACCCTCACCAAGCCGCGGCGCTCCAGCACCGCAACCACCTCTGGGTTGATCAGACTGGCCACCCGCCCCAAGCCCAACGGCTCATCGGTGGCCAGTAACTCCAGCGCGGTCCGCTCATCGTCGCCCAATCCACCCAGCTGGGCCTGGACGATCTCTCGAAGCCGGGGGGTGGGCTCCATCCGGCCCTCCCAGCGCCACACGTCATCGTGCATCCGCAGGGCACCGGTGCCGCACCCGCCTTCCACCAGCTCACGCAGGAAAAGAACGTTGCCGCGGCTAACCCGCCACAACCGCTCAATCGTGCGGCTGTCGACCACCCCGCCGAGCACGCCTGTCACCAACCGGTCCAGCTCGACCCGCGGCAGCTGCGCCAGCTCCAACCGGTCAGCTAACCCGTTTTTCCATAGGGTCACCACGGGATCGGGAGCAGGCTCCCCGGTCCGCACGGTCAACACCACACACGCCGTGCGGGTCAAGACCAGCTGATGGAGCAACGTCACCGACAGCTCATCCAGCAGATGCGCATCATCGATGCCGATGACCAACCGGTGGCCTTTACCCTGCTCGGCGATTGCGGCGCTGGCGCGCTGCAGCAACGTCAGCGGATCAGATACCTCCCCTACCGCCGGGAGCAAATGCGCTACCGCGCCCAACGGGATCGCAGCCGCCGCACTGGTCCCCGCTGCCCACCGCGTCACCCGACCCCCGCGCTTAGCCACCGCCAGCGCCTCCCGGGCTAGTCTCGTCTTGCCTACCCCGGCCGGGCCAGCGATGACCACACTGCGTGATTCCCCCCCACTTAAACGTTCAGCGATAAACTGCAACTCTGAGTCACGCCCGGTGAGCGTCCACGGATCTATCCTCATAGCTGCTCCGACCAACGCGCTCGGCACCTCGCGCTGGTCAGAGGCACAGTCGACGGCATAACATGAACAACCGGCCGCCCACGCCCCCGCTGACACAGCCCCCTCTGAAACATTGGCTACGCCCCCCCGCGTCGCGCCAATAGCTGAGTGTCTCCCCTGAGATCAGCATATGCTAACAGTGACGAGATCGCCATGGGCGACCCGTCCGAGTAGGTGAACACTAGAGCAAGTAGGGGCAACGGTATCCGTTACCTGGTAACAGCCCGTGCCCGTGTGGTGACATTGTGTTTCAATTTTCCCGAGCCTATCCAGATAGCTCGATCACAGAACAATTACCATCACTTACTTACCGTGAATCCCGCACGATCGACGACATCCCGACGTCTGGGCGCGGGTGACGTTCGGGGCACCTCGGTAGCGCAGCACTGAGGCCTTCGTGCCCTGCTCGGCGAGCATGTCGGTGACAGCGGCATGGCTAGCCCCGGACAGCACCGCGTCGAGATGACGGACCGTGTGACCGAGATGACCCTGGGTAGTCCTATCTCATCCGGTTGGTCAGCCGGCCGGAGCCGGCTACCGCACCGGGGTCGGAGAAACTGCCACCGGGCGCCCCATGGACACCGTCAGCACCATCGTGGCCATCGACCCCGGTGCCACCGTTCGCACTGCCGCCTTGGCCGCCATAGCCCTGACCCCCATGGCCATCGGCGCCATAGCCCTGGCCGCCATAGCCATCGCCACCGTTACCCCCGGTACCGCCGTTACCCCCGGTGCCACCGCTTCCCTCGGTGCCACCGTTGGCGTCACCCCCCTTACCGCCATAGCCATTGCCGCCGCTATCACTGGTACCAGGGGTGCCGGTAGTTACCGTGCCCGACGTTCCGGGGGCCGATGTGCCCAGACAACCTGCCAGCAGCCCCGTCACCGCCCCAATCGCCACTGCTCTTCCAACCCGAACGGCCCACCACCCCACGCCACGATCTGGGGAGACTGGCACTACGACCTCCTTGCGCTTACCCGGGCCGGACGCCACCGGGCTAGCAGCCACCGGACCGGCCGGCGCACCGTCATGCCCAGCAGCAGCAAAGATCCCACCCACGGTAGCAACAGCAAAACGATCTGCACCACGCCCAAGGTAGCCTCCGCGGCCTGACCGGCCGCCGCTTTTGCCGCCACTGCCTGGCTCAACCAGACCAGCCGGTGCCACACCACCGGCAGCACCCGGGGCACCACGAGCAGAAATCCGACCATCCAGTACACCAGGTAGGGCACCACGATGAGTACCCACAGGGTGATCGTCGCTCGGACCCAGGGTTTGAGTTCCCGCACCCGGGGATGGGCCGCTCGCCCAGGAATCATGCTCATCAACACCGGTCCCGTCCGGCTGAACAGGTCGGGCACCCCGATCAGGTCGCTGAGGATGTAGTAGCCATCCAGTCGGACCATCGGCAAGAACTGGGTTGCGGTCTCGATATGTAGCGCCACGATGGCCACCAGCAGCCACGCTGCCCCGGTGTCCAGGTAGGCCGCACTGAGCGCCGTGATGAACACCACGTTGAAGTACACTCCACCCAGGTCGGTGCGCAGCCGCCCGACCCGGCCCAGTCGGTAGGAGTCGGTGACCGTGCTATACAGCGCCGGCCACACCAGATACAGGCCGAAACCCATGACACCGGGGCGAGCGCCGCCGTAGCGGCAGGCGGTGACATGCCCACACTCGTGAAACGCCGCCGCTACCAAAATCAACGCCAAGACCAGCAGCGTCAACGCTGGCTGGTAGACCAACGCCACGGCGCTGGGCACGATCTGCCCCAGACCACCGTTCATGATGATCACCACGTCCACACCGACGAACCCGGCCAACAGGGCCAGAATCACCGGCGGCCAGAACATCGGCGCGAATACCCCGGCGACGCGCCACACCACCCGCTCCGGCACCACCCCAACCCGGAACTTCAACGCCAACAACGGATCCGCCTTCACCGCCATCGGCGGCTTCCCATGGGTCTGCTCATCATCCGGGTCGGCGCTGATGATCCCCACCGGGCGCAACCGGTTGTCTACCAGAAACGCTACGTGTTCAGCCTGTACTACCTTGCCAAGCTTGGCGCTGAGCACCTCCGCCACCTGCGCCTGGTTCCGTTGACCATCCACGCTGGCTGCCAATAGATACAGCAACCGGGATAGCTGGATGATCTGACCATCAGCCCGACGCACAATGTAGGGGGGCTCGTGAAAACCCGACCCCTGGTACTCCCCGATCAGCTCGATCCCGTCAGCCAGCCGCAGCACCGTCTCTGCAACAGGCGCTGTGTCTGCAACAGGAACTGGGTCCGCAACAGGCATTGGGCCGGTAACAGTCCCAGAATCAACCGTCATACGCTCAGTATCGATGACGCCCTCCCCCACATCGAAACATCGGTCATCGAATTAAAACACGCCTCCGGCGCTACTGCGTAATGTCATGCCCCCAGCACGGTGCGGGAGGGGCGGCCGCAGTTCGGCCACCCCCTACAACGCCCCCGCGCACGCAACTGCCTGATTACCGATGGCGCCAACGGCACCAACTCAATTCAGCTGTAGGCAGCACCGCCAGCACCGCCAGTACCTTCGCCACCTTCGCCACCAACGCCGGTACCGGCGAAGTTGGTCTGGTCGCCGAACAGGTTAATGTTGATGAGGTTGGCACCGAGGCCGCCCCTGCCGACACCACCGCGCCCACCCAGGCCGCCATCGCCGCCACGGCCAGCACCACCGGTGCTGAACA
The DNA here is from genome assembly GCA_019247305.1 of Pseudonocardiales bacterium. Classification (GTDB taxonomy): domain Bacteria; phylum Actinomycetota; class Actinomycetes; order Mycobacteriales; family Pseudonocardiaceae. Next base: position 96,011 of record JAFAPC010000178.1, read on the forward strand.
GCGACAACACGGTACGAGGCGGCAGCAGCTCTACACGCTGGCCGGCGAGCTCGGCGACGTCCAGTGCATCAGACATAGATCCTCCTAGGAAAGGTGGTCCCGTGCTCTCTAGATGGCCCCGGGACTTACAGACACCGCATCGGTGGCAGTACCGATTTGGTGATACATACCTTGCCCACGGTGGATCGATGAGGCAATCAGTAGCGGTACCTAACTCCTATCGGTGAGCTACTTAGCTGATGAGTGGTTAACCACCCCTCGAACCTCGTTTCCCCTGGCAGCTCCCCTCGCGGCCACCTGGGAGGGGTGACGGCGATCCGGTCACCCCTCCCGATTAACAGCACCGTCCACGATCAGGTGATCACCCAACGACGCCAGCGCGACTCAGCTGCCCAAGACCCCCCCAGGACCGCCGTTACCGCTGCCGCCGGCACCGCCGAAGCCGTCGCCAGCGCTGTTGGTCTGGTCGCCGAACAGGTTGAGGTTGAGGAGATTGATACCGAGGCCGCCCCGGCCGACACCGCCCTTGCCACCGTCGCCGGCATTGCCGCCCCGGCCGCCGCCACTACCAGCGCTGAACACTGACAGGACAGTACGGGCCGGCAGTAGCTCCACGTGCTGGCGGTCGATCTCAGCAAAGCTCAGTGCGTCAGACATCCATCCTCCTAGGAAAGGTAACGCCCGGTGACCCGGGCCAGAAAACCTCATCGGTGGCAGTGCCGATTTGGTAACTCATACTTTGCCGAGCAGCAACGCTGGGGGCAATCAGTAGTCACACGTAACTCCTTCAGGCGTACTACCTAGAACACATCCTGCCGCACTGCCATGAATCCTGGCGCCAACGCTATGAGGGGGTGGCCATAGCTCGGCCACCCCCTCATAAACGGCATGCCGCGCGATCAACTCGATCGCCAGCGGCACCCGCTCACCTCAGCCCTTAACAGCTCCACCGGCACCGCCATTGGCGTTGCCGCCGGCACCACCGACTCCGTCACCGGCGCTGTTGACCTGGTCCCCGAACAGGTCGATGTTGAGGAGATTGATACCGAGGCCGCCCCGGCCAGTGCCGCCGGCACCGCCCCAGCCGCCGTTGCCGCCACGGCCACCGCCCTCGTGACCAGCGCTGAACAGCGACATCACGGTACGGGCCGGCAGCAGCTCCACGTGCTGGCCGTCGATCTCAGCAAAGCTCAGTGCAGCAGACATCACATTCCTCCTAGGAAAGGTGATCCCGGTGTTCCCGGGACGAAAATACTTCTGCTTCATCGGCGGCATTACCGATTCGGCACCACATACACTGCCCGCAGCGACACCATGAGGCAATCAGTAGTCACACGTAACTCGCCCTGGTGACCTACCTATGCCGTGAACCCCAGACAGCGCGCATGCCTTTACAAATACGTAGTGGACGATAATTCACGCCGCACATTTCGCTACCCTCAGTACTGATTGCGAACGCAGACCGGGAGGGGCGGCCGTGCGGCCGCCCCTCCCGGTGAACTCCCGAGTCAAGCGATACCCTGATCGCTGACCACAATCGTCGGTTCAGTGCATGCCACCACCAGTAGGTGCAGCGCTGCTGACCGCGCCCCCAGCGCCACCGGGGGCGCCGACACCACCGGTGGCGCTGTTGTACACGTCGCCCTCGGTGTAGAACCAGTCGTGGATGAACGCCGCTTTACCCATTCCCTGGCCACCTGCGCCACCGGCGCCGCCGGTGAGGCCCGGGGTGGAGGTGCCGGTAGCGCCAGGAGTACCAGCAGCGCCGGTGGCGCTCTGGCTGGTAGTGCTGGTAGTAGTGGTGACAGTGCAGCCGCAGTCGGTGCTGACCATGGACAGCACGGTACGAGCCGGCAGCAGCTCCACGTGCTGCCTATCGATCTCTGCAAAGCTCAGTGCATCAGACATCAAGTCCTCCTAGGAAAAGTGAGCCCCCGAGGGCCCTCGGCACAGAAAACAACCTCATCGGCGGCATTACCGATTCGGCACTACATACCCTGCCGAGAAGTAAGGTCATGCGGCAATTGGTAGTCGCACGTAAGTCCCCCGGTGAACTACCTAGCAGTGGAGTTGCGCGGCCCGCGGTCAGCCGACGGGGATGGAGCGGAGCAGATCCCGCAATCCATCGGCGTCGAGCAGGTCAACGGGTTGCACCGTGCGGTTGTCTCGGACATAGTGGAATGCTGCCCGCACGCGGCTGAGCGGGGTTCCAGACAGCGCCGACCAGGCCAGCCGGTACGCGGCGAGCTGCACGCTCACCGCACGCAGCGTGACCTCCTCAGGCACCGTCCCGGTCTTCCAGTCGACCACTGTCCAGCCACCATCGGCGTCGGCGAACACCGCATCCATCCGGCCGCGCACGCCCACTCCATCAAACACGGTCTCAAAGGGAACTTCGACGTCGTATGGGCTACGTGTCGCCCATTCACTAGCGAGGAAAGCCGCCTGCAGCAACCCGAGCTCCGTGTTCGGGGCGGCTCCCTCATCGGCAGCACCGGGTAACTCATCGTGATCGATCAGCCGGGTGGAGCCGAACCAGTGTTCCAGCCACGCGTGAAACGCGGTACCGCGGCGCGCCATCGGGTTCGGTGGAAACGGCAGCGGCCGCCGCAGCCGCGCGGCCAGCGCCGATGGGTCCTCGGCGAGCTCCACAAGCTGGCTCACCGACAGGTGAGCCGGCAGCACGACGTGGTGCCGGGCGCGGCGGGCATCCCGTTCAGCAAGCAACACGTCGATCTCACGCTGCCACCCCTGCGCACCGCGCAGCGGTGAGTGGCTATCGGTGCTCTCAAGCGTCAGCGCGTCGTACACCAGCTGGGCGCCTTCGGCGACGGCATCCCGGCGCGCACCCAGCGGGTCGGCCGGCCAAGACGCCTGGGGCACTACCGTGTCCAGCGGGTTGGGCTCGCTCTCGTCGGGTGGCGCGGCCCACTGATCGATGACGCAAGGTTCGGCATCGCGAATCTCCAGCAGGAACGTTGAGGGCGATCGGGGGGCGCTCCCAGCTTCGCCCCAGCGGTGTCCGCTCACCAGCAGGGTCCGCTCCGCGCGGGTGAGCGCGACGTACAGCAGCCGGCGTTCTTCAGTCAGCCTGCGGGCATCGAAGGCCGCCTCGTGCGCCGACAGGACCTCGGCGAGCTCCTTGTGGTCAGCGCCAGCGGGCAGCGCGAGGGCAGGCAGGTCAGCGTGGTCGCCACGCAGCGGGACCGGCAGCTCGGTGACCGTTCGCAACCACGACGAGCTTTTCTTGGCCGCCGGGAACACACCCTCCACCAGATGCGGGACAGCCACCACCTGCCATTCCAGGCCTTTGGCGGCGTGCACGGTGAGAATCTGCACCCGGTCGCGGGCGACCTCGACCTCGCCCGGCTCAAGACCATCCTCGGTCTCCTCGGCGGTGGCCAGATAGTCCAGCAACGCAGGGAGCCCCGCCAGCGGGCTCGCCGCGGCGAAGTCCGCGACCACGTCGGCAAAGGCGTCCAGGTGGGCTCGGCCGACGGGCCCGGGACGGGCCAGTGACTCAATGTCCAGCAGCAGGATCCGCTCGGCGTCGGCGACCAGATCGGTCAGCGGCTGAGTGACCTGCTGGCGCAGCGCCCGCAACTCGGCAGCCAGCGCGCGCAGCCGCGCATAGCCCAACTTGGAGTACTGGGCCGGATCACCGGGTGAATCCAGCGCGTCGAGGAGTCCCGCCTGCTCGGCTGGGTCTCCAGGTAGTTCCCCGGGAAGGGCGGCCAGCACCTGCTCCAGGGCGGCGCCTTGATCCACCACGCCCCGACTTACCGTGTCCCGACTTACCGTGTCCTGACCCACGGGCATCCCGTGATCCATCGCCAGTTCCCGGGCACGACCCCACAACGCGGCCAGGTCGGCCGCACCGATCCGCCACCGCGCGCCAGTCAGCAGCCGAGCCGCAGCAGTGCCAGCCAGCGGGTCGACCAGCAGTCGCAGCAGGCTCACCAGATCACGGACCTCTGGCGTGTCCAGCAATCCGCCCAGGCCAACCACCTCGACGGGGAGGCCATGGGCCCGCAACGCGGTGGCTAGCGCCGCCATGTCCGCGCGGCGACGCACCAGCACCGCAGTGGTCGGCGGGGCGCCATCGCCGGCCCTCGCCGAGTGCCAGCGCTCAGCGATAGCGGCGGCAACCCAGTTCACCTCGGCACGGACGTCGGGCAGCAGCGCAGCGCGGACCTCGCCAGGTTCGGCACCGTCCCGGCACCGCAGCGCGCCGACCCGCACCGGCCCACCACGAAGCTCACCGGAGACCGCGTTCGCCACCGCGAGCACCTCGGGAGGGTTGCGGAAGCTAGTGAGCAGCCCACGGGTCACGGCTGGGGTCCCGTCCCCGCGAGAGAAATCTGTGGTGAACCGCGGCAGGTTGGCCGCGGAAGCCCCACGCCAGCCGTAGATCGACTGGCAAGGATCGCCGACCGCGGTAACCGTGATCGCACCCTCGATCGCGGTGCCGCCGAACAACGACCGCAGCAGTACCCGCTGGGCATGCCCGGTGTCCTGGTACTCGTCGAGCAGCACGGCCGCAAAGCGGGTCCGCTCGGCCGCGCCGACCTCCGGATAGTCGCGCGCCAGCTTGGCCGCGATGCTCATCTGGTCACCGAAGTCGAGCACGGCCTCGCGCCGCTTGAGCTCGGTGTAACGCTCTACCAGCGGCAGTATCGCCAGCCGGGACCGCTGAGCATCCACCGTCGGCTTGAGGTCGGCGTGCACCGGGCCCCGCTGGCGTGGGCTGGGCGGAGCCGTCAGCAAAGCGGTAATCATCGCCTCGGTGGATTCCCGCAGCTGCGCCGGCTCACCGAGGTGCTCGGCAAGCTGCCCAGCCAACCCCAGCACCCAACCGGTGACGGTGCGAGGCACCTTCCCGTCCAGGTCGAGATCCTCTTCCCAGCCGACGGTGACCCGGTGCGCGAGTTGCCACTCGCCGGTCGCGGTGAGCAGCCGGGCCCCCGGATCGGTGGGCAGCCGCAGCGCATGCTCGGCGACCAACCGGCCCGCGTAGGCGTGATAGGTGAGCACGGTGGCCTCGCCGGTCAGCACCGCGGCCCTGCGCTGCCCGGTGGGGTCAAGTCGATCCAGCACACCGGAGCCGGCAAGCCGGCGCAACCGGGCCCGAACCCGCTCGGCGAGCTGCTGGGCCGCCTTGCGGGTGAAGGTCAGGCCGAGCACGCGCTCAGGGGTGACGTACCCGTTGGCGACCAGCCACACCACTCGGGCCGCCATCGTCTCGGTTTTACCCGAGCCGGCACCGGCAACCACGAGCAGGGGCCCGCCTGGGTCGGCGGCGATGACGTCGGCCTGCTCCGCGGTGGGGGTGGCGATACCGAGTTCCGCGGCGAGCTCCACCGGCCCGATGCGGCTCACCTGCCCTGCCGTCACTGCGTCACCTGCCGGCCGGAGTCATGCAGCGGGCAGGCGATCTTCGAGGGGCATCGTGTGCAGTCGCCGTTGTCGATGGCGAGGAATTCTGGCCCAGCGGTGCGCCGAGCGGCTTCGCGCACGACGCCGTGCCAGCGTGCCAGCGCAGGGCCGTCCAACGGCTGCTGGTTACGCTGCACTGACGCCGCTGTGCGCGCGGAAACCTGAACGATGCACGCCCCCCCGGGTTCGGTGGTGAGGCCGTGTTCGGTGAAGGCGCCGTGGGCAGCAGCGAGCTGGTAGAGGGCTAGCTGGGCGTGATCCTCGGCGGCCTTCTTGCTGACTGGGGTCTTGCTGCTCTTCACGTCGACGATCACAGGGCGGCCTCGGCGGTCCCGCTCCAGCCGGTCCACTCTCCCGTGCAGCAGCACAGCGGTGTCATCAACAGGAGGAAGCTGCACCTGGATCTCCTGTTCGCAACCGACTTCAGTGAGCTCGCCGCGGCTGTCGTGCCACCAGCGGCGGAACATCGCGACCATCTGGCGTACTCGCTGCTGCTCGGCGCGGGAGTACCACGGGGCGCCTGCGTCAACGCCGGTCCAGGCTTGGGCCAGGGCGTCTGCCAGCTGCTGGTCGGTAGCGCCGGCCGCAGCCGCCTGGACCAACCTGTGCACCAGCGACCCGGTGAGCGCCGGCAATGCCCGGACGTCCTCGCCGCCGTGACGGCTGAGGAGCCAGCGCAACGGGCAGCTCGATACCAGCTCCACCAGCGACGGTGACACCCGGGCCGGCTCGCCCAGCACCCGCAGCGGGGTGTGACTTGACGGCGGCCCCAGCCCGTACCAGGAACCGGGGTGCGCGCCGGGTACCCCGGCCTGTGCCAGCTGGGCCAAACCAGCCGCAGCGCTGCGACGTCGCGCGCCGTCCTCGGCCGGATCGCAGCACACTCGGCGCAACTCGGCGACGAGTTCGGGCAGGCTCAGACCCCGGCCTCGGGAGGCCACCGGTCGCTCGTCCAGCGAGACGCCGGTGCCCGCCAGCTCGTCGGTGCCGTCCACCTCGCTGAGGAACCGGGAGGGCTGTTCGTCTTCCCCGCGCACCGCGCTGACCAGTAACCGGTGCCGGGCGCGGCTGGCGGCCAGCAGCAGCAGTCGTCGTTCCTCGGCCAGCAGCGGCGCGGTGCGCGAGATGGTGGCCGAGTCGATGCCCGCGGCGGTGTCGACCAGATGCTCCACGCCCAGCAGGGAACCGCGCAGCCGGAGGTCCGGCCAGCTGCCCTCCTGAACTCTGGGCACCGCGACGAGTGACCATTCCCGGCCGGCTGCGGCGTGCGCGGTGAGGACGGTGACTGACTCGCCCTGTGCTGCGCGCGCAGCCAACGAGTCGCCCGATATCTGCTGCTCAGTGAGGTAGTCGCAGAAGCCGAGCACGCCGGCCGGGCCGCCATCGGCACCGGGGAGCCGATCGGCATAACGAGCGGCAGCATCAAACAGCCCGACCACGGCGTCAAGGTCCCGATCGGCCTGCATGCCAGCCGGACCGCCGCGCACCGCGGTGGCGGCCCAGCGCTGCGCGAGCCCACTGGTCTGCCACACCTGCCACAGCACCTCCTCAGCGCTGTTCCCGCGGCGGGCCGCCACAGCGGCGGCTCTCAGCAGGCTCGCCAGCCTTCTGGCTGGCGCTGCGGTCGGCTCGTCGAGCCCGTCCAACGGGCTGGGCCTGCCCTGGTCTGCGTCGCAGTCCGGGCGCAGCACCTCGGCCAGCAGCGCGCCGCTGGTCCGGGCACCCCCGGCGAGGAGTTCGCGACGACGCAGCTCCCGGCGCAGCCGGCGCAACGCCAGCGGATCAGCTCCGCCCAGCGGGGAGGTCAGCAGCGCAGCCGCCGTCTCCTCGTCCAGGGCCGCCGGTTGCACCGCGCAGCGCAACACCCCAAGTATCGGCAGCACCGCGCCCTGCCGGGACAGCGGCAGGTCCTCGCGCGGCGCCGCCACCGGCACCCCCGCCGCGAGCAGCGCCCGGCGCAGCGCCGGTAGCGCCCGCGCAGTAGAGCGCACCAGCACCGCCATGTCCGACCAGGCCACCCCGTCCAGCAGGTGGGCGCGGCGGAGCTGATCGGCCACCCAGGACGCCTCGGCCGCGGCGGAGCCGAACACCCGGACGGTGACCTCCCCGCCGGGCTGCTCGCCTGCTGGGCCGTGCAGGTCGGCACGCGGGCCGGGCAACCGGCTGGCCAATCGGGATACTGCGGCCCGCACCGCCGGAGCCATCCGGTGGTCGGTGTGCAGCCGGACGACCGCGGGCCCATCGGTCGCGAGCAGGCCAGGATCGGCGCCGCGGAAGGAGAAGACCGTCTGGTTTGGATCGCCGAAGAGCAGGAGCTCATGCGCACTCGCGCCAAGCCGGGTCACCAGGGCGGCCTGCAATGGATCGAGGTGCTGAGCGTCATCGACGATCAGGTGACGCACCCGGTCGGACTCTCTGCGCAGCACCTCGGTGTCGGTATCGAGCACCAGCAGCGCCGAGGACACCAGCTCGGCGGCGTCCAGAGCCGGGGCGGTGGCTTGCGGGACGGCGGTGCCGACCGACCCGCGCAGCAGCATCACCTGCTCATAGCTGCGGAAAAAACGCCCGGCAGCCACCCACTCGTCGCGCCCGCTCCGGCGGCCCAGCGCGATGAGGTCCTCCGGCGCCAGACCGCGTTCCGCAGCGCGCATCAGCAGATCCCGCAGCTGCGCGGCGAAGGCCGGCAGGCCCAGCGCCGGACGTAGCCGCGCCGGCCAGCGCCGGCCACCGGCCACACGCTCCCCCGCGAGCAGCTCCCGGATCACCACGTCCTGCTCTGGGCCGGAGAGCAACCGGGGCGGGGGCAGATCGCGCAGCGACGCCTGGAGCCGCAGCACGGCGAAGGCGTAGGAGTGCACGGTGCGCACCAGCGGTTCCCGCACGGTGGGGGTGACACCGTGCGCGGTGAGCCGCTCGACGATGCGCTCCCGCAACTCGACGGCCGCCCGGCGGCTGGAGGTGAGCACCAGCACCCGCTCGGGGTCCGCGCCCCGACGGAGCACCCGCTCGGCGACGGTGTCGGCGACGAGAGTGGTCTTGCCGGTTCCCGGACCGCCCAACACCCGCAGCGGCCCGCCGGGGTGTTCCAGCGCTCGGCGGGCATCGGGACCCCAAGCCGCGGTCCGGGGCACCGCGGTTACGGAACGAACCAAGATGGGCACGCTGCGCATGCAACCACGCCGCCCCGACAGTTTGCGGCGCGGGAGGAGGACGGCCATGGACATCGAGGATCTGGAGCGGGTGCGCGGCGTCATCGCGGCGATCCCGGTGGGCTCGGTGTTGGCCTACGGGGAGGTCGCGGTCCGCGCCGGGCTGCCGGGTCGGGCTCGGCTGGTGGGCCGGATCCTCGCCGAGGACGGCGACGACCTGCCCTGGCACCGGGTGCTGCGCGCCGACGGCACCCCCGCGCCGCACCTCGCCGCCGAACAACTGGCCCGGCTGCGCGCCGAGGGTGTGCGAGCCGACGGCGGCCGGGTCCCGATGCGCCACTACCGCGTTAGCTATCGGTGAGTGAGTATTTTTATTTTGTGGAACGCATGGTGCAGGTTGGCGGTGACTACCGGCTCTGGGTCGAGGATCGAGGCAACCCGGAGGCCACGCCTTTGCTGTTAATCATGGGGGCGAACGCAAGCGGGCTCGCGTGGCCTGAGTCCCTCGTCGACCGATTAACCGAACGCCACCGTGTCGTACGCTATGACCACCGCGATACTGGGCGCTCGACCTCAGCGTTTGACACCCACCCCTACGCCGTGCGGGACCTGGCCGAGGATGCCCTCGCCGTGCTGGACGCTGTGCATATCGACCGGGCTCACGTAGTGGGCATGTCGTTGGGGGGCATTCTGGTGCAACTGCTGCTGCTTGATTACCCGCACCGGCTGCGCAGCGCCACCGTGTTCGCCACCTGTGCGTTGGGGGTGGGGCTGGCCGATCCCACGGGCCAGAGCGGCATCGATCTGCCCGAGCCCGACCCTCGGTTGCTCGCGCTGTGGCAGCACCTTGCCGATGAACGCGACCGGGCGGCCGAAATCGACTGGCGGGTCGAGCACTGGCGGATCCTCAACGGCACGGTCCTGCCGTTTGACGCCGAAGAGTTCCGTGAACTCGAAGAACGGATCATCGCCCACAGCGGCACCGTCCACAACCCAGCCGCGCATGCCCGCGCCGACCCCTCCGGCCTGAACCGCGCGGGCGAGCTTGCGCGCGTGCAGGTTCCGACCCACGTGATCGAGGCTCCCGAAGATCCGATCAACCCGCCGCCGCACGCGACCCACCTGGCCGCGACGCTCGGCGGGGCCCGCCTGACCACCATTCCCGGAATGGGCCACGCACTGAACAGCCGGATCATCCAGCCGCTCGCCGAGACGATTCTGAAATTCACCGGCGAGGTGGACAAGCCCGAACAGGCGCGTCCCACCTTCCACAGCGCCTTCGATCACGAGCGCAGCCCAAACCCGTAAAGTTGATCATCAAGCCGCTTGACCACTGGCGCATCCTGCCATGGCTGCAGGGCGGCACGGACGCTGCGCACGCGTTTCACGAGGCGATCGGCACGATTCTGCGAAACGAAGTCCCCAACATCCGCCAGCACAGCCGTGCCTTCCTCAATATCACCCGCTTGCACGTGGGCTGCACTAAGATCCAATTTGCCCACCGCGATATTGATTTTATTAGGGGAGTCGGGTCGCTCTGCAACTCGACCCGCGAAGAGTGTCAACGATTTGCCGATGACTTGCACCGCGTCGACTGTCCGGCCGAGCGCAAGCAGGCACTGGCCGCGCCGAGCGACGTGCAGCGCTTCACTGTAAGCATAGAAGGGAGTAGACGGTGATTTTTCCGAACACCCGGGTAGATAGGTCTGTGTGCTGTCAAGGTGCCGCATTGCTGCGTTATAGTCACCCATCGCCGCGAAGGCACATGCACCAATGTCAGAAGCAAACGCGCTCAAATTAGCATTGTGCGCCCGTGCCGCCCACATTTGCGCAACAACAGCATAGTCAACCGCCATAGCCGGTTTCCCGGATGATTCGGCGACATGACTCAAATTTGCCAGTATTAGAGCGGCGAGCTCCTCATCCTGTGCGTCCTGCGCCACAGCACGCGCTTGCTTGTAGTATCGACGCGTCGCGGAGAGATCGCCAGCGTTAAAGTAAACCCAACCTGCGACTCGCAGAGAATTGCCGAACACCGAGAGAAGGCGAGGCCGTAGCTCATCAGGACAATGAGCAAGCATAGCTTCCAATGTCTGCTGCTGGGCTAGAGCGGTGTGCAGCGCAGCCCGTGGACCTAGTCTGTCATTGCTAAGAAATGAGTCAAAAAGAACCGATTCGATGTGTGTAATGACCTGCGCATCGACCCGCTCCGGTTGAACAATGGCTGCCACCACCCGTTCTTGCTTGTCAGGATCCAGACCGTCGAGCCACGAGGAAGCAAAGGGAGCGGTCGTGGTCAAACCAAAGAGCTGCACCAGGTCACGCCGGTTCATCCTGCCCACCAATCGCCGCAAGTTCGTCAGCAGCTGATTATACCCCTTCCCCGTACTAAGGCTCTGCGCGATAGCAGTGAACAGTGCCAGATGCGCGGCGAACAACGCAGCGACATCACCGGCAGGGCTAACTTGTGTCAACGAAGGCGATGGACTCATCCCCTCATCCAGACGGCTCTGTGAGCCCTCAGGCCGCCCCTCCGACGACTCTGCGATCTCATCATCATCCGAAGATGGCAGCTCGGACGTGGCGGAGGGATCTGTCTCCGTGTCGACCGCGAGCAGCAGCTCATCCAGCCTCTCGCGCGTGACACCCAGCAACTCGGCCAGCTTGGGCCGCAGCCACGGCAGCGGTTCGCTCTCGCCGCTCTCCCAGCGACCAACGGTGGAACGGTCAACACCGAGCCGATAGGCCACCTCCTCCTAAGTGAAGCCAGCGGCCTTCCGAGCCCTCACCAAACCCACACGCTTACGGCCCCTCACGTACAGCCCCCTCCACGGAATAGTCACACGGGAGCCCAAGCGTACCGACCACGCTGATCATCCGGACACCACAGCAGCCACGCACCACCAGCGCGGCATGAGCCAGACACCCACAGCGCGGCATTCGCAGGCTGGTAAGCGCCGACACCCAGCAGCTTGGCTTGGCGGTATGGCCCCCACGCCGAGAGACAGCGAGCTGAGCAAGCCCTGGCCCCTCGGCGCCAACGACAGCCGGGATCGGGTAGCGCGCCAGCGGGGTGGTGAGACCCGGTGAGCACCTCAGCGCGGTGGGCGTGCTCCCCCCTGGATGACCAGGTGCACCTGCTGGTGCCGGCGGGTAATCACCCGTGGGGTGTGCTCAAGGCCCGGTGCGGGCATGTGCTCCCTGAGGAGGCGCATCAGCACGAGCGGTCCCCGGGGGTACGCACCGCAGGTGCCTGACGTGCGCGCAGATCGCCCAGCGACCCACCTCGGTTCCGGCCGACCGGTGGGTGAGCCCCCAGGACTCTGCTGAGGGCCAGACGGTCCCCGTCGGGCACACGACGACGGCACGGGCGCTGTGGGTGCGCTGCCCGGTCGATGAGCAGCTACACCTGCTGGGTGCCCGGGCGGTGCTCCAGCTCGCGGCCCTGGGCTGCGCACTGGCGTGCTGCTCACCATCCAGGACCTGGTTCCGCGCGGAGTGGGGACACCGTGCCTGAGGTGCCTGGTCGCCGGGAGCGCCGCATGAGCCCCGCTCACTCCGTGAGCCAGCACTCCCGCAGGCCACCGGTCGAGCACGACCCCCGGAAGCTCCCAGCGGAAATTCCCGACGGCCCGGCATGGAGGACACCGGTGCCTGCGATCGGGAGTGGTCGGATGTCGCGGGGCGCAGAGCCCAGCGGTGGGAACGAGGTGAATCCATGACAGGAAAACATCACAAGCCACCGTGGTGGCATCCCAGCGCACTGTGTCAGGCCGTGATTCCCGCCGTGTGCGCAACGCACGAGACCGGGGCGATTGATCTCGTGATACGCGGGCTGCGGGACGGCCTGATCACGCTGGGGCCGCACGGTGAGGGCGGGTGCGTGTTCACGGTGCAGGCCGCCGTGTTGTTCGACGTTCTCGGGGAGTGGTTGGGGTGAGCCGGTGCTCCTCGGCGAGCTGCGGTACCGAAGCGCACCACTTGACGCGAAAGGAACGAGGATGAGGCGCTTCGGCGGGTTCCACGCGAGGCGACCACACGAGAACGTCGATGAGGGTGCCATCAATGTCGGATCAGTGTTCGACTACGAAGGTGTGGAATTCAGGAATGGCACGGTGATCATTAAATGGTACAGGCCATCCCTCTCCCAGCCGGCATGGGAATCCTACACGCACTTCGACAGCTTTCAGGAGGAGCACGGCCATTCCCAATCGGGCATCGTGACCTATTGGATTGACCCGGAACCGGACACCATCACCGATCCCAGCGATGCCGGCGTTACCGCATCAACGACCGCCAGGCCTGAGCGAGAAACCAGCACCCAACCTCCCCCGCGCGAAGAGAACGCCCTCGGCACGGTCAGGTACGAACCGGAACCCACCATCACCGCGACCCGCTACACGGTGACCATCATTCCCCCGAGGGCCCCAGGCCCGGCACTTCACCATCACCGTGCAGCAATGCCCACCGCTGCACCCCGGAGACCGTGGACCTGGGCGATCCTCCACGGCGAGCCCAGTCTGACCAACTCAGGCACCTAGGTGACAGCACGGACGAGTGCGCACGGCCCTGCCGGCCAAGAAACTGGGCTAGTCAACGCGGGCGGGGCCCGCAACCGTGGTGATGACGCCGGCAGAGTCTATTTTGCGGATTCGGCCGTTGTTGTTGTCGGCGACGTACAGCTCGCCGGTGGAGCCGATACTGACGCCACCGGGACCATTGAGCTGCGCCTGGGTGGCTGGGCCACCGTCGCCAGCGAAGCCCGCAACACCAGTACCGGCGATCGTGGTGATTCTGCCGCTGGGGTCTACCCTGCGGATGCGGTTGTTATTGGTGTCCGCGATGTAGAGATCGCCCGCGTCGTCGACCGCCACCCCCCACGCGCCGCTGAGTTGTGCTTCCCGGGCCGGGCCGCCGTCACCGGAGAACCCTTTCGTGCCGTTCCCAGCCACCGTGGTGATGATGCCCGTTCGATCGACTCGGCGGATCCGGTTGTTCAACTCGTCGGCGAAGTAAAGGTTGCCGCCACGATCGAGATCGACCTCAGCCGGGGCGGAAAGCTGGGCTTGGGTAGCGGGACCGCCGTCACCAGAGAATCCCCTGGTCCCGTTGCCGACCACCGTCGTGATAAGCCCCGACGAGTCCACCCGGCGAATCCGGTCGTCCCCGCCTTCGGCAATGTAAAGGCTGCCGTCACCACCGACCGTTAGACTTCTTGGGAAGCGCAGATCGGCCTTATTGGCCGGACCGTTATCACCGGAGTAGAAACCTCCACCGATCCCAGCAATCGTTGTGATCTTGCTGTCAGTGGTCACTTTGCGAACGCGATGATTGTACGTGTCGGCGATGTAGACATTGCCGGCGGAATCGAGTGCGAGGCCGACCGGATCGTTGAGCTGCGCGTCGATGGCCTGACCGCCATCGCCCGAGAACCCGGCACTGCCGGTTCCCGCGATTGTGGTGATGTTACCGCTCTGGTCCACCCGGCGGATCCGGTTATTGCCGGAGTCCGCGATGTACAGTCTGCCGACCTTGTCGACGTGGATAAAGTTCGGGGAGGAGAGAGCGGCTTGGGTCGCCGGGCCGCCATCCCCTGGGTAGCTGGGACCCGCGCCAACGACAGTGGTGATGATGCCGTTCTGATCGACCTTGCGAACGCGGTGGTTCCACCAGTCCCCGATGTAGACATTGCCGTCCCGGTCCACCGCTACGGCAGCCGGGAAGGCGAGTTGGGCCGTAACGGCGGGCCCGCCATCGCCGGAGAAACCCCGGATACCGCTGCCGGCGATCGTGTTGATCCTTCCACCGGGGTCGAGCTTGCGGATCCGGTCGTTGCGGCCGTCCGCGATGTAAAGGCTGCCAGCCCGATCCACCGTGACGTCCACCGGGTAACCCAGCTCGGCTGCGGCGGCTGGCCCGCCATCGCCCGCGAACCCCTGGGTGCCGTTGCCCGCGATCGTCGTGATCGTGCCAGCCGCATCGACCTTGCGGATCCGGTAATTACTGGTGTCAGCGATGTACAGGTTGCCCGAATCATCGATTGTTATCGCTTGTGGGTATTTGAGCTGGGCCTGGGTGGCCGAGCCTCCGTCTCCGGAAAATCCCGCGACACCGGTACCCGCGACCGTGCTGATCCGACCGCTCTGGTCGATCTTCCGCACTCGGCAGCCATTGTTCTCGGCAACGTAGAGATTGCCGCTACGGTCGACGGCGACACCCACTGGATACCGAAACTCAGCGAGTGCAGCCGGGCCACCATCTCCGGTTGAGTCCTGCGAGCCATTGCCCGCAATCGTCGTGATCGTGCCGGCTGAGTCGATCTTACGGATCCGGTGATTGTAGGTGTCTGCGACGTAGAGGTTGCCCGCACCGTCCACGGCGAGTCCCTGCGGATTCCATAGCTGGGCCTTCGTGGCCGGGCCGTTGTCCCCTGAGTAGCCCTTTGTGCCGGTGCCGGCGATCGTCCTGATCGTTCCCGACGGCTCCACTT
The DNA here is from genome assembly GCA_019247305.1 of Pseudonocardiales bacterium. Lineage (GTDB taxonomy): Bacteria > Actinomycetota > Actinomycetes > Mycobacteriales > Pseudonocardiaceae. The sequence continues at coordinate 111,086 of JAFAPC010000178.1, forward strand.
TGAGGATGCGGGAATCGCCGACTGTGTCGAAATACGCGCCGCCCGCCGGGTCGATAGCGAACGCGTTGACCGTCCCCTTTAACTGGGTAGCCGTCGCCGAAGGTCGGCCGGGCACGATCCACACCACGAGCGCGACCAGTGCGACGAGAACGGCGGCGACCGCGGCGACTTCGACAATCTTGCGGCGCCTGGTGATTCGGGGTACCCACGCGGGCACTCGTGGCCATCGGTTGGTGTGGGTAGCCGCAGTTGGCTGTGGTGGCTTCCCCGTCGTCGGTGACGCAACTGCGCCGGCATGGATCTCGTCATGCAGCGCGGCGGCGAACGCGCCGCAGCTGGGGTAGCGATCGGCGGGCTCCTTCGCGATGGCCTTAGCGAGGATCGCATCCACGCCTGCGGGCAAGTCGCTCCGGTGGTCGCTGACCTTAGGCGGCGGCTCATGCAGGTGCCCGGCTATAACGGACTCGATGTTGCCGCCGTTAAAGGGTGGAGAGCCAGTGAGGCAGGCGTAGGCGACGCAACCCAGGGCGTACACGTCGATGGCCGGTGCCACCGGAACCCCGCGAAACCGCTCGGGAGCCATGTAATGCGGCGTGCCAGCGAGCGTGGCGACGCTCAGCGCAGTGCCCACAAACCGTCGGGTCAAACCGAAGTCGGACAGATAAACATGTTCTGCCCGGCCCGCATCGGCAACGTGATCAATCAGGATGTTCCCCGGCTTGACGTCGCGGTGAACCAGGCCCTTCGCGTGGGCCACGTCGAGAGCCGAAGCGACTTGGCTGAGGATCGTGCAAGTCCGCTTCGGGTCAAGTCGGCCGTTGGCGTTCTTGATCACAGTAGCAAGATCGGAACCTTCGACGAAGCGCATGGCCAGGTAGAGCACCCCGTCGGCGTTGCCCGCGTCGTAGACGGGAATGATGTGCGGGTGATCGAGCGCGCCGGCCATCAGTGCCTCGCGCTCGAAGCGGCGTTGGAACTCCGGGTCTGCGGCCAGCTCAGGAGCCAGCAGTTTCAGCGCAACAGTCCGGCCGAGACGCTGGTGCGTTGCCCGGTATACGACGCCTCCGCCGCCACGACCGACCAGGGCGTCGATGCGGTAGCCCGCGACCTGACTACCAACGACTGGCACCACCCGCGCGCCACCTTCCATCAACATCAACGCTCAGCCCGTAGTTACCGGCACCAGTATGGCTCTTGGCGGTCCGCCCGACCTGCAATATGTTCGGGACCCTTCCCGAGGCGAGTCCGCTACGAAACAATCAGGACCACGTCCAGACGGCACGCTCGTCTACATCCTGCCCGCCGCCTGACCCCCCGGCTGGCGACGGCGGTGATCTGCGGCCTCATGGTGGCCGGCTGCGCCAGGCCGCCGGGTTCCCCGCACGCCAGACCCGTCTCGCCGGAGGCGTACCAGGCCGAGCTACGAACAGAGGGAAACGCGCTGAAAGCGGCGCTCGACGGGATCAGGGCAGCACCGCCTCGTAGGCCACTGGCCAGCCAGGTCGAGTCGGCCGCGGCCGCGGTCCGCGCCGCCGCGCAGCGACTCGCCACCACCGCAGCGCCGGCACAATACGTCGCTCCACAGGCAGACCTCGTCGCCGCGTTCGACCAGCTCGCCAGTCAGCTCTCCGACCTCGGCGCCCAAGTCCAGTCCCGGCAACTGTGCGCTGCACCGTCGGTCGTAGCCACCCTCAGCGTCCTGCCCGGGGTCGATGCGCTGCGACGTGCGGCATCAGCGCTTGGGCCTGCAGGAGCTGGCTTGAGCGCGGCTGCACCCGCCCCAGAACCATTACCGGACCGCCGCCGGAGCAACGGGACAGTCTTGCGTGCCCCCGGCTCGGGAGAGGGCGAGATCACGGCAGAAAACGGCACAGACCAGGACGCCGTTGTCACAATCTCGCAGGACGGCAGCGCCGTGGGATCGTTCTATGTCGCGCACGGCGAGACTGCTCGGATGGCCAATATTCCAGACGGCACGTACGACGTATTCTATACCAGCGGGGCAGACTGGGACGGCGAGGAGTTCACCCGGTCCTGCGCCTTCTGGCGTCTCGACAAAACCGCAACGTTCACAACTACAAAGACACAACGTGGAGTACAGTATGTAAAATTCTCGATAACGCTGCACCCAGTTCCCAACGGGAATACCCAGCTTGTCGACGTTCCACCAGATTCTTTCCCGAAGTAGCCTGGACGAAAGACGTGGCGCGACCGGCGCCTCGAGCCGTCCACTGCCCCGGGGAGCACATCGATCACTCAGATCACTCAGTGCAAAGTAACTGGGGTGTTACAAAATGTTAACCAGTCGGAAACTGTGCGAGACAGAGATATCACCCGTACCGGGCCAACGCCTCTTCCGAGATGGGGGCGACCCGCGGCGCCACGGCAGGTTATCGCAGTCCGCAGGGCTAGCCGAACACTGCCCGACGGATCGGGGATATGAACGGCTTGTTACGTGCTCCGCACGGTCGCCTCAGTGCTGATTGTGAGCATTGGCCACCCTTACTTGAAGGCGGCGAAAACACCGTCTACGGTGAGTGGGTTAGCCCTTAAGGACTTTCTTAAACGTGAATTCACCCGGAGAGGTGGCGTCCGTGCCCGATACCCCCGATAGTAGCACGAATGTCGGCCTGGACACCAGCTTCGTTGATTCACTATTGCGCATCGGCCGGCATTTCCAGCGCGGGGAGGCCTCAGCCGATCTGCGCACCGTGCACCAGGTCGGCGGCCGGTCGGCTGACGTGTTCTACCGCGACCGATGGGCCTACGACAAGGTGGTGCGCTCGACGCACGGGGTGAACTGCACCGGTTCCTGTTCGTGGAAGATCTACGTCAAGGATGGAATCATCACCTGGGAGGCGCAGCAGACCGACTACCCGTCGATCGGCCCGGACAAGCCCGAGTATGAGCCCCGCGGTTGCCCCCGGGGTGCGTCATTCTCTTGGTACACATATTCTCCGGCCAGGGTGCGTTATCCGTATGTGCGGTGCGTGCTGCTCCAGTTATACCGGGAGGCAAAACAGCGACTGAAGGATCCGGTGCTGGCCTGGGCCGACGTGGTCGAGGATCCTGAGAAGGCCCGCCGGTACAAGGCGGCACGCGGCATGGGGGGGTTCGTCCGCGCTGAGTGGTGGGAGGCTGCCGAAATCGCCGCCGCCGCGCATGTGCACACCATTAAACGCTACGGTCCCGATCGGGTAGCCGGGTTCTCCCCCATCCCGGCGATGTCCATGGTCAGTCACGCCGTCGGAGCCCGATTCATCTCGCTGATCGGTGGCGCGATGCTGTCGTTCTACGACTGGTACGCCGATCTTCCGGTGGCCTCCCCGCAGGTATTCGGCGACCAGACCGACGTGCCTGAGTCCGCCGACTGGTTCGATGCCGGCTACCTGATCATGTGGGGCTCCAACGTCCCGGTCACCCGCACCCCGGACGCCCACTACATGACCGAGGCCCGGTACCGGGGCCAGAAGGTGGTGGTGGTATCGCCGGACTACGGCGACCACACGAAATTCGCCGACGAGTGGTTGCCGGCGCGGCCAGGCACCGACGCCGCGCTGGCCATGTCCATGGGCCACGTGATCCTCAAAGAATTCTTCGTCGACCGGCAGACGCCGCGTTTCACCGACTACCTCAAGCGCTTCACCGATCTGCCGTTCCTCGTCACCCTCGACAAGCGAGGTGAGGCCTACCTTCCCGGCAAATTCCTTACTGCAGCCGAGCTGGGCGATACCGGCGACGGTGCCGAGTCCAAGACCGTGCTGCTGGATGGCGCCACCGGTAACCCGGTGGTCCCGAACGGCTCGCTGGGCCACCGGTTCACCCGCTCCGGGGAAGGCCGCTGGAACCTCGACCTGCACGGCGTGGACCCGCTGCTGAGCGTGTACCGCGGCGCCGTCAGCGACGTCGCCGAGGTGCACCTCCCCCGGTTCGACACCGCGGAACCCGGGGTGCTGCGCCGCGGGGTGCCGACGCGGACGGTGGCCGGCAAACTGGTCACCACGGTGTTCGATCTGCTGCTGGCGCAGTACGGGGTGCACCGGCCGGGTCTGCCAGGCAGCTGGCCCACCGGCTACGACGACGCCGCGCAGCCGTACACCCCGGCCTGGCAGGAGTCGATCACCGGGGTACCAGCGGCTGCGGCGGAGCGGATCGGCCGGGAGTTCGCTGACAACGCCGAGCACTCCGGCGGCCGGTCGATGATCCTGATGGGCGCGGGCACCAACCACTGGTTCCACTCCGATCAGACATACCGGTCATTCCTGGCGCTGGTGATCCTTACCGGCTGTCAGGGCGTCAACGGCGGCGGCTGGGCCCACTACGTCGGTCAGGAGAAGTGCCGGCCGATCACCGGCTGGGCAACGCTGGCCTTCGGCCTGGACTGGCAGCGCCCACCGCGGCAGATGCAGGGCACCGTGTATTGGTACCTGGCCACCGACCAGTGGCGCTACGACCCGTTTACCGCTGACGTGATGGCCTCACCGCTGGCGAAAGGGCATTTGGCCGGGCGCACCACGGCGGACACCATCGCGCTGGCCAGCCGGCTGGGGTGGATGCCCAGCTACCCGACCTTCAACCGCAACCCGCTGGATCTGGCCGAGGAGGCCCGTCGCCTAGGCAAGGACGCTGCCCAGCACGTCGTCGACGGGCTGCGCAGCGGTCACCTGCGGTTTGCCTGCGAGGACCCGGACGCCCCGGAGAACTTCCCGCGGTGCCTGACCGTGTGGCGGGCCAACCTGCTCGGCTCCTCCGCCAAGGGCAACGAGTACTTCCTGCGCCATCTGCTCGGTACCGACTCCAATCTGCGCGCTGGTGACCGCACCGGGGTGCGTCCGGCGGAGGTCACCTGGCGAGCGGAGGCCCCGGTTGGCAAGCTTGACCTGCTGATGTCGCTGGACTTCCGGATGACCAGCACCACGCTGTTTTCCGACATCGTGCTGCCGGCCGCCACCTGGTATGAGAAGCACGACATCTCCAGCACCGACATGCACCCCTACGTGCACGCCTTCTCCCCGGCGATCTCCCCGCAGTGGGAAGCCAAGACCGACTTCGAGGCGTTTCACCGAATCACCCGGGGTTTTTCCTGGCTGGCCGAAAAGCACCTCGGCGTGCGCAGCGACATCGTGGCCATGCCGCTGCAGCACGACACCGCCGACGCCACCGCGCAACCCGGTGGCCGGGTGCGGGACTGGAAAACCGGCGAGTGTGAGCCGATACCCGGCAAGACCATGCCGCGCATCGTCGCGGTGGAACGCGACTACCCGGCGATCGGCGAGAAGATGGCCGCGCTCGGCCCGATGGTGGAGCGCGTCGGCCTGACCACCAAGGGGGTCACCGTCCACCCGGACATCGAGGTCGACTACCTCAGAGCGGTCAACGGCGCGGTCGTCTCCGGGATGGCTGCCGGGCGGCCGTCCCTGGCCAAAGACACCCACGCCTGCGAGGCCATCCTGGCGTTGTCGGGCACCACGAATGGACGGCTGGCCACCGAGGGTTTCCGCGCCCTGGAGCGGCGTACTGGCCGCACACTCGCCGACCTCGCCGCCGAGAACGAGGGCAAGCGGATCACCTTCGCCGACACCCAGTCCCGGCCGGTGCCGGTGATCACGTCGCCGGAGTGGTCGGGCAGCGAGACCGGCGGCCGGCGCTACGCCCCGTTCACCATCAACACCGAGCGGCTCAAGCCCTGGCACACCTTGACCGGCCGGCAGCATTTCTACCTCGACCACGACTGGATGTCCGAGCTCGGTGAGCAAATGCCGATCTTCCGGCCACCGCTGGACATGACCGGGTTGTTCGGCGAACCGGCCATTGGCGCGATTGACAGCAACGGGCACCGGGCGGTCACCGTCCGGTACCTCACCCCGCATTCGAAGTGGTCCATTCACTCCTCCTACCAGGACAACCTGCACATGCTCACGCTGTCCCGCGGGGGGCAGGCCATCTGGATGTCCGACGTGGACGCCGCCAAGATTGGCGTCGCGGACAACGAGTGGATCGAGGCGGTCAACCGTAACGGTGTGGTCGTCGCGCGGGCGATCGTCAGCCACCGGATGCCTGAGGGCACCGTCTTCATGTACCACGCCCAGGACCGCGCGGTGAATGTACCCCGCATCGAGAAAACCGGTAAGCGCGGCGGCATCCACAATGCGCTGACCCGGCTGATGATCAAACCGACGCATCTGATCGGCGGCTACGCCCAACAGTCGTTCGCGATGAATTATCACGGCCCCACCGGCAACCAGCGTGACGAAGTCACCACCATCCGTCGCCGCAGCCAAGAGGTGACGTACTGATGAAGCTCATGGCACAGCTGGCCATGGTGATGAACCTGGACAAGTGCATCGGCTGCCACACCTGCAGCGTCACCTGCAAACAGGCGTGGACCAACCGCCGCGGCGTCGAGTACGCGTGGTTCAACAACGTGGAGACCAGACCCGGGCAGGGGTATCCGCGGCGCTATGAGGACCAGCAGCGGTGGAAGGGCGGCTGGACGCTGACCAAGCGCGGCCGGCTGACATTGCGCTCCGGCTCCCGGGTCAAACGGCTGCTGAACATCTTCGCCAACCCTGATCTGCCGACGGTGGGCGACTACTACGAGCCGTGGACCTACGACTACGACAACCTGCTGTCCGCACCGGCGATGGACACCACTCCGGTGGCCCGACCCACCTCACTGATCACCGGCGAGAACACCACGGTCACCTGGGGCGCCAATTGGGACGACGACCTCGGCGGCGGCCCCGCGCAGGTGAGCCGCGACCCGGTGCTGGCCAAGCTCTCCGAGCAGGTGAAACTGGAGTTCGAGCGCACGTTCATGTTCTACCTGCCACGGATCTGCGAGCACTGCCTCAACCCATCGTGTGCGGCGTCCTGCCCCTCCGGCGCGATTTACAAGCGCAGCGAGGACGGCATCGTGCTGGTCGACCAGGATCGCTGCCGCGGGTGGCGGCAGTGCGTCACCGGCTGCCCCTACAAGAAAATCTACTTCAACCACAAGACCGGCAAAGCGGAAAAGTGCACGTTCTGCTACCCGCGGGTGGAGGTCGGCATTCCCACGGTCTGCGCAGAGACCTGCGTGGGGCGGCTGCGCTACATCGGCGTAGTGTTCTACGACGCGGACGCGGTGCTGGCCGCAGCGTCGGTGCCCGAGGAGAAGGACCTCTATCCCGCCCAGCTGGGGGTGTTCCTCAACCCGCACGACCCGCGGGTGGTAGCCGAGGCCGAGCGGGCCGGGATCTCCCCGGAGTGGATTGAGGCGGCGCAGGCGTCTCCGGTGTACCAGCTGATCGTGGACTACCAGGTGGCGCTCCCGCTGCACCCGGAGTACCGCACCATGCCGATGGTCTGGTACGTGCCGCCGCTGTCCCCGGTGGTGGATGTGCTGACCGGCACCGGACATGACGGCGAGAACGCCGGCAACCTCTTCGGCGCGATCGACGCTCTGCGCATCCCGGTGGAGTACCTGGCTGAGCTGTTCACCGCGGGCGACGTGGGGCCGGTGCGCGCCGCGCTGGCGCGGCTGGCGGCGATGCGCGCGCACATGCGCCGGGTCAATCTCGGCGAGCCGGTCGCCCCGGAGATCGCCGCCTCGGTGCGCCTGACGCCGACCGAGATCGAGGCGATGTACCGGCTGTTGGCCATCGCCAAGTACGAGCATCGCTACGTCATCCCCAGTGCGGCCGGCTCGGCTGCACACCGGCTGGATGCCCTGGCGACCGGGTGCAGCCTGGACTCCGTCGGCGGGCCGGGCATGACCGCCTTCGACGTCATGGACGACAAGTTCCACCTCACCGCGCACCCATCCGACACCAACGGTGCCGCAGCGCCAGCGGACAAGGCCCGTCGGATCAACCTCCTCAACTGGGATGGCAAAAGCACGAACGGCCTGTTCTCCCCCGCGCCGGAAACCAACGGTGTCCAGCACGTGGCGGAGCGCATCTGATGAGCCCGGTTTGGCTGAGCCGCCGCAAGGCGCAGGTGCTCACCGATGAGCTCCCGCCGCAAGATCAGCGCGTGGTGTGGCAGATCGCCGCGTTACTGCTGGACTACCCAACGCAGCAGAACCTGGGCCTGCTCGAGGAGCTGTCCGCGGTGGCCAAGGCGCTGCCCGCCCCGGCGGGACCCGCGCTGGCGTCGTTTTTGGCGCAGGCCCGCCGCAGGCCACCGATGGAGTTGGCCGCGCACTACGTGGAGACCTTTGACCTGCGACGCCGTAGTTGCTTGCATCTGAGCTACTACGCCTATGGCGACACCCGCAAACGCGGCATGGCGCTGCTGCGGTTCACCCACGCCTACCGCGCGGCGGGCGTCACCTTAGGCGAGCACGAACTGCCGGATCATCTGGCGGTGGTGCTGGAGTTCGCCGCGACCGTCGACCCGGTGGCTGGTCGGCGGCTGCTGGTGGAGTACCGGCCGGTGATAGAGCTGCTCAGACTGTCCCTGGACGAGATCGACTCGCCCTATCGGGCGGTGCTCGACGCGGTGTGCGCGACCCTCCCGGAGCTGGGCGTGGCCGACCAGCGTCGGGTCACCGAACTAGCCGCGCAGGGGCCACCGGCCGAAGAAGTGGGCCTGGAGCCTTTCGGTGTGGACCCGATGCTGCTGGAGCAAAGAGAGGGACGCCGGTGACCGGGCTGCTGTGGCTGACGATGCCCTACGTGGCGTTCACCTCGTTTCTGCTCGGCCACCTCTGGCGCTACCGGCACGACCAGTTCGGCTGGACCACCCGGTCCTCCCAGCTCTATGAGAGCCGCCTGCTCCGGTTGGGCAGCCCGTTGTTCCACTTCGGGCTGCTGGCGGTGCTCGGCGGGCACGTGCTGGGCATCGCCGTCCCGGCGAGCTGGACCGCAGCACTCGGCGTGTCCGAGCATGCCTACCACCTGATGTCGGTGTCCGTCGGCACAGCCGCCGGCCTAGCCACGGTCGCCGGGCTGGCGATCCTGCTGTATCGGCGGGCCACCGTGCCGGCGGTGCGCAGAGCCACCACCGGCATCGACAAGATCACGTACCTGCTGCTCAGCGCGGCGATCGGCACCGGGATGCTGAACACCCTGGGCAGCAACCTGATCGGCCGCGGTTACAACTACCGGGCGACGGTCTCCCCCTGGTTCCGCAGCCTGTTCACCATCCACCCCCAACCGGAGCTGATGGCCGGCACCCCGGTCAGTTTCCAGATCCATAACCTGGTGGTGCTCACCCTGCTGGCCATCTGGCCTTATACCCGCCTGGTGCACGTCTTCAGCGCCCCACTGGGCTACCTGACGCGCCCCTACGTCGTCTACCGCAGCCGCGACGTGGCCCCTCCGGGTGCGCGCCGCTACGCCCGCGCCTGGGAAGTCTCCGCACCACCCACCGCACGCCGCTAGCCGGTGTGGTGGCGCTGCGCGAGCAAGGCTGCCGGCTGCTACGGTCGACAGGTGATCATGATGTGTACGGCTGCTTCTGTGGTCAGCACATCTTTCCACTTCCGCCTTCCGCGCCACAGAATAACCTCGCCTGGGGTCGTCCGGGATGCCATCAGGCGACTGACCTGCCTGCCGGAGGGGTGGTTGCAATGACGACGTACAGGGTGACTGCCAGGCGGTGGGAGTTGGGGTGGGAGCTCCACATCGATGGGATCGGCGTGACGCAGGTCGCTACTTTGGCGTCCGCCGGGCGCATGATCCGTGACTATATCGCCGCACTGACCGGCACCGACCCCGGTAAGATCATCATCGACTATCAGATCGAACTCGATGATGTATCACCGCAGCGGGTGAGCCAACTCCTCAACTCTTGACACCACGCACCCGGTGTGTTCCCTGCTACGCCCGCACCCAGGAACAGCCCGCACGTTCTCGTCCCCGCCACCAGCGCAATGACCGCGTCACTGGGCGCTCCTACCGCAGTCGGTGGTCGGTGTTCCGATCACTGATCAAGCGCGGGTACCGGGTCAGCCGCCCTGCTCACACGCCCGACAGCGGTAGCGCGCCGGGGCGGTGAGACGCTCGGGCAGCACCCGTGCACCGCAGAGGGCGACATAGCAATCTCCCGCGCGACGGCCCGCGGCGAAGGCCTTCACGGTGAGGCAGTGCGCGACGCCGGTCAGTCCATCGACCAACACAATCGTGCATCCCGGGGCCACCGGCGTTCGAGCGCAACGGCTCCACTCCAGAACCTCGCGAAGGATGGCGAAACGACGGAAACGGTGCCTGCCCGCCACAGCACCTCCCTCCCCACTTTCGGCAGTAGCGACAGTGGTGGCAGTGGTACTTAGCCCTCTTCTATTCTGACAAACTTGATATCAGCTAGCGATAATGGTGTGCGGACGGCGACTAACGCCGCCGCGAAGTCCATGTCCATGACCGTCCCACTCCGGACGTCCACCTTCAGCACCTGGTGTCGAGCGTTCGGGCGCTGGCGGCTCGCATACACAATCCGTCGAGTCACCAGACCCCTCTGCGCTTTGCTCTTGGTCTGCTTCATACGACTCTCCTCGCATCCCACCATCACCCACCCGCTTACCGCTCAGCACGTACGCCAGCCGATCACCTCTTTTCCACCGGATGGTGACTCCGCCCGCACGGTGACGACCAAGAAATACTCACGCCGTCGGCGCTCCCGCGTAGCCCATGCGTGTCGTCCTCGCAAGTGACGAGCCGCGCGCGCCGGCTTAGCTCACCCTTCGCAATCGGTTTGGTCTAAATTTCTCAAGGTGATCTATGCCTTCCTTTTTGGCTGATAGCTTGTCAGTATGCTGATTTCCAATCCACAGGCAACCTTGGGTATCACAATATGGTGTAAATAGACCGATATGTGATTCATCACTGACTTTAATTGATGTTTCCGCGTGTTTGGTGTTCATAGATTATTTCCGTCGCCCATGAGTTGGCCAGTGCTCAACTGGCTGGGCCCGGAAGCCAGCGGCGTCCTCCCTCATCTCGAAGCTCGCCACTGAGTTGGAATTGGTGTGGGTGAGGCTCGCGATCCCGAGTGGTTCACTCATCTCCGGCTCCCCTACCTTCCACATGCTGGCCGTGATCCGGCACGGCGACATCACCGGCACCCTTGGCGCCGGTGAGCCCGGCAGCGGATGCTGGCGGACTCATCTGATAGTCGATGGCCAGGGGTAGGCTCCAGCCGCGAGCTTGCACATGGGTGGAGGGGTCGGGCCAGGCGACGACGCGGGGGGCAGCATCGCCTGCCCGATCCAGCTTCGGGGGTAGCTCACAGTGCCGCCGGGTTATACTCGGCCAGCACACCAGCCCACGTGGCTACGCCCCCGCCTGCACATCTGGCACCGATTCGATGGGTATGAAGGAACGATCTTGTCAGTGAGAGCATGTGAGTATCTGACCCTGCGACTGGACATGAGGGAAGGAAGGTTGGCCGGTGGTCTAGGTGTATGGAACCGGAAACTTTGCTCCGCGAGGCTGGTTCAGGCTGGGGAGATGACGAAACGTACAGCTAACAGAGGGGGCCGCAGTGTGCGCTAATACAGTACTGGCTGCCTATATTGCCGAGACTGGTTTAACGCGGGCCGGGTTTGCTGATGCCGTCAACGCGGTGGTGGAAGACCTCACCGGCATGCCAGGGAATGCTAGTGATCGCTGGGTAAGAATGCTGGTAGATGGCTCGATCCGCTGGCCTCGCCGTCACTACCGGCAAGCCCTCGAAACCGTACTACAAGCTCCAATAGGCGAGCTGGGCTTTCGAGGTCCGGTAGATGCGGTATCGGCCGATCATGCCGCGCCACCGGCCACGGCTCCTCAGACTCGGCTCACTACCGCCGATGTGGCGAGGTTACGGGCACCGCTCGATCTCCTGGTGGTAAGCGCTGATAGTTGTGGAGCACGACGCTAGCCCCGCAGGCTGCGCGGCACGTCACTGTCTGCCAAGACATGTTACGGGATGCTGTGGTGTCTGAGCGTGTCGAGCGCGCCATGTACGTTCTCATTGGTGACTATCTGGCGGCCGCTGGCTGGTTCGCGCTAGACAGCCGGGATCTGCAAGCAGCCGATCGCCACCTAGATGCGGGGTTGCGTGCCGCCGGTATCGCGCGCGAGGGCTCGTTGCAGGCATATGTTTGGAGCGTGGCCGAAAAGTGCGCGCGGCTTCGCGGCGATTATGGTCACGCATTAGCTGTGGCTCGCACTGGTCTTGCGTCAGCGACTGCTCGCCGCGATTCGCGTGTGCGTGGGGCCTTCCATGCGCTCACTGCGATGAACCTGTCTCGACGCGGCGAAGCCGGGCAGGCGCAACGTTCTCTGGGCCGTGCCTTTGACACCCTCGGCAGCGTTACCGCCGCTGAGCCGTCCGGGCGCTGGTCATTTGCTAACCTTGGGTTTGTCGCCGCGAGTGGCGCGTCGGTATCCTTGGCTCTAGGTCAGCTACAGCAAGCCGAACGCTACGGTCACCAAGCCCTGGAAGCGACTCGGAGCAGCCACGTACTCACCTACGCGATGCGTCAACTGTCTCTCGCCCGCATCTACATTGAGATGGGAGAATTAGAGGCGGCCTGCGTACATTCCGGTTCGGTACTTGCCTTAGCACAACAGTTAGAGTCACGCCGACTCGCTGATAGGCTAGGACGCACGCAAGAGCTGGGCTCACCAGATGGCGTAACACCTCTTTGGTGCGCGACTGGAACACCCAATACAACCAATACGTCCAGCAGACAAGACCGTTGACACCTTGACGAACCCACAACCCAACATAGAACTACGCCACTACACGGGCCGCGAGTTAAGTGCGATCCGCGACATTGCCATCGACATCTACCGTGAGACATTCGGGCACGAAATCGATACACCATTTTGGTCGGTGGAACGGTATCGTCAACGAATCGAACGCCACGCCACCATGTCCGGGTTCAGCGCTGTCATCGCCTACGCCCACGAGGAACCCGTAAGTTTCGCCTACGGAATCACCCTACCCGCCACCACACGCTGGTGGGCCACCATCCAACCGCCACTGGCCGATCCGGCGTTCACCCGTGAAGACGGACACCGCACCTTCGCACTCTTCGAACTCATCGTCGCCCCCGAGCATCAGGGCCACGGCATCGGCCGACGTATCCACGACCATCTACTCGCTACACGGAACGAGCAACGCGTCACCACCGCCACCTACCATGGCAACACTCACGCCCGCAACACCTACACCAAGTGGGGCTACCGCCACATCGGCACCCGACAACCAGCACCACCAGCCCCACTACTCGACGTCTACTTACGCGCCAGGGTCTGTCGGGAGAAGCCTTACTGTCACTGATCACAAGAGGCAACCGCTAAACTGAAAGGTTTGACCAGATGGCTTCCGACGACGATGACGTAGAATTCACTTGCCGAGAAGATATGAAGGCAGCCTCTATCGAACCCGGGGCGGTTCAGTTGACTCATTGTTGTCAAACTGTGGACCGCCTTCGGTCCGACCAACGTCACCATCCACCGAGTATCCACCGCAGTGGAACTAGGAGACCTGCAAGTCGCGGTCGATCTTGGTCCACGAGTAGACGTCTCAGCACTGCCCCTCGAACGCCGAATCCGACACCGGATCGAAATCGCCCGCGCCTACAGCGCCTGGAACCGCCACGACGAGGCCCTGACGATCCTCCTCGACGCCGAGCAAGACGCGCCAGAACAAATCCGCCACCACTTCATCAGCCGCCAACTCGTCCTGCGCTGGATCCGCCACCACCGCGGCAAGCCCAGTCACCAGCTCGCCGAACTGGCAAAACGACTCCACGTCGTCTGAGCGCATGCCGCTAGAGTGTCAGGCGTGGCAGACGACCCCCTCGACCGCAGCCGCACCTACGTTGCCGCTGGCGTGCTGTTTTTCGATGACGAAAACCGGGTTATACTCGTCCAGCCCACCTACAAAGACTACTGGGACATCCCCGGCGGCTACGTCGAAACCGGAGAAACACCCACGCAGGCCGCTGCCCGCGAGGTCCGCGAAGAGCTAGGTATCCAGACAGCGATAGGGCCGCTTTTAGTCGCGGACTGGGCACCACACCCCGACGAAGGCGACAAACTCCTGCTCATCTTCGACGGCGGCACCCTGACCACCGAACAACTCGCCGCGATCCACGTGCAAGCCAACGAACTCGCCTCCTACGTCTTCCAGGATCCGGCCAAGATCCCAACCGTGCTGATCCCGCGCCTTGGGCGTCGGGTGACAGCCGCCGTCGAAGCTCACCACGCGAGCCATCCTGCCTACCTCGAACACGGCATCCCACACCCCCAATAGCAATAGCAGTACAAGCCGTCTTTCGAGGCCGGGGGCTCGCCCAACGGCGACTACGGCAGTGATGTCCCGATCGCTGATCGAGCGCGGGTACCGGGTTATCCGCTGCCCCGCTCACACGCCCGACAGTGGTAGCGCGCCGGAGCGGTAAGACGCTCGGGCAGCACCCGCGCACCACAGAGGGCAACATAGCAATCTCCCGCGCGACGGCCCGCAGCGAAGGCCTTCACAGTGAGGCAGTGCGCGACACCGGTCAGTCCATCGACCAACACAATCGTGCATCCCGGAGCAGTGGCGACGGGCCTTCGAGCACGACGGCTCCACTCCAGGATCTCACGAAAAGCGGCGAGACGACGGAAACGGTGCCTGCCTGCCATAGCATTTCTCTCCTGACTTCCCGGCAGTAGCGCCGTCTGGTTGCGCTAACCCAGCTCGATCTGCTCGCCCCCTGGGTGCGACAGTGAACCGCCATGGTGGCAGTGATACTTAGCCTTCTTCTATTTTGATGATCTTGATATCAGCGAGCGATAAGGGCGTGCGGACGGCGACCAACGCCGCCGCGAAGTCCATATCTATGGCCGTCCCGCTCCGGACGTCCACCTTCAGCACCTGGTGTCGAGCGTGCGGAGACTGGCGGCTTGCATACACAATCCGTCGAGTCACCAGGCCCCGCTGATCCTTGCTCTTGGCGTGCTTCCGGTGGTTCTCCGTGGCGGTATCACCCGTACCAGGCTGCCGTGACCGCATCGGCGGCTTGTTCCGCTTCACAATTCCCGGTCCCAGGTCAGCACCTCATGGAGCACATCCAGCGCGCTGCCTTCCACCTGACGCTCCACCAGCGCACTCCCGGGAACGATCAGCGCCGATGTTCGCTGACGCCGCGCGAAACAATCGCGACTGAATCCTTCGATATGAACGAGGTCTACCGAGTCACCACTGATGCGGTTCCCGACCAATGGCGCGTCCGCGCCCGGGGCGGTCCGCCGGAACTCAAAGCCGCGGAGCTTGAGCTCGTCGAGCAGTCGCTTCGCAATCACCAGATCCGGGCTCTCAGCCCTCACCAGATATCACCTCCGCACTGTTTCTGCGTTTTCCGCTCGTTACCCACTGTCCCTAATGGGGTGGCACCCAGGGCCGGAGCCGAACCATCGCAGCCGGACTAGACGGAGCAGCACTGCCGGTCCGCCGCCCATCACAGACGGCGTCTTCGCGGGGGAAGACCAGCAGCACCATCACCACCACATCCGGTGGCTCGGAACATCCCAGCCCTGGGGCCATGGATGCTCACCCAAGCGGGTAGCCACGCTTTGGGGTATGCCAGGCAGCAGACGATCTTATCCACTCCACAGCAACAGGCGAGACAATCATGCCTGGTCAGGCACCCGATCACGGATATATCGACGCCCGATAGACTCGCCCAAAATCGATCAGCAACGCAAGGGGGCGCCGTGGGATCCCGGCCAGCACGACCCCGCTATTGCCGCTGCGGCACACACCTAGCCGCAGACAACACAGAACGCCAGTGCGCCCGCTGCCAACGGGCCTCACGGGACAAGCTCATCGCCCCACCACAGGTACCCGCCGACTTCTGGCAGACCGAACAACTCCGGGAAGCCTTCAGCGCTCAGCACATCGGCCGG
>JAFAPC010000101.1 GCA_019247305.1 Pseudonocardiales bacterium
TGAGCCGGTGTCGGAGTGGGTGCTGCCGATCGTCGATGTCAGCGACGACGCTGACCCGCGCGCGGCCGCACACGCCTGGATGACCCTCGACGTGGCGCGGCCGATGGATCTCACGGTGGGGCCGCTGTTCAGCTACGCGTTGATTAAATTGAGGTCTGATCGGTTTGTGTGGTATCAGAGTTACCACCACATCGTGATGGATGGGTTCAGTTGTTCCCTCATCGCGCGACGGGTCGCTGAGGTATATACAGCCCTGGTGCAGGGGCGGGCATGCGATCAGAGTACGTTTGGTTCGCTGCGCCAGCTGCTGGACAGTGATTCAGCCTATCGTGGGTCAGAGCAGTTCGCGCAGGATCGAGCATATTGGGTCAAGCGTTTCGCTGATCAGCCCGAGCCGGCCAGGCTCGTGGGTCGGTCCTCGACAACGCCGGAGAGTTTTGTGCATCAGGTGAGCTGTTTATCACCGTCGAGCGTGGACAGGGTGCGTGCGGCAGCGCGCCAGGCCAGGGTGCCCTGGTCCCGCATGGTGCTCACGGCGGTCGCGGTGTATGTGCACCGTCTGACGGGCATACAGGATGTGGTGGTCGGTTTACCGGTCACGGCCCGTCAGGGTTCTCTCCTGCAACGCGTCCCCGGCATGGTCTCCAACGTGTTGCCACTGCGGTTGTCAGTACGCCCGGAGGTGAGCCCCGCTGACCTCATCGGTCAGGTAGCGCGAGAAGTCCGCGAGGTCTTGGCGCATCAACGGTACCGGGGTGAGGATCTCCATCGGGATCTTGGCTTACCCGGTCAGGTCGGGACATCGTTTACGCCGATGATCAATATCCTGTCGTTCGACTGTGACCTGCGATTCGCTGGTCATCCCAGTATGACACACACTGTGTCGGCTGGTTTGATCGGTGATCTGTCGATCCTCGTGTGGGATAGGAAAGATGGTTCAGGATTACGGATCGGCTGGCAGGCGCATCCGGACGTCTGCGACCAGAATGACCTCGCGACCCATCAGCAACGCTTCCTGAGCCTGCTCGACACCCTCGTCGCCGCTGATCCGGATCAGCCTATTAGGCGGATCGATGTGCTCACCGCTGAGGAACGCCACCGGGTGTTGGAAATCTGGAATAACACTACCCACCCGATCCCGGCTGCGAGTCTGTCGGTGTTGTTCGAGGCTCAGGTGCAGGTCGCACCAGATGCGATCGCGGTGGTATGCGGTGATGTCAGGTTGTCCTATGCGCAGCTCAACGCGCGCGCTAACCGACTCGCCCACTACTTGATCGCCCAGGGGGTGGGCCCAGAACAGATCGTGGCGCTCGCGCTACCCCGCTCACCCGAACTCATCATCACTATCCTGGCCGTCCTCAAAACCGGCGCGGCTTACCTTCCCCTGGACCCAGACTACCCAACAGCACGAATCAACTTCATGCTCACCGACGCCCAACCAGCGCTGCTCCTCACCACCGAACATACCACAGCCTGTATTTCCACAGACGCCGCCGCACCTCGATTAGTGACCGACACGCCCGACATTCTAGCGGTGTTAAGCGACTACCCGAACACCGATCCCACCGACACCGACCGCGCCACCCCCCTCTTGCATCAACATCCCGCATACGTCATCTACACCTCAGGCTCCACTGGCCAACCCAAAGGCGTCCTGATCAGCCACACCGGCATCTCCAGCCTCGCCGCAACACAAATAGAACGGCTCAACCTCAACGCCCATAGCCGAGTCCTCCAATTCGCTTCCTCCAGCTTCGACGCCTTCATCATGGAAATGCTCATGGCCTTTACGCCCGGAGCCGCCTTGGTGATCCCCCCAACAGGCCCCCTAGCCGATACAACACTCATCGATGTACTAGTCACCCAAGGCATCACCCACGCCCTCATCCCACCAGCAGCCCTCACCTATGCATCACCAGCGGATTTGGCGAGTTTTGAAACGTTGGTTGTAGGAGGCGAAGCATGCCCGGTAGAGCTGGTCACCACCTGGTCACCACACCGACGGATGATCAATGCCTACGGTCCCACCGAAACCACCGCCTGCACCACCATGAGCGGACCCCTACCCCACACAATATCGACGCCCCCACCCATCGGCCGACCGATCACCAACACCCGGGTATACGTGCTGGATACTGGCCTGCAGCTGGTGCCGCCGGGAGCGACGGGCGAGCTCTACATCGCCGGAGCGGGGCTCGCGCGAGGGTATTTGCACCAGCCGGGGTTGACGGCGCAGCGGTTCGTGGCCGCTCCCTACGGCACACCCGGCGAACGAATGTACCGAACGGGGGATCTGGTCCGGTGGCGCCCCGACGGGGATGTGGAGTTCGTGGGTCGGGCGGACGATCAGATCAAAATCCGCGGATTCCGTATCGAACCCGGCGAAGTTGCTAGCGTACTCACCACCCATCCCGGGGTCGCGCAGGCTGTGGTGGTTGCACGCCAGGATCGGCCCGGGCACCAGCGGCTGGTTGCCTACGTAGTGGCGGACAGTGCTGGCCAGGCCCGTAATGAGCAGGTGGAACTGGACCAGGTTGGTGAGTGGCGGCAGATCTATGACTCGCTGTATGCGGCATCGGGCTCTGTGGTGTTCGGGCCGGATCTCACCGGCTGGAATAGCAGTTATGATGGCCAACCGATTCCGCTGGTTCAGATGCGGGACTGGTGCGAGGCGACCGTGGCGCGGATTTTGTCTTTGCGGCCTCGGCGGGTTTTGGAGATCGGTGTCGGTACCGGGTTGTTGTTGTCCCAGCTGGCGCCTGAGTGTGACACGTATTGGGCGACTGATTTCTCCGCTGCGGTGATTAATGCGCTGGCTGGTCAGGTTGAGCGGAATCCGGAGTTGGCCGGGAGAGTGGTGCTGCGCACCCAACCGGCGCACGACACCGAAGGACTGCCAGTCGGGGTGTTCGACACCGTGATCCTCAACTCCATCGTGCAATACTTTCCCACCAGCGACTACCTCCTTAGGGTGCTTGAGCAGGTAGTGCGGCTCGTCACCCCGGGTGGGGCGGTCTTTGTCGGTGACGTGCGCAACCTGCGGCTGCAGCGGCTGTTGGCCACCGCCGTGCAGCTGCGCCGGGCCAATTCCACGACTGACCTGCCGACGCTGCGCCGGGCGATCGAGCAGGCCGTCGTGGTGGAAAAAGAATTGCTGGTCGATCCCGAGTTTTTCACCACACTAGAAGCCAGCAACACCGACATTGGTGGGGTGGACATCCAGATCAAACGCGGCCGCCACCATAACGAGCTGACCCGCTACCGCTACGACGTCACCCTGTACAAGCACCCCATCACGTCGCTACCTCTGGGTCAGGCGCCCCAACTGGGCTGGGGTCGACAGATCAGCGACCTGCCCGCCTTAACCGACTATCTGAGCACCCAGCACCCCGACATGGTGCGTCTGAGCGGTGTGCCCAACGCCCGCATCGCGGCAGAGGCCGCCCTTGCGCGCGCGGTGCAGGCCGGCAGCCCGCCGGCCGAGCTGCGCAGCCACCTCCACGCCGCCGAAGCCTCCGATGGGCTCGACTGGGACGGGCTCGACTGGGACGGGCTCGACCCGGAGGCGCTGCACGCCCTGGGCCAGCGGTGCGGCTACTGGGTCGGCATCACCTGGTCGGCCACCACCCCAGAGGCCCTCGACGTCACCTTCGTCGACACAGCCCAGATCACCTCCGCCGTTCCCGTTGGTCTCTACACGCCCGTCCGCGCGGCGAGCACGCCGCTGTCATCGTTGACGAACAACCCCACCACGACCCGGGGAACCAGCGCGCTGATCAGCCAGCTACGAGACTATCTGCGTCAGCAGCTGCCGGAGTATATGGTGCCTGCGGCGTTTGTGCCATTAGATAAGGTGCCGTTGACGCCGAATGGCAAACTAGACCACAAGGCGCTGCCCGCCCCCGAATTCGGCTCTGCCGGCATCGGTCGGGCGCCGCGGACACCGCAAGAGCAGCTGTTGTGCGAATTGTTCGCTGAAGTGCTAGGCCTGGTCGGGGTCGGGGTCGATGATGACTTTTTCGACCTGGGTGGGCATTCGCTGCTGGCCACTCGCCTCCTCGCCCGGATACGCGCCACATTGGGTGTTGAGCTGGAGGTGCCTGCCCTGTTCGAAACCCCGACGCCGGCCGGGGTGGCCGCGCGGTTGGGCAGCGCAGGGCCGGCGCGGTTGGCGTTGAAAGCGGGTGAGCGCCCGGATGTGGTGCCGTTGTCGTTCGCGCAGCGCCGGTTGTGGTTTTTGCATCAGATGGAGGGCCCGAGTGCCACCTATAACATTCCCTTGGCGTTGCGGCTGTCCGGGACGGTGAATCATCCGGCGTTGCAGGCCGCATTGAGTGATCTCATCCAGCGGCATGAGAGCCTGCGCACGGTGTTCCCGCAGGTCAAGGGGGTGCCGTGTCAGCAGGTCCTGGACGTCCACGAAGCCTGCGTGGTGTTGCGGGTGACCGAGACAACCGCGGCCGAGCTACCGGACATGCTGGCTAGAGCGGCCCGGTACGGGTTCGATCTGTCTGTGGAGCCGCCGGTGCGGGCCGAATTGTTCGTCGTGGCCCCCGATGAGCAGGTGCTGCTGCTGTTGGTGCACCACATTGCTGGCGATGGGTGGTCGCTGGGTCCGCTCGCGCGGGACCTGGCTCAGGCCTATGCGGCGCGGTGTCGGGGTGCGGCTCCGGACTGGGCGCCGTTGCCGGTGCAGTACGCCGACTACACGTTATGGCAGCACCGGCTGCTGGGTGACCCGGACGACCCCACCAGCCTGTTCGCTGTCCAAGTGGGGTATTGGACCCAGGCGCTAGCTGGGTTGCCGGAGCAGCTGCTATTGCCCACCGACCGGCCGCGTCCGGCGGTGGCCTCCCACCGCGGCGACGCCCTGACTGTGGGGCTGGATGCGGTGTTGCACCAAGGGTTGACAAACCTGGCCCGCCGCAACGGTGCCAGCCTGTTCATGGTCCTGCAAGCCGGACTCGCCGCGCTGCTCAGCAGGGTGGGTGCGGGCGAGGACATCCCGATAGGTAGCGCCATCGCCGGACGCACCGACCAAGCGTTGGACGATGTGGTCGGGTTCTTCGTCAACACCCTCGTCCTGCGCACCGACACCTCCGGGAATCCCACCTTTGCCCAATTGGTGCGACGGGTGCGGGAGACGGCCTTGGCCGCTTATGCCCACCAGGATGTGCCTTTCGAATACCTCGTGGAGGCCCTCAACCCCACCCGCTCACTCGCTCACCACTCCTTGTTCCAAGTGGCCCTGGGATTGCAGAACACCCCCCAGGCCCACCTTGAGCTCCCCGGATTGGACAGCAGCGCGGTGTGGGTACCGACCGGCACCGCCAAATTCGACCTGACCATCAACCTGCTCGAACACCACCATCCCGACGGCACTCCCGCCGGCATCGAAGGGACCATCGAATACGCCAGCGACCTGTTCGACGCCACCACGATCGACACGCTCTTCGAGCGCTGGACACGCCTACTCCACACGGCAGCCGCTGATCCGGACCAACCTATTGGGCGGATCGATGTGCTCACCACCGAAGAACGCCACCAGATACTGGAAACCTGGAACGACACCACGGCCCCGATACCTCAGGCCTGCCTGCCTGAGTTGTTCCAGGCCCAGGTCGCCGTTAACCCGGCGGCCATCGCGGTGGTGTTCCAGGACACGGAGCTGTCCTACGCCCAGCTCAACACTGCGGCCAACCACCTCGCCCACCACGTGATCGCTCAGGGGGTGGGTCCAGAACACATCGTGGCGATCGCGCTCCCGCGCGGCATCGACATGGTCGTGGCGATGCTGGCGGTGCTCAAAGCCGGAGCCGCCTACCTGCCCCTTGATCCCGACTACCCACCCGCGCGCCTGGCCTTCATGCTCACCGACGCCCACCCTGCGCTACTCCTCACCACCATGCAGACCCTCGAGCGCGTCCCCGATACCCTCAGCATCCCAGCGCTGATCATCGATGATCCACGCATCCGTGCCGTGCTGGACACCTACCCGGACACCGATCCCACCGACACCCACCGCCTCACCCCGCTCACCCCCGCGCATCCCGCGTATGTGATCTACACCTCCGGCTCCACCGGCGCCCCCAAAGGCGTGGTCGTGACGCACACTGGTATTCTCAGCCTGGTCGCAGCCCAGGTCGAGCGGTTGGGGATCGGGGAGAGCGCCCGGGTGCTGCAGTTCGCCTCCCCCAGCTTTGACGCGTCGTTCTGGGAGCTGTGCCTGGCCCTTCTGTCGGGAGCGGCGCTGGTCATGGCGCCCCCGGCGCGGCTGCTGCCGGGAGCGCCGTTGGCCGCGCTGCTGGGCGAGCAGCGAGTGACGCATGTGACGGTGCCCCCCTCGGCGCTGGCGGCACTGCCCACCGAGGCGGGGGTGCCGCCGGCGATGACGGTAATCACCGCGGGTGAAGCGTGTCCGGTGAATCTGGTCACCGCCTGGTCGCCGGGCCGGCGGATGATCAACGCGTACGGTCCGACCGAGAC
Organism: Pseudonocardiales bacterium; assembly: GCA_019247305.1. GTDB lineage: Bacteria > Actinomycetota > Actinomycetes > Mycobacteriales > Pseudonocardiaceae. Next base: position 6,487 of record JAFAPC010000101.1, read on the forward strand.
CACCGTGTGCGCCACCATGAGCGACCCCCTCTCCCCGGCCACCCCGGCGCCCCCGCCGATCGGCCGGCCGCTGCCGAATATGCGGGTGTTTGTGCTGGATGCCGGGTTGTGTCCGGTGCCGGTGAGGGTGGCCGGGGAGTTGTATGTCGCGGGAATGGGCCTGGCGCGGGGGTATGTGCACCAGCCGGGGTTGACGGCGGGGCGGTTTGTGGCGAATCCGTTTGGTGCTCCCGGTGAGCGGATGTATCGGACGGGGGACGTGGTCCGGTGGTGCCCGGACGGCACCCTGGAATTCGTGGGCCGAGCCGATGATCAGGTGAAGGTTCGGGGGTTCCGGATCGAGCTGGGTGAGATCGAAGCCGTGCTAGCCAAACGGGACGAGGTCGCCCGCAGCGCGGTCGTGGCCTGCGAGGACGGGTCCGGGGGCAAACGCCTAGTGGGGTATCTTGTACCCTCCGGCGCCACCAAGGGGATCGACACCCTCGAACTGCGCCGGCAGCTGGCCCGGACGCTGCCGGACCACCTGGTACCCAGCGCCCTGGTCGTCGTCCCGCAGCTGCCGCTCACCCCCAGTGGGAAGGTCGACCGCCGGGCGCTGGCGCTGCGCCCGGTAGAGCGTGCGGCGAATGCGCCGTGGACCGCCCCGCGTGGCGACCTGGAGCAGAAGATCGCCGAACTGTGGTCGCACGTCCTGGAAGTGGAGCAGGTCGGTGCCGACGACAACTTCTTCGATCTCGGTGGCCATTCGCTGCTCCTGGTCCCCCTCCAGTCTGGGCTCGCCGCCCTGGTGGCGCGCCCGGTCCGGATTGTCGATCTCTTCACTCACCCCACGGTCGCCGCGCAGGCCCGCCATCTGGGCCGCACCGCCGCCGCGTCCGCCACGCTCGCCGCCGCCCGGGAGCGCGCTCAGCGCCAACGGCTGTCCCGACGCCGACGTCCGGCCGCCCCCACTCGAAAGGACTCACCCCCGCATGACTGAGACACCCGCGGCAGCCCAGACGGCCCAGACCTCGGCGGACACCGACATCGCGGTGGTCGGGATGGCCGGCCGCTTCCCCGACGCCCCCGACCTCGACCGCTTCTGGACCAACCTGGTCGCCGGCCACGAGTCGATCCGATCGGTCAGCGCCACCGAGTACCTGGCCGCGGGCGGCGACCCGGCTGGCCTGGACGACCCGTACCTGGTGCGCAAGGCAGCCGTGGTGGAGGGCATCGACCTGTTCGACGCTGAGTTCTTCGGCTACCCGCCGACCGAGGCCGAGATGCTCGACCCCCAGCACCGGCTTTTCCTCGAATGCTGCTATCACGCGCTGGAGCACGCCGGCCACCACCCCGACCGCTTCGGCGGCCTCACTGGTCTGTACGCCGGCGCCAGCCACAGCAGGTACTTCATGGCCTACGTCGCGCCCCGGCTGGCAGGGGGGGCGCTATCGATGGACTGGCTCTCGGCTGGACTGAGCAACGACGCCGGAGTGTTCGTCACCCGAGTGGCCTACCAGCTCAACCTGACCGGCCCGGCCGTGTCGGTGCAGACCACGTGTTCCACCTCCCTGGTCGCGGTGCATCTGGCCTGCCAGGACCTGCTCAACTACCACTGCGACGCGGCCCTGGCGGGCGGCGCCTCGCTCAACCCGTTGGCAGCGCAGGGCTATCGCTACCTCCAGGACGGCCCACTGTCCCCCGACGGCCACTGCCGGGCCTTCGACGCCTCAGCGACCGGGATGGTCCCGGGCAACGGGGTGGGTGTGGTGGTGCTCAAACGCCTGGCGGACGCGCTGGCCGCGGGGGACCACATCTGGGCGGTCATCAAAGGCTCCGCAATCAACAATGACGGCAACCGGAAGGTGGGCTTCACCGCGCCGAGCACCCAGGGCCAGGTGGAGGTGATCCTGGCTGCGCAGGCCGCCGCCGGGGTGGACGGTGAGTCGATCAGCTACGTCGAGGCGCACGGTACCGCGACCGCGCTGGGCGACCCGATCGAGGTCGCCGCGCTGACCGAGGCGTTCCGAGAGAGCACCGAGCGCCGTGGGTACTGCGCGCTCGGCTCGGTGAAAACCAACATCGGTCACCTCGACGCCGCGGCGGGCATCGCTGGACTGATCAAGGTGGTGCTCGCGCTCTGGCACCGCACGCTCCCGGCCAGCCTGCACTTCCAGACCCCCAACCCGGAGATCGACTTCGCGGGCAGTCCCTTCTACGTCAACACCGACACGGCCGACTGGCCGCGCGGCGCCCGACCTCGGCGCGCGGCCGTCAGCTCGCTGGGTATCGGGGGAACCAACGCCCACATCATCCTGGAAGAGGCCCCGGCCGCGGCCCGATCCAGTTCCCCGTCGGCGCAGCCGACCATCCTGGCGCTGTCGGCGAGGAATCCAGCGACGCTGCGGCAGATGTCTGCCCGCCTCGCCGAGCACCTCACCGCCCACCCGGATCTGGACCTCGCCGATGTGGCGCACACCTTGTGCCACGGCCGCAAGGATCACCCACACCGCCGGGCGGTTGTCTGCCGCAGCACCGCTGAGGGCGCCGTACTGCTGACCTACCCTGTGCCCAGCACCGACGGCTCGACCCGACCCCAGCTGGCCTACCTGCTCCCCGGTGCCGGCGCCCACCACCTGCGGATGGGCCAGGACCTGTACGCGGCGCAGCCAGTGTTCCGCGAGCAGATGGACCGCGCGGCCCGGCTCCTGTTGCCCGTCCTGGGCCAGGACATCCGGACCGTCTTGTACGAGGCCGCCGCAGCGCACAGGGCCTGCTCGTTTCCGGCCCTGGTGGCCACCGAGTACGCGATGGCCACGCTGCTGATGGCGCACGGAGTTGAGCCGGACGCCCTCATCGGCCACTCGCTCGGCGAGTACACCGCCGCCTGCGTGGCCGGAGTGCTCAGTCTGGAGGAGGCGCTGCCCCTGGTCGCCGAGCGGGAACGGTTGCTGGAACGGGCCGGCGGTAGCACCCTCAGCGTCGCCCTGTCCGAGGAGGCGCTGCGCTGCTGGTTGAGTGGTCGGCTGTCCCTTGCCGCCGTCAACGCCCCCCAGAGCTGCACGATCTCCGGCCCCACCGAGGAGATCGAGCGTCTGAAGAGCGAACTGGACGCCGCCAGGATCGAGCACGAGGGGGTGCGGCTGGTCGGCGCCGCGCACAGCGAGCTCCTCGATGCGGTTCTGGACGACTACGCCCAGGCGTTGCGGCAGGTCACGCTGCGCCCGCCGAGGATCCCGTTCCTCTCCGGACTCACCGGCACCTGGATCACCGACGAGCAGGCGACCAGCCGCGAGTACTGGCTACGCCAGTACCGACAGACCGTGCGCTTTGCCGACGGGCTAAAGGCGCTGCACGGCGAGCTGTCCCGGCGTGGGCGGCCCATCCTCGTCGAGGTGGGGCCGGGCCATACCCTGACCCAGTTCGCCCGGCGGCAGCTGGGCCAGGACACGCTGACCGTGCTGACCATGCGACACCCCAAGGCCGAACACCAGGATGACACCCACCTGCTGATGAGCGCCTTGGGTGCGCTGTGGTCCCACGGAGCGCCGGTGCGGTGGGCAGGCGAGGACGACGGTGCGCGCCGGAGAGTCCCGCTGCCCGGCTATCCCTTCCAGCGCCGCCGCTACTGGATCGACGCGCCGCCGGTGACCAACCCGGCCGCGGGGCGCACCGTGTACGTGCTGCCCCACGGGCTGCGCGACGACAACTACGCCACCACCCGGGCCATCGCCGCCCGCGGGCGCGGACACCTGGTCATCACTGACCCGCTCGGGACCCCCGTCCCGTCCCCCAACGAACCGTCCGAGCTGGTCGAGCTGGCCGAGCGGGTGACGCAGACCGAACGCCGCCTGATCGCCCAGATTTCCCCTGAGCGGGAAGCCGCCGAGCGCACCGTGCGGATGGACCGCCTGTGCGCGCTGCACGCCTGCGTCTACCTGCGACGCCACGGCATCGGCTCCCTCCCGGGTGAGCACGTCCGACGGGCGGAGCTGCTCACCCGCCTGGGCACCGTGCCCGCGTACCACAAGTTCGTCAACGCCCTGCTCGACATGCTCGCCAGCGACAAGATCGTCTTTCTCGACCCGGATACCGACATCGTCCACTTCGTCGGGGACACCGGCACCCCCGAGGAGATCGCTGAGGAGATCGCTGAGCTGGAGCAGACCCTCCTCGTCGACCACCCCGATGCCGCCGATGACCTCGACGCGCTCAGCAGCTGTGTCGCGGAGTACGACGCGGTGCTGCGCGGCACCCGCTCCGGCACCGAGGTGCTCCTGCCGGACGGCCACCAGTACCGGTCCTCCTCGTCTGCCGAGCGCCTGCTGAGCCACGGCGACCTGGCTGTGTACCGGTCCCTGGTCGTGGCGGAGGTGACCAGGTGCGTCCGGGAGGCCGACGGCCGCCCGCTGCGCATCCTCGAAGTCGGCGGCGGCCAGGGCCATCTCACCTGGCCGGTGGCTGAGGCATTGCGCGGCAGCCGGAACGTGACCTACCGCTTCACCGACCTCGGTCGGTCCTTTGTGCTGGCGGCCCAGCGCGAAGCAGCCGACCGCGGCCTGGACTTCATGACCTTCGGCGTGCTGGACGTGGACCGGGGCCCGGGCACCCAAGGTGGCGGGGACTACCGGGACGTCGACGTCGTCTTGGCGTTCAACGTCCTGCACGCGACCCCGGATCTGCGCCGCACCGTCACCAATCTGCGCGAGCTGCTCGCCCCGGGTGGAGCGCTCTACATCCTGGAAGCCACTGCCATGCCCCGGAGTGCCCTGATGACCTTCGGCCTGCTCGAGGGTTGGTGGTACTTCAACGACGACCTCCGCGAGCACTCGCCGCTGCTCCCACCGCACCGCTGGCGTGAGCTGCTCGACTCCCTTGGCTTCCACCCGACCGTCGCCCTCCCGCACCGCGACCGTGAGGACAGCGCTGACCACGGATTGATCGTCGGCATGCGGCCCCGCCTGGCAGCGGCTGCCACCACGGCGGCCCGGATCGAGGAACTGAGGTCGCTGGGCGCCACCGTCACCGTCATGGCCGAGAGCGAGCTGCCCGACCACCTCGACCTCAGGGACACCTCAGAACCCATCCCAGCCCACCTGACGCCAGAGGATGGATCCCCGCTCTCCGCCGCCTTCAACCGCCGCCCCGATCTGGCCACGCCCTACACCGTGCCCACCACGGAACTGGAGCACCTGGTGGCGCGCCACTGGGCTGAGGTTCTGGGCCTGGACCGAGTCGGCGTCCACGACAACTTCTTCGACTTGGGGGGTGAGTCCCTGCTGGTGATTCAGATGGCCGGCCGGCTCCGGGATGAGCTCTCCATCGACCTCTCGGTGCAGAAACTCTTCGAAAACCTCACCGTGGCCGAGGTGGTCCGGGAACTCGAGCACCTCCGACACGCTCCGGCCGCGACCCCAACAAAGATCACCCCGAGTCGCCGTCGAGCCGCCCGCCGTTGAACGGAGCACCACGATGTCCGTACACCCCTCGACCCGGATCGACGACCCACCCGACGGCGAGGTCGGAGCCGGGCAGGCTCTCGCTTTTCCCGCGTCCTACGCCCAGGAACGGATGTGGTTCTTCTACCGGCGCGACCCCCAGGATGTGTCCTACAACGTCCCGCTGCTGCTACACCTGAGCGGCGAGCTGGACACCGACGCGCTCCAGGCGGCCCTCAACGACCTGATTGCCCGGCACGAGACCTTGCGGACGACCTTCGCCGAGTCCGACGGCGGTCTGTGGCAGATCGTCGCCGAGCACCTCGGGCTGCCCCTGCCCACGACCGACGTCTCCGCGCTGCTGGGGGATCGGCCGCACGGCCTGCTCACCGAGTGCGAACCCGTCCGGGCCCGGCTGGTGGCGGAGATCCGGCGTCCGTTCGACCTGGAACACGGGCCGCTGCTGCGGGCCCAGCTGGTGCGGCTCGGCTGCGCCGAGCACTGCCTGCTCGTCTGCGTGCACCACATCGTCATCGACGGCTGGTCGATCGGGGTGTTCCTGCGCGAACTCGCCCACGCCTACCGGGCCCGCCTCGGCGGTGCGGCACCGGTCTGGACTCCCCTGGAGATCCAGTACGGTGACTACGCCGAATGGCAACGCGAAACCCTCGACGGGCAGTCGCTCGCCGACGGCCTGGCCTACTGGCGGCAACGGTTAGCCGGTGACCTCCCCACCGGGGGACTGCCCACCGACCGACCGCCGCCACCGACGCGCACGTTCGCCGGTGACCGGCTGGACTTCACCCTGTCCCCGGACCTCACCGCCGGGATCAAGGGGCTCTGCCGTGAGCGGGGCGCCACCCTGTACATGGTGGCGCTCACCGGCTTCGTCGCGCTGGTGCGCCGCTACACCGGCCACGACGACATCCTCGTCGGCTCGCCTGCAGCTAACCGGGACAATCCGCAGATCGAGCCGCTGATCGGGATGTTCGTCAACACTCTGCCGCTGCGCGTGGACACCTCCGGCAACCCGAGTTTCGCCGACCTGCTGCACCGGGTCCGGGAGGTGAGCCTGGGCGCCTTCGCCCACCAGCACATCCCACTGGAGAAGATCGTCCAGGAGGTGGCGCCGCAGCGGGATTCGGGCGGCAAGGCGCTAGTCCGCGTCGTCTTCGCGCTGCAGAACTTCGACCGTCCCGAGCTCGAGCTGCCGGGATTGACGGTCAGCCTCGTGGATGTCCCAGACTGGACCTGCCGATTCGATCTCGAACTGCACCTGTGGGAGGATCGGGAGGTACTGCGCGGTGCGCTGGTCTTCGCCACCGAACTGTTCGACCGGCGCACCGCCGAGCGGATGACCGAGGCGCTGCGGCGGGTGTTCGAGGCCGTCACGACGGACCCGGACTGCCGACTGGCGGATCTGCCGCTGGTGAGCGAGCAGGACCAGGCCCTCCTCACTGAGGAGGTCACCGGCGACCGGGAGGGCACGGTCACCGCCCGGTTCACCGAACAGGTGGCGGCCCGGCCGGAGGCCGTCGCGGTGTGCGGCGCGGTGTTCACCGCTTCTTATCGCGAGATCGACACGTGGTCAACTCGGTTGGCTGGGGACCTCATCGGAGGGGGTGTGGCTCCGGGCAGCCGGGTTGCGCTGTGCGCTGGCCGCGGGCTGGACGCGGTGATCGGGCTGCTGGGGGTGCTGAAGGCCGGGGCGGTCTGCCTGCCCCTCGATCCGGCGGAGCCGCCCGCTCGGCTGCTCGGGCTGATGCGCGACGCGCAGGTGAGGTGCGTGCTTACCACGGAGGCGAGTGTCGGTTTCGCCGCGGCGGGCGCGCGGGACGGCGACGCCCCGATGGTCATCGACCTTGGGAACCCCCAGTACCGGGGTCCCTTGGCCGAGGGGCCCCCGCCGGCTCCGGAGATCCGGACCGCGGGCAGCGACCCGGCCCTGCTGCTGGGTGCCGAGACGTGCCCGGTGACTGTCGAGCATGCCGAGCTACTCCGCCACCTCGACCTGTTGGCCCAGGTGGCGGGCGGGATCACCGAGGAGGACACCACCCGGTGGTGGGCGCCGGTGGGCACCCAGCGGTCGGTGTGGGAGATGCTGCTTCCGCTCTGTCACGGGGCGCGGATGACCATCGCCCCAGACGTGCCTCCAGACGAGGCCGGGGCGCTGCCTGCGAACGGGGCGAGCGTCCTGCTTGCGGTGGACCGTGACCTCGCCGGGCTCACTAGCGCGAACGGGCTCGCGGCGGCGCGCGCGGTGGTGTGCACCGACCGCGGCCTGGACTCCCAGCGCGCCGCCCGGTTCGGCCAAGCCCTGGGCGGGCGGCTGCGGTGGGCGTACTGCCCGATCGCAGCCGGACCGGTCGCGGCCACCCCGGTGCTGGCCCCGGCAGAGCGGGAGAGCGCGCCTGCGCTGCGTCCGCTGCGGGGTGTGCAGATCCTCGACGAGTACGGGTCCGCGGTGCCGATCGGTGTCTACGGGGCCGTGCACGTCGGCCAGCCGGCCCCGCTCCCCGCCGCGCGCGATGGGGGGCGGCTGCTGCGCACCGGAGACCTCGGCCGGATCACCGGGGAGGGCACCTTAGAGCTGTCCGGGCCGGAGCCTGGATGGGCGCATGTGGCGGATCACACCATTGACCTGTCCGCAGTGGCCGAGCAGGTCATGGGCCATAAGTCGGTCCGGGACTGTGTGGTGCGGGTCCGGCACACCACGGCGGGTGTGGCGGAACTGGTGGCCTACGCCGTGCCGACCCGGGACGTCACCGAGGAACAGATCCTCCGGGCCGCCCGTCCGGCGCTGCCCGCCGCCGTGGCGCTCGCCGCCGTCGTCCTCCTCTCGGATCTGCCCAGGACAGCGGGGGGCGGGCTGGATGAGGTGGTCCTGGCCCGGTTCCCGGTCCTGGACGGGGAACTGGCAGCCCAGTGGGAGCGGCGGTGGACCGCCTCGACGGAGCGCGGCCGGGCCGCGGTCGTGGTCACTGCGGCCCGGGCGCCGCAGGGTCCCGCCGAGCGCGTCCAGCTGCCCGGACCGGTGGGGGGTCCCGGGGCATCGGCCCCGACGAGCACTCCGGGGAATGCGGGCGCAGCGGCCCCGCCGTCGGTCAGTGTCGGTCCCCCGTTGCGCCGGCTCGAGGTCAGCACGTTGGACGCTGCGCTGCGTCGGGTGGTGTCGATGGGCGAGCCCGGGGGCGGATCGGGGGAGTCGCTCTATATCGGGCCCGACGGCGCGCTGGAGCGGCAGTCCTACGCCGAGCTGCTGGACGAGGCGTCGCGGCTGCTCGGCGGGTTGCGCGGGTTGAGTCTGACCCCCGGGGACACGGTGCTGTTGCAGTTACCGGGCAACCGGGATTTTGTGGTGGGTTTCTGGGCCTGCGTCCTGGGCGGGTATGTCGCCGTTCCGCTTGCGGTGCCCCCGGTGGAGCAGCCCGGTGCTGCGGCGGCGGCGAAGGTGGAGCACGCCTGGGAGTCGTTGGGCCGGCCGCTGGTGCTCACCAATCGGGATAGGAGACGGGAGCGCTCCGCCAAGCGGGTCGCGGTGATCGAGGAGGTGGGTGCCGGTCCCGCCGAGGAGAACTGGCATGCTAGCCGGCCTGAGGACCTGGTGCTGCTGATGCTCACCTCGGGTAGCACCGGGACCCCCAAAGCCGTGCGCCTGTGCCACGACAACCTGCTCACCCACGCCGCGGCGGCCCGCCAACACCACGACCTGACCCCGGCTGACGTCACGTTCAACTGGATGCCGATGGACCACGTAGGCGGTCTGATCATGTCCCAGGTGCGGAATGTCGTCCTGGGGTGTCGTCAGATCCACGCGCCGACCCCGTGGGTGCTGGAAGATCCGCTGCGCTGGCTTTCCGTGATGCACACCCACCGGGTCACCGTGACGTGGGCCCCCAATTTCGCGTTCGGGCTGGTCAATAAGCAGGCGGCGCGGATCGCCGCGCAGCGGTGGGACTTCTCCGCGTTGCGGCTGGTGCTCAACGGCGGCGAAGCCGTGGTGGACCGGGTCGCCCGGCGGTTCGTTCAGCTGGTGACACCGCACGGGCTGCCGCCCGGTGCGATGCACCCGATCTGGGGGATGTCGGAGACGTCCTCCGGGCAGATCACCACGGTGCTGCCCGAGGAAGGTGGTGGGCAGGTCGAGGTGGGCCGGCCCTATCCCGGGTTGGCGATCCGCATCACTGACGACGACGGAACTGTCGTGCCAGAAGGGACCGTCGGTCACCTCCAGGTGCGGGGGCCGGCCGTCACCTCGGGTTACCACAATGATCCCGACAGCACCCGGGCGGCGTTCACCGACGACGGCTGGTTCCGGACCGGTGACCTCGGGCTGCTGCGCGACGGCGCGCTGACCCTTACCGGCCGCGCCAAAGACGTCATCATCATCGGTGGGGTTAACCACCCCAGCCACGAGCTGGAGGCGATCGTCGAGGAGCTGGACGACGTTGCGCGCTCCTTCACCGCGGCCTGCGCCGTGCGCACCGCGGGCCAGGCGACCGATGAGCTGGCCCTGTTCTTCGTCCTGGCATCGGGTGCCGACACTGCGACGGCGGCTCGGCGGATCCGGGCCACGCTGCTGCGGGCGGCGGGGATCACTCCCTCGTACCTGATTCCTGTGGACCGGAAGCGGATTCCGAAGACGGAGATCGGCAAGATCCAGCGCTCGAAGCTGGTGCAGGAGTTCTACGACGGCGCCTTCGACACCGAGATCACCCGGATGGACCTCCTGCTGGGCGGTGAGCACACCCTGCCGAACTGGTTCTTCCGCCCCGTCTGGCAGCCCGCCGAGCTCCTGCACCAGGGCCGGCCGCCCGCCCACGGGCACACCCTGCTGCTCGCCGACCGCCACGGCCTGGCCGAGCAGCTCGCCGAGGCGCTGCGCGCCCACGGGCTCACCTGCACGCTGGCCTGCTACGGCACCACCTTCGTCCGCCACGCCGCCGACCGCTTCGCGCTGCCCTGGGACGATCCGGCCCCCTACCACCGGCTCCTCGACGCGATCCCGCCGGTTGAGCGGGTCGTTCACCTCGCCTGCTGCGCGCCGGACACCGGTGCCCCTAGCCTTGCGGAGCTGGCGCTCGCCCAGCGTGACGGCGTGGAATGCCTGGCGCGGCTGGTCACCGCGCTGGCCAGCCGCCCTACTCCTCGATCGGCCAGCGGGGCAGGGAAGCCCGCCGTGGGGCTATCCGTGATCTCCAGCGGCAGCCAGCAGGTCCGGCCGGCCGAGCCGCTGGCCCTGGCCCGCACATCAGTGATCGGCCTGGTGAAAAGCCTGAACCAGGAACTGTCCTGGCTGCGCGCTCGCCACATCGATGTGCCCCCCGGCGCCGGGACCCAGGTGATACAACAGCTCCTGGCCGAGATCCACACCCCCGCAGGGGAGGTGGAGGTGGCCCTGCGCGAGGGACGTCGGTGGGCGCGGCGACTGGTCCAGCTGCCCGGTGGCACGCTGCCCCCGACCCTGCCGGTGTTCCAGGAGGGCGGGCGGTACGTCATCAGCGGCGGCCTCGGCGAGCTCGCCGTGGAGGTGGCCCGGCACCTGCTGGCGGCCCACCGCGTCCGGCTGCTGCTGCTGGGCCGCACCGAGCTCCCCGACCCCTCGACCTGGGACCGGCTCATCGCCGGGGGCGGCGAACTCAGGCGCAAGCTGTCCGCCTACCGTGAGTTGCGCGCCCTCGGCGACGTCGCCTACGCGGCCGTGGACATCACCGACCCCGAGGCCCTGCGTCAGGCGGTGCGCACCGCTGAACAGCGGTGGTCAGCGAAGCTGTCCGGGGTGCTGCACCTGGCCGGGCACATTGACGAACGTCCGGTCATCGAACAGAGCGCGCAGCAGCGGGCCGCGGTCCTGGCTCCGAAGGTGGCCGGCGGCTGGGCGCTGCACCAGCTCGTCCAGGACCTCCCCAGGACGCTGTTCGTCTCCTTCTCCTCTGTGAATGGCTTCCTCGGCGGGCCGGGGGTCGGCGCGTACTCGGCCGCGAACACCTTTCTCGACTCCCTCGCCGCCTACCAGCGCCGCGAGGGCGTGGTGGAGGGACGCAGCCTGGCCTGGAGCATGTGGGACGAGCGGGGCATGAGCCGGGGGTATGGGAGGCGGGAGCTGACCGCCGCCCGCGGCTACCGCATCCTGGGCGCCCAGGAAGCCCTGCGGTCCCTGGACGTCGCGCTCCGCCACGACGCCGCGCACGTGCTCATCGGGCTGGATGCCGACGCCGCCTGGGTGCGCGCCAACGTCCACGCACCGGCCCGTCCGCTGCGCGCCCTGGTGAGTTATGTCGAGACTGCAGGATGCGAAACGGTAGGTGTACGGCCGAACGAGTCCCTACCGGACCGCTACGGCACGCCCACCTGGTGCGAGCTGGTCGGGGTCGAGGAACTGCCCGCAGCCGCTGACGGTGAGCTCGACCGGGACCGGCTGGCCCGCGCGGGAGCGGTCGTTGCCGGTCGATCCGGGGACTCAGAGCCGGCCACCGACCTAGAGCGGGCGATCGCCAGGATCTGGTGCGAAACCCTGGAGCGTGACCGGATCGGCGTCCGGGAGAACTTCTTCGAACTCGGCGGGCACTCCATCCTCGCCACCCAGCTGCTCAGCCGACTGCGCGACGCGCTCGGTGTCGAGCTGACCGTGGCCGCGCTGTTCGAGGACCCGACCATCGCGGGGCTGGCCGCCCGGATCGAACAGGCAGGCGAGGAGTCGGTGGGCATGCTGGACGTGGTGCTGCCGCTGCGGCCGCGCGGCTTACGGGCACCGCTGTTCTGCGTCCACCCGGGGGCGGGGGTGAGTTGGCCGTATGCCGCGCTGCTCGGTGGCCTCCACGTCGACCGGCCGCTCTACGGTCTCCAGGCCCGGGGCCTGCACGCGGGGCAGGCCGTGGCCGTCTCGGTGGCGGAGATGGCCGCCGACTACCTGCGGCAGATCCGCGCGATGCGCCCGCACGGCCCGTACCACCTGCTCGGCTGGTCCTTCGGCGGACTCGTCGCGCACGCGATGGCGACCCAGCTGCGCGCTGAGGGGCAGCGGGTGGGGCTGCTGGCGTTGCTCGACGCCTGGCCGGTGGGCGCGGCGACCGAACCCGCTGCGCTGCCCACCGACGAGGAGTTGGACCGTGCGCTGATGGAGATCCTGCTCCGGTCCGCGGGGATCGAGCTGAGACCGGACGCGCCGCTGCCCAGCACAGCCGGTGCGCTGGACCTGCTCCGGTGTTCGGGTAGCCCCCTGCGGGGACTGGACGAGGCGGCGATCTCGGCACTGCGGCAGGTCATGGCCAACAACACCAAGCTGCACTACACCTACGTCCCCAGGCAGTTTGACGGAAACCTGGTGTTCTGCACCGCGGGCGGAGCGGAATTCCCCAAGGAATTCGCCGCCCAGGAAAGCTGGCGCCCCTTTGTCGGCGGACAGATTACGAACCACGTCATCGCCTGCACACACCACGACATGCTGAGACCCCAGCCAGCCACAGACATCGCGCGCATCATCGAAACAGAACTGACACAAACCGCACAGTGACCACCCCGTTTCACTCGTGCCCCTTTACAGCCACCCCCTCACGGTCTTATGGATGCTTAAGCACCTTCCCGAGCGCCCGCCCACGGTCTTATGGATGCTTGTGCACCTGCCGATGATCTTGCCGTGGTGGTGCAGCCGGGAGCGCAGCGCCCCGTGGTCCTCATCCACCGAGACCTGCTCAACCCGGTCGCCCAGGGACAGTGTCCTGCCGTCGGCATCCTGCAGCGGAAAGTCCCTCAGGGGACGGGGAGCGCCCCCGGTGGTGCGCCGGGGGCGCTCCGGAGCGGATCGGGGTCGTGGTGGGCGGGGCACCATGGTGGAGGTCCTCCTTTTTAGGGGTTGGTGAGTGGCCGGCTGGCCACGGGGAGCCAACAGGGGGGCAGGGGGGCTTCACCAGCGGCCAGCCGGCGATAAACGGGGACGACGCCCCGGGGGCAATGGTGGGCTTATCAGGGGATCAGTCGGCAGCAGGCCAGGCAGATCCGTTGAGGATCGAGTGGTACGGGTGGTCCCTGAGGACGGTTCACTGGGGAGCAGCTCACGAGAGCAGTGAACAGCCTCGGCGAGGGAGGAATGTGCACATGGTTTGCACAGCCGATTCGCTGACACAGCCGGTTTGATGATCTTGTTCCCGGAGGGGCAGGAGCATGCGGGGCGTGGAACACTCCGGCTATGGATAGTGCTGCTACGGGTGGAGCGCGGGTTGCGGAGTTGCGCAAGGCGCGGGGTCTGACGCAGGCGGCTCTGGCGCGCCGGGCCGGGATCTCGGTGAGTCTGTTGTCCAAGATTGAGATTGGGGATCGGGCGCTGACCCCGGGGGTGGCGGCCGCGATCGCTCGAGCCCTGCAGATTTCCCTCGGTGCGCTCTACGGGGAGGCTGAGGTCTCCCTGGACCAGGGCGTGCAGCTGGAGAATCTGCGTACCGCGGTCCGCCGCTACGACATCCCTGACCAGGCACCCCTATCCGACCCCGCCCAGCTGCGCCTCGAGGTGGATCAGGCCATCATCCTGGTGGAGCAGGCCGACCTGGCGGGTCTGTTGCGGATGCTGCCGGGCCTGCTGACCCGGGCCACCACCTACGCGCACGCCGCGGCCAGCCCGGAAGGATGGGCCCTGCTGGCTGACGTGTACTATCCCGTGTACTACCTGGGCGCGCGGCATCGGTGGATGGATCTGGTCGAGATCGCCCTCATCCGCGAGGCCTGGGCCGCAGCTCAGCAACCCAATCCGTTAGTGACGGCGATCGCCGCTGCGGAACGCGCCGGCACCTTCTTCCACTGTGGGGACTTCGAGGGCGGGCTCACCGTGGTGGACCGGGCCATCGTGACCGCCGAGACGGCACTCACCGGTCGAGAGAAGGCCTTCGCCACGGGCCCCCTACACCTGCGCGGTATGACGCTGGCGGGAGGGCTGAAGGACCCAACCGAGGCGCAGCGGCACATCCGCGCGGCGTGGACTGCGGCTGAGGAGTTCCCGCACGATCTGCGGCTCCATGGCTGGCTCTTTGGCCCCGCCAACACCGCCGCCCACGTCCTGGACACCGAGGAAGACCTCGGCCGCCCCCGCGAGGTGATTCGTCTCGCGGAGAAGGTGATGGAAAAGGATACCGTGCTACGACCTATGCGGATCGCTGGGGTCCACATCAATACCGCCCGCGCCTATCTCGACCTGGGCGACCGGGACGGTGCGCAAACCTCGTTGCTGCAGGCGTGGGACGTTGCTCCGCAGAAGGCGAGGGTGCACCCGATGAGCCGCGAAGTGCTGCGGGTGTTGATCTCGCTGCACCGACGCAGCAACCCCCAGCTGGTCACACTCGCCAAACGAGCCGGGCTCACCGGAGAGCGGGGCACACTGTGAGAAAGGCACCGGCCACCCCACCGTCATGGTGCTGCTCATCCGACCTCGACCTTCCCAGTCCTGGGCCTCGATCACACGGGAGCGCCGGCCCGACACCAAGGGCGCACGGCCAGGACAACCAGCCTGGCAGCGTCGACCCCGGCACCGTCTGCGCGATCACCGAGGACTCGCAGCCCTCCGCTCAGACCGGTACCACCACGCCCTGAGCGTGCCCTGATCTTGGCCCACCAATCGTGACCATGATCGCTGAAACTGTGTCGTGGCCGTGCAGCGCTGCACTGTCACACCTCACTTTCGGCGATCATGAGCGCCACGACGATGGCCCGGACAGATACAACCCCCGGCTGACGAGCTTCGCCGCATGGCGCGGTGTATCGGGGGTGCCGTAGGTTCGTCGAAGAGCGGACCGGGAGCGGACGAGCGGTGGTGGGAGGCGAGGGTGGCAGTTGAGGCGGAAGTGAAGGCGCTCGTTCGCGACCCCGAGCGCCTGCACGCGGTGCTGTCGCGGCGGGCGGTGAGTGAACGTTTGATCTATTCCGATCGTTATTTCGACTACCCGGATCGGGGCTGGACCCGCCAGGGCAGCGAGCTGCGGGTGCGGACCGTCACCGACGACCGTGGCCGGAGCCTCGCAATGCTCACCTTCACAGAACCCGCGGTGGATCACGCCAGCGGGTCGACACCGGAGCACGAGACGGTGATCGAGAATGCCGACGTCCTGGTCACCGTGCTCACCGCACTGGGCCTCGAGCAGATCATGTCCTTCGACAAGCAGTGCGTGAACTACCGGTTCACCGCGAGGGGACGTGAGCTGCTTGCCACCGTGGTCAGTGTCCCCGAGCTGGCGGGACGGACGTTCCTTGAGCTAGAGACCCTCGCCGAGGCGAATGAGGTGCCCACCGCGTTGGAGTTCCTCCGGTCTGTGCTGCACGAGTTAGGGATCGACGACAGCGACCTCACCACCCAGGCATACACCGATGCCCTCGCGACCCACCGAGACGCCACCCAGTAGCTAATACAGTCAACCTGGCAGGGGCTTCTTATTGGTCGCGGAGCAGGGTGGTCAACGGCAGTCGGCTGATGTCCTGGGCGGGGCGGGACAGGTGCAGGGTGGTGTGGAACCAGCCGCAGGTTTCCTTGCCGTATGGGTCTGTGTTAGCCGCGGTGACCGCGTCGATGGCGTGCTGTTGTTCGCGTGCGTCAGTGAAGCGGCGCTGGGGAAAGGTGCGGGTGGCATCGTGTTCGGTGACCAGGCCGTGCGTGGCCAGGGAGTCGGTGACGGCGCGGTAGGAGTGGCCGCGCAGGACGAAGGCGGCAACCCATACCGGGTGGCGGGTGCTGGCGAGGAGGGGTTCGAAGGTGTGGGGGGACAGGAAGCTGACACCACCGGTGATCGTGATCAGGCGGGTGGGGTGTGCGGCGCGGTGGAGGGTGGGGCTGGGTGGGTCTGTCTCCAGGTTCTCGGCAAATCCCTCATCAAGCAGGCCGACGGCACGGGCGTAGGCGATGGCGTTGGGCGCGACGTCAAGCCCGATCACCCGGACGGGATGTGGGTGTCGGCGGACGGCGTAGTACGCGCGGTCTCGTTCGATCAGTTCGGCGGTGGTGAGGGCCTCAGTCTGGGACGAGGCGTAGTGGTCGTAGAGGTCGCGCAGGGTGAGATCGTGGTTGAGCAGGGCGGCGTTGATGCCGTAGGAGCAGCACAGGTCCAGCACGGTGTGAACCGGTCTGGTGGTGGCCGGGTGCTGGTCAAGGGCGGCGACGATACGTCGGAAGACACACTGGGCGTGGTGGGGTGTCTGGTGATGTGGCGGGGATGTGTTGCCCGCGGAGCCAGCATTCCGACACGATGACGAGGAACCGTGCGGCTCGGAGGCGTGGGTGGTCACTTCCTGGGGGTGGGGCTGTGGGTCGCCGTGATGTCTTTGCTGCCGCGACTATCGTGATGTCGCTGCTGGGGCTGCCCAACATCGCAGTGACCACGACGGTGAGCCTCCCAACGCGGTACGTCGCGCTAGGGGATTCGTACGCATCGGGTCCAGGGATTCCGGTGCAGCGGACCGATCCGGTGGGCTGTCAGCGCTCGACCCAGAACTATCCGGCCCGCCTGGCGGTGGCGCTGGGCATCCACGATTACACCGACGTGAGCTGCGGCGGCGCGCAAACCGAGAATATGACGGTTTCCCAGCCGGTCCAGCTGGGTCCTAACCCACCGCAGTTCGACGCCTTGACGCCGGATACCGAGCTCGTCACGGTGACCATCGGGGGCAACGATATCAACATCGGTGGTCTGTGGTTGACGTGCGCTCGGCTTGGTGCGAGCGACCCGTTGGGCAATCCGTGTCAGCGCCACGCCACCGTGGGCGGTACCGACTCCTACGCGCAGCGCATCGCGGCTGCGGCGCTGAGGGTCGCTCGGGTGCTGGAGGGCATTCGGGCGCGCTCGCCGCGGGCGACGGTGCTGGTCGTGGGCTACCTGCGGCTCTTGCCGCCCGCGGTGGGGTGTTATCCGGATTTCCCGATTGCCCGCGGGGATGTGCCGTATGTGGCTGGGGTAGAGCAGCAGCTCAACGCCATGCTCGCCCACCAGGCCAGCACCCACGGCGCCGTCTTTGTCGACGCCTACGCCCGCTCACTCGGCCACGACGCCTGCCAACAGCCCACCGTGAAGTGGGTGGAGGGCACGACCCTGACCAACCCGGCTTTCCCGATGCATCCCAATGCCCTCGGCATGCAGAAGGTGGCCGATTTCGCGCTGGACCTCTTCAAGGGGCACCATTGATCCTGGAGGGGCCTCACGCATCCAGGTAACCTACAGCCTCGCTAGTCGAAGCATTCCTGGGCGGACTTCTGGGGCGCGCGACCGGCGTCCACGTCGTCGACCGTGACGTGGACGCCGAGCCGGGAGGGGAGGTCCTCAGGTGGTGGCGAGGTAGGGTTTGAGGAGGATGCCGAGTTGGAGGGTGAACATCCGCATCCAGGCTTGGCCTACTTCTGCGGCTGCTGCTGGTTCGGGGAACTGTCCGAAGACGTACTCGCCGTCGGGTGTAGGGGCGATGGTGTTGAGTGCGGTCATGACCCGCATTTGGACCCATCCCATGAGCGCGATGGTGAGGTCGGCGGGGATGACCACGTTGGGGTAGTCACCGCCGCCTTGGACATGGGCGTCGGCTACTTTGGACATGTAGGTGTGGAAGTCGCCGTCCATGGGTTTGGTGGTGCTTTTGGTCCACCATGCTTTAAGGGTCATTTTGCGGTGGGCGAGGTGGCCGGCGTCTTGGAAGTATCCGGCTGACTCCGGGCGGGAGAGGAGGTAGTCGTAGGCGAGGGTGACGACGCCTCCGGCGGCTGGTCCCAGGAGAGGGCCGGTTTTGCGGAGAATGGTTGCTTCTTTGGGGCCGAAACCGGCGAAGCCCGCGTAGGGATGGAACTCGGCGGCCTCGTGGCGACCGAGGGGTTGGTCGGGTTCGGCGAGGCTGGGGGCGAGGATGATGCCGAGCTGGAGCATGAGCTGGTTCATCCAGGCCGCGCCCGCGGCGGAGACGGTGACGACGTCGTAGGTGGCGCCCAGGGCCTGGAGAATGGGCCCTTGGAGCCAGGCCATCAGGGCGAGGATGAGCTGCGGTGGCAGTGGTGTTTGGACTCCGGGGAAGGTGACGTCCGTTCCGCCGAGATGGCTGGTGCTTCGGATGAAGTGTGCGAGGTCGCCGTTGAAGGGTCCGTTGGCTGTTCTGTCGAGCCATTCTTTGATGAGTGGTTCGTCGATGGCCAGATGTGATCTGGCGAGCAGGGGCGCGGATTCTGGGCGGGTGGTGAGGTATTCGGTAATGGCTGCGGGGAGCTGGTCGAGTAGCGCGGTGATTCCTCTGCTGGTCTCTTGGATGGCGCTGGCTTCGTAGGTGCCGAATCCGGCGAACTCGGCCAGTGGGGCGAATTCTGGGGTGACCAGTTGATCGTATCCTGCGGTCCCCTGGGTGTCCTGGGCATTGCTGACTACGGTCATGATTATTCCCCTCTCATCTCAGGCGGCATTCCACGCTCGTGCGGGCTGGAATCTGGGCGCAGCGCTGAAACCAGATGGCCTCCCGGCTGAGTTTATTGGGTCCCTGGCTAGCGGGCGGTTACGTCAGCGTTGGATTCAGGTAACCAGCGTTGGATTCAGGTAACCAGGCGCTCACAGACCTTAACATCCCGCTGTGAGCTGTCGAGAGCGGGTGACGGTGCTCACGCTGGTGTGGGGCCGCTCTCCTCGCGGCGAAGCAGCGGAATAAACAACAGCAGCGCCAGTGCCTGGGTGAGCACCGTGAAGATAACCACGATAGTGATCGAGTAGCCGTAGAGTGCGCCGAGGATCGTGCCGCCGGCCAGCCAGGCCAGCCCGTAGACCGCGGTGAAGGTGCCGTACCCCATCCCGCGACGCGCGGCCGGGACCAGATCGGCCACGGCCGCGCGCATGGTGGACTCGTGGACGCCCATTGCGGCCCCCCACA
The DNA here is from genome assembly GCA_019247305.1 of Pseudonocardiales bacterium. Lineage (GTDB taxonomy): Bacteria > Actinomycetota > Actinomycetes > Mycobacteriales > Pseudonocardiaceae. The sequence goes on from JAFAPC010000101.1 coordinate 25,764, forward strand.
CCACCGCGCCCAGGCACACCAGCGTCATGGACGTGGAGTACGACAGGAACGCGACCGCGCCGGCCAGCACCGGGAGCACCACCAGACCACGCAGACCGATCCGGTCGTAGCTCGCGCCGGCGGCCAGGGCGGCCAGCGCAGCCACCCCCATCGCGACCGCGTAGAGGACCGGGATCAGCGGTTCCGGCACGACGTGGCGGACCTGGAGGTGGTAGGAGAGCACGCCGAAGGTCGCGTACCCCAGCATGGTCATCGCCGTGAAGGCGGTGTAGGCCCAGAAGCGGGCGGAGAATCGCGGACCGGCCGCGGCTATGGGGTTGACCGACACCGGCTCACTTGGGGAGTCCTCGTAGTCCCCGGGGGTCGGGACTGCTCGGCGCAGCCAGGCCAGCAGCGCCAGGGTGGCGACCGCAGGGACGACCAGCACCCCGAACCCGAGGCGGTATCCGGAGATCGCCACCATGGCAGCCACCACCAACGGACCGACCAACGCCCCGGACTGGTCGAGGGCCTCGTGGAGGGCGAAGGCCCGGCCCCGGCCGATCCGGCTGCTGGCCTGGGCGAGCATGGTGTCCCGCGCGGGGACCCGCACGGCCTTGCCGAAGCGTTCGGCGACCACCAGCACCGCGGCCTGCCAGAGCGTCTGGGCCAGCGCCAGCGGCGGCACCGCGGCCACGGTCACCACATAACCAATGATCGACAATGCCCAGTGTCGCCCCGTCCGGTCCGACAGCCGCCCGGTACCCAACCGCAGCATCAACGCGACTGCCTCACCGAGCCCGGTCACGAACCCAACGACCACCGCACTGGCACCGAGGGTGGCCAGAAACGGGCCGACGATCGCCCGAGCCCCTTCATAGACGAAGTCCGCCAGGCCGCTGACCACCCCGAAGACCAGCACGAACCGCAGCGGGGAGAGCCGGTTGGCCGCCGTCACGCCAGCTCACGCCCCGCCAGCCCACCCGGCACGGCGGGCGGCGGCGGTCTGTCGATCGTGACCGCATGTCCTCCCGGGATTGTGGACACCATCAGGTCGGTCGCCCCCCAGCCCCGCTCGCTGCCTCCTTGGCGCCTCCCGCCGACGCCACGCTGGGTGCTGCGGTAGAGACTGTTAGTGTTTTGGGTATTCCGCGGTTTTAGTGAGCCCCGTCACCATAGGTGCAGTATGACCGATAACCGCACGCCGAAGCAAGATGACCGCACGCCGACGCTAGCGGTCAGCGACTATGGCCTAGGTGCCGGCCGGAGCGTTAGGGTCGGCGGCGCGGCGATGAGCACCGAGCGGTCTCCGGGTAAATCGATCGACTGGGTAACTGGGGAAGTGTGAATGCCGTCCTTCCTCACTTCCTCAGCACACGGGCAAAACAGAAAAGGATCACACCTGATGGGCAAGCACGATCGGGAAAAAGAAGAGGATGGGCAGTGGCCTACGGACAAGCCGCTACCCAAGGGTGACTGGGTGCAAAAAGACGACGGCGGCCGGCACAGTGGTGGTAAGCAGGATGACGACAAACGGGACGACGACAAGAAATGACCGATCCGCGGGTGCTGTCCCAGCAGTTGCTTGAGCGGTTGGCCAGCAGTGGTGAACTGGCCCCGGCCTGGTCGGACGCGTTCGCGGCGGTACCGCGCCACCAGTTCATCCCGGACACGATCTGGATCACACGCGGTGCCGAGCTGATCCCTGTGCATCGCGCCGAGGATCCGCAGGAGTGGATGCGGCGCGCCTACGGGCCGGCTGCGATGATCACCCAGGTGGACGATGGACACCCCGCCAGGCCCGGGCGGCGCGAGCGCTCCATCACCAGCTCCGCCAGCCAACCCAACGTGGTCGCCGGCATGCTCGATGCCCTCGACGTCCAACCTGGCATGCGGGTGTTGGAGATCGGCACTGGGACTGGCTACAACGCCGCCCTCCTCGCGCACCGCCTCGGCTCGGCGGCCGTGACCAGCGTCGAGATCGACCCTGACCTCGCCGAGCAGGCCCGCCGGGCGCTCATGACCAGCGGCTACCCGCTCGCCGTCATCACGGCGGACGGAACGCGGGGCTACCCACCGCACGCACCGTATGACCGGATCATGTCCACGGCCGCTGTGCAGCAGGTGCCCTACCCGTGGATAGCGCAGACCCGCCCCGGTGGGAAGATCCTCACTCCGTGGGGAACACCTTACCACAACGGGGCGCTGGTCTCGTTCACTGTCAACGGTGACGGCACTGCTCACGGGCGCATCGTGGGCAATGTGGCGTTCATGTTCCTGCGCGATCAGCGCATTGACGCCAGTGTTGATGACGAGGAATGCGACGAGACCACCGCCCGCGCACGGCACACCAGGGTGGCGCCCTACAGCGTGGCCGGTGACTACGATGCGTCCCTGGCCATCGGGATGACCGTGCCCGGCTGTTCGGTGATCATGGCGTCTGATCCTCGGGCCGAGCTGACGGGCACGCTCTGGTTCGTTGACCCCGACACCCACTCGTGGGCCACCCTGCGCTACCAGCCCCATACCCGCACGTACCCCGTTCACCAGTCCGGACCGCGTAACCTCTGGGACGAGGTCGAGGCCGCATATCACGGGTGGTGCCAGGCGGGGCGCCCCGGCCCGCAGCGATGGCGGATCACGGTCACCCCCGAAGGTCAACAGGTCACCCTCACCGAGACCAGCGCAATTCACCCTGCTGAGAAGCATGCTGCTGGGGCATAATATTCCAATGAGGGGACACGCTCGGAATGAGCTATATCACGCAAAATGCTCAATCATGAAGCCGGGCGGACAGTCGGAGACTGTCCGAGGGTGGAGGCACCGAGGGCGCACGCTCGCCATCGTCACCGCTCTTGCGGCTTCCATGCCGGTAGCCTGCGCATACCATGGGCTCACCATGGCAGCGGTCACCGCAGCTACGCTCCATGGTGAAGGGACGATCGAGGCACCGACCTCGACTCCCAACGCGGCCACGGCCTCGGCCACCACCACGAGAGCCGAAACGTACAACCCAGCCTTGGCACCGGTCGGCGCCCACTTGACAGCTGTTCTGGCCCCCTCGGGCGAGTCCACCAACGCGGACTTCACCGCGTCCGGACTGCTGCCCAACCGAGGCTATGCGGTGCACGCCGACGTCAACTCCTGTGGTGGCGTCCCCACCTCGGAAGGTCCGTCCTACCAAAACCGTATCGACCCGGCTGCCACGGCCCAAGCACCCTCGACCAACCCCGAGTACGCCAACCCGAACAACGAAATTTGGCTGGACCTGCGCACTGACGCAACCGGCTCAGGCACCTCGCACACCACGGTGCCCTTCGTGTTCACCGATCGGGGACCGGGGTCGATCGTGGTGTACGACGCGATGCAGACCGCCACGGGCCCGGGCCAGGCCGGTAAAGCAGGTGCCCCGGTCGCCTGCCTCACCCTCTCAGCCGTGCAACCCCAGGGTGTTGCGCCGCGAGGCTCCCGCTAGCGCAACGGCCGGTGAGCGGGTCGTCGGTTTTTGTTTCCCCTGGCCTGGGCCGGCCGCTGAGCGGGTAACTCATAGGCACGGCGGCCGGTAAGCTAGTCCAGGCAGATAACGGTCCCACTCGCCTTTGGTAATGGTGGGAGTAAGGCGACAGATCCGAGCGACGACACCTCGCACCCCCCGAGCTGGTCATAGCGTGCGCCCGAGAGTTGACCACCGCGGCTGATTCCCTCCGCCAACTGAGCCAGGGTGAACGCCAGCAGTGGCAGCGCTTCCCCGCTGTCGGTATCACCCACCAGCCGCGCCACCAGCTCGTCATCCACTCCGATCCCAGCGAGGTGGGCCGGGCCCTGGATCACCCCTGCCAGCGCATCACGGCGCAACGGGCGCAGCGGGTAGGGGCGGGTCGGCAATACCGCCAAGCCAGCGTCGAGGAGCAGCGGGTCGAGGAACTCCGGTCGCAGGGTGGCTACCACCTGCACCGAACCACCCAATGCCGGATGAAGCAGCTGCGCGAACCGGGCTCGGGCCACCGGAGGGGCCTGGGTGAGCAGCTCCTCGAACTGATCCACCACGACCAGCAACCGCCGCGCCCGAGCGGCCAGCAGCAGCTCATCGGCCAGCCCCATCAGGCCGCCGTCATCAACCCGCTGCCCGACCTCTGCCACCGTCCAGCCCAGCCCCAGCTGCTGGGCCGCGAGGGCCAGTTCCCGCACCAAGGCCGCCACCGGGTCAGCCCCAGGCAGCATCGGGGACAGGACCCACCACCCCGGCTCCCCGGCCATCACATGCAGCAGGCCCGCCCGGACCAGGGAGGACTTGCCGCACCCGGAGGGGCCGACCACCAGCAGCACTGCGCCCTCGGCGCGCTCAATCGGAGAGCGCACCAGCTCAGCCAGCTGCTCCACCTCAGCGTTGCGGCCGAAGAACACCTGATGGTCGGTGACCTCCAACGGCCGTAGCCCGGGAAACGGTGAGCGGTCATCGGGCCACCCGAAGCCCCCGGCGGCATTTATCCGACGCAACTCCGTTCCCAGTGCCGCGCGCCCCGCAGCGGCATCGACGGTCACGTCAGCATGCTGGAGGGAGCTCAACAGCGGGTGGCTGACCCCCGGCTCGGCCCGCACCGGCAGCACCCGAGCACCCCGTGACAGCGCCATCCCGATCTCGGCCGCACACCAGGTCGATGCCAGGTAGGCGTGGGTGAGCACGCAGAGCACCGCATCAGCCCAGCGTAGCCGTTCATGCAGCCGCCGCTCCCACTGCTCGCCGATCGGGATCCCATCCCGCAGATCCCGGTCCAGGAACACCTCGTGACCCTCGCCCACCAGCCATCGGTGCAGCCCAGCGGCACACTCACTGTCCTGGCCGGCGTGGCTGATGAAGACCCTAGCCACGACACCCTCCCTCTGCGGGCCAGCGTAAAACAGCACCCCACCGCGCCTCAGGGCGCAAGCTGGTTCACGATCGCAGCCGATGTGATCGCCTCGGCGTCGGGGGGGGTCTGTCTAGGGATCCGTGGTCTCAAGAAGTTCGACACGTAAGCCGAGCTCTGGGCGCATCTCCAGGGAGGATGCCCTCGCTCCCGTTCCGGACCGCGCCCTGCCGATCATCTCCTGCGCCGATCACTTTCTGCGCAGTCCGGTGTCGTGAACTCGACAGGACCGACATTTTCGGTGCCGGAAAATGTCGGTCCTGTCGAGTTCACGACATGCAGCCGCACCGTGATACCTCGACCACCATCTCGGCGGTCTGAGGCGCAGCCTCGCTAGGGTGGCTGGACCCCAGATTGGTCTGCTCGCGTGCTACCGAAGGAACTTCTCAGCCCTGGTGGCTATCGTGCTCGGGCATGACCGCCCCAGCCATCCGGCCGCCGTTCACCGACGCCTCGCCGGCCGAGATCCGTGCGGCGCTCGTCCCCGAGGAAGCGCCCCGGTTCGACCGCGAGTACCGTCAGGCGCTTCAGGTGGCCGCGGAGACCTTCAGCCTCGAGGGCCTAGACACGACGTTGGAGTCGTGGCGGCGCATCGCGTGGATGTGCATCGACCCCGACCGTTACCGGCGGATGTGGCGGCGCGCGGCGCAGCTGTCCACCCGCGAGGACATCCCCGTCGACGAAACGCTGCCGACCACCAAGGCCCGACTCGGCTACTGATACGGTGTACACCGTCGAAACCGACGAGCGGACCGATCAGCAGATCGTCGCGCTGCCCGCCGCCCTGGCCGCCTTTGCGCAGGCGCGGGCCCTGGTGGAGATCCACCCGTGGAGCGGGGACCCGATCCACCGCTACAACCCCAAGGGAGCGGTGCGAACTCTGGCCTTCGGCTCAGCGGGGATGATTATCTACCTGGTCTTGGAGGACCTCCGGCGCGTGGACCTACTGGAGGTGCTCTGGGCAGGGTGAACCGCGTGCCTTTCTCACCGTGTACCCGCCCTCCGGTAAGCCCTGATCGTTTGGCGACAGCGACCAACCGCGGTAAGGCAGTGTCGTGAGGTACCCCAGCGCCCAGGATCTCGGCAAAGTCGCTCGTTACCTGGTGTGGCGCCTTGCTGCGGTAGCTGGGTGAGCCGGTCGTCGTGGTGCTTGTTTCATCAGCCTCTTTCCCGTCTCAGGGGAGGTCGGTGGATCCGTAAGCATTATTGAGAATTCTGGGCTGGCCGACATCGCGATCAAGCACCGCTTCGCGTCGCTAGCGGGCACGAGCGAGCTCACGGACCGAAGACTTCTATGAATAAGGTTCCGTGATGAATGTGCCGGAGATGACAATTGTGGGCGAAGTTGCCATCCCTGGCACATCCGCACGCTGCGACAGTCCTTCCCGGAGCTCACCGCCCGCGTGCTCACGCTCCTCCGGGTGCAGGGCCAGAGGAAACCCCGCTAGGTCAGGCGGATCGTAGGGTTACTGGGCGGCGCCTCGTTGCGTCACGACCGCTTTGGTGTAGGTCTGGGTGGTTGAGGTCGCTGTCTTTATTCGGCACTCGCCCGTTGGGATAGACCCAGTCAAAACACTCCAGATCCAGACCAACATGCCCATCAGGAACGTCACTCAAAGTCATATCACGCATCGTCATGACCCACCTACAAGAAGTAGACGGTTAGGTCGAAAGAGTGACATTGCTTCCCGTGAGTGTAATTTTGTCCTAACCTGAATGAGTGTGGCACCCAGACAGAGGCTCTGAAGGCTGATTTATCTTGATCAGTAAGATGAGCCCCTTCAACAGTCCGCCTACAGCTTCGATCCGTATAAATACCCAGGCTAGCGCGGGAGTGGGTACATCATGATTCCCATTTTCCCGCTAGTCGCCTGTCCCGCTACCCAAAGAAAGTGGCAACGATGGAAATCCCCGTCGGCAGTTATCAACGGACTTCTCAGAACATCGATTTTCGGGAAGTTACGAAAGATCGATGGCGCTTGAGTGCTACCTGTCAAAAAAGGGATGGCTCATGGGTACACAGCGAATTACTGTACGACATTGCCAATTGTGACGGGAAGCTGACGTGGGCTCCCGATGGATGTCCCTAAAGGGGTGATGACGCGATAGATCACGATCCGCTGCAATCAATATTGATTGTAGCGTGATGACTTTCGTGTTCAACCGGGACCCCACGTGGGGTCCCGGTTGAATCAGCTGTCGAAAAACTAACGGATATCGCTACGCACATAGTCATAGAGGCTGTGCTGGGGGTGTTCCAGGTCGGGTGGCTAGCCCGGCCGTAGGTATCAGCGGCGCGAACCCGCAGGTTGGGATACTCGCAGACCGCAGGTTCAGCGGAAAGACGGCTGTCTGCCGCTGAAAACACCGCTCATGGCACACCTGAGTGGTGGCTTGCCGCAGAATGGGGCTGCGGCAAGCCGTTTCCTCGGGTGGGTGCTAAGGCCGGTTGCTACGCCTGGCGGGGCGTGCGGGCGTACGTGGCGAGGCGTTCCTCGACGTCCGCTGCGGCCCGTGGGTTGCGAGCGCGCAGTATTCCGCAGAATTCGGTGAGTACCTCCACTACCAGCCCAGAGCTGAGGCCACCATCCAGGAGTTCCAGAGCACGGTCGGCGGTGTGTCGGCTTTCATCCAGGTCTCCGTTGAGAACCTGGGCGGTTGCCGTTTTGCCAAGCCAGAATGCCCGATCACGAGTAAATTCCTCGCTGGTTCCATCGACGGCTTGGGTGAGATGGTGGATAGCGGTCCCCGGCTCGCGAGCGAACAGGTAGGAGTAACCGACGATTCCGTGCAGGTCGTCGGCGGTGAACCAATAGATCCAGTCAGGTTCTTCCTCGGGATCGGATGCGGCGAGTAATTCTTCGGCCGTCTCGAACGCAGCAGCAGCTCCGGGCAGGTCACCCAACCGTGCGCGGGCACTGCCCAGTCGGGTGTACGTTGCCGCTTCAACTGCCGGCGTCAGAGTGCCACGTCCGCCGGCCAGCGCCGTTCGGCTGAAGGCTTCGGCGGCGATTCCGTCTCCGCTGAGTGCGGCTTGGGCAGCGGCGAATCCGAGCACGTTGGCGCCGACTTGGCGGTCTTCTGCGGAGTGGGCGGCGCGTAGTGCCATCTGGGTATAGTGCTGGGATAGCCCGTGTCGGCCGGTATCGAAGCAGAACCAGGAGGCGAGTCGGGCTTGCTCCCCAATCACCGAGTACAGCCGGCGACCGACCTCGGCTGAATACGAGGCGCGCGTCACGAGAGTGATCGAGATGCGCAAGTCCTCCCGGACGGCGGCGAGGAGGGTGCCGCCACCGAGCACGTCGTCCATCCGCTGCCGGGCCGCGGTGATCGTCTCAATATCGGTGACCGTGGCGTGACCGATTCGTCGACCGTCGATTCTGTCGACAACCCGGTCGATGGGATCGAGGAGCCAGGGATTTGCCAGACCAGCGAGTGCCGGCCCGGACTGTGCGACAAATATTCGGCGCTTCACGTCGTCTCCCAATTCTGTGCGTAACATGTGGAGATTGGTGCGCACGCCCCATGCTTCCACAGGATCCATGGTACGTGAGACAATAAGCGGCTGGGTAGGTGGGGGAAGTGGGGCGCCCAGATGGGCGAGGATCCGGCGATAAACGCTCTGTGGGCGTAGGACATCTCCGCTTTCCCAGCGGCCTATGAGGCGCTCGTCTAACTGCTGCCCCCTGTGTTCGCCTAGCCGATAGGCGGCAGCCACGACTTCGTCCCGGAACTCTGCCCGCGACCAATGTTTCACGTCCTCCCGCCACGTTCGTAACCGTTCACCCCACGGGCGTTCCTCAGACCCGTCATCCGCCATCCCCAACGGACCTGTCACCTTTGCCCTCCTAATGCCCCGGTCTTCTCTTCGATTGTCTATCCGTCGGTTGGTGAACTTACCTCATGCACTGCACAACATCACCGCGTCACCCTGGGCCGCGTCCTCCCTCGCCGAGGCTGTTCACTGCTCTCGCTACCTGCTCTCCAGCAGCGGATTAGGGGAACCGAGCATGACCGACCGGAACCACGCCCCGCGGCGAAGTGGACCAGAGGTACCTGACCCCCGCCACGTCCGCGCACCTCACCCTGCGCTCGACGAGGGGGTGCGGGTCGAGGGCCGGCTGGGTGATTCGGTGGGTGGTTCGACCGGCTTTGTCGAGCTGCGCCTGGAGGATCTGCGGGACGCGATCGGCCGGGTGCGCCGGGTACTGGTCCCGGTGGACACCGTGCAGCGGCTGCGTGATGGGTTAACGACGTCCCTAAACACTCTGGAGGCGTTCTGGTATTCGCGTTCGGAGGCTGCTCGGGACGTTCATCGAGGTGTGCTGGACGGTGAGGGTACGGTCAATGCCACCTGCGGTGTCCAGTTCCGCCCACAGGGACCACCCCTTCGCCCGACCGATCCGCAGCGGATCTGCTTGGCCTGCTGCCGGCTGATCCCCTGGTAAGTCCGCCATTGCCCTCGGGGCGTCGTCCCCGTTTATCGCCGGCTGGCCGCTGGTTGAGCCCCCCTGCCCCTGTGTCAGCTCCCCGCGGCCAGCCGGCCCTTCACCAATTCTCAAAGGAGGACATTCGCCATGGCACCCCATACCCCACGACCCCGACCCGCTCCGGAGAACTCCCGGCGCAGCGCCGACGGCACCCTCCGTCCCTTGAAAGACTTTCCCCTGCATGACGCCGACGGCAAGACACTGTCCCTGGGCGACCGGATTGAGCAGGTCTCGGTGGATGAGGACCATGGGGCGCTGCGTTCCCGGCTGCACCACCAGGGAAAGATCATCGGTCGGGATTGGGACCGGGTCTATGTCGTCTTCGATCAGGGATGGCACTACCTGGTTAACCTCCCACCCCAGCACCTGCGTCTCCTGGACGCCCCCGAGGGCCACTAATCCCCCTACCCCAGGCCCCAGAACGGGATCACCCTGGGGATCCTTGGTCTCGAGAAGTTCGACACGTAAGCCGAGCTCTGGGCGCATCTCCAGGGAGGATGCCCTCGCTCCGGTTCCGGACCGCGCTCTGCCGATCATCTCCTGCGCAGTCCGGTGTCGTGAACTCGACAGGACCGACATTTTCAGTGCCGGAAAATGTCGGTCCTGTCGAGTTCACGACATGCAGCCGCAACGTGATACCTCGGCGGTCCGAGGCGCAGCCTCACTAGATTCTCATAGAGGTTAATTCGGCAACGCAGCAGACACGCAGACGGTGTGTGCCCGGTCGCTACGTGATCTTGACGTGGATGTGGATGTGGATGTGGGCAGGCGTGGATCATGGTCTTGTGGTCGTATCGCGTGTGGCCTGGTTGTTCGCGAGTTCGGTGGCGGCGGTGTCTAGGGCGGCGGTGAATGTTCCCCCCGGGCGATCAACAAGCTGAGACTGCGTCTGAGGTTAGGGGTTCGAGTTGGTTTTGTGTGTCGGTTTCTGTTTGTGAGTCGTTGGTGTGGAGGAGGTGGTCGTGGAACTCAGCGTGTCGGAATTGGTAGGCCGGGCCGGTCGTGCGGAGCAGGCCCAGTCGGTAGGCATCGTCGAGGAAGTCCATGAGCCGGACCGGTAGCTTCCCCGTGGCAGCAAGCTGACATGACGTCAGGATGTAACTGAGCCAAGCGCCGCTGCTGATCTGTCCTAGCCCGCCTACCAGCCCGATCACCAGTCCGATCCACAGTCCGACTTTCATCCCGGCCCCGGCTTTGAGGTCGATCCCTAGCACGCTCACTGGGTCGCCCCCCAGGCCGCCCAGCTGCTCACCCACTAGTCCGCCTAGTAGTGCGCCGACTATTCCGGCGACACAGATTTGGACGATGGTCAGGACTCGAGTTGCCGTGTAGGTGGAGCGTGGGGTGCTAGCCCAGCTAGTCCTGCTGGGTGTTCCCATCCACTGAGTCAGCCCGATCACTAGCCCGCTTCCCAGCCCGACCATCAGCCCGGTCTCTAGCCCAACCTTCAGCGCGTCGTTCAGCCTGGTCCCGAGCGTGACCCCGAGCCCGACCACCAGCCCGCGTACCAGCCCGGTCACCACACCGATCCCCAGATCGAAGAGTAGTCCGATCCCCAGCCCGGCCATCATTCCGAACCCCACCCCGGCCACCACCCCGCCCGCCAGCCTGACTCCGCTCCCGGCGAGCAGTCCGGTCACGAGCCCGCCCGTCAGCCCGGTCACCATCCCGGCCACGAGCCCGGTGCCCAGTCCGAGCCCCAGATCGCGCACCAGCAGCCCTGTCCGGTGCTTCACGTGCAGGTTGGCATAGGCAGGTTCGTCGGTGAGCCAGTCGTGGCGCCTCAGCCCGACCATCAGCCCAGCCCCCAGTCCAGCCCCGAGCCCAGCCGCCAGCCCCGTCACCAGGCCGACTTCCAGGCTGACCCCCAACCCGGCCCCTAGTCCAAACCCCAGCCCAGTCACCAGGCCGACTCCCAGCCCGACCCACAGCCTGAGCGTGCGGCGGGTAAGGGTGTGGCGCGCCAGGTGCCACCACAGCAGATCCCGGGTCTCGGTTCGGTCGAGGTGCTGGGCGAGGTAGGTCAGCCAGCTGCGAACCTCGGTGCCCTCCCAGCTGCGCCGTGGTCGAAGACAGTCGTGGGGGTTGCGGGACGGGGGACGGGTGGTGAGGACAGCCGGAATGAGCCGGTCGAACAAGTGAGCCCGCATTTGGGCTGCATCGCAGGGTAGCTCGCCGGTCAACAGCGGACGGGGATCGAGGTGAGGCGTGATGTACACGGTGCGCAACAGCCACAGACCCAGCGGGGTGGCCACCACCGTCGCCACAGGCCCCGCTGTTCCAGCCCGGAGCCGATCAAGCACCCCACGCCAGGACGGGCTGGGATCCGGGCCCAGGCATGCTTCCAGGTACTCGGCCGCTTGGGCACAGCTCAGCGGCTCGGGTTCGATGACCGCGGCCCCGGTGAGCACCGTGTGCGCCTCGGCGATGGCGGTTGCGTACTCCCGGGTGCGGCAGGTCAGCACCAGCTGGTCGGCCTCGGTGAGCGAGGCGTTAAGCGCAGTGATCACCTCCGCCTGGCGGGCCAGGGGTAATTCATCCAGGCCGTCGAGGATCGGCAGAATGTGACCCTGCTCGGCCAGAGCACGCGCGACGTCAGGGCCAAACGCCCGCAGCGCGGGGTAATCCGCGGCCAACCGTTCGGCGAGCCAGCCGTGCAGCCGAGGATGGATGGCGGGGTCCCAGCTGGCGAGAGACAACAACGCCGGGATCGGGTCGCCCGCTCGGGAGGTGGCGAGCAGTTCTAACAACAGCTGCACCGCCAGGGTCGTCTTCCCCGAGCCAGGGCCCCCCAAAATGACCAACCGCCGACGCCGTAACCCCCGGAACTGCTCCGCCAGCGGACCGATCCGGTCGCTGCACCCCGTGAAGGACAACTCACCGACCGTGATGAACCGGGCGCGGTCCATCACAGCGTGCTCGGTGAGCCGCCACTGCACCGGCATCGGCTGCGGGTTACCCAGCGACCGGGCTAAATCCTCGTGACGCCATTGATCGAGGACCCAGCCCGCGAGGCTCCCCCGCGCCTGCCCCACCTGATCCGCGGTAGCTTCCCCACCCCGACGCGCCCAGCCGCTGAGCGCGATCGCCAGCGCGGGTAAACCAAGCACCACCCCCATAACCCCGGCCACACGCGCAGCAGTTTCCGAATCCTTCCTCATGAGCAGCACCGCGAGCACTACCCCGCAGCCCCCCAGCCCTAGCAGGCCCAGGCCTGCCACGACTCCTCGCCACCCCCGCGTGACCACGGGATGCATTATCACCCCGAGGAAATCACTGCGTGTAGGAGGGTGGTTACACAGTGGAGTCCCTCGTTAGGACGAGCCCGGTTGCGACACTGGCGAAGAGGGCATTGCCGCCAACACCCGAGGTCCTGTTGCTCCCAGCACCGACCGCGTGAGCGCGGCCTGCACACGGCAGCGGAGCCCCCCATCATACCCGGACCGGTCACGTCGGAAGCTCCCCCTGCGCCCCTGCCCCTACTCCAGTACACGACAAGCGCGCCGACGTGACAGAATACACAGTTTTCGCCTCCACTATGATCATTTGGACACTTTTCGGTCACTAAACGCATCCAGACAACCCAATACGATCACAGACAAGGAGCGGTCGCGGTCGCGAAAGCCCCCAGATAATCAGTACAACCACCACAGCAGTCCGAGAATCCTGAGTTTAGGGGTCTTGGGCTCCCCGATGTCCCCCTGCGCTGTGTATCGCTGCGGGACACACAGCGCAGGTTTCTCGCTCGGGGTGACTCCCAGGTAACTTTGAGGAATGGCGCTGCTACTCTCTGTCAACTTTCATCTCGCGAACGGCGTTTCCGGCGTGTTCGATCAGTAGGTTTCAGCTTCGGTCAGTAAGTTTCAGCGGCCAGCCAGCGGTCACTGAACGTGATGGCGAAGGCGTTGAGTGCGGGCTTCCACCGCATCGTCCATCGGGCGCGGCTGTCCCTGTGGGGTCCAGGCCGTAGGTCACAAGGTACAGGCACTTCAGGGCGGCCTGCTCGGTAGGAAGTGTCCTCTGGCTCGCACGGTGCGTCGGTAGTGGGCGTTGAGTGACTCGCGTTGGTCGAACAGATGATCTTGCGGATCTCGACGTCATGGTCGAGGAATCCACATAGACTTTCACTGTCCTAATACTTAATGCTGTGTACGGGTGGTAGATCGCTGACAGGGGGTTGCTGTGCGGCGCGCAAAGCGAGTGCTGCTGGGTGTTGCGGTGTTGGCCTGGTGTTGGTTTCTTCGGGATTGGATCCTGCTGACAGCCCGGCAGTGGTGGCGCAGGAGGCACTAAGTACGAGGGGTTCTCAAGCGTTGCTGCCGTTGCCTGATCCGGTGTGTACACCGGATGAGCAGAACCCCGGATGTCACCTACGACACGATCAATCAGACGATCCGTGTGCCGTGGCGGGCTTTGACATCTCGCCAGTCACGTGTTTGGTCGCCGTTAATGTGTGGTGCCCCTGTCTGTTCTGTCTGCCCGTGGTGCCCGCCTCGATGCTGTTTCGGCCGTTCTGAGCCCATCCCAGCGCCTTCACCCGCTGAGCATGGCGTGCCTGGTGCGATCGGGCATCACTGTGTCTGGTTCCGCTGTCAGTCCGCTGTCTGGTCCCCGTGTCTGGTTCCAGTGTCAGGTCAAGATCAGGCCGTCTCCAGGCCGTCAGACATCGATCAGCGTTGACCAACAACGACCGACAACAACTACAAACCAGCAGGTCAGGACCAGTACGTTTGGAGGACTCGAGACCTTCGCCAGGCGGTTGAGCAAATTCCATGCGTCGTCGCTCGGTGCAACGGCGGCCCGCGCCCGCAACACGGCGTACTCGTTCAGGAAGACGCCGGGCACCCGTGGTGCATCGAAGGACAACACAACCCGCGGGTCCCGCTCGATGTTGCGCAGCTTGGCCTGCCACGACATATGACCAGAAACGAGATCGTCGCCGTCCAGCCCGATCCAGATGACGGTCACCTGCGGGCTCCCGTTGGCGTTGATGGTGCTCAGGTGAGCCATGGGGCCGGACGCGATCAAGTCTCGCAGTTCATGCGGCAGACCGCTCATAGCGTGATCGCTTCTGTCACGAGGTCATCGTATCAATCGTCCGAGCAGGCTTGATCACGCACCTGAACCGAGACGAAACATGGTGCTGCCGTGCGGGCCCTAAGCGCGATGGCCCATATCGTCGGTCAGGGATGCGCGAGCGGACACATGGTTCCGGTGGGCGAAACTGTCCGGCATTCCCTCGACCGCCCTCGGTACCCTCGCTCTAACGTACCCATCCCCTCGCAGGAGGTGTCAGCCGTGCCTGACATGCCCATCGGCGCGCTTGTCCGGCTGTACCGCATCGAGCGCCGCAGGAGCGTGGTCTCCTTGGCCACGCATGCCGGGATCACGACGCGCTACCTGGAGATGATCGAAGCTGACAGCGCGACGCCCTCGGTGCCGGTGTTGCGCAGGCTGGCGAAGGTGCTGGGAGTGCGGACTGCGGCGTTGCTCGGTGAAGCACCGAGCGAGGACCAGGAAGGGCCCATCGGTCCTCGGTTGGCGGAGGTGGAGCGGGCGCTGTGCACCTACCGGTCGCTGGCCCTCAGTGCCATCGGGGAGCTTCCGACGCTGGAGGAGTTGGCGGCGCAGATCAGGGCCGCCCGGCAGTCCTGGTTTACCTCGCCGACGAAATACAGCGACGTCTTGCGGATGCTGCCGACCCTGATTGTCCACAGCGAGTTGGCCGTCCAGGAGTCCGGGCGTTCTCGGCAGGCCTGCCGGCAAGCCTCCGACATCTACCAAATGGCTTGGGAGGTGCTGAAGTTCCTCGGACGGCTAGACTTGTCCCGCCTGGTCTCCGATCGGGCGATGCGCTATGCCGAGGAGACCGAAGACCCGCTTCTGATCGCGGCCGCCACCTGGAGCCTCGGCCACGCCCTGTGGGCGGATGATATGCCGGGCGCGGCCCTGGATGTCGCCATGAAGGGTAGCGAGGCGCTGGAGCCGTTGCTGCCGGAGGGGACACCGGAGGTGTTTTCGCTCTATGGCGGAATGCAGTTGGTGGCGACGATCGCGGCGCTGCGGATCGGTGATCCGTGGCGGGCGCGGGAGCTGTTGCGGGGGCCAGCCAGACACGCCGCCGACCGGGTCGGTGACGGTCACAACTACCACGGTACAGTATTTGGACCGACGAATGTGGGCATCCACGCGGTCTATGTGGAGCAGAACTGTGGGGAGATAGCCGCAGCGTTGCGCCTGGCAGACGAGGTAGATATCACGCTGACACCATCGATGGAGCGCAAAACCAGGCTGCTCTATCATGTCGCCGAGTGTTATGAGTGCCGTGGCAATGACACCGCGGTCTTTGTGCATCTGCTGAAGGCCGAGCGCCTGTGTCCGGAGGATTTCCAGCACCGGCAGGATGTCCGGAGCATGGTCCGCACGCTCGTGAAGCGGGCCAAGCCGTCGTATGCCGCAGAAGTCCGGGAGCTCGCCGGGCGCATCGGCCTGCTGGAGTGAACCCCTGATCCCGGCACTGGTGACCCGGGCACCACCATCACCCGAACTCACCGTTCGGAGTTTGACCAGAAATCACCGTTAGGGATTATTGTGTTTCCGTATCTGAACGGCCCACAGCCCGGCGTGCCGCTCGACCGCCCTCGGTATCCTCGCTGTGAAGCACCCAATTCCCCAGAAGAAGGAGGTGTCAGCCGTGCCTGACATGCCCATCGGCGGGCTCGTCCGGCTGTACCGCATCGAGCGCCGCAGGAGCGTGGTCTCCGTGGCCACGCGTGCCGGGATCACCGCGCGCTACCTGGAGATGATCGAAGCTGACAGCGCGACGCCCTCGGTGCCGGTGTTGCGCAGGCTGGCGAAGGTGTTGGGGGTGCGGACTGCGGCGTTGCTCGGTGAGGCACCGAGCGAGGATCACGAAGGGCCGATCAACCCTCGGCTGGCGGAGGTGGAGCGGGCGCTGTGCACCTACCGTTCGCTGGCCCTCAGTGCCATCGGGGAGCTTCCGACGCTGGAGGAGTTGGCGGCGCAGATCAGGGCCGCCCAGCAGTCCTGGTGCATCTCGCCGACGAAATACAGCGACGTCTTGCGGATGCTGCCGACCCTGATTGTCCACAGCGAGCGGGCTGTCCACGAGTCCGGGCGTTCTCGGCAGGCGTGCCGACAAGCCTCCGAGGTGTACCAGCTGGCTCGGGCGGTGCTGAAGTACCTCGGACGGGTCGACTTGGGCGGCCTGGTCGCTGATCGGTCGATGCGCTATGCCGAGGAGACCGAAGACCCGCTCCTGATCGCGGCCGCCACCTGGAACATCGGCCATTCCATGCTGTCGGATGATATGCCGGGCGCGGCCTTGGACATCGCCATGAAAAGCAGCGAGGCACTGGAGCCGTTACTGCCGGAGGGGACACCGGAGGTGTTTTCGCTCTATGGCGGAATGCAGTTGGTGGCGACCCTGGCGGCGCTGCGGATCGGTGATCCATGGCGGGCGCGGGAGCTGTTGCGGGGGCCAGCCAGACACGCGGCCGACCGGGTCGGTGACGGTCACAACTACCACGGTACGGTCTTCGGGCCGACGAATGTAGGCATCCACGCGGTCAGGGTGGAGTACGAATCCGGCGAGATAGCCGCGGCGTTGCGCCTGTCCGACAATGTGGACATTACGTTAACACCATCATTGGAGCGCAAAACTAGTCTGCTCTATAAGGTCGCCCAGTGTTACGACTCCCGCGGCAATGACACCGCGGTCTTTGTGCATCTCGTGAAGGCCGAGCGGTTGTGCCCGGAGGACTTTCAGCACCGGCAGGATGTCCGGAGCATGGTCCGCACGCTCGTGAAGCGGGCCAAGCCGTCGTATGCCGCGGAAGTCCGGGAGCTCGCCGGGCGCATTGGCCTGCTGGAGTGAACCCCTGATCCCGGCACTGGTGACCCGGGCACCACCATCACCCGAACTCACCGTTCGGAGTTTAACGCGAACTCACCCTTCGGAATTGTCGCGCTTGCGTTCGTCGTGTTTGTTCCCCGCTAGTTTCGTCGTCAAGGCCCCCGACCGGCCGGAGCGCTGAGCTGGTGCGTCCCTGATCTGGGCGCCTTCCCCGTTTCCGCGGCGTTCCCCGGTCCCGGGTGCCTTCCACGCAGTGATGAGACGAGCACACGGGCGGAGCTACCGGCATGGAGAACGGTGAGAGCGACCACAACAACCTCGGGCGCAGTATCCGACCCGAGGCGACAGCGATGGCTCACTATCACGCCTCTGTGCCGGGTCGTGCCGGGTGGCGCCGTACGGGCATTGCGCTGGCGGATCACGACCACCCCCTCGCCGCTGGCCATCCGCTGGCGTGGCAGCCGACGTGGGTGCGGTGCTCGAGGGATCAGTACCTGCATCTGGTGGATTCGGCTGGTGTCGCGGCCGGGGAGTGCGTTGCGGTGTGCGGTCGCTTGATCTGGCCGGAGGTTCACACCTTCAGCAGCGAGTCCCGGGGATTGTGCGCAGGCTGTCTAGCTGGGCTGGCTGGGACGGCGGAACGGGTGCTGCGGGTCGGCGGTGAGATCCGGTGAGCGGTCTGGCGCAGCAGGGGTGGGTGCTGTCCCCGCTGGATGGCCGAGCGCATCTGCTGGCGCCCGGTGAGGGCCTGTGGGGTGGACCGCTTGTTCCGCACCCGGTGCAGCGCGGCCTGCCCGTGAGGCTCCTCCCTGGCCGAGCCGGCGGGGGTGTCACCGTTGCGCCGGTCCACTTCCGCGCCTGCGCGAGCGGGTGTCGTAGCAAGGCCAACCGGGGGGTACGCGGCCGTGGGCGGCAAGCATCGCAAACCGCCCTGGTGGCGCCGTGCACGCCAGGCACCCCAGCCGCCGCACCTGACCGAACTCGTCGACAGCGACGGGACCGCGCATTACGGGACCGACGATGCGTTCGAGGAGGGTTGGCGGGAGGGCAGCGGCTACTACTGGGTGTTGTGTGGGAAACGGGTCGCGGTGGCCAGCATGCTCACCCCACCAGAGCGGTTCTGCCGGAATTGCGACACGCTCCGAAGGGTGCGGTGGGCGTGAGCGCGCCGCCACCAGACGCCTTACGGTCAGCCGCTGTGACGGAGAGCGGCAGCGTCCACCCGGCCTGCGGTGTGATGTTCACTCCTGCGCAGATCTCAGGTGTTGCGCTCTGCCCCGACCTGCCGTCGGCCGCCCACGTCTGTTTTCAGTGCGTCGCGGCACCGGCGGCACTGGTGATGATTCCCGTGATCTGTTCGACACATCGAACCCCGAGGGATGTGCTGAGTCGGGGTGTGGGTGCGGTGAGCGTGCCCGCCACGGAACGGACCGCGCCCTCAGGGTGTCGGTTCACTGACCGGCTGGCCGCCGGGAACGCTACCCACCGATTCCCCCCTGGCGGCCAGCCGGTCCCCTTGGGGGTGAAAAGCGGATGACCGCCGACACAGGGCTCGCTCGCCCCCTCCGGTTCGCCGACACGGCGGGCACCCCGCTTCCCCTGCTATGCCGGGTGGCGCAGATCGCCCTCGACCCCCTGGGAGGGGCTGTGGCGGCCCGGTTGCCCCAGCAGGGCCAGGTTGTGGGGTGGGACACCACCTGGCTGCCCGTGTGCGTCGACCAAGACCGGGCCCTGGTTGTCCTCCGGCCGCATCTCGTCTGCGCGCTCGACCCGTTCGGGGGGCCGTGATGAGTACCGCGATGACGCTGGGGTGGCTGGAGCTGCGGGACGCCGCCCTGAACGCGGCCCGCCGGGGCTGGCCGATCACACCGGGAACATTCCTGGGCCCTGACCGGCGCTGGTGTGGCCGGGACGGGGCGAAAGCATTATGCCCGGTGCAGGACACCTGGCAGGAGGAGCCCGTCACCGCCCCGGAGGTGCCGTGGGTGCCGCTCGCGACGGTCACGCCCTCCCGGGGGTGGCTGCTGTTCGCGGCCACCGGCTCAGGCGCTGTCGCGAACGGGCTCTACTGCGCAGGGTGTGCGACTGCGCAGCAGCGGGGCCTGGGCTCCGCTGCCCCCCACAGCCACGCAGTTCCTGTTCCCAGGGCGGTGGGTCAACCAACCACCCCAGCCTGGCGGAAGGCGACTGTCCACCGCGGACGAGGTGCAGCACGGGCTGCTCACGGCACTGCGCGCGGGGGCCAGGACGAGAGGGGGCGGGGGTGATGACGGTGAGAACAAGGAGGGCTCGTAGGGGCCGGCATACGGCGCGCAGCGCTGCCGTGGCCCCGTGCCCCCGCTGACTAGCGCCGTCCTGTGCAGGCTCCGCGTCGCCGGTTCTGGCGGCTGGGATCAGCTCAGCAGCCCGCGGCGCGGCCACCGGACCGAAACCCCCTGCTGCCCACCAGCACCGGGGTTCGGTCCGGGCGGGAAAAACCCAGGAGGCCCCATCCAACCGCCCCCGATAGTGGGGCCTCCTGGAGTTCACGCAAATCCATTCACGATGACACACAACGATTAATGAGGCTTATTCAGGGCAGTGTTATCGATCTTGCAAGACCCGTCTTGAGCTACAACGATCAACTGTCGATCAAGATCGATGAATAAGCCTCAATACATTGGTAACTAAAAAGCCTTTTCCGGGTGAGGTGTAAGAACAACAATGGGAATGAGACGCTTCAGCGGGCAAACATTCAGCCTGCGTACGCGAATGTTCGGTGTGGTGGCATTGAGGCTTATGCAAAACTCGGAGACGAGCTCTGTGATCATGTCGCTGACCTGCGGGGACGCCAATTTTTGATCATGTTCTCAAGGGGTTTTGCATAAGCCTCA
>JAFAPC010000099.1 GCA_019247305.1 Pseudonocardiales bacterium
TGACGGCTGTGTGCCCATCCGGACTGAACGCGACCGACGACACTTCGCCCGAATGACCAGTCAGCTCTGATACATAGTGATTTCCCATCAGAGTCGTTACGAGCGCCGCGCGGGACTCGGAGCTGGGATTGACCCTCATTGCCGCGAGTCCCAGACGGAGCGACAGGCCTGCTTGACTGCTGCGGAGTGATTCCTCCTGGGACTGCAGGTTTCGGCCGGTGGCGATCCGTTGCCGTTCTTGCGCGAGGTGCCACTGGCCGAGCGCTATCCCGCCTGCGACGAGGGCAAGGATGAGCAGTACCGACAGGACGGTGATGGCGCGCCGGCGGCGGTACCGGTCGCGACGGATGCTGGTGTGCAGAAAGTCACGGGCGGTCGGGCTGAGCTCGACACGATCGGCGATCAGCTCGCCGCGTCGCCGCAGCCAGCGTGAGGGTCCCCGCTTCAGAGGACCGTCTCCTGCCGCTGCTCCGGCGCGGATGCGGGCGCCGGTGTCGCTGACGGCGGCGGCGAGTTGGCCGCCTTCCCATAACCGGTCGGGTGGGCGGGTGTTGCTGTCCCATTCGGCGGCGGCGTGCTCGACCGCGCGCCGTGCTCGCAACGCCGACATATTCTCGGCGATGGCCTGCGCCAGTGGGAGCCATGCGGACAGGAAGGCCTCGTGGGCGACGCTGATCACCACGCGACCGTTGTCGGTATCGGTGGTCAGCAGCCGCCTCGCGACGAACATCCCCACCTCGGCAGCGACCGGTTCAGGAAGCTCCTCGTGCAAGACCCGCCAGCGGGTGGGGTGACCCTGCTCATCGACGGTGACCAGTCGCAGCAGCCCGGCGACCACCTGCTGACTGGTTCGGCCGCTAGCGGTGAGGGCGTCGGTGAGAGCGGCGTCGGCTTGCTGGGTCAGGGCACCCTGCACGCCACCGAGCTGGTCATAGCGTGTGCTGGAGAGCTGTCCGCCACGGCTGATGCCCTCGGCGAGTCGAGCCAGGGTGAACGCCAACAGCGGGAGAGCCTCTCCGCTGGCAGTGTCCGCGACCAGCCGAGCCACCAGCTGATCCTCGACGATGATACCGGCCAGCCGGGCCGGACCCTCGATCACGACGCGCAGCGCCTCGCGGCGCAACGGCCGCAGCGGGAAGATATCGGTGGACAGGATGGCCAGCTGGGAGTCGGCGAGCAGTTGGTCGAGGAATTCCGGTCGCAGCGTGCCGACCACCTGCACCGGACCCCTCAGCGCCGCTTGCAGCAGCGTGGCGAAACACGCTCGCAGGTCAGGCCCGGTTTGGGTGAGCAGCTCCTCGACCTGATCCACCACCACCAGCAGGCGCTGCTGCGGACCCGCCGGATCGGCGAGCAGCAACTCTCGGGCCAGCCCGGCGAATCCGCCCTTGCCGAGCCGGTGGTGGACCTGCTCCACGGTCCAGCCCAGCTTGATCCGCCGGGCGGCAGCGGCCAGTTCCCAGGCCAGTGCCCCCACCGGATCGGCGCCCGGCAGGATCGGCCGCAGCGTCCGCCAGCCCGACTCACCCGCCATCACCGGCACCAACCCAGCCCGCACCAGCGAGGACTTACCGCACCCGGAAGGACCCACCACCAGCACCGCCGCACCCCTGGCGCGCTCGACCGCAGACCGAAGCAGCTCGACGAGCTGCTTCACCTCCTCAGCACGGCCGAAGAACACCCGGTGCCGCGTCCCATCGAATGGACTCAGCCCCGGGAAGGGGGAACGATCGTCCGGCCATCCCGATCCCCCCACCGCATCGACCCGACGCAACGCCGCGGCCAGCACAGCCCGGGCAGCGTCCGGATCCAGCGCCAGATCGGTGTGCTGGAGCTCTCTCAGCAGCGGATGGGTAACCTCGGGCTCCGCCCGCAGCGGTAACAGCAAGCTACCCCGCGACTGAGCGATCGCGACTTCGGCGCCACACCACGTGGAAGCCACATACGCCGAAGTGACCACACACACCACCGCATCAGCCCACCGCAGCCGCTCGTGCAACCGCTGACGCCACTGCTCACCAAGCGCGATACCGTCACGCGGGTCCTGGTACATGAACACCTCGTGGCTGTCATCGTCCAACCACCGGTGCACCTCAGCAGCCAGTACTCGATCCTTGGCGGAATAGCTGACGAAGACCCTGGCCACTCGCATCTCCCACCAGGCACCACAACAGGGCGTGCCGACACCATCCAACTCCACCTCACAAGACAGCCCCCGGATAGTCAATGCGCTTATCACTATCCGAGGGGTCTGTCCAGCGAACGGTGTAACTCGATCGTGTTGTTTTACTTGCGTCCGGCGGACAGTCGTCCGTCGAAGGTGATCTCGAAGGCGTTCAAGGCCGCTTTCCACCGGTTGGACCAGCGTTGCTGTCCCGTGCCGGTGGGGTCCA
>JAFAPC010000116.1 GCA_019247305.1 Pseudonocardiales bacterium
GCCTTCTGGCCGCGCGAGGGATGCGCGTGGTGGTCGACTACCTCCGCAGCGGCACGGCAGCCGAGGAGGTCGTGGCCGGCATCGAGGCCGCAGGCGGCCAGGCCATGGCCGTGCAGGCCGACGTGCGCGAGGCAGCGGCGGTCGAGAGCATGATCGATCAGGTCCAGGCGGCATGGGGCGGCATCGACGTGCTCGTGCACAACGCGCTCACCCCGTATGTGATCAAGCCGTTCCAGGACATGACGTGGGAAGAACTGGGCGGCAAGCTCGACGACGAGATGCGTGCGGCGTTCGTGGTCACCAAAGCCGTCCTGCCCGCCATGACCGAACAGGGCTGGGGACGCATCATCTATCTCGGTACCGACCTCAGCCGCCGGCCCCGGGAGGGCATGATCGCACTGGGCACGGCCAAGGCCGCACTGGCGCAGTTCGCCCGGTACCTCGCTCAGGAACTGGGCCCGCGGGGCATCACGGTCAACGTCGTCGAGCCCGGTCCGGTGGAGGACACCCGCATGGCGGATGTTGTGTTCGACGAAAAGCACAAGCAGCGGCAGGTGGCCGCTACCCCCCTGGGCCGCCTGGCACACCCGGGCGACGTCGCCCAAGCGGTCGCCTTCTACGCCAGCGAGGACAACGCCTTCATGACCGGCACCACGGCCGCGGTCAACGGCGGGACGTCCATGTACTGACGCCCCGCTGTCCTCCGCACACGGGGCCATACCGTCCGGTCCGGCCGACGGCCGGACCGCATCCCGCACACCGTCACCTCAGCACCATGGGCCGCAGCAGCAGGGCCCGCGGCACGCGCGGGCCCATGGCGGTGACACGATCAAGGAAGAACGTTCATGCACACGATCGATCTCGCCTACGTCGGGCGGGGCCTGCACGAGGAACTGGTCGCCTACATCGCCGACCAGCAGGACTACTACGCCGACGAGAGCGTCCACGTCGCGTTGCGCGACGGCTGCTCCTGGGACGAGGAGCGGCTGCGCCACGGCGCCACCATCGGGCTCGGCCGGGCACTGCTGTCCCGACTGGCCGATGGCATCCCCTGGGTCGCACTCAATGTCAACACCCACCGCCCGCTGTTCTGGTTCCTCGCCCGCCCCGGCCTGACCTCCCCGGCCGACCTGGCCGGCCGACGGCTGGCGGTACACGCCCCCCACACCGCACCCGGGTGCTTCGCCCGGATCGTGCTGCGCCAGGCCGGCCTCGACCCGGACCGCGACATCCACACCATCGTCCGCCCGCCCGGCGACTACGGCATGGACCTGCGCCGGCTGCACGACGGCAGGATCGACGCCGCCCTGGTCGGCAGCACCATGGCCCCGGAGGCGATAGCCGCCGAGCACGGCTGGCGGGTGCTGGCCTGGGTCGGCGACCACTTCCAGATCCCCACCGTAGGCGTGGCCGTCGACCCCACCTACATCCACCCGGACGACCCCGCGGTCCAGGCCGTCGTACGAGCCCACCAGCGCGCCCTGCAGGTGATCCACAACGAACCCGACACCACGGTGCGGCACATCCGGACGTTCCTCGGCCGACACACCGCAGACGAAGCCCGAGCCCACTACGAGACGTTCATCGCACCGTATTTCACCACCGACGGCCAAGCCGACCTCGCCGTCGGCGCCACCGCGATCACCGCAGTCGCCGCCGAACTCGACGTCCCCGCCACCGTCACCGCAGCCGAGTTCTACCGCACCGCAACCACCACACCCTAGGAGCCCGGCTACGCCGGCGCTGCCGAAGCGCAGGCAGTACCTCAAGACCGCCCACGCAGAGACGCCCGCAGCCGCTGGGTCGGCCTCCTGCTCCACGCGCTCCCTCAGCGATCGACCGGGTGATCTCCCGTGCCACGGGCACAGCGAGTGTGACGAAGGTAGCCACGTTGAGCAGATGAGGAGATGGCGATCTTGGACGTTTATGAGGCGGTCACGAGCCGACGGGCGGTGCGCGGATTCACCGACCGGCATGTCCTGAGAGAGGTGCTGGAGCGCGTGCTGTCCGCTGCGGCTTGGGCGCCGTCCGGATCGAACATCCAGCCGTGGCACGTCTACGTGCTGACCGGCGTGCCGCTGGCCGAGCTCAAGAAGCGTGCCGGCGAGCGCGTGGCCGCAGGCGACCCCGGGGACGAACGGGAGTACGAGATGTACCCGCCCGCGCTGAAGTCCCCGTACCGCGAGCGCCGGTCCGCCTTCGCCGAGCAGCGCTACGGCGCACTCGGCATTTCGCGCGAGGATCTGGAGGCGCGCCAGAGGGCCGCTGCCGCGAACTGGGACTGTTTCGGCGCGCCCGCCGCCCTGTTCTGCTACATCGACCGCGACATGGGCCCGGCCCAATGGGCCGACGTCGGCATGTATCTGCAGACCGTCATGCTGCTGCTCCGCGCCGAAGGGCTGCACAGTTGCCCGCAGATGGCGTGGTCGGTGTATCGCAGGACCGTCGCGGAGGTCCTGTCACCCCCGGATGAGCTCATCCTCTTCTGTGGCATGTCGATCGGATTCGAGGACGTCACGGAGGGTCACGCCCGCACGGGCCGGGCAACGCTCGACGAGACGGTCACGTTCGTCGAGGGTTAGAACCTAAGCTGCAATCAGAGCCGCATAAGCCGCATATCGGACACCAAACCACCGAAAGAAGGCGTATACCATGAAGTTCGCAGTCATCGGCGGAACCGGGCTGATCGGGTCACGGGTCGTGGAGAACCTGAACGCGGCCGGGCACCAAGCCGTACCGCACTCCCTGTCCACAGGCGTGGACATCATCACCGGCCAGGGCCTGGATGCGGCCGTGGCGGGCACCGCCGTCGTCATCAACCTGACGAATTCCCCGACCTTCGACGACGCCTCGCTCGCCTTCTTCCAGACTTCGATGGACACCCTTCTTGCCGCGAGCGAGAAGGGTGGGGTCGGGCACTTCGTCATCCTCTCGATCGTCGGCGTGGACCAAGTGCCCGATCTGGACTACTACCGGGCGAAGGTGCTTCAGGAGAACATCCTCAAGGCCGGGCCGATCCCGTATTCCATCGTCCGCGCCACGCAGTTCATGGAGTTCATGGACGCGACCCTGTCCATGACCGCCGACGGCGACACCGTCCGCCTGCCACGCACGCCGATCCAGCCGATCGCCGCTGCGGACGTCTCCAGCATCGTCGCCGAAGTCGCCGCAGGCAGCCCCCTGAACGGCGTCGTCAACATCGCAGGTCCCGACGTCTACCCTCTCGACGAACTCGGCCGACTCACCCTGACCGCCAAGAGCGACGGGCGCTCTGTCGTCACCGATGACACCGCCGGCATGTTCGCCGCCGCCCACGGCGACGTCCTCACCGCCCGAAACGATGCCCGCATTGCCCCCACCCACTACACCGACTGGCTCTCCCGAACCAACCCCTCCAGCGGAACCACCGAGTGAGGGGAGGACAGGACGGATCGCTCACGAAGACAGACATAGCCGGGACACCTTCGGGCGTCCGGCCGCTTCACGGACAAGGCGCTGTCAAAACATGAAGAGCGGTTCCCGAGGGAACCGCGACCGGGTGGCTATCTTACCGCCTCTGAGGAGCGCGGACGCGAACTACGGCGAAGGCTGGGCGTTGACTGGCCCATGCGACGGCATGAGAGGATCATAACAGACCGTTGCATGCTGTCTGAGCTGGTGTTTTGGTGAGGCGAACGTTGTCGGCGTGTTGCGGTTCGTCGGAGGGTTCGCGCGGTGTGTCAGAAGATCAGCGGACCGTCGTCGGTGAGGGGTCGTCGCCGGCCGACTACGAGGAATCGCTTCTCGTCGAGGGTGTCGACGAGCCCGAGGTCGCACAGCAGTACGGAGTCGTCTTCGCGATTGATGATCTTTTCCAGATGTTGTGGTCGGTCCAGTGGTGCATCGGAGAGAACGACACGAGGTGGAGGTCTGTGAGCTGGTGAGCACGACGCGGCGCTCGGCGCCGTAGACCTCGCGACGGGTCTCCAGCGCGGTCAGGCCGGCGAAGCGCTCGGAGTCGACGATGCGCCGGTCGGTGGCGGGCAGGTCGGGGCATTCCGGCGGGGGCCCCGAGCCAACTGGATTGACTTATTCCACAGCCCCAGGGGATGCTGGCGGCCCGCACGGTCCTGACCGTCGTAAGATCGCGCGCCGCGCGGGATCCCTGCCTCGGAGGCGCGTTACACCGTCACGAGCCCTCGCGCCCGGTCCAGGAAGTCTCCTACCGCCGGGACCTTCGCGTGCGGCTTCATCTGGCGGTAGAGGTCGCGGAGACGCCCGACGCCGCGAGTGGAGTCCAGGTTCTCGGACAACTCGAGTGCCGCCATACCCCGCCCGGCGGCGGCATCGAGGTCACGCTGCGGGCCCGGGTGGGCGAGGGCCTCGGCGAGGCGGATCAAGAAGTTCGTCCGGTCACGGATGAATGACTCATCGAACAGGGCGATACCGTCTTCGAGCATGTTCACCGCCTGGTCGGCTTGCCCCAGTTGCAGCAGAGCGCGACCGGCGCCGGCCGTGACCTCCCCGGGTCCCACCCAGTACAGGTACGGGGGTTCGTCCTCTTGTTTGAGGCGTTCGACGTAGGTGCGAGTCTTCGAGATCGCCGCCACGCAGCCGGAGGGGTCCCGCAGGGTCGCCAAGGCGTATGCCTGCCTGCTGTAGAGCGCTGTCAGCAGGCTCGGCGTCTCCCGGCCCCGCACGCCGGCTACCGCAGTCTCGACGAGCGTGACAGCCTGCCTGGGGTACCCTTCGCGTGCGGCCTGATAGGCCATCGACCCGAGGATGTGGGCGCCCAGGGGCCGGTCATCGGCGCTGTGCGCCGCGCGGAGAGCGGCTACGTAGTAGCGCTGCGCCAGTCCCGGCTGCCCGGAGTCATAGGCGGCCCAACCCGCGAGCTGCCCCAGCTCGGCCAGCGCTCCATGAAGTTTGCGGCCGGTGGTCTGGTCGTAGGACGCCAGGTCGAGCAGCTCGGCGATCACTCCGAACTCCCGCTGGACCAGCGCGAGCACCGTGCCTCCCCCAGCAAGGTCATCCATCGCGCGCAGCTCAGGGATCATGGCCCTCAACCGGTCCACCAGCCCGGCCGACACCCGACGCCCCGACAACCCCGACACCAGCGGCCCCGGCTCGTGCACCAGCCACTGATGCGCCGGAGCGGTCAACGCCATGCCGCTGAGGAACACGAACCCTCGGCGCTCCACCGGACGATCACTGCCTCTCAGCACGACTGCCACCTCGACGGTACCCCGATGGTTCCACGGGGGCGCGAGTACTGGGTCATGCTCGAGATCGACGGGCAGCTCCTGCGCCGTATCCAGATCGAGCAGCTCACCAACCCCCCGTAGCTCCGAGCTGCCTGATCGCCCGTCGTCGACCGGCTGTCCTTCGGCGAGCATGACGTTCAACTCTTCGACCGAGACACTCAGGGCATCAGCGAGTTCGGGCCGACACCACGGCTGCGGACAGGTCTCGCCCCACTCCCAGCGCCCCACCGTGGTGGGCTGCACCCCCACGAGCCGCGCCAGCGTCTCCTGGCTGTGCCCAACAACCTCCCGGCGCTCCGCGAAAGCACGGCGCTTAGCGGTCACAGTCCCCAGCCCCCGTAGCCGATCGATCCAGCACCTGACCGGCACACCAGCTCACCAGCACGACCACCACGCCCCACCGCGGCGAGATGACCTAGGGATGTCATGAGCCTGTGCTGTCAGCACCTCAGCCAACCGGATCGTCGTAAACCGCGTCGTGGGCTCCCGGTCTCGGAGGCGCGTTACGCGGCCAC
The DNA here is from genome assembly GCA_019247305.1 of Pseudonocardiales bacterium. Classification (GTDB taxonomy): domain Bacteria; phylum Actinomycetota; class Actinomycetes; order Mycobacteriales; family Pseudonocardiaceae. The sequence continues at coordinate 5,759 of JAFAPC010000116.1, forward strand.
AAGCCCACGCGCCCGGTCCAGGAAGTCCCGTACCGCAGGGACTATGGCGTGTGGCTTCAGATCGTGGTACAGGTCGCCGAGATAACCCAACCCGGTGATCGAGTCCAGGCTCTCGACCAGGTCGATGGACTCCATTCCCAGCCCGATGGCGACGTGGAGGTCACGCTGTTTTCCCGGTCGGGTGAGAGCACTGGCGAGATGAGTCACGTAGAACTGCCGGTCCCGGACGAAGGACTCGTCGAGTTGGGCGATACTTTCGGTGAGCATGGCTATCGCGTGGTCGGGCTGACCGAGTCGCAGCAGACACACGCCGGCATTGCCCGTGATCGCTGCTGGGTTGACCCAATACAACCAGGGTGGGTCGTCGTCCGGCGTGAGCGCTTCGACCTGGGTGCGGGCTTGGGAGATCGCCGCGGTGCAGGCCGAGGTGTCGCGCAGGAAGGCGAAAGCGTAGGCATGTCGCATGTACAGTTGGGCGAGCAGGGCTGGTGTCTGTCCTCCCCGCGTGCCGGCGAGGGCTGTCTCGATGAGCGTCACGGCATCGGCGGGCCGACCGTCGTATCGGGCGGCCTGAGAGGCCATAGACGCGAGGATGTACGCGCCCAGGGGCCGGTCATCAGCGCTGTGCGCCGCGCGCAACGCCGCGACGTAGAAGCGCTGCGCCAGACCGTTATAGCCGGTATCGCAGGCTGACCAGCCACAGAACTGGCCCAGCTCGGCGAGCACGACGTGCAGCGCCCGACCGGTCCGCCCGTCGTAGGACGCCTGATCCAGCAGCCGGGCGACCCACCCGAACTCCTGCCGCGCCAAGGCGAGCACACCGCCGCCACCGG
>JAFAPC010000136.1 GCA_019247305.1 Pseudonocardiales bacterium
TCGGCCTACGTCCTCGCCCTGAGCCTGTGGGGGGTGGGGCAGTATGAGTCGGCTCGTCAGCTCGGCGAGGACACCCTCGCCCGCTGCCGTCGGGTTCTGGGTGAGGACCACCCCCACACCCTGCGCTCGGCTAACAACCTCGCCCGCGACCTGCGTGAGCTGGGTGAGGACCAGCAGGCCCGCGACTTGGAGGAGTGGATCACACGCCAGCGCGGGGCTTGACCTAACTTAGTTCCCTAACCTCACCTCCACCTCGGTGGTTCCGTCACCCCGAGTTGCTCCCACCGTGAGCGGGCACGGTGGGTCTCCGCCACCCCCGAGGTCGGTGCCTCGGCGCGGGCCATGCGAGCCGGAGGCCATCACCCAGAGCAACCGTGACAGCGCTACCATGACGTAGGCGAGAAGCGGGACAGACCGGTGACGATTACCCCATGCCTGCGCCAAAGCCGTGGCGGGGGACACGGGGGAACGCCGCCGACAGCCCGCACCCCCGCGCGTGTCCGCTCGGTGAGATCATGGACGCGCTCCAGGACCCAGTCCGGGCGCGGTAGCGCCCCGTTGAGGTGGGCGAACACCACAGTCATCGTTCTCGGAGCACTCGGCCCACCCAGCACGCTCGACAGCCTGGCGCTTGGCTGGCCCCCGCACCGTGGCCACCACCCACGCGGACAAGCTCACCCCGGCCGCGGAGCCCGTCGCATTGGGTGTCGGCGAAAAGTCGGCGAACTCGCTGACGTTCGTTGACAGCCGACGTCGCTCGACGGCGTGTGAGCAGCCCGAACGGTTACAAGATGGCACCGGTCAGCAGTAGTCGGTAGGGTCGATCACGTTTTGCACGGCGGGGGTTGAGGGTTCAAGTCCCTTCGTCTCCACGATGCTACTGTCACGCTAAAGCCCAGCTCAGGGAACAAGCCAAGTTCACTGCGTTGTCCGCGTCAGCTTGCCACGTCGTCTGTCGTGCCCCTTCCGACCGGGACCGTCCTCTGTTTGCCTCTGCTGTCGGGCTGTGTCGTCTCCATCGCCGGGCCACGAGCCGGCTGCGGCCTGTGAGGTCGACGGGGAAAAGGTCGCGGTTGCACCACACCAAGACCAGCCGCGCTCCGGTCGCTCGACGGGGCCCCAGGCAGCCGACGCACCCCTGGCGCGGACGATCAACCAGAACCCGACCATATCGTTCGGGTATCCTTCTGCCTGGAGGACGCCAAAGCGGGCGGAGCGCCACCGGGAACCCTGCCGCACAGGGCGACCACGCGAGGAGTATCCGTGTCTGTCTGGCGGGACCGTCCGGTCCTCGTTACCGGCGCAACCGGGCTGCTCGGCGGGTGGCTCGTTGAGATGCTGTGGCGGCTCGGCACGCAGGTGGTCTGCCTCGTGCGGGACCGAGTGCCGCAGAGCCGTTTCGTCGCCGACGGGCTGCGAGACCTCGTCGTGAGCGTACGGGGGGAGGTTACGGACCAGGCGACGATGGAGCGGGTACTCGGCGAGTACGAGATCCGCACCGTGTTCCATCTCGCTGCGCAGACCATTGTCGGCATCGCCGACCGCAATCCGGTCAGTACCTTCGAAACCAACATAGGGGGTACCTGGGCCACGCTCGAAGCCTGCCGGCGCAGCCCACTGGTGTCCGAGATCGTCGTGGCGAGCAGCGACAAAGCGTACGGGAGTCAGGTCCGGCTGCCGTGTACCGAGGACACGCCGTTGCAGGGCAGCTCGCCCTATGATGTGAGCAAATCGTGTGCCGACCTGATCGCCCATTCGTACGCGACGAGCTATGGCCTGCCTGTGTGCGTCACTCGGTGCGGCAACTTCTTCGGTGGCGGCGACCTGAACTGGAGCCGCTTGGTACCAGGGGCCATGCGCGACCTGCTTGCCGGACGGTCGCCAGTGATCCGGTCGGACGGATCACTCATCCGCGACTACCTGTACATCGAGGACGGCGTCTCGGCCTACCTGCGCACCGCAGAGACACTGAGGAAGCGACCGGAGCTCGCCGGGCGTAGCTTCAACTTCTCGCTTGACAGCCCACTGACCGTCCTGGAGATGCTCGCGCATATCAACTCGGCGGTGGGTGTCAACATCGCCCCGATCGTGCTCGGCGAGGTGAATCGGGAGATTCCCGCGCAGTACCTGGACTCCTCGGCCGCACGCCGCGAGCTGGGCTGGAAGCCAATGGTCGGGTTGGACGAGGGGCTACGCCGGACCGCCACCTGGTACCGGGCCCATCTGGTACGGGCCCGATGAACGGCCGGCCCCCACCTTCGTGCGCAGCCTCGTCGGCAACGCCCACGCGCTTACTCATACGGCTCGTGGTCGACCGGTACTATGACGAATTCCTCGCCTGCGCCGTTCCGGAACAAATCACGCTCTAGCGTGCCCGATCGTCGCCAACAGGTACACCCCTGTCGACTCGGTCAGCCCCGGTTCGGGGTGAACACCGTCGCCTGGCGTGAACGCGACGACCTGACATCGACCGGTGCTGTGGTTATCATCACCTAGGCACTTAACCGCTGCATCAGCGGCTCACGGGGTGAGCCGGCCGCTGGACGTCGGATGTGCTCCGAGACCCGCCACGGGGTTGTCTGACCGGACGCCGGCCCGACACTCGTCACCCGCCGTTGGCTGTCTGGCGCCGGTACCGCAATATCCCACGGGCTGTCCCGCGGCAGGACGAAGGAGAAATAGATGAAGGTCGTCATCCTCGCGGGCGGCTTGGGCACCAGGCTCAGTGAGGAGACGGTGTTCCGGCCGAAACCACTGGTGGAGATCGGCAAAAAACCGATCCTGTGGCACATCATGAAGATATATGGCGCGTACGGCTTCACCGATTTCGTCATCTGTTGTGGGTACCAAGGTGGGATGATCAAACAGTACTTCGCCAACTACGTGCTGTACCAGTCCGACGTCACGTACGACCTGAAGCGTGGCGCCGTCGAACTGCACCGGCGCGGTGGCGAACCCTGGCGGGTCACACTCGTGGACACCGGCGACGAAACGATGACCGGTGGACGCATTAGACGGGTGCGCGACCATACCGACGAAGAGACATTCCTCTTGACCTACGGTGACGGCGTCGCGAACATCGACATTACTGAACTTCTAGCCTTCCACCGGCAGCAGGAGACATATGCGACGGTCACCGCCGTACATCCGCCGGCGCGATACGGTTCCCTCGTCTTGGAGCCCGGCCAGACGCGCATCTCCGCGTTCCACGAGCGGACAGGCACCGACGCCCAGCGCGCCTGGATCAATGGCGGGTTCTTCGTCCTGGAGCCGGCGGTGTATGACTACCTAGACTCTGATAGCACGATCTGGGAACGCGAGCCGTTGGAACGCTTGGCCCGGGACGGGATGCTGTCCGCCTTCCGGCACGAGGGTTTCTGGCAGCCTATGGACACGCTGTGGGACAAGAAGCTGCTGGAGGAGCTGTGGCGGGGCGGATCGGCTCCGTGGAAATGTTGGTGACCGACCGACCCACCTATCGGGGGGATGGCACAATGATCCCGATACCTGATGCGCCCGCCGGTCGCCTGTTGCCGGCGTTCACCACTGCGGCCGAGGTGGCGATCATCACTGGCGACGCGGACCGGATCGGACCGTTCGCCGACGCGGTCGGCAACCTGCGGAACGCCTGGCGGGTACGCGAGATCAAGGTCGCCGAGGTGAAATGCGACGAGCATCTGGTACTGATCGCCTCGCACGGGATGGGTGGTCCGAGCGCCGCGCTAGTGGTCGAGGAGCTCGTGGACAGCGGGATCCGCCACATCATCAGGATCGGTACCTGCGGGCCGCTACAGCCGTACCTTGAACCGGGAATGGTCGTCATCACCTCGGGTGCGGTACGCGATGATGGTACGAGTACCCAGTATCTTCCCGTTCAGGTGCCCGCTGTGCCCGATCCCTTGCTGCTGCAGGCGCTATGCCGGGCAGCCGACGACCGCGGTACGCGATACCGGCTGGGTCTGACCCACTGCAAGGACGCGTACTACTGTCGCGAGCCCAGCCGCATGCTCCTGCAGGACACCTGGCGGGAACGCTGGCGGATGCTGCGCACGCTCGGTGTCCTCGCCACCGAAGGCGAGGCGGCCGCGGTGTTCGCCGTAGCCAGCATCCGCAGCGTCCGGGCAGCCGCGATATTCGTGGTCGGCGGCGACCCGGGCCTGATGCGGACCAGCCTGATCGACTGCGCAGTGGCCGCCGTCAACGCGGGCAAGGCCATGATGGCGGCCGGCTAGCCACCGGCGCACAGCGCGATACCGGGATCTATCGGATCGACGAGACGGAGCAGACAATGATCGAAGCCCAGGCTGACGCACGGACACAGCGGCCCAGCGCCGCTGAGGTCACCGTCCGAGGGGACCTCGAACGACTCTTCCACGGCTCGCCGATCGAGGGCCATGATCGGCTAGAGCAGCTGGAGCTCTATCTCCGGCCACAACTGCTGGCACACATCTTCGCGCTGTCTGAGCTATACCGGAAGATCCTTGACGTGCATGGGGTGGTCCTCGATCTGGGCACCCGGTACGGCCGCAACATGGTGACCTTCAGCAGCCTGCGGCGGTATTACGAGCCGTTCAACCATTTCCGGCGGATCGTGGGATTCGACACGTTCAGCGGATTCCCTGAGAGTTCCATCTCGGCGACGGACACCAAAGACGGTCAGGACGGCAGCCTCGCCTCGCACGGCATGTTCGGCGTACCGGCCGGCTACCGGGCGCACCTGTCGGAGCTGATGCGGGTACACGAGCAGGACAGTCCACTGTCGCATATCGTCCGGCACGAGATCCGGGAGGGTGACATCGAGACCGAACTCCCCCGATACTTCGCAGAGAACCCGGAGACGATCGTCGCGCTCGCCTACTTTGACCTCGACCTCTACCAGCCGACCAAGGTCGCACTAGAGCAGATCTTGCCCCACACCACCAAGGGCACCATTCTGGCTCTCGACGAGCCCACCCATCCAATGTACCCGGGCGAGACCGTCGCGTTCAAGGAGGTCCTGGATCTGCGGCGGTATCCTCTGCACCGCGACCCCCACCAGCCACAGCCCGCTTACGTGGTGCTCTAACGGAATCGAAAGAAGCGCACTTCCATGGCCACGAACAACACCGTGTACCTCGACTCGGCGGTACCCGACCAGGTCCGCCGAGAGCGGCTCTACGCCGGCCAAATCTTCGTGTTCACGCCGACCCCGCAGACCCGCACGCTGCGAGACTTCGCGGCGGAACTGATTGAGGAGGCGTTCGCGCCGCTGGATCCGGGGACCGCCCAGTACGAGATGCCCGTCGAGCGGTTCGTCGAGATCTTCGGTCCTCTCAAGCCCAAGTACATGCACCACCCGAAGACCCGGCAGCTGCTGTGCGAGGTGCTGGCCGGGTTCGGCTGCGATCTCGACGAGACCTACCTCGACGTACCGAAGCTGCGCGGGGTCACCAGTGACGCCTACCTGACAGCCGGGGTCGGGTACGTCCATCCGCTGCACCGGGACACCTGGTGGAGCGCGCCGGTGGCCCAAATTAACTGGTGGATGCCAATCTACGAGATCGAGTCCGAGAGTGCGATGGCCTTCCATCCGGAGTACTGGAGCAAGGGCGTGCAGAACTTCTCTGAGGAGTTCAACTACTATATCTGGAACGCCGTGGGACGAGCCGAAGCCGCCAAGCACGTGCACAGCGACACCCGCCGGCAGCCGCACCCTCCCGAGGACATCGACCCGGACCCGCAGGTGCGCTTCGTGGTACCACCGGGGGGACTGGTGATCTTCTCTGCGACGCAGATGCACTCCACCGTCCACAACACGTCGGGGCGGTGCCGGTTCAGCACGGATTTCCGTACCGTCAACATCGCCGACCTGCGGGCCGGGCGAGGGGCGCCCAACGTCGACAGCCATCCGGAGGGCACCTCGCTGCGCGATTTTCACCGACTCGCCGACGGTGCCAACCTACCAAATGAGGTCGTGGCCGCGTACGACCACGGCGAGAAGCCAGAGGGTGGAGTACTGGTCTTCGCGCCGCCGCCGTCGTAGCCGGTATGGCTAGCTGACGGTTAGCGTCCAGCCGCCGTCCATGACCAGGTTGGCGCCCGTCATCGCGGGCTCTTTGGCGAGGAAGATCACCGCCGCAGCGATCTCGTCAGGGTCCACAAACCGCTCGATCGGCACCGCCTTGCGCCAGCCGTCGATCATCGCCTCGTCCTCGGCGGTCAGGTCGGACCGCTGGAAGTACCGGGTCTCCACGAACCCGGGGCTGACTACGTTGACGGTCACCTGAGGCGCGAGCGCTTTGGCCAACGCCCCAGTCAGGTTGATCACGCCTGCTTTGGCCGCCGAGTACGCGGCAACCCCGATCCGTGCGTAGCGTTCAATCCCGCGTGCCGAGGAGACGTTCACGATGGCGGCCCGGGCGCGGTCCAGCTGCCCGACGAATGCCTGGCTGGTCAGGGCACAGCTCACCAGGTTGGTGGCAAGCATGTCGTACCAGTGCGCCTCGTCCCACGATCCCAGCGGTGCGCTGCGGGTGGCACCGGCGTTGTTGACCAGTACCGTGGCCCGACCGAAGATCTCCCGCACCGCCTCGAAGAGCTGGTCCACGCCCTGCTGCGTCGAGACGTCGGACCGAATGAACACCGCAGACCCGCCAGCGGCGGTGATCTCCTCAACCGTGCGGCGGCCCTCGTCCTCGTTGCTCTTCGCGTTCACCACCACGTTGTGGTCGCCGCTGAGGCGCAGCGCGACGGCCCTGCCTATTCCGGTCGCCGAACCGGTCACGACTGCGGTCTTCGCCCGCATCCTTTGATCAGTCACGTCGGCACGATAGTGGCTGGGCCCCGATCCGCGAAGGACGCGCCACGCCGCTACTCGGTCCACGCCTCAGTGGCGGCCAGCTGCCGCCGGCGGCTCTGGACGCGGTCGGCGTCAACGTGTTCCCACCGCTCGGTGAAGTTCACCAGCGCCCGCGCCTGGGCGACCATCTGCCGGTGCCGCAACGGCCACGCGGGACGGCTGCCATACACCGTGAAAAACCCATCGAGCGCGTCGATGTGCTCGACGTGGTACGAACGTATGATCCATTCGCACCACGCCAGGTCCTCCAACGGATCGCCCAGGTGTGCCCACTCCCAGTCCAGGACCGCAGTGACCGCCAGCGTGTCCGGGTCCAGTAGGAGATTGTTTGGTCCGTAGTCTCCGTGCACGAGCACCGTGCCGGGCGGCGTCGGTTCGTGGCCGAACACCGTGGTCACGTCGATGGCGTGAATGCGGCGTAGCGTGTGCCCACAGGCCTGCAGCACCTGCGCCGCCCATCCGCGACGCAACAGGTCCTGCCCGTGCTCCCCGCCGAGGAACTCCATGCTTAAAGCGCTCTCGTCGGCGCCGATGATGGCCGGTACGGGCAGCAGACCGTTCAGCGCGCGCAGGACGGTCTCCTCCCGCGACCGTCGGCGCGCCGCATCGGGGCCACGGTAGGACTTCACCACCACGGCACCGTCCCGGCCGGTACGGTTCGTGTAGGCGTGACGCAGCAATTCCATCGGCCAAGTCCTATCCGTCAAGCAGTCCGACCGCGCGCAGCGCCTGCGCCGCCATGACGATGGTCGGAAGGGGGAGTCCGGCGCGCCCAGCGATCTCCATCAGATCGTGGCCACCGTCGGCGAGGCTGAGCACCCACAGGTACGCCATCTCGGCCGACTTCAGGTTCGCGGTACCACCCATCCTCCGGTACAAGTCGCGCCGGCCCAGCTGCGGCTCGCCGTACGGCGACAGATTCCGAGGTACCAGGCCGGTCTCCAGGATGTCGAACAGCTCCAGAACCACGTCCGCTGCCGCGACGACCTGCTCCGGCCGGACGAACGACAGGTTGTCTCCCGATGTGTGGTACTCCGGGTAGGTACCGTGGACCGCCCGAGTCAGCCTCCCGACCGGGAGGTCGAAGCCCGGCGAGCAGTACTGTCGCTCATCGTAGCCGTACGGGTACCAGTCGACCGTCGTCCCCCGTCCGCGCACCAGGTACGTCATCGCCTGGTCGACCGGCGCGTCGCCACGCCGCGACCGCTTGTAGACCAGCGGCCCGGTGTCGCCCAGCCCAGTGAGCACCAGGCCATGCGCGATAGGCGGCAGCGCCTCCTTATGGGCGGCGAGCCAGGCGAGCGCGCCTATGGTGGCCGGGACGAACAGGAACCGGTACGTCAGCCGACGCATGTCCCGTAGCGCCCAGCAGGCCAGCGTCACCGCTGCGGCGATGCCGGTGAGGTTGTCGTTGGCCATGTTGGGGTGGCACACGTGCGTCGACACCAGCACCTCGTCCGGTACCCGGCCCGGTACCAGCAACTCGCCGTAGGTCAGCGCGCCGGGCCCGAGGGACACATCAATGTCGACCTGGTACCTCCCCCGCCCGAGCACCGCCCGGCGCTCGTCGGAGAGGCAGAACCCCCAGGTGCGGTGGTAATAACTGGTCCGGTAGGGGATCAGGGTCGGCCGGTCGGGCAGCGAATACAGCCGCAGCGACAGCTCGGCCAAGTCGAACTCGCCGCGTACCGGTTCGCTGTAGTTGACGACGTGAAGGTTGTTGTCGGCGGTGTCCACGACCATCTCACCGGCCGGGTCGCGCAGGACGGCGCGATGCAGGTTCCACTCATCGGGCACCGTCCAGTCGAGTACCGGCGCACCGCTGGGCACCTCGTACACGTCGAGCGGGATCTCGGCACCGATGCGACGCAGCGTCGCCCGCGTGCCGTCACCGGTAATGCTGCGCGATAACGGGAACAGGTCCGCCATCAACGTGCCGACCATCTTCTCGTCGCCAGGCATGTCCCCATCCACGGTCGGTGATCGCGCTCGTGAGGCGGAACGCATCGGGTGAGTGCGGTCGCCGGGCGCAGTCCAGGACAACGACAACGTACTCTAGACCCGCGTCGCGCATATCGCTGTAGAGTTTCCACGATGAGCGGGGCTAGGCGAGTCGAGGCCTGCCGCTCCTGCGGTGACCGGCGACTCACAGAAATCCTATCGCTGGGCTGGATGCCGGTCGCGAACGCGCTCGTCCCATTCGAGGACGCCGACCGGCCCGACCCGGTATTTCCCCTCGGTATCCAGCTGTGCCCGCGCTGCGCCCTCGTCCAGATCATCCACGAACTGCCGGCCGAGGCCATCTTCGGCGACGACTACCCGTACTTCTCTTCGTACTCCGACAGCTTCGTCCGGCACGCTGCCAGCCACGCGCAGGATCTGCTGCGCCGACGGGCATTACGCGACGACGCCTTCGTCGTGGAGGTGGGCTCCAACGACGGGTACCTGTTGCGGCCCCTCGCCGAAGCCGGGGTGCCAGTACTCGGCATCGACCCGGCCCCGGGGCCGGTCCAGGCCGCAGTCACCGCCGGTGTGCCGTCGCTGCAAGCATTCTTCGGGCACGAGGTGGCCTGCCGGGTACGTGCCGAGTGCGGGCCGGCCGACGTCGTCATCGCCAACAACGTGATGGCCCACGTACCCGACGTCAACAACGTGGTCGCCGGCATCGCCGAACTGCTCGCACCCGACGGCGTGGTGACCGTGGAGAACCCGTGGATCAAGGACCTCGTCGAACGACTGGAGTTCGACACGATCTACCACGAGCACTACTGCTACCTGTCGTGCCTGGCCGTCTCGACGCTGTTCGAGCGGCACGGCTTGTACCTCAACGACGTGGAGTACTTTCCAGACCTGCACGGCGGGTCGTTGCGGTGGTGGTTCAGCCGCTCCCTGGCGGCCACTGACGCGGTAGCCCGCGCGCTGGACATCGAACACCGCCTCGGCGTTGGAACGCCGGACTTCTACGCCGGATTCGCCGACGAGGTGGAGCAAATCGGGGCGGCCCTCGTCGACCTGCTGTGCGCCCTTCGCGCCAGCGGCAGGCGGGTGGCCGGGTACGGCGGGGCGGCCAAAGCAACGACGCTGATGAACGCGGCGGGCATCGACAACTCGCTGGTCGAGTTCGTGGTGGACCGCAACGCCGCGAAGTGGGGTCGTCTGATACCCGGATGCCGGGTGCCGGTGCGGCCGCCGGAGGCGCTGCTGGAGGAGCAGCCGGACTACACCCTGTTGCTGGTGTGGAACATCGCCCGGGAGGTGCTCGGCCAACAAGGCGAATATCAGCGGCGGGGCGGGCGGTTCATCGTTCCGGTCGGGGAGATGTCCCGTCGGGCCACAGTACTGGAGCCGTCGACCCGCCCGGCGCAATGATCGCTGCTGGCGTAGTACCGCGCTAGCCCGGCGGGCCGTCGGAGTGCTGGCGGTGGCGCACCAGGTGCAGGTACCGGTCGGCGAAGGCGTCGCGGACCTGTCCGATGTAGTACGAGGCGCGGACCGTCGCCTGGCCGGCCCGCGCGATCGCGCGCAGCTGGGCACTGGAGTGCTCCGCGCCGACGATGGCCGCGAGGTCGGTGCTGAGCGTCGCACTCGTGGACGTGTCCACCAGAAAGCCGTTCTTGCCGGGCCGGATGTAGTGCGATAGGCCGCCTCGGCGGGGCCCGATGGCGAGCAGTCCGGCGTCCATCGCCTCCAGGACCGCGATGCCGAATTCCTCCTTCGCGCTGGCACACACGTACACGTGGGGCCCGGCGGCGGGCAGCAGCCGACCGACGGCGCTTTCCAGCAGCCGGACTTGCCGGTTGCCCAGAGCGGGCATGATGGCGATCCGTCCGGCGGCCAAGGGCACCGAGGCGATCAGCGAACGGAGCCGGTCAGCCATGTCCCGCTCGGTCGGGGTGGGATGGTCCGGACTGCCGCCGATCAGAACCAGCACGGTACGGTCGACGAGGCCGCTTTCTAGCCAGGCCTCGACCAGCACGTCCTGTTGTTTGATCGGGTTCAGCCGGCCTACGTTGAACAGCAGAGTCACGCCGGCATGGGCGCGGTCCAGGAATGGGAGTCCGTCCTTGGGCCGGAACAGTTCGGTCACCAGGTCCGCGCCGTCCCGCTCGTCATTCGGGCTGCTGCGCAGCGGCGCGAGCCCTTCAGGGATGACATGCACCGACTTGCTATCCGGCGCATCTGCGGCTAGGCGGGGAAAGTACCGGGCGAGTTCGTCGCGGCTGGCGTGGCCGGCGATGCCGATGATGGTATCGGCCCGTCCCACCATCACATCGGCGAGGAACATTCGGTGCAGGTCGAACTGCAGCGCCGGCTCATCCAGCTCCCCCGGCCCGGCCAGGTGCCGTTCCAGCACGGTACGGTGCGGATCTGGCGCGACCGTGTACGCTAGTCCCGCGCCCAGCCGCAGTGCGGTGCGCGCGACAGCCCAGGTGGCGTCGTCGCTGAACCTTACGTGTACCACGTCCGGCTTCAGACTGTGCGCTCGCAGCAGGTACGCCAGCCACCAGCTCAGTTCCGGATGGGTCTGCTCAGTGGTGTCCGGCCCCCATCCGCCCCGGTCGAAGTTCGGGATGGTCAGCGCCACGTGTCCGGCCGATAGCGGTGTCGCCCACCTGTCCCGGTGCGCTAGCTCGTCCTCGTTGGCCAAAGCCAGGGTAATCACCGTACCAATGCGGGGATGCTGGGCCAACGAGTCACCCAGAGCGGTGAGGAATACACTGAGCCCGCCGCTGTCCCCTACGCCCGGGCGGAACAGTGAGCCCCACAGCGCGCACTGCACCACAGTCAGCCCTGGCCGTACCCTAGGCACCGTTCCCGGCCAGTCGCGAACTAGGGCCGGGACCCACCGGGGAAGGGCGGCGCAGATGTCCGCGTCTTTTATCCCCCGGGACCGCGCGGTGGCGACCCAGACTAGCTGGTCCGCCAATGAGGTGTGGCGCGCTGGCCATGTTAGCAACCGCTTGTCGACCCGCTCGTTGGGCTCATGTTCGGCGAGGTGGCGGATCGCGGCGTGCCGTACCCGCCGGCTGGGCGCGTCGGCGAACGCGTCCAGTACCTCCACCCCGCCCACCGGTCGTAAGCGGTGCTCGGTCGCCAGGTCCAGCAGGGACGCGCCGATGTCGGTCGGGCCGCTGGCGGCGAGCCGGCGGCGCAACGCGTCCGTCACGTCGTACGAACCGCTCGCTGCACGAGCGAATAGCAGCCCGACCAGGACGTCCATGCGCGGCGTGCGGCCGGCCCGGTCCAGCAGCTCGTCCAGCGCCATCCCGCGGCCATCCAGGATCCGCGCGCGCAGGAGCGCGAGACCGCCGGGTTCGGCCGCTGTCGGCGGATGGTGCGGGCAGTTGTCGAAACGGCAGATCTCCGCAGTTAGGCGCTCGCCAAGATGGTACAGCGCCGACAGCCGCCGGGGTGGAGGCGACTGTGCTCCTGGAATCGCTGATACCGGTTCGGTCACGCTCCACCTCTCGCGCGGGATTCGACTGTCACGTGATAGTGCTGCGATTGTTGTATAGCTATAGATGATTGTCCGGAGCCGTTCAGTCGCGGCAGCGCGCACCCGACCCGCCTTCCTGCCAGGGCAACGGACCGGTCGGCGGGCGGTATTCGACGCCGAGCGCGTCTAACCGGGACAGGTACCCGAGCAGCCGTGCGTCCAACGGATGCTCCCGTCGCCGGTCCATGCCGGTCCACGCCGCCTCGGCGACCGCCGCCAGCCGGGGAAACGCCATGTACTCCACCTGGCGCGGATTCGACATGTGCTCGGTCCATAGGTGCGCTTGGGTCCCCAGTACCACCCCCGCGCCCTGTACGGCCATCAGCTCCGGTGGTACCGGGTCGTACCCGGCCGTGTGGGTAAGGGTGGTGGTCTTCGGAAAGGCGACCGGCTCGCCCGGGTGGTCGGACTGGTAGTGGTCGAGGTACGTGGCGTCGGCCGGGCACTGCACCACATCGTGCCCGGCCGCCATGGTCATCGCAGCCAGATTCGGCACCCAGTCGCGCCAGCACATGACGACCGTGTCCCCTGGTACGCCACCGTCCTCCATGACCTGGTCCCAGCCAACCGCACGGCGCTGCCGCGACGCTAGGTGCGTGATCGCGGCGCGCAGGAACCAGCTCTGCAACGAGTCCACCGACGGCAGTCCCAACTCCGCCGCCCGTTTCCGGGCGTAGCCGCTGGCCCGCCACTCGTCCCGCGGACATTCGTCGCCGCCGATGTGCACGAACGGCGACGGGAACACGTCGGTCACCACGTCTAGCACGTCGATGATGAACTCAAGCGCCTCGGGACACGGCGCGAGGACGTGTGGCGAGTGTCCCCAGCGGGTACGCACCGGGTGCGGGCTGGTGGTTCCGAGCTCGGGGTACGCGCTGAGCGCCGCCTGGGTGTGGCCGGGAATCCCCATCTCGGGTACGACGGTCAGGCCGCGACCCGCTGCGTAGCCGACGATCTCCCTGAGGTCGTCGATCCGGTAGAAGCCCCCGTGCGGGGTGCCGTCGTGACCGATCAGCGCAACGGTGGGTCCGGTTGCGGTCTCCGGACGCCAGCAGCCGGCCTCGGTGAGCCGGGGCCAGGACGGGACCTCCAACCGCCAGCCCTGGTCGTCGTTCAGGTGCAAGTGCAGCACGTTGAGCCGGTGCAGCGCGGCCAGGTCAACCATCCGGAGCAGGAAGTCCTTCCGCATGAAGTGCCGTGCCACGTCGAGCATCAATCCGCGCCAGGGGAACCTCGGCTCGTCCGCGACCGACACGCACCCGACCTCGATTGGGCCAGCGGCTACCGGTGCGGACCGCAGAGTCCGGCTCGGCAGGAGTTGACGGAAGGTCTGCACGGCCCAGCCGAGGCCCTGGACGGTAGCAGCGACTAGGTCGACCCGGTCCGGCTGTACGTCCAGTAGGTACCCTTCGGGATGCGCCACTCGCGAGAGGTCCAGCTTCAGAACCACGGGCCGGGTGACGCCGTCGTCTGTGGACAGTATTCGCAGCGCGTACCCGGTACCTGGGCGCAGCAGATCATGCAGGAGCCAGGCGGCCGGTACTGCCATGCCGGTCGCGACGAGCGCCACCTCCCCATCGAGGAGAAAGGCACCCGGCCGGCGGAGGACGACTTGCGGCAGCGGAACCACGTCGATTCGATCCATGCCTATCCTCTCCGGTGACAGCCATCATCAACGCAGGGCGCGGCCCCGGCAATGGCATGCACCCAGCGGAGGACCCGCGATGCCTCACGTCGTCGTCATCAGCCCGCCGTTCTACTCGCACAGCCGCCCGATGGCGGTCCTGGCCGGCGCGTTGAAACGGGCAGGGGCGCGAGCCACATTCGCCTGCGTCCCGGAGTTCGCCCACCTAGCCGCGCGCTTCGACCTAGAATTCCGAGCTCTCCAGACCACGTCCAACCGCAACACCGGAGTCGCCCTCAGCACCGTACAGTCCGCTGAAGACCGTGCCCGGCTATTGCGGTTCCTGGATGCCACTCGGCAGGGCCCGGTACCAGCGCTATTGACCCAGGCCAGGAATCGATGCGAGGACATGCTCGCGCACACGGAAGAGATCTTTCGCAACGTGGCGGCGTTAACCCAGGATCTGCGCGCCGACTGGTACCTAGTCGACCAGCTGAACTACCCCGTGACGTTGGCGATGTACTGTCTGCGTCAGGCGTTCGCCACCTACTGCCCCGGCCATCCCAGCTACATCCCGGTCCGCAACGACCAGTTCTTTGGGGTACCTGACCGGTGGCCGGCCTGCATTCACCCGGATCCGGCCGGCGTCGCCGAGCTCCGGTCGGTCGCGGCTGACGTGGACCGCCGGTTCACCGATACCTTCAACAGGGTCATCGCGTCGATCGACGCGACGCTGCCGCCAATCCGGCGGGCGTTCGCCTACAGCTCGCCGCATGCCCGATTGTTCAACTACCCGCCGCCAGACGGTACCCCGGCGACGACACCACCATCGCTGTACCTCGGCCACTGCACCGCCGCCGAACCGCTGCCTGTCCAGTGGCTGGATCGGCTGGTCGGCAGCCCCCGGCTACTGGTCGCCCTTGGTACGTTCCTATCCGCCCGCAGCGATGTGATGCGTACCGTCGCCGCCGGAGTGCGCCGCGCCTTTCCGGATTCGGCGCTGATACTGGCAGCCGGGGATCAGACGGCACAGCTCGCGGACTTGGCCGACGAC
Source organism: Pseudonocardiales bacterium (assembly GCA_019247305.1). Classification (GTDB taxonomy): domain Bacteria; phylum Actinomycetota; class Actinomycetes; order Mycobacteriales; family Pseudonocardiaceae. The sequence continues at coordinate 15,014 of JAFAPC010000136.1, forward strand.
CGTACGGTCGTCGCGCCGTTCGTCCCACAGCAGGCGTTGCTGTCCCATGTGGACGCGATGGTCCACCACGGTGGCAACAACTCGTTCACCGAATGTGTCGCTGCTGGCGTCCCGGCGCTGATCCTCCCGTTCTCCAGCGATCAGTTCGCGATCGGGCACGACACCGAAGAGTGGGGCGTGGCTCGGTGCCTGGACCCGAATCGGGCCGGCGCGGACGAGGTCGCGGCGGCGATACGGGTACTGCTGGATGGGAGTGGACGCGCCGTGCGGGAACTCGCCGACCAGGTACGGCAGCGCGGGCCGGACTGGGCGGCCCCGCGCCTGCTGCGCCTGATGTCCGGAGCGGGCGGTGGCGACGCCGCGTTCGACTGACTAGGCCAGCCTGGTCAGTCGAACGCCGGATCCGGTGCGGAGGAGAGCATTGGCGGCGCGGTGCACGACCCCACCGACCCAGACGGACGGCTTTCGTTCAATGTGGGCGAGCACTTCCGAGACGACAACCTGACTGGCAGAATAAATCGCAACACAGCCTAAGATCTTCTAAGTTTCTCTGAAGTTTTACAGAACTTCGAGACTATCTCGAGCTGGGAGCGGGAATGCTGGTATTTGCCTTCAACCCCGGGCACGACGGCGCCATTGCCGTGGTGCGTGACCACGAACTGCTGTACTCGCTAGAGTCGGAGAAGGATTCGTTCCGCCGCTACTCCCGGGTTGGCGTGCAGACCGTCCTGGACGCGGCGCAACTCGTCGACCAATTGCCCGACGTCGTCGCGCTCGGCGGCTGGCACAGGGAGCGCAACAGTCCGCACCGGTCCGTTGCCGCCGGATACGAGGGTATGGAGGACATCGAGCAGCGACCGATGCGCTTTTTCGGCAAAGAGGTGCGCTACTTTACCTCCTCCCATGAGCGTTCGCACTTCATGATGGCCCTCGGCATGGCGCCGCGCGGCGATGATCCGCTGCGGACCGTTCTGATTTGGGAAGGTCTCACTGGCGCCTTTTACCTCGTCGACCGCGACCACCGGATCGTCCACCATGTTCCTGTTCTTCGGGAGCCTGGCGGGCGTTTCGCTTTCCTGTTCGCCCTCGCCGACCCCACTTTCCCTGACACGCCTGCCCCGCCTCGTCTCGGCGACGCCGGTAAGCTCATGGCACTAGCCGCTTACTCAAACCCTAACGACGCCAACGCTGAAATCACCGGTGCCGTCAACCGGTTGTTACGGATCGACACTGTCTATCCGGCGCCGAAGAAGGATTTTCGGGACTGCGTGCTGTATAATGCGGGAATCGAGTCGCCCGTGACGAAGGTCGCCGCCGCTCTGCTGAGCCGACGGATCTTCACGATATTCGCGGACGCGGCTCAGCATCACCTACCAGGCGGGACTCCCCTGCACATCTCGGGTGGCTGCGGACTCAACTGCGACTGGAACTCCATGTGGGTCGGACTCGGCCACTTTTCCTCGGTGTTTGTACCGCCCTGTACAAACGACTCAGGCTCGGCCATCGGCACCGCGATCGACGCTCTCGCCACGTTGACCGGTGATCCGTACATCAACTGGAGCGTCTACAGCGGCTTGGAGTTCGTGCACGACAAGCAGCCGGACTCGGTCACGTGGCAACGCACCGCGCTCGACCACGGCATGCTTGCCCAGGCCATCGGCCAGGGGCAGGTAATCGCCTGGGTGCAAGGCCGGTGGGAGATCGGGCCGCGGGCTCTCGGCCACCGGTCGTTACTAGCGGAACCGTTCCGGGCGGCCACCAAAGATCGGCTCAACGACATCAAACAGCGCGAGGACTACCGACCCATCGCGCCCTGCTGCCGCATCGAAGACGTGGACATCGTCTTCCACAGCGGTTTCGAGGACCCGTACATGCTTTACTTCCGCAAGGTCCGGTCCGACGCCGTGCGAGCCGTCACCCATGTTGACGGCTCCGCACGCGTGCAGACTGTCGGCCAGGACACCAACGCAGCGCTGCACACCCTACTGACGGCCTTCGCCGACCGGTACGGCGTCGGGGTGCTCTGCAACACCTCGCTTAACTTCAGCGGCCATGGCTTTATCAACCGCATGTCTGACCTGACGCGCTACTGCGAAAGCCGCGGTGTTGACGGCATGGTTGTCGACGACCAGTGGTATCAAAGGCGATGAGGGTGGTACTGTCAAGGTAGCACCGAAGAAGATCAAATAAAATTTCCTCGTCACAAGAGATACGAGGTCAGCGTCCTGGCCAGAGGTCGGCCCCTCGAAGCTGTGACCAGGTAATCCGTAACTCACTGGGCTGCCAGCGGCGGACTAATATGCTGGTGATTACCTGATCGTTGTGGTTAGATACCGGCATGGGTCTCAGAACAGTGCCATACATGTGGACACTTCCCGTAGGCACCACCGCGCAGCGGACGGTACGAAAGCGGGAGTATCGGCGACACCTGTTGCGGCGTTCGTTTCGGGACTCGCAGGGATGTCCACAGAAGGAGACTTTGGCGAATTTGTCTTTGTTGTTCAACGAGGCTATCACTGTGCTTCGTGCCGTATTGACGGGTACGGTGCTAGTCGAGGTTGACAGTGCCTTCGAGGTAGAGAGTTCCCTGTCGCATGGGGATGTCACCGCGGTCCACGCGATGGCGTCTCAACTGGGAGTGAAGGGTATCTTCAGTCGGGCGGAATGGCGATTTTCGACGCCGAATGACCATCGTCCCACCACAACACCAGTTGAGCCCGCAAAGCGAGCACGGCATCCACTGAACGATCCCGAGCTAGACGATTCAACTGATCACTGGCCAAAACACCACGTTGAGCAGACATGAAGAAATAATCTCATACACAAAAGATCAACAGTCTGCGACACGCTTACGGGACACTAGGGGAAGCAGGAATAGGGGAAGGCGCCGTGCAATTGCCGCGCGGCCTGGCCCGCGCGTCGGGCCAGCTCGCGCTCGTCGACGGTTCGCAGCTCGCCGCGCTCTACGATCGGACGGCCGCCGACAAGGAGCAGTTCAACCGGAGCGGGGGGCCCGAACACCAGCGCCGCCACTGGGTCGGCGATGCTGGCGTGGCCCAGCCCGTCGATCCGCCACAGCGCTATGTCCGCCAGCTTGCTGGGCTCCAAAGAGCCCAGCTCGTCGGCCCAGCCAAGACAACGGGCGCCGCCGATGGTACCCATCGCTAATGCCTCACGGGCGGTTAGCGCTGACGGGCCGCCGCGCTGCCGTGCGGCGTACATCGCTTGGCGCAACTCCGCCCCCAGCTGACCGTTTTCCTGCGAGGCGGAGCCGTCCACGCCGAGCCCGACCGACGCTCCAGCGTCGAGCAGATCGCGAACCGGCGCGATACCGGCACCCAGGCGCGCGTTGGAGCTGGGACAGTGGGCCACCCCGGTACCGGTGGCCGCGAGCCGGTGCACCCCAGCCTTGTCCAGGTGCACCGTATGCGCCAGCCACACATCTGGGCCGACGAGTCCTAGATCCTCGGCGTGCTCGACCGGGGTACGGCCGTACACCTCGGCGCAGTACGCCACGTCGCCCTCAGTCTCGGCCAGATGAGTGTGCAACCGAACTCCCTTGCGCCGGGCCAGATCTGCGGCTTCGCGCGCCAGCCGAGGAGTCACTGAGAACGGCGAGCAGGGACCGATCGCAATCCGCAGCATGGAGCCGGGTGACGGGTCGTGGAACCGTTCGATCGCCTCTTCGGTCGCGGCCAGCGCGGCGTCGGTGTCCTCGACCACCTCGTCGGGTGGCAGCCCGCCGGCCGACACGCCACGGTCCATCGAGCCGCGACATGGGTAGAAGCGCAGCCCGACCTCGAGGGCCGCCGTCACGGTCGCGGTGAGCAGGTCGCCACCGCCGGACGGGAACAGGTAATGGTGGTCGGTGCTGGTGGTGGCCCCGGACAGGGCGAGCCAACCCAGTCCCGCACCGGCCGCCGCTGCAACCACCTCCTCGTCGATGCCGGCCCAGATCGGATACAGCTCGCGCAGCCAGCCAAACAGGTCCTCCTGCTGGGCGAGACCACGGGTTACCCATTGGAACAAGTGGTGGTGGGTGTTGACCAGTCCCGGAGTGGCGAGGCACCCGGTGCCGTCGATCCAGCGTACCGGCCTCCCGCCGACATCCGGGGCAGGCCCGGCACCGACCGCCACGATCCGGTCTCCGTCAATGACGATGTGGCCCTCGTACTCAGTGCCGGCGGGATCGACCGTTGCCACGGCGCATCCCTCGATGACGATCCGCGCCATCAGGCGTTGCCGGCCGGTACGCGCTGCCGCATGCTCAACTCCATTTCGGTGGCCCTGCACAAGCAGACACCAGGGGCCGCTCGGGCAGCGTCGGTCTAGGGGACGTAGTTGACCTTCGTCGATGCTAACAGCCGATCCGTCTGCCGACACAGGAGACAATGGGCAGCGTACATTGACACCGACCGTTGTTGGTGTCAGGTTAAATTCGCCGTACGACCGGTCGCCCACTGAGCAGTCGTCCGGGCACGGGCCCGTGACGCGGAATGTGGCGGTCGGTGGTTCACATTGAGTATCGGCAGCTCACAATGGGTGAGGAGCGCGCGTGTACGAGGCGGCCGATGAGCAACACACCCGGATTGAGCCTGGATGAATCCCGCACGCGCCAGCGGTGCGTCACGCCGGATTGACTCCGCTACCGACCGACGTCGCCACCCACTTATCTCGGACCGAACCGACCTGATCATCGAAGTCTGTTCGCCAGGCGCATGCTGGAGCGTACACACGGGCCCTGATCCGGGCAGCTAGAAGGAGATCCGATATGACCCAGCTCGCCGTAGGTCGATCCCTGCCACCGAAGCCGGTTAACCTCGACGTCATCGAGCAGGCCATCGCCGCGCTGCTGCACGGGCTCGGGCAGGAGGAGAAAGAGGAAGTGATGGCGAACACGCCGCGGCGCGTGGCGGAGCTGTACGCGGAGACCATCAATCCCAGCGGCGTGGACATCGAGGCCGACTTCACGGTCTTCGAGAACCCAGGCATCGACGACTTGATCCTCGTCAACGACGTGCACTATGTCTCGCTGTGTGAACACCACCTGGCGCCGGCGTTCGGCATCGGGCACATAGGGTACGTGCCGGACGCCACCATCGCCGGGTACTCCAAGCTGAAGAAGGGCCTCAACTACCTGGCCCGCCAGCCCCAGCTCAACGAACGGCTGGTGGTCACGTCGCTGGACTTCATCGAGGCACGGCTGGCTCCCAAGGGAGTGGGCCTCATCCTGCGCAGCGCGCACTGCTGCATCGCAGTGCGCACGAATGCGCCGAGCCAGGAGGTGGTGACCGTGGCCGACTTCCGCGGGGTACTCCGCGAGGACCGGTACCGCAACCAGTTGTGGGCGAGTGCGATGGCCGACAAGCCGGCGTTCCTCGGCCGCTGAGGTTCGTGGTGACTAAGGACACCGTGGCGGACGTGGCGTCCCTGGCCGCGCAGTTCCGCCAGGCACTGCAGGGATGCTCGTCCCATCCTGGCGGGCCGCTGGCCGCCTACGACCGCTGCCGCGACGCACTCCAGGACGGCAGCCTGTCGCCGCAACAATTCCAGCAAATCGGCCACGAATTGATCGCCATCTCGCGGCGACGGATCGAGCGTTGCGTAGACGCGACCAGCGACGGCCCGGCCAGGGTAGCGGATCAGGCGCTGGTCCGCCGAGAGCGGCGCATGATGAGGTACGTCGCGGCACTGTTCACAGTGGACAATCCCGAAGACGAGCCGCCTCAGGCAGTCCCAGTATCGCCAGTGGCCGTACTGGAGCCAACTGCCGTCGCGGCGCCGTCATTCGCCTCCCTGCCACAGACCCTCATCGCGGTAGTGGGTAAGGGCCGCAACTGTCCAGAGAGGGTATACCGGCTGGGCGGTGACATCGGCGCTCAGGTGGGCAGTCGGCGCGACCGCTGCGCCCTGTTGACCGGTGGGCTCGGGGGCGTGATGGAGGCGGCAGCTGTCGAGGTGCGCCGCCATGGTGGGCTGGTGCTCAGCGTGCTGCCAGGGGGCGAGCACCGCACCACGGCCGCGCACGGCGCGGCCCACATCGCGATCGACACCGGCCTGACCGCGCACGTCCGCAACATCGTGCTCGCGTCGGCCGCGTCAGCTCTGGTCGCCGCGCCCGGATCGCACGGCACCTTGCAGGAAATGATGATCGCACTCGACCTAGAGAAGCCGGTCTGGGCGGTCGGCGAGCATTTGGTCCGGTTGCCCGGAGTGAGCTATCTCGAGTCGGCGGATGAGTTCGGCACCAAACTCGACGTGTTCCTGGCCGAGCGGAACCAGGCCGGCGATGCCTGACCGGATATAGCCATAACCACCGGTACCCGTGCCGGCGTCGTGGCCTCACGGTACTGGCCGCAGCATTTGGTCCACCCGTGACTAGGGCGTTGTCTGGCCGCCTTTGTGCTGCCGTACCAGGGTTCCGGTACCTGATGGAGGTGGTCAGTCACTGTGTGTGGCTGTATCGCCGGTTCCCGCTCAGCTTCCGCGAGGTCGAGGAGATGATGGAGCGCGGCGTCGTGGTCTCCTACGAGACGATTCGGCAGCGGTGCGGCAA
>JAFAPC010000091.1 GCA_019247305.1 Pseudonocardiales bacterium
CTTATGCAAAACCCCTTGAGAACATGATCAAAAATTGGCGTCCCCGCAGGTCAGCGACATGATCACAGAGCTCGTCTCCGAGTTTTGCATAAGCCTCAATGCCACCACACCGAACATTCGCGTACGCAGGCTGAATGTTTGCGCACCACAACGCAAAAGCCGGCAGCACAACAGCGAGTTGTTGCCGCTGGACGTCACTCATGCCTCGCCGCCAGAGGAGCAGAATTGCGATAACGATCCAACCAAAGTTTTCGACCAGGTCCCGCGCCCAATCCCGCCGGCCAGCGAGATAGCCGGCTATGGGTGCCCACCAGGAGGACACCAGTGGACTGGGCACTCCATAAACGTGGTATAACGTTGGCGACGCGCCGGCCTGGATCAGCCCCTCGAAGGCCAGCACGACGCAGGAGCCGGCCACGAAAAACCGCCATCGTCGGCTGGGCAGCCGCCCGTCGGGGAGCCAGAGTGGCAGCCAGTTATCCAGTGTACCCGGAAGATAGTACAGGATCGGGATCAGCCACGCCAAAAACGTTAATAAAATTCCCGTAAGTCGATGGTCGGTGAGCGCAATCCGCAACGTCGGTCCGGTGGAAAAATACAATCCACATACCAGAAGCAACCATGCCACGAACCACCGAGAGTGGCGTGCTACACACAAGAGGCCCACCGTGCTATAACAGGCGCCTTGAACCGTCACATGCAACAAGAGGAAAGCCTCATCCCAAGTCAACCAGGAAGGCTTACGTGCAACGGCCAGCACGAGCATCATCGCGACGCCCACGAGGCTCCACATCACAACAAATGCGGCAAATACGATCCGGCGGTCACGGGTCAATAGGCCCTGCAGACGTGCGACGACTCTCCCCCAGCGTTGCGCAACTGTCGCCATCAGCATCGCCTGGCCATTACCATCGTCCGCTCGGACACGGTCTCTTAGCCACGAACATCCGCGACAGACCCCGATAGTATCTTGCTGTTTGTCGGGTGGAAGGCTTCGCATGACTCTGCGCGTGCTGCTCGTCGATGATCACCCGTTGTTCCGGACCGGACTGCGGGCCGCGCTGGACTCTGCCGAGGGCATCGAGGTGGTGGCCGAGGCCGACGATGCCGAGCAGGCGCTGGCGCTGACCCAGGAGCTGGCGCCGGACGTGGTCGTGATGGATCTGCACCTGCCGGGACGGTCCGGCATCGACGCGATCCGGGTGCGGACCCAGGACCACCGCAGCGTTCGGGTGCTGGTGCTCACGATGTCCGAGGACGACGACGCGCTGGTCGCCGCGTTGCGAGCCGGAGCCCGAGGATACCTGGTTAAGGGATCGGGCCGGGACGAGGTGCTGCAAGCCGTGCGCACCGTCGGCATGGGAGGAGCTGTGTTTTGCACCCATGCCGCCGAGCGCCTGGCCGGGCTGCTGGTGGGTGGGGCCGCCGTCACCGAGAGCCAGGTGGCGTTTCCCCACCTGACCACCCGGGAACGACAAATCCTCGACCTGATCGCCCGCGGCTACGACAATCGGCGCATTGCCCGCGATCTTACCTTGTCGGGCAAGACCGTTCGCAATCATGTGTCCAACCTTTTCGCTAAGCTGCACGCCACCAACCGCGCCGAGGTTATCGTCCGAGCCCGCAACGCCGGCCTCGGCCAGCTCCACGACTGACGCCCGTCACACCCCGATCATGCCCCCTTATGGACCCACTGCCTGTCCGAGCTGGTCGTCGTCGATCCTCTGTCGGAGTTGCCGCAGCGCCCGCGCGCGAGTAGGCCCGATGCTGCCGAGGGGAATTCCGGTGATGCGGGACAGCTCAGCGTAGCGAGGTGGCTCGTCAACGAACAGTGCCCGCAGGAGGTTCTGCTTACGAGGCGCCAACTCAGCGACGAGGTCACGCAGCGTCTGCGCAGCAGCCCTGTTGACGGCGTGCTGCTCCGGGCCGACGGCGAGGTCAGCCACATTTTCCACCTCCGTGCTGTCCCGATTCGGTGTGTGCTTGGACTCGTGCACGATGCGAAGGCATTCGCGGCTGGCGACCGTGGCCAGCCAGCCGCCGAGATACTCCGGGAACTGGATCTGGTGACAGTTCTCCGCGAGACGAAGCCAGGTCATCTGCATCGCGTCGTGTGCATCCGCGTCTTGCAGCCGAAACGAGCGTACCGTCCTGATCACTGTGCCGCGGAAACGTCGCATGATTTCTTTCCACGCCGCCCGGTCACCGTCGCCGGCCCGTCGCACCAGCTCAGCGACACCCAGCGAGGCGACAGAAGAAGCAACGGCGTACCGAATAATCATGACAGCTCCCGAATCGGAGTACGGCGCGCGGGTTACCCCGCCGACAGGCGAATCATCCAGTGGCCACCGTCCCGGGCGGATCGGATCGCCGTCCCCTCGTTGTCCGGCTATCGAGCGAGCGTGTCCCGGGACACGGCGCCTACTCGGCCCACTCGCCTCGGTGGGCTGGTCGAACATGCGTCACGTCACCCACCGACAGTGCCCGCCGCTGCCCATCTGAGATCACCACCAGCCGGCCTTCGGTGTCGATCTCGACCGCAGTGCCTACCAGCACGGATTGCCCCGGAAGCTCCACCCGGACCTGCTCGCCCAGGGTCGCGCAGCGTTGCTGGTAGGCCGCCCGCACACCGGAGGCGACCGGGTCGCCCTGCTGCGCGCACCACTGCCGCAGTTCGGTGTCCAGGGCGCGCAGCAGCGCGCGCACCAGCAAGTCGCGATCGGTGCAGGTGGCCCGCTCCAGGGCCAATGAGGTCACCTCGGGAACGGGCAGCTCATCCGGCCGCAGCGTCACGTTGAGCCCGATGCCCACCACCACCGCAGGAGCGCTGGTCGAGGGTGCGGGCACCACTTCGGCGAGGATGCCGGCCACCTTGCGCCGGTGGGAGCCCAGCAGCAGGTCGTTGGGCCATTTCAGCACCGCAGGCAGTCCGCCCACCGTGCTGACGGTCCGGCTCAGGGCCACCCCCGCCAACAGCGGTAACCAGCTCCAGCGGGCTTGCGGCACCTCGGTGGGCCGCAACAGCACCGACAGCGCCAGCCCCGAGCGGGCGGGAGCGACCCAGCGGCGCGCGGCTCGGCCACGCCCGGCGCTCTGGTGCTCGGCGATCAGCACGGTGCGATCCGGTGCCCCGTTCCGGGCCGCGGCGACCAGCGCGGTATTCGTCGAGGGGACCGTGGCGAGGACCTCCAGGGCGTGATACGGACCGGCCGGCGCCACCAGAGCCCGGCGCAGCGCGTCCTGGCACAAGGGTGGTCGTTCACAGTCAGGACGCATGATCTCCAGACGTTACCTTTAGGGTCGGGCGTCATGAGCAGCACCACGGGGCCGACCGATATGGGGCCAACCGACGGTGGACCGATCGACGGGCCGGAGCGCCACACCACCGCAAGCAAACTTGCTGATCTGCTGCGCCGCACCGACGAGGCGGTGCGCGCAGGGTCGGCCCGCGCCGCGGCGCGCCAACACGCGAAGGGCCGCAAAACCGCCCGAGAGCGGATCGACCTGCTGCTGGACGCCGGATCCTTCACCGAGCTCGACGCGCTGGCTCGGCACCGCTGCCTCAACTTCGGCCAGGAAGCCCACCGACCCTACGGCGACGGCGTGGTCACCGGCTACGGCACCATCGACAACCGGCCGGTGTGCGTGTTCAGCCAGGACGCCTCGGTATTCGGGGGCAGCCTCGGCGAGGTGTACGGCGAGAAGATCGTTAAGGTGATGGACCTGGCGATGCGGACCGGCTGCCCGATCATCGGGATCAACGAGGGCGGTGGCGCCCGGATCCAGGAGGGTGTGGCCTCGCTGGCGCGCTACGGCGAGATCTTCCTGCGTAACGCGCACGCCTCTGGGGTGATCCCGCAGATCTCGCTGATCATGGGCTCGTGCGCGGGTGGGCATGTCTACTCCCCGGCGCTGACCGACTTCACGGTGATGGTCGATCAAAGTTCCACCATGTTCATCACCGGCCCAGATGTGATCAAGACAGTGACCGGCGAGGAGGTCGGCTTCGAGGAGCTTGGTGGTGGAAGGACGCACAACACCAAGTCAGGCACCGCGCACTACCTGGGCACCGACGAGGAAGACGCGCTGTCCTACGTCAAGGAACTGCTGTCGTTCCTGCCGTCGAATAACCTGTCCGAGCCGCCGGTGTTCGATGCGCCTGGGGCGTCCCACGGGCCGGTGGCCGGCTGCCTCACCGACTCCGACCGAGAGCTGGACACGCTGATCCCGGACTCGGCGAAGGCGCCCTACAACATCCATGAGGTAATCACCCGTGTCGTCGATGCGGGGGAGTTCCTGGAGGTGCACCAGCTGTTCGCGCCCAATATCGTCATCGGTTTCGGCCGCATCGAGGGCCGCAGCGTCGGCATCGTGGCCAACCAGCCCACCCAGCTGGCCGGCTGCCTGGACATCGACGCCGCCGAGAAGGCCGCCCGGTTCGTGCGGACCTGCGACGCGTTCAAC
>JAFAPC010000120.1 GCA_019247305.1 Pseudonocardiales bacterium
ACCCTGCAGCGCCAGATCCAGCCCCTGCGCGCCAGCTCCTCTCACCTGCGCGAGCTGGACGACCGGATCACCGCCTTCCTCATCCGCAGCGCCCCACCCGACTGAGCACTGCACAGTCCCGGCGGGTTCCGTGCCGTGAACTCGACACTACGGACGTTGCGAGGCCGACCCGGCGTCGGTCTCGTCGAGCTCACGGCACTGAACTAACGCTGGCGCAGTCGCATGTGCAGGGGACGCGGCCTGAGAGTGGCGCGGGGTCGGGGTCGGGTGATCGCGCCGGGGAGGGGATCGAGCTGCCAGCGCGCGGTGATAGTCGCCAGGACGAGAGTGGCTTCCAGCATGGCGAAGGTATCGCCGATGCATCGGCGAGCGCCGCCGCCGAAGGGGACGACAGCACCCCGAGGCAGAGTGGTGGTGTGGTCAGGCAGCCACCGGTCGGGGTCGAAGTGGTCGGGGTCGGGGTAGAGGTCGCCTCGTCGGTGGATGAGGTAGGGGCTGTAGAGCAGGACGGTGCCGGCGGGCAGTGTCCTGTCGGCGAGGGTGGCCTCGGTGGTGTTGACCCGGGTGAACAGCCACCCTGGCGGGTACAGGCGCAGGGTCTCGGTGAGTACCCGGGTGGTGTAGTCCAGGCGGGCCACGTCGTCGTGGCCGGCGACCCGCCCGCCGAGCACGCCATCAACCTCGGTCTGTACCCGCCGCGCGGCCTGGGGATGCTGTCCGAGCAGGTGCAGGCTCCAAGCCAGCAGGCTCGCGGTGGTCTCCGTCCCCGCCAGCCAGAAGGTGAAGACTTGGTCGCGGAGTTCGGTGTCGGTGAGCGCGTCGCCGTGCTCATCCCGGGCGGCCAGCATCATCGACAGCAAATCCCCGTGGTCGACCCCGTCGTGCCGGTAGGCGTTAATGATCCCGTAAGTGAGGGCGTCCGCTGTGGACAACGCTCGGTTGAAGCGGCGGTTGACCGCCAAGGGTGCCCGCGCCAACCACGTTGGCATGATCATCCTCAGGAAGGCTCCCTCCAACAGCGCGGTGAGGCTGTGCAGGAGATCCGCGGATTGCTGGGGGGAGAGATGGGTGGTGAACAAGGTTCGTGCGCTGACCCTGGTGGTGATCTCGTCCATCGCGGCGAGGACATCGATCACCTGCCCGTCTCGCCATGTCCCCAGTACCGTGTCCAGCTGTCGGCTCATCTCGGTGGCATAAACCGCCAGCCGATCCCGGCTAAACGCCGGCTGCAGCAGCCGACGTTGCCGCTGGTGCGGCCCGTGCGCACAGGTGCCTAGGCCGTGTCCCAATATTATTCTCATCTGGTCAAAAAACGGGCCACCTTTGTCGAAGGCGCGCCCATCGCGCAGCACGCGATGCGTCAGATCCGGACAGCACACCACCCACATCCGCTGGAGCCCGACCCTAATCTCCACCAGATCCCCCTGGGCAGGCAGGGACGCGAGGAACTCCAACGGGCGCCGCAACAGTGCCAGGGTATGTCCCACGAGCGGCCACCCACCCGATGCGACAACGGCCCGCGTCGTGAGTGTCATGGACGGGTCACCTCACTTTCTCACTGTGCACACTGAGGACTATACCCCAACAAGATCATCTAATTGCCGGTTTCACTTCCAGTGTGCGGGTCACGTTGGTCGTACGCGCCGTGGTGCCAGCCCGTTATGCTCCCATGGCCGATGATCTAGAAGACACGATTGACCTGACCGATGAGTTACGAACCCTTGTGGTGACGTCAAGGGTTACTGAGGGCATGCTGCCCGGGCAGAGGTACTCTCGCTGGTTGTTATGACTAACCCCACCCTGAGGGATATCCCTGCGGTCCTAGACCAGGCACACACGCTGACCGTGCCCGCCGTGCGGCAGGTCCTTGCGGGACTGCACTCCGACCTTGCGGCGGTAGCTGCCTACCACTGCGGGCTGTCCGACCGCAACGGCTGGCCGGTGACCTCCGGGAGCGGAAAGATGCTGCGGCCGGCTTTGGTGTTTTTGTCGGCCCGCGCCACGGGGGCAGTCCCGGCGACGGTGGTGGCCGGGGCGGTGGCGGTGCAACTTGTGCATGAGTTTTCCCTGTTGCACGACGACATCATGGACCGTGACCGCGCGCGGCGGGGCCGGCCGAGCGCGTGGACCGTGTTCGGCATCAATTCTGCGATCCTGGCCGGGGACGCATTGTTGGCTTCGGCTGTCTCCCTGCTCACCGACAATCCGCACGCTGAGACGGTGCTGGCAACGGCAATGGGACGGTTGTGCGCGGGGCAGGCCGATGACCTGGCATTGCAGAGCCGCGGCGGGACCGTCACCGACTGGGAACGTATGGCCGCGAACAAGACCGGCGCGCTGATGTGGGCATCATGCCAAATCGGGGCGCTGCTCGGGGGTGGCGACCCCAGAACCGCGGCGGTATTGGGGCAAGTCGGCACCGAGCTGGGGTTGGCGTTTCAGGCCCTGGATGACTGGTTAGGGATCTGGGGTGATCCGCAGGCCACCGGGAAACCGGTCGGTGCCGACATCGCCGCCCGGAAACGCTCCCTGCCCATTGTTGCCACCCTGGCCGGTCCGTGCCGGGAGTCCGCACAGGTCCTGGCCACGATCCTCGCCAGAGAAGGCGACCTGTCAGCCGACGACATCGCGGAAGCCACTGCCGTGCTGGAGCAGGCACAGGCGGGCGAGGTCACCCGCAGCCACGCCCGCCAACACGCCGCACTGGCACTCGACGCCCTCACCGAATCGGTCATCCCGCCACGTGTTCGACGGGAATGGGACCAATTGATCACCTTCGCCACGACCCGCACGGTGTAACGGGGACGGGCGGGAGACTCACGCTTCGCAGCCCCATTCCCGCGACACGGTCGAGCCCGTTCGCGCCAACCCTGGTCAGAATTCAACGAAGCTGGCGGTACCGGTGAGCGGCGTGACTGTGTAGAGCTCCGTCTGACTCTGGTTGAGAGCCGGCACGACGGAGAAGCGGTGGATCGTAGTGATCCCTTCCGTGTGAATGGGGGCGTGGTTTGGCGAACCCAGGTTCACCCTCGGCACGAGCAGCGTGAAGCTCGTGCTTCCGCTGTCGACGGTCATCCGGATGGTGACCGTCACCAGCGTGCCGATCTCAGTGACGACAGTGCGGATCTGATCACCTTCAAAGGTCAGGGTCTGCAGGGCGTCCTGATAGACGAAACTCGGCTTTCCGACGAAGCTCGTCGTCGAGTACGTGATATGCAGCGCAGCGCCGTGCAGCTGGTAAAGATCCGGAACCTTGAACGGAAACGTGGCGCGTCCAGCTTCTTCCTGAGCGGTGGTCATGGGATACCCTCTTTTCGGGTTGTTCGGCCCAACCGACCGTCACATCGACAGTCGGTTGGGCCTCTAGTGGCTGCTTGCTGATGACTAGGAGGCCGCCTAGCGGTCCCCTGATACACGGTGGTGGCCTACCATCTGGTCCGTCCCGGGGCCGTCGTCTGTTCCACCATCCGGAGTCTCCGAAGGCGCCGGGACAATTCCGTATCGCTGCTCATCCTTGGTGAGCGCCGCCGTCGTGACTCACCGCCTGCTCGCCACCCCGGCCGGAGGCATCCGGCTCCTGACGCAGCGCGCTCTGCACCAAATCCGGACGCAACTCAGGACCGATGAAGTGCACCAACGGCGTCACACCCGGACCCAGCCCAACCGTGTGCACCCCAGCCCTGCCCGATCCCCCGTGCCTCGGACCCTCATGTTCGTGCTTCTCCCGCTCCTTATCGTGCTTCTCGTGGTGATCCTTGTCTTTGTGGTCTTTATGCTCCTTGTGGTCCTTGTGCTCTTTTTCCTTGTGGTCTTTGTGGTCCTTGTGCTCCTTATCTTTGAAATCTTTATGATCCTTTTCTTTGCCCTCCTTAAATTTTTCAGGATCCTTGTCCCCGCCTCCATTATCGTCCCCTGGCTCCGACGATGGAATGTTGATAACCTGGCCGGGGAAGATGACGTCAGGATCGGTGATTTGCGGGTTCGCTGCCTCCAGATCAGAGAGGCTTACCCCGAATCTTTCGGCGATGCCGCTCAGGGTGTCTCCTGATTGGACGACGTATGTAGCTGCCATCAGCTGGTTCCTCTCTGTGAACTGCAGTCGCGGTCGCGACCGGAGAGATGTGAACAGTGACCATAAGACACGGCCCGCTTCCCATTGTCAGTCAGCACATCCGAGGTGGCCACGGGCTGGGTCTCGACGAATGTCCTCGACACTTACTTCACTGTGGCTTTTTTCTAGCTACGCTGCGTCACTACTCGTGACGCTGAGCCGATAGCCGTCGATCTCAGCCTGGCGCATGGTGCCGCAACGCTTTCGGGAACGTACACCCAGTTTGTCGCTCGAGCGAGCGCGTTGCGGGACTCGCCCATCTTTGGGTGAGCCTCCGAGCGTGCGGAGAAGTGACCAGCGTGACGGAGCGCGATGGTGTGGTCACTATTATTGCACTGGCGCACAAATTCACCCGATCGTATGATGAGCGTGGTGTACGTGCCGGCGTTGACCTGATCTCTTGTCGCCGGCACGGTTGAGGAACGCGGACGCAGAGAACCTCCGATACCCAAGCTGCGGATGGAAGGCGATCACAGCGGGACTGCTGACTTCACGCAATACCCCGACGACTATCACTGGTCGAGCCGGCCCGTGGGGCCGGTGAACCTTACAGAAGGGAAGCAGAGAGATGGCCGAAGAGCAGGAGAAGTTCAAGGAGCAGAAGGAAAAAGATCACAAGGAACACAGCAAGGAGAAAGAACACCACAAGGAAAAGGAACACCACAAGGACCACAAAGACCACAAAGAAAAGGAACATAAGGACCACAAAGACTTCAAGGAGAAAGAACACAAGGACCACAAGGACCACAAGGACAAAGACCACCACGAGAAGCACGACAAGGAACACGAAGGTCACGGAGGCCACGGGAATCACGGGGATCACGGAGGCCATGGGGGTCACGGAGGTCACGGGTCCGGCGGAACTGAGGTGCACACGGTTGGGCTGGGTCCGGGTGTGACGCCGTTGGCGCACTTCATCGGTCCTGAGCTGCGTCCGGATTTGGTGCAGAGCACGCTGCGTCAGGAGCCGGACTTCTGCGGCCGGGGTGGCGAGCAGACGATGAGTCAGGGCAACGGGTCGGACCCCGCCGACCGCGGTGACCTGGTCTGATAGTGGTGCGCCGATGTGGCTGGTGCTGGCGGATACCGGCGATGACGCCGCGGTGTGGGCGGCGCAGCGTTTGCCGCAGCGCGGCGTGCACCCGCTGAGGCTGGTCAGCGGCTACGAGCTGACCACGGGCACGACCTGGGACCACCGAATAGAGCGGAACGGCGCGCGGACGCGGCTGCGCTTTTCCGACGGCCTTACGGTGGACGATACCCAGCTGCGGGGAGTGATAAATCGTCTCAGTGGTGTCTTCGTGCCACCGGCCGGGGTCTCCGCTGGCGATAGCGAGTACGCAGCGTGTGAGCGTAACGCCTTATTACTGTCGTGGCTGGTTTCGCTGCAGTGTCCGGTCCTCAACCGCCCGAACCCGGCCAGCGGCCCAGGCGGCTACCGCTCGTTGGGCGCGTGGCGTCAACTCGCCCAACGAGCGGGGCTGCACATCCTGCCCCTGGTCCAGTCCGACATATCCGATCGGGCCGAGAACGGCTCGGAGGACGATGCCGGTCAGCAGCGGACGGTGTTCGTCGTCGCGGGTCACCTTGTTACTGACGGCGACAGGGATTGGGACGAGGCGACGGAAGCGGGGTGCGCGCGGTTATCGCGGCTGGCAGGGCAGGCGGTGCTGGCCATTCAGTTCACCTGCCTTCCTGGGCAGGCTCCACTGTTTTGTTCGGCGACACAGCAGGGGGACCTCCGTCTAGGAGGTCCCCCACTGCTCGACCTCCTCGCGGACGCGCTGACATGATCCTACTCTGTGGTATTCCTACCGAGACGCCGCTCGCTCTAGTCGGTGAGCGTCTCGCTGCCCTGCGCACCGTCGATGAGGTTGTCGTCCTCAACCAACGACATGTGCGCACGAACCACATCGAATACCAGATCACCACCGAGGGAATCTCCGGCGATCTGACGGTCAATGGACGCTCATATGATCTCCGTTGCATCCGGGCGGTGTATCTGCGGCTCATCGACCACCGGCAGTTTCCGGAACTGGTCGACGAACCCGAGCAGTCTCCGCTGCGGCACCAGGTCGGGATCTTCCACCAGGCTCTCATCGACTGGTCGGAAGCCACCGACGCCCTGGTGGTGAACAGGTTCTCCCGGCAGGCGTCCAACGGGTCCAAGCCCTATCAGGCCCAGATCATCCAGCGACTGGGCTTCCGGGTCCCCGAGACGCTGATCACCAATGACCCGGACCTGGTCCGGGAGTTCGCGCGCGAGCACGGGCGGGTCATTTACAAATCCACCAGCGGCATCCGTTCCATCGTCTCGGAGCTCGATGACGCGGCCCAGGCCCGGCTTGAGCTGATCCGGTGGTGCCCGGTGCAGTTTCAGCGTCACGTCGAGGGGATGGACGTGCGAGTGCACGTGGTCGGTGCCGAGGTATTTGCCACCGCCATCGACAGTGCCGCGACTGACTACCGTTATGCAGCGCGCCAGAATGGCACGCCAGCCGAGCTTTCTTCCTACGACCTTAAGCCAGATGTCGCAGAACGCTGCGTCCAGCTCGCCGCAACACTGGAGTTGCCCTTCGCCGGTGTCGACCTGCGCCTTTCACCGGATGGGGCGGTCTATTGTTTCGAGGTCAACCCCAGCCCAGCATACAGCTATTATGAAAACCACACCGGTCAACCCATCGCGGCCGCCGTGGCCGCGCTCCTCGCCAACGCGAGCGCAGCGCCACCATCCACCGCCTCAGCGACAGTAGGAATGGCCGCCGTCGACCTTTTATGAAGAACATCATCACGCTAGCGAGGAGGAATGATGTCATTACCGCTAGCTATGCAGATGCACCACCAGCATGAAGACAACCCCTGGACCATCAACATTCCCGATCACCCCGCCCGCAGGGACTCCCCCGGGTTCCGGGCCGCCAAAAAGCTGGCCCACACCATTCTTGCCACCCTGGGTGCCGATGACCATTTTTTCGGCATCGACAACGTGCAGATGCACCATGGCGGGTCGTTGTGGCTGTTCGACGATACGGGGTGGTTCATAGTTCAGAACGAGGCCGGAATCGAGTGGAGCGCCCAGTTCTGCACCGATCCAGGCAAGACCGAAGCACTGCGCCGCAACGCCAAAAGGGTCTATAATGGGTTTATCGAAACCATACCCGAGATGGTTCGCTTGGGTTACGAGGCGGCCGAGGAGATCCTCAACACCCCGATCGAGGACGCTGCCGGCGTGGCAACCTGGGTTGATTCTATCTTTAACTCATGCGTGCCGCTGCCCGCGTTGCGCCACATCGGCCAGCTTCCGAAGGCTGGCGGACGGCACCACTATCCGGCCCCGATCACTGACATTGAACTCGTCAAATACAATGATTTCGTGCTGTGGGTGACCGATCCGGAGTCCGATACCCCAGCGGCGGTCGTGCCCGTGGCACCCCGCGGAGCCGGGGTGAGCCGGGTGCGGGTGGCCTGGGCTACCCCTGGCACCGCCCTGCACCGCAGGCACCAGCAGTTTCGGGCGCGGGGCAAGGCACTCGAGGTGGGACCGGAGGACCCCCTCACCCAACAAGCGTTCGCCGAGCAACAGTAGCGGTCAAGCGTCACTAGCGACCACGTAACAGTAGGGACCAAGCGCCCATGGCGACCCAGTCCACCCCGGGCTCCTCGCTGCCCGGGAACCGCGTCGCGGTACCGCTGCAAGGCTATCTCCGCATTCTCTCGGCAGTGGCGGCGGTGAGCGCGCTCGGATATGCAGCGGTACTCGGCTGGCGCACCAACGCCAACGGCGTGGTCACCGCAGCCGCCTTCGCCGTCGGCTTCCTCTTCGCCACGTTCGCGCTGGCAGGCGCCGTCCCCACGAGCATTAAGATCGGCGACGTTGAGGTCAAGCTGCAACAGGCCCGGGAAAACGGCGCTGTCGAGGGGCTCACGGCGGGAGCCGCCATCAGCAAAGGCGTCGCAGCCGGTGACCTGCCGGTTGAGCAGGTCCAGGAGGCCCTGCACACAGCCCTGACCAGCCCGAAACCGCTCCGGCTCAACGATATCGACCTGCCCGTCGCGCAGCTCGCGCCGTTCGCAGCCACAGCGAGGACTCAGGAGGTCGTGGACGCCCTGCGCACGGTGGCCCACTACGCTGGACGTCTGATGGACCATGATAGATCAACACGGCCTTGAGCGCGTCCCCGGGCATGAGTCAGTACATCGCAGCGATTGACCAGGGCACCACGTCCACCCGCTGCCTGGTCTTCGACCACGACGGTCGGGTGGTCAGCACCCAGGCGCGGGAGCACCAACAGTACTTCCCGGCGGCGGGTTGGGTGGAGCACGACCCATTGGAGCTGTGGGCGAACACCCGGGAGGTCGCGACCGGGGCGTTGGCCCAAGCCGGCCTGAGCGCCCGCGATATCGCCGCGGTGGGCATCGCCAATCAGCGGGAGACCGCCGTGGTGTGGGACCGGCTCAGCGGCGAGCCGGTGCACAACGCCATCGTGTGGCAAGACACCCGCACCGCCCGATTGTGCGCCGAGCTCGGCGGCGACGCGGGCCCAACGCGGTACCAGGGGCGCACCGGATTGCCGCTGGCCACCTACTTCTCGGGGCCCAAGATCCGCTGGATGCTGGCGGAGGTGGACGGTGCCCGGCGGCGGGCGCATCATGGCGCGCTGTGCGCTGGCACCATCGACACCTGGTTGCTGTGGAACATGACCGGCGGCCCCCGCGGTGGGCGCCACGTCACCGACGCCACCAACGCCTCCCGGACCCTGCTGATGGACCTGGACACGCTGCGCTGGGACGAGGCCATCGCTGCGGACATGGGCGTCCCGGTGTCCCTGCTGCCGCAGATCCACTCCTCCTCGGAGGTGTACGGCACGGTCACCGAGCCCGCCGCGCTGGCCGGGGTGCCCATCGCCGGCATCCTCGGTGATCAGCAGGCGGCGACGTTCGGGCAGGCCTGTCTGTCGGTCGGGGAGGCTAAGAACACCTACGGCACCGGGAACTTCATGCTGCTCAACACCGGCGCGCAGCAGGTACGCAGCCGCCATGGGCTGCTCACCACGGTGTGCTACCAGCTCGGCTCGCAGCAGCCGGTGTACGCGTTGGAGGGCTCGATCGCGGTCACCGGGTCGCTGGTGCAGTGGGTGCGGGACAACCTGGGCATGATCTCCTCAGCGGCGGAGATCGAGCGCCTGGCGGCGAGCGTCGACGATAACGGCGGAGCCTACTTCGTGCCGGCGTTCTCCGGGCTGTTCGCCCCGCATTGGCGCCCCGACGCGCGGGGTGCCCTGGTCGGCCTGACCCGGTACGTCAACCGGGGGCACCTGGCCCGGGCGGTGCTGGAAGCCACCGCGTTCCAGTCCCGGGAGGTGCTGGAGGCGATGAATGCCGACTGCGGGGCCGCGTTGACCTCCCTCAAGGTCGACGGGGGGATGGTGGGCAACGAGTTGCTCATGCAGTTCCAGGCGGACATCCTGGGCGTCCCGGTGATCCGTCCGGTGATCAACGAGACCAGCGCGTTGGGCGCTGCGTACGCCGCTGGCCTGGCGGTGGGATTCTGGTCTGGGACAGCGGAGATCCGGGCCAACTGGACGGCGGACCGACGGTGGGAACCGACGATGGCCCCGCAGCGACGCGAGGACCTCTACGCTCAGTGGCGCAAGGCGGTCACTCGAACCCTTAACTGGGTCAACGACTGACGCTGCGGCGCCGGGTCAGCACCAGCGCCACGCCAGATCCAGCCATGGCGAGGGCGCCACCGACGGTGAGGGACACCGCCAGCATGCTCACCTCCGCTTGCGGAGCTGTTCGCGGGTCCGCGCTGGCGGTGCTGGCCGGCGCGTCAGCCATAGCCACCGGGACAGGACCCAGCAGGGCCGCGCCAGCGAGCAGCCCGCAGGCAACGATCCGCATCGCAACCTCCTCATGCCAGCCCTATGCCCGCTAAGACGCTCGAGCCCGAGGAGGGTTGCTCGCTCAGCACGCTCGGCGCCCACCGGTGAGCAGGCGGCGCCGAGGACGGCGGGAGCACCGGAGCACATCGAGGGAGCGGCTACGCTGTCGCGCGTGCCGCTTTACGTCGCCTATGGGTCCAACATGGATCCCACCCAGATGATGCAGCGCGCGCCGCACTCACCGATGGCGATGACCGGGTGGCTGATCGGGTGGCGGCTGACGTTCGGTGGCGAGGACCTCAACTGGGAGGGAGCGCTGGCCACCGTCGTCGAAGACCCCTTATCCCAGGTATTCGTCGTGATCTACGACGTGACTCCGGAGGATGAAAAACTGCTCGATCGCTGGGAGGGCGGCGATTTCGGGCTGCACAAGAAGCTGCGGCTGCGGGTGCAGACGCTAGAGGGCTCGGTGCTCGCCTGGCTCTACGTGCTGGATGCTTACGAAGGCGGGCTGCCTTCGGCGCGCTACCTCGGTGTCATCGCTGACGCCGCCGAAGGGGCCGGTGCTCCGGAAGACTACGTCACTGAGCTGCGCAGCCGTCCCTGCGCCGGCATCGGCCCCTGACCCGCCTGTCCCTGCCCAGCGAGGGTCGCCCAGGACGTGGCGGGAGGGGCGGCCACATCACGGTCCGCCCCTCCCGCGCCGACGGCAGTGCGCGCTGATCGCCTGATCGCGCGGCGGTACTGCACGACTGGGGGGTAGTCGGCTGCCCCAGTACCGCTCTGAGCAGCGCCGCCGGCATAACCGGTGCTGTTCCCTAGCCAACAGCACCGCAGGTGATCACCAGCTCACCCTCAGCTGCCCTAGCGTCCGGCGTTGCCGCCGTTCGCGCTGCCGCCGGCGCCACCGACGCCGTCAGCGGCACTGTTGCGCTGGTCGCCCAGCAGCGCGATGTTCAGGATGTTGAGACCAAGGAGGCCACCCTGGCCTCTGCCGCCCGCGCCACCGGTGCCGCCGTTGCCGCCGGTGCTGGTGCTTTCCTGGCCGCCCTTGCAGCCGCAGCCACCGGCCAAGAACAGGGACATGACGGTACGGTCCGGGAGCAGTTCCACCTGCTGCGCGTCAATCTCGACAAAACTCACTGCGTGAGACATACCTCATCCTCCTCATCAGTGGCCCCCCAAGCGGGCCGAGAATAGAACGCCTCAATCGACTCTGTCTATCGATCTCTGCCTATCGATCTGGGCTTATCGATCTGGGCATTGCCGATCGGGCTAAGTCATACTCTGACGAAAAGACGGCCGCTTGACAATATTAATTCGCCACCTAACTTTGGCTCCCGACACCTAGCCGAACAGCCGATTTCTCGACTGCTGAGTCAGCGACGAGACGTTATCGAGGTCCAGGAGTTCCGGTACCTAACCGCGCGACGGTGCGCGGACCGTGCCCAGCCGTCATCGGACCCGCTCGCTGGGGCAAGCCTTGCTGAGGGCACACGTAGGTAGCGCCAAAGCCCGCAGCGGCCACCGGATCGGGGCGCGCCCCGACGCGGGCGGGATCCGGCGCCTCGACGCCGTTTGCGCACAAACCCGTCGCGGTAGTACCTGGGATCACCGACGATGACTACCTAGCGCTCGGTAAACCTGGCTACCTGACGGTCGCTGCTGATAACGCAGGGTCGGCTACCGTCCCCGGCGAATGGGCCCTGGGCGGCCGTCAAAAGGGCCCGGGGCGACCACCTAGCCCTCGGGCACGTAAGGGACTCCGTAGTTGCCCGAGTGCTTATTCCCGCTGGGCGCCGCTGCGTCGCTGCTGCTGGGCGCTGATCAGTCGCTCCCGCTGGGCGACTCTTCCGCAGGCGTGGCCCACCTCGGGCAGCACGTCGTACTCCGCGCACAGCCCGATCACCAGCTCGCCCGCGCCGTAGGTCGCGGTGAACGCGGTGGCCACCGTCCTCACTCCACAATTCTGCCTCATCGCCTCTTGGGTGCGCTTAGTGCGCCGAGTTCGACTTCAGAGCTGCTTGGGTGAACCCTGACAGCCCTCCTGTCGAACTCGGCGACAGGCGAGCGAACAGGAGCGTCGGCCATAAACGGACTGGGGGCTCAGAACGTCTCGGTGGGCACGTGGGTACCCCAGACGTCGCGCAGCGCGTGGCAGACTTCACCCACCGTGGCGCGGGCGGCCAGGGCCCGCTTCATCGGGTACAGCACGTTGCCGCCGACGTCTTTGGCGGTGCGCCGCAGCTCATCCAGGGCGCGCTCAACTTCGGTGGATGATCGTGACGAGCGCAGCGCGGCCAGCCGCGCCCGGGCGCTGTCCTCGATCGACGGGTCCACCCGCAGCCCCTGGTACGGATCCTCGGCCGCAAGCCGGTAACGGTTGAGCCCCACCACCACCCGGTTACCAGAGTCAATCTCCATGGCGGTCCGATAGGCAGTCTTTTCGATTTCCAATTTCTGAAAACCCGCCTCGATGGCGTGCACCGCGCCGCCCAACTCATCCACCTTCTCGATCAAGGCCACGGCGGCGGCCTCGACCTCGTCGGTCATCGCCTCGACCGCATAAGAACCGGCGAAGGGATCCACCGTGGAGGTCAAATCGGTCTCGTGGGCCAGCACCTGCTGGGTGCGCAGAGCCAGCCGGGCGGCCTTCTCGGTGGGCAGCGCGATCGCCTCGTCATAGGCGTTGGTGTGCAACGACTGAGCGCCACCGAAGATCGCGGCGATCGCCTGGGTGGTGACCCGAACCAGGTTGATCTCGGGCTGTTGCGCGGTGAGCTGCACGCCAGCGGTCTGGGCGTGGAACCGCAGCATCAGCGACTTGGGGTTGCGCGCGCCGAAACGCTCCCGCATCATCCGGGCCCAGATCCGCCGGGCGGCCCGGAACTTCGCGATCTCCTCCAGCAGCGTGGTGCGGGCGACAAAAAAGAACGACAACCGCGGCGCGAACTCATCAACAACCATCCCGGCATCCAGCGCGGCCTGCACGTACTGCACCCCATTAGCCAGCGTGAAAGCGATCTCCTGCACCGGATTCGCGCCCGCCTCGGCCATGTGATATCCCGAGATCGAGATGGTGTTCCACTGCGGGATCTCAGCCTGGCAATAGGCGAAGATGTCCGAGGTGAGCCGCAGGGACTGCGCTGGCGGATAGATGTAGGTGCCGCGCGCGATGTACTCCTTGAGCACGTCGTTCTGAATTGTTCCCCGCAGTGCCGAGCCCGGCACGCGGTGGGCTTCGCCTACCAACTGGTACAGCAGCAACAGCACGCTCGCGGGGGCATTAATCGTCATCGACGTGGACACCGCATCCAGCGGGATGCCCGCGAACAGCGTCCGCATGTCCTCGATCGAGTCGATGGCCACCCCGACCTTACCGACCTCGCCGTGCGCAATCGCCTCGTCGGAGTCGTAGCCCATTTGGGTGGGCAGGTCAAAGGCCACTGACAGGCCGGCCTGCCCCGCCCGCAGCAGCTGGTGATAGCGGGCGTTGGACTCACTCGCGCTGCCATACCCGGCGTACTGGCGCATCGTCCAGGGACGCTCGGTGTACATGGCGGAATACACCCCGCGGGTGAACGGGAACTCCCCGGGCTCGCCCAACCGCTGCGTCAGCCCGGCCGCGACGTCCGCTGCCCGGTACACCGGCTTGATCTCAAAGCCGGACTCTGCTGCTCTACTCACCATCGCCCATTGTCCGGCACTGGAGGTGGACTTGGGGGATGAGCGCACCCGAATAGGGGTCACCATGGCGGAGAGCACAACGCGGGCATCATAGGGCCGTGAGCAACGCCGCACCCCGCCTGGTGGCGGGTCGCTACCGGCTCGGCGCGGTGCTTGGCCGGGGCAGCATGGGCACGGTGTGGTCCGCACACGATGAGGTGCTCGGCCGGCCGGTTGCGGTCAAGGAAGTGCTGCTGCCGCCGGGCATCCCGCTCGCCGAGGCAGATGCGCTGCGGGAGCGCTCGTTGCGGGAGGCCCGGGCCATCGCCGCCCTGTCGCACCCCAACGTGGTGACGCTCTACGACGTGGTCCTGGAAGGCGCGGCGCCCTTCGTGGTGATGGAGCTGGTGGCTTCCCGCAGCCTGGCGGAGCTGGTGCGCGACGGTGCCGTGGCGCCGCACCGGGTCGTCGCGATCGGGGCTGCGGTGGCGGCTGCGCTGCAGGCCGCGCATGCCGCGGGCATCACCCACCGGGACGTCAAGCCCGCCAACGTGCTGATGGCCCACGATGGCCGGATCAAGCTCACCGACTTCGGGATCGCCCGCAACCGCAGCGATCAGACGTTGACCGCGACCGGTCTGATGCTGGGTTCCCCGGCCTACATCGCTCCGGAGATCGCCTCCGGGGGGCCGGTCAACCCGGAGTCAGACCTGTGGGGGCTGGGCGCGACGCTGTTCGCCGCGGTCGAAGGCCGGCCCCCCTACGACGCGGGCACCGCGATGGCGACGGTCGCCGCAGTGGTGCACGGCGAGGTGCCCCGAGCGTCCTGTTCTGGCCCCCTCGCCGAGGTGATCCGGGGGCTGATGGTCAAGGACCCGGCGCGCCGGATGCCCCTGTCACGGGTACGGCAGCTACTGAGTGCGCCACCTGGACCCGCACATTCCGAGCCCGTAAGGCACCCCGAACCGAGCGGGCAGCCCATCCCGGTCACCGTTGCCCTCGCCCCGACGCGCACCCCCCGCAGCGCCCCCACCGAGACGCCGCGGCGGCGGACCGGGCAGCTTGCGGCCGACCCGGGCCCGCTGCCCTTCGCCGTGCGCCCCAGCACGCAGCGCTCAGTGCTCTCCAGCGCGCAGCGCTCAGTGCGCTCCGGTGCGCGGCGTCCCCGGGCGGCGCACCGGTTCGGGAACACCCGCGCCGGGAACACCCGCGCCAGGGGCACCCGCGTTGGGGGCTGGGGCGCCAGCGCCGGGTGGCACGTAGTCCTATGGACGCTGAGCGTGCTGCTGTTCCTCGGCGCCGCCCTCGCCGGGTTCGCGGTGGTCCGTCTCGCGACCGGCCGAGCAGCTCTACCTCCTGTTTTGGGGCCTGCTCTGGGGTCCGCGCTGGGGGCGTACCGGGGGGTCCAGTCGGTCGCGGGGACAAGCCCCGATGACGTGGTGCTGACCCCCCGGGTGCTTCAGCTCAGCGGCCCGGAGGGCACCCAGCCGGTTCAGTCCCTGATCACCGTACCGCAGGGCTGGCCAGAGTTCCGGGAACAGCGCAGCGTAGAGAACAGCTCCGCCACCGTGGTGCGCTTCGTCTCCCCGAACGGCTCCCAGGTCCTCGCCGTGGAGCGGATCACCGGCGCGCTGCCCGGCGGCAGCGTCGAGAACTACCTGACCACCTACCTGCGCAAGCTGGCCCAGGGCGTGCCCGAGCTCGTCGAGACCCAGCGACAACGGCTCACCAAGGGCGCACTGGAGGCCACCTTCCGCACCCGGGAGGGCGGCGAGCTGCGCCGCACCACCTACCTGCGGCTGATTCCAGCCCAGGCGCAGCTGTGGGCGGTCTCGGTCACCGTGCCCACCGAGCAGGAGCGCGCCGGGCGCATGGGCCTGTTCGAACCCGTGGTAGCCGGATTCGCTCCCAGCCGGTAGGTCACCGTGAGCTGGCCCCTAGGCTGCCGGTCGTGACCGTCCCGGCACAGCTAGCCCGAGACGCCGCCGCAGCACTCGCCCAACGCACCGGGGTGCCCACCCACGACATCGCCGTGGTGCTGGGTAGCGGCTGGTACCCGGCGGCCGACGCGTTGGGCGCGCCCAGCGTGGAGATCCCGGTCACCGCGCTGCCCGGGTTCACCGCACCGCAGGTCAGCGGACACCCTGGGACGATCCGCTCGGTGCGGCTGGACGGGCCTCTCGGTGCACGCCGCATCCTGGTGCTCCTCGGTCGCACCCACAGCTATGAAGGCCATGGTGTCGCGCAGGTGGTGCACGGAATCCGCACCGCCTGCGCGACGGGTGCGCGGGTGGTGGTGCTCACCAACGCCGCTGGCGGGATCGCCGCGGGGCTCACCGTCGGCCAACCGGTGCTGATCTGCGATCACCTTAACCTCACCGCGACGTCCCCGCTGGTCGGACCGCAGTTCGTGGACCTTACCGAGAGCTACTCCCCCCGGTTGCGCGCGCTGGCTCAGCACCTCGACCCGAGCCTGGCCGAGGGCGTCTACGCCGGGGTGCCCGGTCCCCACTTCGAGACACCGGCGGAGATCCGCATGTTGCGCACCCTGGGTGCTGACCTGGTCGGGATGTCCACCGTGCTGGAAACCATCGCCGCCCGCGCCGAAGGCGCCGAGGTGCTGGGGATCTCGCTGGTCACCAACCTCGCCGCCGGTATCGCGGCGGCGCCCTTGACCCACCAGGAGATCCTCGCCAGCGCCGCTGGCGCCGCGACGCGGATGGGTGGGCTGCTGCGGGAGCTGCTGCGCCGGGCGTGAGGAATGCTCGACACTCTCGATGGCTGGCGGAGCAGGCCATGATCGGGGGGTTACGCTGCCAGGTATGGCTGCGGATATCGTGCCGATCGAACTCGCTGTGACCGCTGGTGACCTGGTGACGCTGTGGGCACCCCGCTGGCGGGAGGACGGCGAGGACTGGGAGGCATTCCTCGGAGACGAGAAGAACGTCTTCGCCTTCACCGACGTCGCGTCGCTGGTCGGTTTCGTGCGCACCGCCCGTGACCACGACCTCATCGACCACCCGGCCTGGGCGCTGGTGCCGGCCTTGCCCGCGCCGGAGCTGGTGCCCGCGGACTCGCACCGTTACGACCTGGTGGGAGTACCCGAGCTCCTCGCGCAGTCGCCGGATACCTGGGTGATCAGTGAGCTCGCCGACGTGGTGTCGATCGTGCGCTCCCTGGCGGAGGTCTGCGGCCTGGAGGTGGTGCGCGACGTCCTCGACTCCACCCCCGGGTTCAGCATGCTTGAGGGTGGCACGCTGGCCTTCGGTGGCCGGGAAGGGACCCGGCGCTGGGATGCGCTGTGCGAGGTGATCGCCCGTCGGTGGGACGAGGTGATCGATGCGCTCGACGGGGTGCTGCGCAGTCCCGACGTCGACCCGGCGGCGCTGGAGGAGGCGGCGGCTGAGCTGGCGGCAGCTCGCGCCACTCTGGGTGCGCAGGACGCCGGCCCGGCGGCTGAGCCCACCGACGATCCCGCGCTGGCGTTCTGGTTAGAGGTCGGCATCGACCCGATCCGGATCATCAGCGAGCTGGGCGAGCACTACACGCTGCGCTGCTACCTCGACGACGCACCGGTCTTCCTGGGCCGCAACGGTCGCATCGAGGTGTTCGGGTCGCCGCGCGCGCTGGCCCGCTACCTGGCCGATGACCCTGCGGGGCACGACCTCGAGGCGGTGTCCACCTGGCCCCAGGTGATCCAGCGAGCGAAGGAGCGTGAGCTGGAGGTGGCGCTGGAGGACAGCAACAGCTACGTGCTCGCCGGCCTAGCTGAGGACCTCGCTGGGGGTCCCGAGACGGTAGACCCCGGGCAGCTGGAGCTGGCCGTGGAACTGATCACCGACGCGGAGCAGTGGGCGGGGTTGGACACCGCCGAAAAGGCACTGGCCAGCTCCGAACCGCTGGGCTGGCTGGTCTCGTTCCTGCTGCGCCCGGACCCGACCCGGCTGGCACCCCGGGCCCCCTTTGACGCCGAAGTGGCCGCCTGGCGAGCCCTGGTCGCTGGTTTCGAGGACCGGCTGCACGTGCATTGAGCACCAGGTGGCTAGGATTCGCGCCCGTCAGAATCGGTTCATTCCCATTAGCGAAGGCCAAGCCCGTGACCAACCCCGCGACGCAATCCTTTGATCGGATGCGCAGCATGCTTCTGCGTGCCGCTGAGATCCGCGATAGCGAGCAGCAGCAGATCTTCGACGCGCTGGATGAGATCCACGCCCGGCTGGCTCCGCTGGAGTCGCTGGGTTCGGTCCGCAAGCGGCTCTCGGAGATGCCAGACCGCACCGAGGTCAGCGTGGTAGCTGAACGGATCGATGAGGCCCTGGCGAAACTGGAGGTTCAGGACAGCGCCATCGCCACGCTGTCCCGGGCCATCGAGTCGATCGCGGACAAGCTGGCCGCACCGTTCGCCGAGCTTGGCGGGCGGCTAGATGGGGTGGCGGGCCGGTTTGAAGGCGTCGCCGGGCGGATGGATGGGCTGGAGGACCGAATCGCCGGGCTGCACAAACGGATCGACGACATGGACCACCACCTCGACCGGCAGGACGCCAGGCTCGACGGGCTGCCCGCCGCGGTGCACGGGCCGGTGCGGGAGCAGATCGCCACGGTCGAGGCGGGGTTACGGACTCGGCTGGACGAGGTGGGCAAGGATGTGCGCGAGTCGCTGTCCAGTGCGCTGGAGGCGATCAGTCAGCGGCTGGATGCCCTGGCTAGCCGGCTGGATGTGTTAGAAGAGGGCGTCAGCCGCCGGATCGCCTCAGTCGCTGATCGCCTGGTGGCGCTTGAGGACGCGCTGGCCGCTCGCCCGGACGCCGACGCGCTCATCGGGCTCCTCCGGCAGGCCAATGGCGAGTCCGAGCTGCGCTCCACCGCGCAGTTAGACGAGGCGATGGCCACCTTCGCCGAGCTCATCATGGGTGGTGGCCCGGTGGCGTCGCTGCCCCCGACCCCGCCGCTGCCGCCACGTCCGGTCCAGCGTCGGGCCCGCAGTCGGGCGACCAAACCCGTGGAGATTGAGCCCGACAGTGGCGGCGTGCTGAGCGACGCGGTCTCGTAAAGTAGCGCTGATGGCGGCCCGAGTAGCGCGGATGGCCCGGTCACGAGCGGCCATTGTTCTCCGCACCGCTGCGGTCGTCATCGCTGCTGGTGCGCTGACTCTGCTCGGCGCGGTACCCGTCGTCGCCCGTCCCGCCTGCTCGCCGCAGATCGCCCCGCCCCCGCCGGTCGACTCTTCCGAAGCCCCGGCTCCGGGCACCCTAGCTCCTCCGCCGCTGGCGGTCCCTGACCCGCCGGTGGGTGGGCTACGGATGGGCGAATGCGGGCTGGTGCTGCCCGCTGGCGCGCCCGCCCCGCCGACCGGAATCAGCTCAACGTCGTGGCTCATCGCCGACGCCGACTCCGGTGCGGTGCTCGCCGCCCGGGACCCCCATGCGCGCAACCGCCCGGCCTCCACGCTCAAACTGCTGATCGCCCTGCTGGTCGCGGACCAGCTTCCCCCCGATCGGGTCGTGGTCGCCACCGAGGCCGACACCGATGAGGATGGCAGCCGGGTCGGCGTGGGTCCGGGCGGTCGCTACACCGTCCGGCAGCTGCTCACCGGTTTGCTGCTCGCCTCTGGTAACGATGCCGCACACGCCTTGGCTGTCCAGCTCGGCGGGGTCAGGCAGACCCTTGAGCAGATGAACGAGTTGGCCGCCCGGCTGGGTGCGCGCGATACCCGAGCCGCCACCCCGTCCGGATTGGACGGGGTGGGCATGAGCGCCTCCGCCTATGACCTGGCGTTGGCCTTCCGCCAGGTGCTCCGCCGCCCCCTGCTGGCCGAGCTGCTGGGTACCCGGCAGACGGATTTCCCCGGTTACGGCAACCGGCCTGGGTTCGTGGTCAGCAACGACAACAAGCTGCTGCGGACCTACCCGGGCGCGCTGGGTGGCAAGACCGGGTTCACCGACGACGCCCGGCATACTCAGCTCGACGCTGCGCAGCGCGGCGGGCGGCGGCTGATGGTAGTGCTGATGCGCGGCGAGCAGCGCCCGGTGTCGATGTCGGAGCAGGCGGCCCGGCTGCTGGACTATGGGTTCGCGCTGCCCCCCGGCAGCTCAGTCGGCCGGTTGGTAGATCAGGCCCAAGGGAATCAGGCCCAGTCGCCGCAGACGGCAGAAGCGGCCCCGGTAGCTGGCGTCCCGGCCGCGTCCCGGGGCTGGATCGGCGGATCCTCCGACGCCGCCAGGTTGACCCCGGTGGTGCTGTGGGTTGGTGTGGCCTTCACCGTGCTCGTTGTGCTCGGTGCTCTGGTAGCCCGCCAGCGCTACCGCTAGGGCACGGCAGCGCAGCGCTCCCCTGACATTGCTGCATCTGATCGCGTCGTGCCGTGCGGTGCCCGTCTGGTGGCGTTGGCTCCGAGGTCATCGCTCAGCCAACGCCGTGGGTCAGCCGGACCCAGTGAGCCCCGGCGGTCGGGGGAATCACCGGGGCTCAACCAGTTCATCGCCGCAGCATCGAGCCGCGTTACAGGCCACTCACTGAGCAGGACCGGAACCTGACCACCGGTCCGGCGGGGCGAGGCCCAGCGCCGTGAACTCGACCAGACCGACCTGACAAGGGCTCCACGACGTCGGTGACGTCGAGTTCACGGAACAGACTGATCGGTTGTCACTGGCCGGTTGGTTCGGCTGCGGGCTGCGGCACGCGCAGGAGGACCATCATGGCGCCTCCGGCGACCGCTGCGCCGATCACCAGTGGGGTGGGCACCTTCAGCAGCGTCAGCCCCGAGCCGAGCAGGACCGCGACGATCAGCGGCCCGATGATGGCCGCCGGACCCCGGGTGGACAGTCGGGCGCCGAGGTAGACCCCAGGCAACGCGCCAAGCAGGAGTGAGGTGGCGGCGGCCAGGTGGGCGTCGCCGTAGAGCACGTGACCGACCGTGGCGGTGGCCACCAGCGGGATCGCCTGGACGAGACCGGTACCGGCGAGCTGAGCCGGACGCAGCTGCTGTGGGTAGGCGATGAGCAGCAGCGCGATGACCAGCGAGCCCCCACCGACGGAGGTCATGCCGACGGCGAAGCCGCCGATCATGCCGATCGCGACCGTGCGCAGCGGGTGTACGACCAGCGGCCGGTCGGCGTGCTCACCCCGAAGGCGGGCCCGGCGGTCAAGCACCTGCCGGAGCAGCGTCATCCCCACCGAGGTGCACAGCGCGACGCCGATGGCCAGCTTCAGGTCGGCCTGCACGCCCGGGGCGTGCCCGACCGTACCGATGAGCGCGGCACCGGCGAACGCGGCGGGCACCGAGCCCACCACCAGCCAGCGGACGAGCGACCAGGTCACGGTGCGGCAGCGCAGGTGCACGGCCGCGCCGACCGGCATCATGACCAGCGAGGTGATCAGGTCGCTGGCGATCGCGCTCAGCGGCGCGACCCGAAAGACCAGCACCAGCAGCGGGGTGAGCACCGCGCCGCCGCCGATACCGATGAGGCCGACCAGCAGGCCGACCAGCAGGCCGGCCACCGCAAGGTCGAGATGCATCGGGTACCTCCCTTCACCACGGCCGACCGCGCAGCTTAGGGGAAACGAAGTCTGGTGCGTTCAGTGGGCGCACAGTTGGTGACGCGGTGTGATCAACTGTTGGCCATCCAATGCAGCCACCGGCCAAGATATTCACCTCAGGGCAACCAAAATGTCAGCCGGTTTTAGATGGGACCCATCTCACACCGCGGCGCATACTTTTCTCACCGCCAGTTTTCACTCCTCGCCAGAGAGTCAATCTGATCCTTTGTTGACATTGGCTCGGACACGGCCGGTTTTCACTTGGTGTCAGCGAGGTAATGTTGGGCAGTCATTGACACCGACTTCGAGACCCGCTTAGTATCTCACTCGTCGATCCCGAGCCGAACCGGAGCCGCAGAAATGAACAGGGAGTGGGATGTTGTTAGCCTCAGGTTTCCTTTCGCTCACACACCCACTGCCACAGCCCCCATCCTGCGACCACGCCGACAAATTCATTGAACAGTCACTTAAAAAGATGCTTCGCGGTTAACTCCCCAACCGACACGGGAGAGAAACCACAACACAAAGGAGGTGGCTGGTGATAAAACACCACTACCCCAAATTCGAGGTGGGATTACTACGAGATGATATGAAAGGAGGGATCATGACTGGCGGAATTGGCGGAATTTTGGGCGGCCTTCTGGGTGGCCTTGGCAACACTCTCACCGGCCTTTTGGGCGGCCTCGGCGGCCTTCTCGGCGGCCTGCTGTGATAACCTGGAGGTGGTGAACCGCGACGGCCTCTCCGCGCTGTGAAAATGCTGTCAAAATTTTGACAGTAGGAGAGGCCGTTGCTGTAGCACCGGTCACACACGACAGAGCTGGCCCTTGGCCGCCGGCCGAGGAGCACGGACTAGCGTGGCTGCTCGTGAGTAATAAGGCCACCGTCGGCGGAGCCGACAATCCAACCACCGTCGGCGGAGCCGACAATCCAACCACCGAGGTCCGGGCCGCGATCGTGGTCACCGGAACGGAACTGCTCAGCGGCCGGATCACCGACTGTAACGGCCCGTGGCTGGCGCGGCGGCTAGGCGAGCTGGGCGTCGAGGTGGCCCACCTGATGTGCGTCGGAGACCGACCGGCGGATCTGGCGGCGGCACTGCGATTCCTCGCCAGCCAGGGTGTTGATCTGGTCGTCACTAGCGGTGGGCTCGGCCCGACCGCAGACGATCTGACCGCCGAGGTGCTCGCCCGGTTCGCCGGCGTGGAGCTGGAGCTCGACGAGGCGATGGAACAGCAGATCGCTGCCATCCTCGCCCGGTACGGTCATCTGGCGCCCATGGACCCCAAGACACTGCGGGTAGCGAACCGCAAGCAGGCGATGGTACCCTGCGGCGCCGAGCCGCTCGACCCAGTGGGGACCGCACCTGGGCTGGTGGTTCCGGTCGTGGGCGGGCCGACGGTGATCGCGCTCCCCGGACCACCGCACGAACTGCAGGCGATGTGGCCGGCGGCGCTAGCTACCTCCGGCGCCGCAGCGGTGTTGGCGCCCGTCCAGCCCTTCGCCTCAGCGCGGCTGCGGCTGTTTGGGCTGCCCGAATCGGAGATCGCGGCGACGCTGCGCGAGGTGAGCGCGACGCTGGACCTGGCCCCGCTGGAGATCACCACCTGCCTGCGGGGCGCCGAACTGGAGATCGACATTCGGCATCGGCCCGGCGCCGAGGCGATCTGTGCCGCACTGATTGACCAGCTCCGGGCTCGGCATTCGCGGTATTTGTTCTCCACCGACGGCAGCTCACTGGATGATCAGCTCGCCGGTCTGCTGACGGGACGGCGGATCGGGCTTGGCGAGTCGTGCACCGGCGGGCTGCTGGCTGCTCGGCTCACCGAGCGGCCAGGGTCGTCGGCCTACGTCGCGGGCGGTGTGGTGGCCTATTCCAACGCCGCGAAGACCGAGCTGCTGGGCGTTCCCGCCGAGCTGATCGAGCAGCACGGTGCGGTGTCGCCGGAAGTGGCGGCCGCGATGGCCGACGGGGCACGGAAGCGCTTCGGTGCCGACATCGGCTGCGGAATCACTGGGGTAGCCGGTCCCGGCGGGGGCACCGAGGCCAAGCCGGTGGGTTACGTGTGCCTGTGCGTGACCACCAATGATGGCGCCGCGTTGGCCCGCGACCCCGTACTGCCCGGAACCCGTGCCGAGATCCGCGACCGGTCGGTGACGGTTGCCATGCACCTCCTGCGGCGGGTCTTGCGCGCCGCCGAGGCCGAGGCAGCACAGGCTACCGGAGCGTGAGGCGGCCGCTGGCAGGGCCAGACCTGGCCGCCTCGCTACCGATGGAGCGCGCGACGGTCCGAGCTGCCCGTCATTCCCTTCACCGCGGCGTAGACGAGGGAGCCGACGAACAGCATACCGCCGATCATCACCGCCCAGAACAGCAGCTTGAGCGCAAAACCCAGCACCAGGCCCAGCACCGTGAACCCAATCCAGATCAACGCAATGATCCCGAGCAGCTTGATCACAGTTTGCATGGTGGTCTCCTCACCCATCCGACAGTCCTCGTAGCGCGCCCTGGGAGCTGACCGCTGGTCCCCAGTACACACCCATCCCGGATCGCCGTCGATGCTCGCCGCTTCATGAGCGGGGACGCCCGTTCTCGGCGTGCAGCGCAGTGGCGCTCTGCTGGATCACCTGCCATGACTGCTGGGCGTGGCGACATTCGGTGAAGGTACCGCCGGTAGCGATCCGCAGCACAACCTCGTCCCGAATCTTGGTGTGGGTGAGAAAGGTGGTTCCGCTGGCGTTGACCCGCGCCAGCAGGTCACGATTCATGCTGTTCGGGTCGGCACCGTGGATTGGGCCATCGTGGATTGGACGGAGCCGGAAGCAGACGAGCGACAAACGAGGGGGCGCGCTGATCTCGAACCGGTCGTCGGCGCGGATCCACTGCGCGAACTGCTCGGCGAGGCCGATGCCGTGGCGGATGTGGTGGCGCAGCCCGTCCACCCCGTACCAGCGCAGGACGGCCCACAGTTTGAGGGCGCGGAACCGACGCCCGAGAGGTACCTGCCAGTTCCGGTAGTCCGTGACCATACCGGATTCGGACGGGGTATTGCGCAGGAACTCGGGGAGAATCGTCAAAGCATCGGTGAGCCAGCGGCGGTCGGCGACCCAGAAGGCATCGCAGTCGAAGGTGGTGAGGAGCCATTTGTGGGGGTTGGTGCAGTAGGAGTCCGCGTACTCGGCCACCCCGTCGTGGAGCCAGCGCAGCTCTGGGCACACCGCGGCGACGCCAGCGTAGGCGGCATCCACGTGGAGCCAGATGCCGTGCTCACGGCAGATCCGGCCGATGTCCGCCACCGGGTCGAGGGCGGCCGTCGAGGTGGTTCCGATCGTCGCGATCGTGAACAGTGGCGTGATGTTCGCGGCGAGATCCGCCTTGACGAGGGCATCGAGGTGGGCGACGTCTAACGCCATCGTGGCTGGGTCGGTCTTTACGTATCTGACGGCCTGTTCGCCGAGCCCGGTGATGATCGCGGCCTTAATGGCCGCAGAATGAGCTTCTCGGGTGACGTAGAGAGCATACTGGTGCGACTCGACTCCGTCCTGTCGCACTCTCCCGTTACTGGCTCGGTACAGCGCGGCGACAATCGCGACGAGCACGGCACTAGAGGCGGTGTCCTGGATGACCCCACCACCAGGTCCGTCGAAGCGGAAACGGCCCGGAAGCTCCAAGATCTCGACCAGCCAGTCCAGCATGTGCTGTTCCAGTTCCGTGCACGCGGGACTGGTAGCCCACGACATTCCTTGCACACCCAGCCCCGCTGAGAGCAGATCGGCGAGCACGGCCGGCCCCGATGTGTTAGCGGGAAAGTAGCCGAAGAACCTGGGGTGCTGCCAGTGCAGCAGACCGGGAACGATGACATCGTCCATGTCAGCGAGCAGCGCCTCGAACGGTTCACCGTGCTCGGGCGCGTGGTCCGGCAGCTTCTGGCGGATCTGACCAGGCAGAACGTCCGGGGCCACCGGCAACGATTCCAGGCGCAGCCAATAATCGGCGATCCAGTCCACCGCTTGGTGACCATATCGCCGGAATTCCTCCGGGCTCATGTGCGTCACCGCACGCCTCCTCCCTAGCGACTTAGCTCGGAACGTCCGGACGAGACCCGGCGATGACGTCAGGGGGGCTCTCCGCGGCTGGCGGAGGTGGCGGCGGGGGGACCTCAGGGGAAACCTGCTGGTGGTCCTGCGCGACCCGCGCCGGACCCACCGCCGCCCATGCCGTGAGGAACAACAGGAACCGGGAGACGAAATAGGCGAACACCATCAGTCCGATCACCGGGCCGAACAGCCGTCCGGTGGGGCTGTTGGTGACGGTGTCCAGGTAGATGGCAAAAGCTTGCTTGAGGACCTCGAAACCAATCGCCCCGAACCACGCGACGTGCGTCGCGCTGCGCAGCGGCACCGGTTTGCGCGGCAATCGCGCAATCACCCAGAGGAACACCAGCCACATGCCGGCCACCGAGGCCACCACGGCGAGGGCCACCAGCACCAGCCGGGCTCCGACGACCTGCCCCAGACCCAGCGCGTTCAGCACGACGCTGGCGAACGCGGTGCCGACACCGGTCAGCACAAAAGACGCCACCAGCGCCACTCCCAGGCCGAGCAACGCCAGCAGGTCGAGGATCATCTTGCGGAGGAAGCCCGGCACCTGGGGCGGCTGCTCCCCCGGCGGTGACGACCCCTCGGTCGATGGTCCCTGGGCCGATTCCCCCTGGGCCGATTCCCCCTGGGTTGACTCCCACTGGGCGGTGAGCGCCTCGCGGAGGTTTCCCATCCAGCCTAGCCCGGAGTACAGCGCGCCGAGCAGGCCCACGATCCCCACGCCGTTGCGGGATGCGATCGCCCCGGTGATGATCTGGTTGAGGGTCGGTCCCAACCCGGCTGGCGCCGCCGACTGGATCTGCTCCTGCAAGTGGCGCAGTAGCTCCGGGTTGCCGGCGAGCACAAAGCCAGCGGCCGCGAAAGCAATCATCAGCAGCGGCACCAGGGAGAGCACGCTGAAGAACGTGATCGCCGCAGCGTAGTGGTCACCGTGGTGGATCGTGTAGGACTGTCCGGCGCGCAGCAGATGATCCAACCACGGATACCGCCGACGGTAACGCTGCACCAGGCCCGGCTGCCCGCCAGGCTGCGCTGCGCTGGTCCCCTGCATAACCCGCTAGGTTAGCGTCCCCGGCCGGTCAACCGCAGTCGCTGCCCGGGGTCGGAGCGAGGTAGTCCTGCATGGCCCAGTGGTCTGGCGCAAGTTGCCGGAAACCGTTAAGGATGGTCCGGTCGGCCGCCACCACGTCCCCCCTGTGGTAGGTTTGCACCACGGAGGCGTCACTGTCCGGGTTAGACCGGACGTTGAGCATATCTGCGGTAACCGTCACCGTGCACGACCGCGAGGCGCCGACTCCGCCGCCGTTCTGGTTGTTGTGCGCGGCAAAGAGCAGGAAGACACCCAGCACCACGGCTCCCCCGATGACCCATTTCTTTGTCGTAGTCACCTGCCACGCTCCGCTGTTACGATCCTATTCGGGGAGAACCCCGTTCCGGGATGAGGCCATGCGTCACAACCCCATGGCTTGCCGCAACCCCTGATCGAGCTCGTCGAGAAAAGCCTCGGTGGTCAGGAACGGGGTCGTCGGGCCGATCAGCAAAGCCAGATCCTTAGTCATTTTACCGCTTTCGACAGTGCCGATACAGACCCGCTCCAGAGTATCCGCGAATCGGGTGACCTCGGGGGTCGCGTCCAGCGTTCCGCGGTGACGCAGAGCCGCAGTCCAGGCAAAGATTGACGCGATCGGGTTGGTCGACGTGGGCTTGCCCTGCTGATGCTGCCGGAAATGCCGGGTGACGGTGCCGTGCGCGGCCTCCGCCTCGACGGTCCGGCCGTCCGGGGTCATCAAGACGCTGCTCATCAGGCCCAGTGAGCCGAAGCCCTGCGCGATGGTGTCCGATTGCACGTCGCCGTCGTAGTTCTTGCAGGCCCAGACGTAACCGCCGGGCCACTTCAGCGCGGCCGCCACCATGTCATCGATCAACCGGTGTTCGTAGGTGAGGCCGTGCTCGGCGAAGTCAGCTTTGAACTCTGATTCATAGATCTCGGCGAATACGTCTTTGAACATGCCGTCGTAGGCTTTGAGGATCGTGTTCTTGGTCGACAGGTAGACCGGGTAGCCGCGGGCCAGACCGTAGCGCAGCGACGCCCGGGCGAAATCCTCGATGGATGTGCGGTAGTTGAACATTCCGAGTGCGACACCGCCACCCTCATCGAAGTGCGCCACCTCCCGCACCAGCGGCTCGCGGCCGTCGTCGGGGGTGTAGGTGATCGTCACGGTACCCGGCCCGGGGACGGTAAAATCGCTGGCCTTGTACTGATCGGCGTGCGCGTGGCGACCGATGATGATCGGCTTGGTCCAGTGCGGCACGAGGCGGGGAACGTTGGCGCACACAATCGGTTCCCGGAAGATCACCCCACCGAGGATGTTGCGGATCGTCCCGTTGGGTGAGCGCCACATCTCCTTCAGGCCGAACTCCTCGACCCGCGCCTCATCAGGGGTGATGGTGGCACATTTGACGCCCACCCCGTGGCGGGCGATCGCGTGCGCCGCCTCGACGGTGACCTGGTCGTCGGTGGCGTCCCGGTGGGCGATGCCCAGGTCGTAGTAGTCGAGGGTGATGTCGAGATAAGGCAAGATCAGCTTGTCCTTGATCACCCGCCAGATGATCCGCGTCATCTCGTCGCCGTCAAGCTCGACAACGGTTCCCGTTACCTTGATCAAGTTGTCCTCCTTCGGAGGACCCGTGAGTGGCAATACGAGCTATAGCTCGCATCGCCACTCACAGGCCCCGCACATCAGCTTGCTTGGCTCGGACGGCCTCGGCGGCCTGTCGCAGCTGCGCGAGCTCGTCGGCGGTCAGCGGGGTCTCCACCACCCGGTGTACTCCGCCTTGACCCAGCTCAGCGGTGACGCCCAGGTAAACATTGGAGATCCCGTACTCGCCGTCCACCCAGGCGCAGACCGGCAGCACGGCCCCGGAGTCCTCGTGCACCGCGCGCACCATGCGGGCCACTGCGGCGGAGGGGGCGTAGTAGGCCGACCCGGTCTTGAGCAGCGCGAGGACCTCGGCGCCACCGTTTCGGGTCCGGGTGACCACTTCTTCGATCTTGTCGGCGGGCAGCAGGTCGGTCAGTGGCGCCCCGTCCACCGTGCACGCGCTGGGCACCGGAACCATGGTGTCCCCATGCGAGCCCAGCGTCAGGGTGCGCACCGAGGACACCGGGACGCCCAACTCGTCGGCGACGAAGCTGGTGAACCGCGCGGTGTCGAGCATCCCGGCCTGGCCCATCACCCGGTGGTAGGGAAACCCAGTGGCGATCTGCGCCAGCGCGGTCATCTCGTCCAGCGGATTGGACACCACGATGACGACCGCGTCCGGGGCGTGCCGGGCCACGTTGTCCGCGACCTGCCGGACGATCCGGGCGTTGACCTCGATCAGGTCCATCCGGCTCATCCCCGGCTTGCGGGGCAGCCCGGCGGTGATCACGACAATGTCGCTGCTGGCGATCGCCTCATAGCCCGACCCGTCCGCTCCGGTGGTCTGGCCGAGCACCCTGGTCTCGAAGCCCTCCATCGAGCGGGCCTGGTTCATATCCAGCGCCAAGCCCTCCGGTCTGCCCTCGATGATGTCGGTGAGCACGACGGTCTCGAACAGGTCGTACTCGGCCAGCCGCTGCGCGGTGGTCGAGCCGTAGAAACCAGCCCCGATGACCGCGACCGTGCCGAAACGTGCCATGCGTGATCAATCCTCCTGTACGCAATCGTCGCTGAACGTCATATCTCGGACATCTGAGACTCAGCCTACGGCCAGCGGTCCCCCGGTGATCGTCAGCGCCACGTAGAGCATCAGCAGCCCGAACATGCCGTAGGTGAGCACATCCAGGGAGCGACGACGGATCCCGAGCAACCCGGTCCGCTCGGGGGGCAGCACCGCCCGCAACCCCGCGGCGAGCAGCAGCGCCGCACCGATGATCACAGTACCTTGCCGCCAGTGGTACTGCGCGATGCGCACCATGCCCACCGCGACCATGGCCAGCACCAGGCTGAACGTCAGCTGAGGCCGCGGGCTGGTCCGCTTGGTCATGGTGGGCTCACGGGAGCATCCTCGCACCCGGGGCTTTCCTGCCTCGACGCCTGGGTGCAGCGCCTGGGTGCAGGCGGGCCTGGGGTCAGGCTCCCAAATCCACCCGCAGCCCGTTGGCCACGGCGAAGCGGACCGCGGTGTCCACGTCGATCCGGGCACCGCTTAGCCGCGCCTGCACCAGAGCGTCGGCGTCCAGCCGGGCCCCGCGCAGGTCGGCGCCCTCCAGCCGGGCGCCCAGCAGCCGGGCGCCGGTCAGGTCGGCCCCGGAGAGATCAGCGCCCCGCAGATCGGCCCGCACCAGGTTCGCCTCGGTCAGCCGCAACCCGGCGAGCACGGTCTCCCGGAGATCGGCGTGGCCCAGCGCGACCAGGCGCAGGTCGACCTCGCGCAGCGTCCACGGCCGCAGCCGGCAGTCGCTGAGCGTGCTGCCCAGCAGCGAGCAGCTCTCCAGCACCGAGTCGGCCAGCGTGGTGCGCTGGAAGGTGCAGGTGTGGAAGGCCGTCGCGCGGTGCTCGGAGCCGCCCAGATCGGCGCTGGTGAAGTCACAGTCGGCGAACCGGCAGCCCCGGGTGCGCAACCCGCGCAGGTCAGCGTCGGTGAACCGGCAGCTCACGAAGCAGCGCCCCGCCCACTCCTGCCCGGCGAACACCGCATCACTGAAATCCTCACCGGTGACGTCCTCGTCAACCGTCTCGCCCACACCCCCTACCCTGCCAGCCCCCCATAATCCGGTTCCGCTGACCCACCATGATCGCTGTTTGGGTGCCAAAACCGACAGGATGTGTCGGTTTTGGCACCCAAACAGCGATCATGTGTGCGGCCCGCAGGAGAACCACGGCCAGGCTCGTCCGATCCTCTCCGCGCCCCGACCCGACGAGACCACCCTGACCGCCCAGCGCATCGCCCAACACCGCCACCTGCTGATCACCCAGACCGGCGGCCCGGCCCGACTCGTGCACCTTGACTCCGCGTAACCGCATGAGCACACCGGATAGACTGCATAAACGGGCATTCCGGGTGCCCGTCAGGGTGGTGACGGCCAGCCGTCGCGTTCGTGCCGGTCAGGCGGTTGTGAGCGGTCCGGGAAGAACGATTATGTCAGATCCGGCGTCCTCTCCGGTAACACTCCGTAATTACTCTCCTCGTTGTCATGTCTTGCCAGGTGACCTTAGGCCATCCCTTCAAGTAACGTACAGAACTTATCGACTTCTCCTTCGGTATTGTAATAATGCACGGAGGCGCGGAGGACACTAGTCAGATTGCGCGCTTCCATGTCAACGCAGGCTGTACTCTCTGAACAAACCCACACGTTCACATTTTGCGCCGCAAGTTTTTCACGAATCTTAGCCGGGTCCCGACCGTCCACTGCCAAAGAAACAATTCCGCACAGTTCATCCCCTTGGTCAACGACTTCTACAGATGCAAGAGTTGCCAGGTTTCGACGAAGCCTGTTGGCGAGCTTTTTGGTCCGCTCCCATGTCCTTTTAATTCCCCATTCTAATGCATAGTCAATTGCGACACCTAGTCCGATCTTTGCTGCGACGTTGGTTTCCCAGGTCTCGAACCGACGCGCGTCGGCGGCGATTTCATAACATGCTCCCTTTAACCATCGAGCACCGTCCAAGCTGATCTGCGGAACGTCGATCCGACGCAATGCATCAACTTTCGCATAGAGAAATCCGGTACCGCGTGGTCCGCGAAGGTATTTCCGGCCGCACCCAGAAAGGAAGTCGCAGTGGATTTTGTTGACATCGATGGGTAACTGTCCAACTGACTGGCAGGCGTCTACTATGTAAAGAATGCCCGTTTCTTTCGTCACGGCGCCGATCTCGGCGATAGGGTTAACAAGGCCGCTGTTGCTTGGGACATGGGTCATTACGATGACCTTTACTCGTTCGTCCAGCATGTCACGTAGCGCCGCCACATCAACTTGTCCCGAATCGTTATTTGGAATGATTTCAATTGATGCGCCGGTACGTTGAGCGACGTGTAACAGCGAAAGATAGTTGCTCCCGTATTCCACCGAAGAAGCCAGGATACGATCGCCCGATGTTAACGGTATGGCGTAAAAAGCCATACTCCACGCCCGCGAAGCGCTGTCTGTTACCGCAATCTCCCGTGGAGTACAACCGAGCAGGCGAGCCGCAGCGTCATAGGTGTTCGCGAGGGCATCCTGAGCACGTTCACCCGCCTCATACGCACCGATCTGTGCTTCCAAATTTAGGTGGTCAATCATCGCATTCACGACTCGCTCGGGACTCAAGGCTGCGCCAGCGTTATTGAAATGCAGCATTCGCGCCGCTCCGGGCGTTTCCCCGCGCGCTCGGGCGACATCGAGTTCCATTCCTTCTCCTCCAAGCTTCGAGTTTTGTCCAATAGTAACTGGTTAGGTCCTGTGGGAGAGATTCAAAGGAACTCGAAGCTTTTCGATCAACTCAGCCACCGCGTCGATGTGGGCCATGCCTCGATCTGTTCGATGCTGTACAAAACCAAGTTGTATCTCCGCTGGTGCTTTCCCGCGACGCAGAACCCGATCGATGGCGTCACCCACAAGGGAAAGCTCCTGCTGAGCGAGGTGGCGTGCTGCGACTTCCCACACGTGCTGAGCAAGCTCACGAATGTTTACATTCCTGACCACGGCCGCAAAGCCGTATCCCGGGCCGATGCTATTAGTCAAGTGGGGTAAGGTAACGGTGAGTTCGTTCCAACTCAGCCCACTAGCTTCAAGGATCTGCCATATCTCCTTGTGGGCGCGAAGAACGGCAGTTTGTAAGACGAAGGGGGTCGCAATCATTGACCATCCAGCCTCGGTCCATAACGGTGCAGGCAACGCCGTTGCCGAGGCCCTGCCCTCGATGCACAGTGCGCCTTTGCCGGCTTCTTCGATGCCAGCAAGGGCGAACATCTCTGTGAGCGCTACATCATCACCTCGGCGAACCGCCTGTGCGAACAATCTCGGGTTAACTCGTTCTGGATATGGAGCGAGGACGCGTAGCCGACCGCCAGTGGCCGGCCAATAGAACCAGTCGCCACCGTTGCACATATGAGCGAATTGTGGCTCTATCCAGCGAACCCTGCCGTCCAGGCCAACAACCCGGCACTGATCACATTCAAGAAAATCGAGGATGCTCCAGTCAGGTAAATCATCAGGCGGTATCACCGCAAGGGGGTGATCCCAAGCGCCCCCGCC
Source organism: Pseudonocardiales bacterium (assembly GCA_019247305.1). GTDB lineage: Bacteria > Actinomycetota > Actinomycetes > Mycobacteriales > Pseudonocardiaceae. The sequence continues at coordinate 32,519 of JAFAPC010000120.1, forward strand.
AGCTTCAACGTCTGGCACAGCTAGTGGGCAAAATGACATTACCCAGCTGAAATAGTCAGCCAAACCCTTCGGCTGTTCGGGTAGTGGGCGCCCAACAAGGAGGTCTCGCGGGCATCGGCTTGGCGCAAGAAAGCGGTCCCAGGTGGTTAAACGAACGTCACGAGCCAAAGCGAGACCATGACGAAACGGTCCATTCGCTGTTAGCAAATTGAACATCCATCCCAGCGCATGGATGACAGCGAGATGCGATCCAGCCGACTCTGGATCGGTACGAGTCCACACGTGTATACCGGCGGACAGACTGTGGACACGATGGTCAAAGCCACGGCCACGCTCGGGTTGGTCGGGCCAGGCTGCGGCGAGCATTGCCCGCTCGCCTGTAGTCAGATCATTTGTGGGACCTTGACGGGTACCCCGGAAAAGTCGGTAGATTGGTTTATTTACCACATAACGGTAGGCGTATTCTTCGGTATCAGAAGGATGGTAAGCGGTAGCAAGGAGCGAGAGCCCATGGCGACTCAAAACATGGTTTAACGTCGATATGGCTAACCGCGCGGAGTGAACCACCGCTGGTAACGTGTCGTATACTCCCAAATTGAGTTCTGGGGTGCTTCTGGGTACGTCCCAGCTCACTTGCGGTGTACAAGCATACAGGTCTAGCTCGCCTCGTAGATGCGTCTCTTCTGCAATGGCCGAAACTGCCTTATTTCGCAGCTCGGGTGTCATGGGTCCCAGATGGCCATCAGCGTCAATAACTAGTGCCTCCACCTCACCCCCGAAGGTTGCCGGCGGCAAGGCGTCGACTTCAGTGGTAGACTTTTGCGATGAAACAAACCGTCCACCCTCGGAAATACCCGCAGCGGCCATTCATAAACCTCGCTTTGGTGAGTCTTTAGGTCTTCACGACCGTACCATCGCTGTGACGGTTGTGGGTCTCGTGCGATTCTTCTTCACATCCGTTTCCCTAGAGCTCGACGGTTATCAGTCGATCTGGCAGCTCGAGCTGTTCACCAATTTAGTTCACTACCGCGCCGCGGTGCCAACACCAGCGAACCTTGCAAGAGTGGGATGGCGCCACAGCGGGATCAGCATGACATAGGCCGCGTAGTTAGCCAACTCCGGCAAGGGACCAGACGTGACGACGGCCAGGTTCAGAGTTCTAAGCCTGAATCCGCGGATCAGCTGCCGGTGTGATCTTGATTTTTAAGATCATTTCTCGTTGATCTTTTCCTGGTCGCTGAGCGTGGCTGATCCGCTGGTCTGCCCAGTTTTTCCACTGATCAGGTTGTTCGGGCCGGGTGCCGGCAGGGGTGGGGGTCAGGCGAGGGCTGGTGGGCTGTGGCCGATCGTGTTGTCCCATAGCTGTAGCCATGCCAACGCCCAGGGCCAGCGGGTGGGCAAATGCAGGATGGGTCAGCGCGCCGGTCGAGCCAGTCGGGCTGGCACGGCGATGATCCGTCATCGCAGGGGCGCACCGCGGGCTCGCGCGTAGAAGGTTCCGGCGAGCGTGCCGGCCGCGCGCAGCAGGTTGTGGGCGATCGCCGCGCACAGCGCCCAGGCGGAGTTGGCGCCGAAGTGCCCGGAGGGCAGCTGCGCCAGCGGTCCGTCGATCAGGTCGGCGAATACCGTTCCTCTCCGCGCCCCGGTCCCTCGGTGGTCAGCTGGCCGACGTCTCCATGATCCGGGAGTGGCTGAGACGTGACCACTCGGGGCGGGTTAGGGGGTCAGGGTGGTGAGGAAGGCGTGCCAGGCGGTGGGGGGGATGGCGAGGGTGGGGCCGGCGGGGTCTTTGGAGTCGCGCACCAGGATGCCCGCCGGGGCGGGCGCGACCTCGACGCAGGTCGCGCTGCCGTGGGTGTAGCTGCTGGTGTGCCAGCCGACCTCGACGCATGCGGCGGCGCCCTGGGTGTAGCTGCTGGTGCGCCACACGATGCGGTCCGGCTCAAGCGCGCTCATCATGGTCCTCTCGATTCGCGGCGAACCTGCTCGCCAGGGCGGCAATCAGCCTTCTGGATTGTCCCGCACTCAGCGCGGTCTGCGCTAGGACCGCCAGGATGCTCTGGTAGGTGGCGATCTCCTCGGGCCGTTCCAGGAACAGGCAGGCGGTCTCGCTCTCCAGGTAGACCACCGGGTTGAACTCGGCGAACTCCATCAGTATGAACGCCCCGGCCACGCCGGGGTGCCCCCCGCGCCCGGCGGGCACCACCCGCACACTCAGGTAGGAGCGCGCCGACATCCGCACCAGGTGTGCCAGCTGCTCGGCCATTACCGCGGGCCCACCGACCGGCAGCCGCAGCGCGAACTCGTGCAGGTAGAAGGTGAAGACGGCGCGGCGGTCCCGGTTGAACAGGCTCTGGCGGCCCAGCCGGGCGGTCACCCGACCGTCAATCTCACCCGGCGGAACGATGCCGGTCTCCTGGAGCAGCGCGTGGGCGTACTCGGCGGTCTGCAGCAGCCCGGGCACCACCATAGGCTGGAAGTCACTAATCGACACCGCCTTGTTCTCATGGTCGATCAGCGTGCGAAGCTGCTTGGGCAGCCGGGTGCCGTAGAGCTGCAACCAGCCCGGGGCGTCCTGCTCGCGGCACAGCGCGAGCAGCCGGTCCCGCTCGGGGCCGTGCACCTGGCAGATCGCGAGGAACCCGGCGATGTCCGCCTCACTGGTGCCGCGTTTACCGGACAGCAGCATCGAGATCATACTGGGTGACATATCGAGTACCCGGGCGACCTCTTTACCGGTCAGCCCGGCCTGCTCCAGGGCCTGGCGCAGGCCATCACCCAATTCCCGTCCGCGGATCGTCGGCTCCCGATGTGACATGGTGACACCTCCCGGCGGGAGATCATAGACCACAGTCGATCAGCCCAGCCAGCATTCACCAATGGTCAATATAGTGCCTGACCAGCGTTAGGGAAGAAACACGGGGTGGAACCGCCCGGTGCCGGCGACGTTCACCTTGCTGTCCCGGGAACTGCGCGCTCGCGCGCCAGCCACCGTGCCCTGAGCGACCACCACGGCGAGATCGTGATGAATCCCCGGGTGCCCGCCGAGGGTCCACGCGGTGGGCAGGGTCGGCGTGGCCACGTATTCCTGAACCAGCCAGTTGTCCTGCGCGCCGCGGGCGATGGTGGCCTCCCATTCCCCCCGCGAGGCCGCGTCAAGACCGATGAAAACCCCGCGCCCGCGGGTGTCCAAAGGGTGCTTGACAACGTAGCGCTGCCGGTCACGAGAGATGACGGAAAGCATGGCATCACTGCACATTGCCAGATTTCGCGACCACGGTATCGCGTCCCTTACAGACTCGTAGTCCGCGGGCTCAAACAGGTCGGCGTAATCGGGGTCAGACAGCACCGCCAGGCACAGTTTATTGTCGCCCACCCACCGGCTGCGCTGCCCGTTCGGCACGAACAAGGCACCGCTGAGCACGCTGGTGATGTAGTCATCCAGGTGTGGCCGCATCTGGAGAAAATCTTGCATCCCGACCTTCTGATAGCCGACCTCAAACTGCCGGCCGTGAGCGGTGGCGGTGCGGCCGTCGAAGGACACGTCGCGGGGGCTGGCCTCGAACACGTCGATACCGTGGCGCCGCAGCACGCCCGCGTACTCGTCAAGCTCCAGTCTGTTGCCGCCATCCGTGCGGAACAGGCCGACAGTGCTCATGCAGCGTTGCCCCGCGGCCTCACGCAGCCAGTCAAACAGCCAGTCTTCGTTCTCCAGTGGATTTACCCGCAAGGATGCCTTGTGCTGGTCCTCCAGCACGTCGCGCCACGCGCGTGAGGTAATACCGGCGAAGAGCAGCCCGCCGGGGCAGTTGGCGTTCGTCTCGATGATAGTGAGGGAACCGTCAATTCGGGGCAGGAAATCAATGCGCATGAGATGAACCTGCGGGTCTGCGACGTCCTCGGAGCGGCGGAGGTCGTCGGTCAGCGCGCGGGGGGTCGCCAAGATTTTCCGGATCCGGGTGTCCTTCGCGTGGAGGTCCACAATCCGGGTAATGAGGCGATGATAGGCCTCGGCCAGGGCGCGCACTGCGGAGCCGGCGCGATCGGTGAGTTTCAGGGGGACCCCGACGGGCAGCGGTTTGTGCTGGTCGTAGCGGAGCGTCGCCTCCAGCGAGGCGACGAGCTGATGCGCCATTCCGTTGCGGACCAGGGGCTCGATCGCCTCACGCATCCAGCCTGCGTCCCAGCCAATCCACGGAGGCGGGCTGTTGTTCTGGCAGGCCACCGGATCAGCTCCAGCAGCCGGTTGAACGCGCGCAGCAGCGTCTCGCTCCACCGGGGGTAGCGCCCTTCACACGTGAACACGAACAAGCGTCTGTGCTGGCCCGAGCACGCCGCAGTGCTGACGCGACGGCTCGGCGCCCGAGTCGGCGCAGTGTACCTGCCCGTAACAACGGCCAGCGGTGCAAGGTGGATTGATCCAAATCGCGGGGCGCGACGGTACCCGGCAGACTGACGCTAGAATGCCCGCGACTGATATCCCCAACGACACTCCGGGTCCCCAAAGACCGCCCTCCGGGCGAGGTCTCCCCGAGTGCTTAGTCGACTCAGCACCGCAAAGCGGGTCGCCCCCGCAGCTGTGGCTGCAGGTGAGGGCGCAGACGATCGCCCCATCGCTGGCTCGGCTGCGGGTACGGCAGTGGCTCACCGCGTTATCCTGGCCCGTCGCTCAGCTCGAAGACATCGTGCTCGCCGTCAGCGAGGCCGTCAGCAATGCCGCCGAACACGCCTACCGCACCACTGCGCCCGGGGCGATCGAGGTGCTCGGTGCAGTGGAGACAACACCAGACGGGCAGCGCCGAGTCACGATCCTCGTGGAGGACCATGGACGCTGGCGCCCAGCACCCGTGGCCAACGAAAACCGCCGCCGGGGTATCCCGCTCATGCGGGCCTGCATGGACACGGTGACCATCACATCGCAAGACACGGTCCGGCCGGGCACCCGGGTCATCCTGTACAGCAGAGCTGTCCCAGCCCTGGGGGCCGGCGGCTAAGGATCGCCGACCAGCCCCCAGGGCATGGGAAGTGGATCAGAAGTCCATGCCGCCGCCGTCGGGCATACCGCCGCCAGCAGGGGCCTTCTCCTTCTCCGGCTTGTCCGCGACCACGGCCTCCGTGGTGAGGAACAGAGCCGCGATCGACGCCGCGTTCTGCAGCGCCGAGCGAGTGACCTTGGCCGGGTCGATGATACCGGCCTTGATCAGGTCCTCGTACTCGCCGGTGGCCGCGTTGAGGCCGTGCCCGGAAGGCAGGGTGCGCACCTTCTCGGCCACCACGCCCCCCTCCAGACCGGCGTTCATCGCGATCTGCTTCAACGGAGCTTCCAGCGCCACTCGCACGATGTTGGCACCGGTCGCCTCGTCGCCGCTCACCTCGAGCTTCTCGAACGCCACCGAGCCGGCCTGCATGAGCGAGACGCCACCGCCGGCCACGATGCCCTCTTCGACCGCAGCCTTGGCGTTACGCACCGCGTCCTCGATGCGGTGCTTGCGCTCCTTGAGCTCGACCTCGGTCGCCGCACCAGCCTTGATCACGGCAACGCCGCCGGCCAGCTTGGCCAGCCGCTCCTGCAGCTTCTCGCGGTCGTAGTCGGAATCGGAGTTGTCGATCTCGAGGCGGATCTGGTTGACCCGGCCCTGGATCTGCTCCGGGTCACCGGCACCCTCGACGATGGTGGTCTCGTCCTTGGTGACAACGATCTTGCGGGCGCGACCCAGCAGCCCCAGGTCGGTGTTCTCCAGCTTGAGCCCGACCTCCTCGCTGATCACCTCACCACCGGTGAGGATGGCCATGTCGGCCAGCATCGCCTTGCGGCGGTCACCGAAGCCGGGCGCCTTGACCGCGACCGACTTGAAGATGCCCCGGATCTTGTTGACGACCAGGGTGGCCAGCGCCTCACCCTCGACGTCCTCAGAGATGATCACCAGCGGCTTGCTGGACTGCATGACCTTCTCCAGGATCGGGAGCAGGTCCTTGACCGCCGAGACCTTCGAGGCGACCAGCAGGATGTAGGGGTCGTCGAGGACGGTCTCCATCCGCTCCGGGTCGGTGACGAAGTAGGGCGAGATGTAACCCTTGTCAAAGCGCATGCCCTCGGTGAGCTCCAGCTCAAGACCGAAGGTCTGGCTCTCCTCGACGGTGATGACGCCTTCCTTGCCGACCTTGTCCATCGCCTCAGCGATGAGCTCGCCGATCGAGGGGTCAGCGGCGGAGATCCCGGCGGTGGCCGCGATCTGCTCCTTGGTCTCGACCTCCTTGGCCGAGCTCAGCAGCTGCGCCGAGACAGCCTCGACGGCCTTCTCGATGCCCCGCTTGAGCGCCAGTGGGTTGGCGCCGGCCGCGACGTTGCGCAGGCCTTCGCGCACCAGCGCCTGAGCCAGCACGGTCGCGGTGGTGGTGCCATCGCCCGCGACGTCATCGGTCTTTTTGGCAACTTCTTTGACGAGCTCGGCCCCGATCTTCTCCCACGGGTCTTCGAGCTCGATCTCCTTGGCGATGCTCACACCATCGTTGGTGATGGTGGGGGCACCCCACTTCTTCTCTAGGACGACGTTGCGGCCCTTAGGGCCGAGCGTCACTCTGACAGCGTCGGCGAGCTGGTTCATCCCGCGCTCAAGACCGCGGCGGGCGTCCTCGGCGAACGCGATCATCTTGGCCATTGCGGTGTGGTCCTCCGGTCATGGGCGCCGCGGGATCTCCGCGGCAAGGACACAGTGCTCGGCCAGGCTCGGTGCCCGCGACGGACGTCCGGGGTGTGCCGGACTCACCGTCCCGACCTCAAGTGTTGGTGCACTTACCTACATTGGCACTCGATGGCGTCGAGTGCCAATCTGATGTTTAGCACTCGTACCCACAGAGTGCAAGCTGCCGCGCCGCCCGGACGTGCCACTCGACTCGAGTGCCCCTGGGGGCGCCCGCTGACGTTGACTGTTGCGGCGGGCCGGCGCCGGGGGAGGATGCGGGGGTGACCATCGCGCAGCGACCCCGATCCGTCGAGGAGCACGGCCGAAGGGTGGCCGCTCTGCTGGCCACCACTCCGGTGATCCGGCTGGCCATGGTGCAGTGCGCCGGCCTCGCCCTGGCTGAGCCGATCACCGCCGCGGTGCCGCTCCCGCCGTTCGACAACGCCGGGATGGACGGCTACGCGGTGCGCTCGGTGGACATCGCGGGCGCCAGCGCGCAGACGCCGGTCGCGCTGCCGGTCACCGAGGACATCCCGGCCGGGCGCACCGACTCGCCACCGCTACTACCCCGCACCGCGCACCGGATCATGACCGGTGCGCCGATCCCCCCCGGCGCGGACGCGGTGGTGCCGGTGGAACTCACCGACGGCGGGCGCCACCACGTGCAGATCTACGCCCCCCGCTCGCCGGGTGAGAGCGTGCGTCTGGCCGGCGGTGACGTGGCGGCCGGTGCGGAGGTGCTACCGGCGGGCACGGTGTTGGGACCAGCGCAGCTCGGGGTGGCCGCCGCGGTTGGCTACCCGGAGCTGCCGGTGCACCGCCCGGTGCGGGTGCTGGTGCTGTCCACCGGGTCCGAGCTCATCGCGCCGGGCACCCCGCTGGCGCACGGGCAGATCTACGAGTCGAACGGCACGATGCTCGCCGCCGCGGTTCGCGAAGCCGGCGGTGAGGCCCAGTTGATGCACTTCGTGCCCGACGACGTCGCCGCGCTGGAGGCCGCCCTGGCCCCTCACTTGAGCGGGACAGATCTGCTGGTGACCTCCGGCGGGGTCAGCGCGGGGGCATATGAGGTCGTCAAGATCGCCATGAGGGGGCATGGCGTGGATTTCTGCAAGGTGGCCATGCAGCCCGGTGCTCCGCAGGGCGTCGGCCGCTACCACGGGGTGCCGGTGGTGGCGATGCCCGGCAACCCGGTGAGCGCCTCGGTGTCCTTCGAGGTGTTCGTCCGGCCCGCGCTGCGGGCCGCGATGCGCCTGCCGGTACATCGGCCTCGGACCATGGCCCACCTGACTGAGGCCCTGGACTCACCCGGGGACAAACGGCAGTTTCGCCGCGGCACGCTCGATCCCGCCGCGGGCACCGTCACCCCGGTCGGTGGCCCCAGCTCGCACCTGCTTGCGGCGCTGGCCCGGTCGAACTGCCTGATCGACATTCCTGAGACCACCACGCACCTGGATGCGGGCGCGCAGGTCGAGGTCGTGCACACCAGTAGCGCCTAAGCGCCCGACCGCTCCACGTGCGCCGAATTCGACAGGAGAGTTCCCGGGCCGGCGCCGAGCAGCTCTGGAGTCGAACTCGGCGCACTCAGCGCGATCAGCTGACGCAGCAGTGCCCCGCCGCAGCGGCAGGTGTGAGAAATCCACGACCCCCGGATAACCCTTGTAATCACGGGTATCTGCCCGCACACTGAATGTGCACTAAGGCTCGGCGCGTTGTCGCATCCCAGAATGGCGTGGGGTTCCTGCGTCGTCGGGGGGCGCAGGAGTGCGCTGGGAGATAACCGTTCGGGCGGCTGGGGAGCGGACGAGCGGTTAGCGGGCGCCGGGGATCCCCGTCGGGGGACGGTGGATCCCCGGTGCCGTGTCTCTCGGGCTATGGGCGTACGTTGAGGAATCGCAGAGCGGGGTGCCGGCCTCCCCGGCGCGCTCCCGCGCGAAGACCCTACCCCGAACAGCCCAGTCGAGGACCCTGACCAGCGCATGGCGTCTCCCCGGTTTCCCGTGACGCTGCGGCACCTGGTGGGCCTCGCCCGCGAGACCCTGCCGCCGATGCACCCGGCTGGGAGGCCGTTCGTGGCCGCTGGAGCAGCCACCACGCTGCTGCTGCGCCGGCTGTCCCCGACCGCGAGCACCCTGGGCGCCATCGCCACCGCCTGCTGTGCGGCCTTCTTCCGCGAACCCCGCCGGGTGCCGCCGGGTGACCCGGCGCTCGCGCTCGCGCCCGCAGACGGCACGGTGCGCAGCGTGACGCTCGCCCCCGCACCCGCTGAGCTGGGCCTTGATAGCCAGCCGCGGCCGCGGATCAGCGTGTTCTTGTCGGTGTTTGACGTGCATGTGCAGCGCATCCCGATGGACGGCGAGATCCGCCACGTCGCCTACCGCCCCGGCAAGTTCCTCACCGCCGATGTGGACAAAGCCAGCGAGGACAACGAGCGCGCCAGCGTGCTGCTGCGCTCCCGCACCGGGCACGAGCTCGTCATGGTGCAGATCGCCGGGCTGGTGGCCCGCCGGATCGTCTGCTCGGTGCGACCTGGTGAGCTGGTGCGGGCCGGAGCCACCTATGGCCTGATTCGCTTCGGGTCCCGGGTGGACCTCTACCTCCCACCCGGCGCTGACGTGCTGGTCCACGCCGGGCAACGCACCGTGGGCGGGGAGACCGCGCTGGCCCGACTCCCCGCGGTCGGGGAACCCTGAGCCGTGCCCAACGCCGGTGCTGGGGTCCGCCTGCTGCCCAACGTCATCACTGTGCTGGCGCTGTGCTCGGGCCTGTCCGCGCTGAAGTTCGCCCTGGACGGGAACTACACCGGCGCACTCGCCGCGATCGGGGTGGCGACGCTGTTGGACGCGCTGGATGGCCGGCTGGCCCGGTTGCTCGACGCCACCTCCCGGATCGGCGCCGAACTGGATTCGCTGGCCGACTGCGTGTCTTTCGGCGTCGCACCGGCGGCCGTGCTGTTCATCTGGGCGCTGCGCGGCGTCCCGGTGGGGTGGCCGGTGACCCTGGTGTTCACGGTCTGCGTGGTGTTGCGGTTGGCCCGGTTCAACGTCCTGCTGGAGGACACTGAGGCGCTGCCGTTCGCCAAGGAGTTCTTCGTCGGGATCCCCTCCCCGGCGGGCGCGCTGCTGGCGTTGCTCCCGCTCATGGCCTTCCTCCAGTTCGGCACCGGCTGGTGGTCCTCGTCGACGTCTGTGGCGGCCTGGACGGTCCTGGTGGCCCTGGGGATGGTGAGCCGGTTACCGACCCTGTCGATGAAGACCATGCGGGCACCGGCGCGGGCGGTGGCGCCGCTGCTAGTGCTCATCGCCGGGCTGACCGCCGCAGTGATCACATTCCCGTTCGCGTCGCTGGGCGCGGCGATGCTGCTGTACCTGGTCCATGTGCCCTACGCGAACTACCGTTACCGGTGGCTCGCGCGGCATCCTTCGGCGTGGGAGGTCCCCCCGCGCCAGCGCCGGGTGATCCGCCGCACCGCGCGCAGCATGCGCCACCTCGGGCTGCGGCCACCCCTGCGCCGACGCGTGGCCGGTGCCGCCGCCGCCGCGGGCGCCGCAGTACGCCGCCGCCGGGGCGGCGAGACCAACGGCCAGCTACCCCGAGATCTCCGCCCCCGCTGGACCGGCCTCCGCCGGCACCCTTAACCTGGTGACGCGTCGCCTCGGACCGCCCAGCAGGGTGGCTGAGTTGCTGTGTGGGCACTGCCCCGGCCCGTGCCGGACGCCGGCGCTCGGCAGGGACACCAAGATCACTGTTTGGGTGCCAAAACCGACAGGATGTGTCGGTTTTGGCACCCAAACAGTGATCTTCCCAGGTGGAAGGCGCCACGCAGGGCAGCTGAGCTGGACTGGTCGGTGATCGACCCCCACGCACCATCGTGATCGGCCGGGTCACTGCCCCGTGGCTGGTCAGCAGACACCGAGTCCGCCGATGCGCAGCGGGCCTGCCTCCGGTCCACCCTATGGTCCGCCGCAGGACAACGTGACTCAAACCTCGACGTTGCCGGGATCTAGTTGATCTAGGCCGCAAGGGTGCGCAAGCATCCGCGAGCCGCCCCAGGCCAGTGGTTGGGCGGGGGCGGGCAGCGGCTGCTCCACGCGGAGGAACGCGACGTCGGCGCCATCCGGACCGCGCCAGCACTGGGGGTCGAGCTGAGCAGTCCGCGTGGCACTGTCCAGGTGCGCAAACACCACCGTGACTGGCTCATCCCGCTCGTGACCGGTGAGAATGTGAGCGCAGGTGACCAGCAGCTGCGGGCCCACCACGAAGCCGGTCCCCGCCGGACGACCCGCAGCGTCGAGGACCTGCACGACACTGCGGGTCACCTCGACCGGCCAGCCGGCTGCGGAGCCCGCCCGAAGCGGCGGTTCACCCAGCCGCGTCATCGCCTCGCTCCCAGCGCAGTGTGACCTTTAGGGGGCACTCGCTCGCGGTTTTGGCAATGACCGCGCCGGCCTGGGCGTGGTCCATCTCGACAACGATTTCACCGCCGCCCTCCAGCGGCACCGCGACCAACTCCGTCATCGCACCGCCCAATCTCGGTAGCCGTCTGGGCGCACTGTGCCCTGTCCTCACAGAGTCGGGATAAACCGGCCGTGATACCAGTCAAGCAGGATTCGTGTTCGTTTCTGGTCCCGCAACGGCGGGGTGGATCGCCTGAAATTCTTCCCGGAGCAGCGGGGACCTTTGCGCTCCGGTGCGATGCCGTGATCGGGGTATCGTCTAGCTGCCATTGGGAGCAGCTGGCAGGGCAGGGTGAGGGCGGGAGGAACACGTGCCGGACAACGCGCGCAGCCTGAGGCAGGAGCAGCTCTGGCTTACGGCTGATCTGCGGAATACGGGCAAGACCTGAGTTGAGGTCGCCGCGGTCTTCCAGACAAGGTATCGGGTGAATGCGCGGGTGGCGTTCCGGCTGGCGCACACCTGGAGCCAGCGGCAAGCCGCCGACGAGTGGAACCGGCGCTGGCCGGATGACCCGAAGACGTTCAAAAACTTCTCCTATTGGGAAATCTGGCCCAGCGCCACCGGCTATGCACCGTCGCTGTACGTTCTCACCAAGCTGGCGCAGCTGTACGAGTGCAACATAAGCGACCTGGTGATAGATCTACCCGGCTTCCGGCACCACGACAGCGCCTATCGCGAATTAGTGACACCACAAGACCTCACACTCACCCAGCACATGGAATCATTATTTGTCGGCCTTGTCGGCCAGGAGAACAGTGGGGGTGGTATACTGTCACCGTTGGTCCTGCCGGCAGGTGCTACCGCGTTGGTGCACCGGCTGGAAGAAATCGACGTCGTGGAGTTAGCGCAGGTTATCACCATGTGGACGCACAAGCTCGGTTTCGGGGTGAACCGCCGCAAGGTGCTGTCCAAGCTGAGCACGGCAGCGACGCTCGCGGCCGCCGCACCGGTGGATGGTGTGCTTGATCCCGACGAGCGCGAACGGGTCACTCGGGTGGTTCAGGGCGCCGTGGGCTTCACCGAGCCCGCGCTGCGCTATTGCGAGGTGATGGCAGGTACTCTTGGTCATCGAGTCCAGACGCTCGGCCCCCGACTCGGACTGCAGAATGCCCTCGGCCATCGGGACGTCGCACACCGTCTTGCGCACTCAGCGCCGCCAGAGCTCCAGCAACGCGCCCTCTCGGTGTATGCGGAACTGACACAGCTCGTCGGCTGGATGTGCTTCAGTCTCGGTGACTACCGCGGCGCCCAGCATTACTATGAGGATGCCCGCAGTGCTGCGCACGATGCGCAGAACATCGACTTGCTCGCCTATGCCTTGGGTGAGATTAGCTATCTCGCCACCTGGCAAGGCAAGCCGCGGGTCGGTATTGACCACGCGATCGTCGCGCAATCGTGGGCCGCACAGACCAACAATCCGCGAGTCGAGGGGTACATCGCCGACGTGACGGCGCGAGCGTTTGCGGCCGACCGGCAGGAGGATGCCTACCGAAAACAGCTGGACGTCGCACAGGCCACGCTGGCCAGGATCGAGGATAACGCTGACGACCCCCGGTGGCACTGCTTTTTTAACGAGGCAGCTTTCTGGGGCACGATGAGCCAGTGCGCCTTGTGGTTGGGTGCTCCCAAGCGCGCCCTGGAAACAGCGTCGAAATCACTCGCGATCGAAGACCCGGCTGACATCCACAACCGTGCCTTCACGATGCTCTTCCAAGCTGAGGCGTTTACCCAGATACGCGAGATCGACGAAGCCAGCCGGGTCCTTGGGAAGGTAGTCACGCTCACCGCTACCCACACCTCGTCCCGCCTGCACCAACGCACCACCGACCTGCGGGCAGCACTGACCCCGTGGCAGCACAGCAGGCCAGTACGCGAGCTGGACGACCTCATCGCGGCCTACTCTCCCCCGCCCCGTAGCACCAGCGACCCAGAACGCGGCTAATACCAGCGCGCAAGATGCCCATGACGATCGTCCCGAGGACGCGTCACCGTTTGTGACAATCACGATGACGCTCATCCCGGCCCGCTCGGCCGCGCCCCGCACGACTGCCCCAAGATCGGGAGTCTTTGCAGAAGTCTTCAGTGGCTGAAGCGTTCTGGACGCCAGCTGGTACCGCTCTGGGTGCGCCGAGTTCGACAGGAGAGCTGTCGAGGGCCTCGTGCACAGCTCTGGCGTCGAACTCGGCGCACTCAGAGCGACCGAGCGACGACGGGCGGTGTCCAGCACTCCGCACAGCGGGGACCTGCGCTGGACACGCTGGCGTGTCGTTACCCTGCCTTTCGCATGAGCTTCCGGGTTCCATCATCACAGAAAAGCGGGCCACCGGCATACATTACGAGCGTATCGTGCATTCCCGTGTGCACATTGACCCTGGCATTGAGGCTCTTGCCGCACTTCCGACTTGGCCGTCACCGACTTGGCGCCGAGGAATATCGACGCGAAATGGCCGACCGATTCACCACCTGGAACGAGGTCACTGGCACAGTCACGGCGGCCTGATATGGGCCCCGCAGACCGACCCGCCCGATCTAGCCATGCCCGTACCGCCAGACAACTTCAGTAAGTTGACGGTGCCAATCTAGAGTCGATGCGATCAGGGAAACAGCGGTATGATCATGATTGTGTGTAGCCGTTGTGGCCGCCGATCGGCCTTACCCATTGGTGTTCTGTTTGATCACATTGGAGACGAGTTCTCGGGGTTCTTCGAAGTAGTCCATCACGATAATTCCGATGCGCCCTTGTGGGAGCTCGCTAAGATAGTCATTGAGACGTGGGTTTATTTTGTTTGAGTAACGACGGGCGGTCAGTCCAACAGCGTTGCAAAAGGTAATGTATAACTCGTTTGGATCGCCACTTCTGGCTTTTTCTATATGGTCGACAATGTAGTCGAACTTATCGTCAACTCCCGGGTTCTGGTAGCGATCTTCAATATCATAGGCTGGAGGTGTTGAGCCTCGAAAACACTGGTCTTCCGGCCAGTAGGACAGGTCAAATCCCACGCCTTGGCTACCGTCGAATCTGCGTAGCAAGACGATCCTACCGCGGACGTCGCTCAATATTGTTTCTGAGGTCAGCACAGGACTGGTGGTCACGGACTTATCACCAGGCGGGACAGCGACGAAATTGTAAAACAGTGGAAGGTCCTCGATACACTCCCATGTTTTTGCATTGAATGTGTCTTCAAACGAGCGGGTGTTTTTGCCAGGGCACGTTGTGTCTGCTAGGGGTAGTTTGCAGGAAATTTGAGACGGCGCGAACTTGCCGAGCGCGTCATCAATACGACTCTCATTAGCGACTGACATCAAAATAGTTTCAGATGGATGCTGTCTGAGGAAATTGAAGCAAGCGGTCAGAATATCCACATAGCTTTTTTCTGTGCAGATAACGTCGTGGTGTACACAAAGATTGTCCTGGTAATGCGTGAACCTGATGTCAAGAAAGCGTATTCCGGCATTCAACTGGTCGGGCAAGTCTAACTCTTGAGTCTTCCCGACTCCGAGAGGCTTATTCAGGGCGGCACTATCGATCTTGTGAGACACCTGCTGAGCTGCAACGATCAGCCGTCGATCAAGATCGCTGAATAAGCCTCCGAGTAACCCCTGAACGCAACAGGAGTTATGTGTCCCTGGAATGCTCAGAGTCACCACTGAAGCGTCATCGGGAACGTACCGCATCCAAGAAGGGTGAGAAATGAAATCCTCCATTCGGAACCTCCCCTACCTCGTGGCCATGACCAAACCAGCGTACCAAAGATAACGATCTACGGCGGCCCGCCCCAGACCAGGCGTCTTTCTGAGAATCGGGTTTGCCGCGGCCTCGATACGGGGTGATCACCGGATCGCCGATGCCGTGGCATCGTCAACTTGGGTGGCGGCCTGGTAACTGGGATGATCGGCGGATCGTCTGCGTGGAGGGTCGAGAGGGCTGGGCTGGTAGGCACCGGTGCGCCGTCGTACAACGGGTAGCGCCCAGATACGGCGGGAACCTGCCATCGGCGTGTTGTGCCTGGTCAGAGCTTCAGCGGGGCACGGGGATTGGGGCCTGTTGTCAGTGATGATCCTGCTGGCTAATTCGGCTGGGTGTTGATCGTTGGCCCGGCGTGGCTCCTGCTTGTTGACCTCCCGCGTGTTCATGATCGTTCGCGGCCGGTTCCCGTCTTCCCCCGGCCGTGGATGGAGCACAGTGATGTCGATGCGCCCACAGCCATGGCCCCAGCCGAGCGAGGAGATCGCCGCAGCGGTGCGGGCGATGTATCCCGGAGGGAAGATCCCGCTGCCGGTGGCGATCCGTGATCAGCTCGGTGAGGTGTTCACCGACGAGGCGTTCGGTGCCGGGTTCGCCGCGCGGGGCAAGCCGGGCTGGTCACCGGGCAGGCTTGCGCTGGTCACGGTGTTGGCTGATGGCCGAGAACCTGACCGACCGGCAGGCCGCGGAGGCAGCGCGGGAGAAGATCTCGTGGAAGTACGCGCTAGGGATGACGCTGACCGACCCCGGGTTCGACGCCTCGATCTTGTCCGAGTTCCGGGCCCGGTTGATCGCCCATGGCCTGGAAGAGCAGGTCCTGGATACGCTGCTGGTCCGGCTGGGCGAGTTGGGGTTGGTCAAGCCTAGAGGTAAGCAGCGCACCGATTCCACCCACGTGATCTCGGCGGTGCGCGATCTCAAACCGGTTGGAGCTGCCCGGGGAGTCAGTACGGGCGCTGGTCGAAGCCCTCGCGGTCGCTGCGCCGGGCTGGCTGCCCACCGTGATCGACGTCGGCGACTGGGCCAAGCGCTATGGCGCCCGGTTCAATTCCTGGCGGCTACCCACCTCTCAGATCAAACGCAAGCAGCTGGCCGATGTCTACGGCACCGACGCCCTCACGCTGCTGCGCGCGGTGTATGGGCCCGAGGCTCCGGGCTGGCTGCCCGAGCTGCCTGCCGTGGAGGTACTCCGCACGGTGCTGGTGCAGAACTACCACATCTGCACCGACGCCCGAGGGCGGGAGGTGATCACACGGCGGGAGACCGACACCGACGGTCTCCCGCCGGGCAAACTGCGGATCAACTCCCCGTATGACACCGACACCCGCTGGGCCGCCAAGGGCAAAGACCTCGCCTGGAACGGCTACAAAGTCCACCTCAGCGAAACTTGCCACACCGACGACACCGACACCACGCACACCCCTGAGGACGCGCAAGCCGGGCAGCAGCGAGATACCCCGGCCAAGCCCGCGCCCGACGAGTTGCCCAATCTGATCACGAACGTGACGACCACCGACGCGACGGTCCCCGACGTGGCCATGACCGACCCGATTCACCAGATGCTGGATCGCCGGCACCTGCTGCCCGGCGAGCACTACCTGGACTCGGGCTACCCCTCCGCCGACCTGATCACCAGCTCACAGGCCGATTACGGGATCACACTGGTCACGCCCCTTCAAGGTGACAAGTCACCCCAGGCCAAAGCCGGTGCCGGGTTCGACCACACCAGTTTCACCATCGACTTCGACCGCGAGCAGGTCATCTGCCCCCAAGGTCATACCAGCTCTTCCTGGAGCCCGAGCACCCAGCGCGGCGTCGATACGATCACTATCAAGTTCCCCACCGCGACCTGCCGGCCGTGCCCGGTCCGGGACCAGTGCACCACCTCCACCAGACAACGCCGTCAGCTCACGATCCGCCCCCACGCGGTGCAACAGGCCCTCACCACCGCCCGCGACCAGCAAAGCAGTACCAGCTGGCAGACCAAATACGCCCTGCACGCCGGCGTCGAAGGCACCATCGGCCAAGCCGTCGCGGTCTGCGACATCCGCCACGCTCGCTACCGTGGCCTGCGCAAAGTCCACCTTCAACACGTGTTCTCCGCGGTCGCCCTCAACCTGATCCGCCTGAATGCCTGGTGGAACGCCCACCCCATGGACCGCACCCGCACCAGCCACCTAAGCCGGCTCGAACTCGCCCTCACAGCATGATCAAAAAAAGGAATTAGCCAGCAGGATCACCTGAGCAACCAAGCCCAGCGGCTGCAGATCCTTGGCTGGCTTGGCCACCACGAGCAGGTCCTCACCGATCTGTCCACCTTGTGGGACCGCATGGCCGAGCTACCCGACCAGCCCGCCGACAACGACATCGTCAACCCATGGAACGTCCGGGAAATGATCCTCAACACCGGCTGTTTGTCCGCGAAGGCCCTTAAGCGGTGGCAGCAAGCACTCGACCTGAATTACGAGATCGTGAACCTTCAGCGGCGGCGCGGCGCCAGTGCTTACGATATCGCCTATACTCGATTCAACAACTATACCCCGCTCGTTAGGCTCGACCGCCTGAATGAGGCCGAGCAGGTTCTGCGCGACTGCCGGAAGGTGTTCGAGACCGTCGACGACATGACGATGCTCGCCGACGTCTACACTGCGTGCGCCGATCTGGAAAGCCGGCGGGGCCACCTCCCGGAGGCCCTCGCACTGCAGCGCACCGCGCTGCGCCTGCACTACGTCCGTCCTCAGCCGCGATCCATTGCGGCGTCGCACCACAACCTCGCCAGCTACCTCCTCTGCGTCACCGGGATGTCCGCTGAGCAACGCGCCCACCGTCTCGCCGCCGCGCTCCTGAACCACCTCACCAGCGACACCCACGACCTCGCCCACGTATTGCGCGCGCTCGGCATTGAGCTCCAGGGCAATACCGACACACCCGGTGCACCGGCGCTGCCCACGACCCTGCCTGAGGTCATCGGCCTGGTCGATGCGGGCGACGGTGTCCACTTCGGCGACCTGGTCGCTACTCTGTGTCCCGACCCTGATACCGCCAACCAGGCCCTGGCTGACCTGCTAGCCACCGCCGCAACTCTTCCCGAGGAACCGTGAGACCCGCCGTCAAACTCCTCCTCACCGCCTGGGGTCCGACCATCACCGCCCTCGTCACCGCGGTCACCACCGGTCACACCCCAACCGAGCTCAACCACACCCTCGACCAACTCGGCGACACCACCAGCTGGGCCGCCTTGGTCGCCGCCCTGCGCCGGGTGCTAGCCGGCGAGCGCGACCGCACGCACCTGCTGGCCGGCCTCAACGACATCGGCGCCGCAATCCTGACTACCACCCTCGACCGGCTCCCCAGCGAACCCGGACAGCACCCATGACCAGCCCCGCCAGCCACAACGCCCCTGGAATTCGCCGCAGCCGCGGTTCAGAAGCGTGAGCTTCCCCTCGCTCGGCCAGCATGAGGTTTCTCGTCGACGCCAACCTCTCCCCGCAGGTTGCCGCTCGACCTTGTGCTGGCGGCCAGGTCGTAGGAGACCACGACGCCCCGCGCCATCATCTCCTCGACCTCGCGGAAATTGAGCGGAAACCGGTGATACAACCACAGGCATCCTGCGCGACACACCGGACCGGGTCGCCGAACCTCTCGGTGCCGACCGGCACAATGAGACCGTCGAGGCAGCCTGATCATCACCGGGCCGCCACCGAATTTCCACGGAACTCGGGGCATCCTCGAGGTGGGTGATCGGGTGCTGGCGTGGACGATGCGAAAGCTGCGGTTCGATCCGCGGACTGTAGCCTATGTCAGGCACGATGTCGCCCGGCTAGTAGCACGCCTCACGCTGCGGGGACGGCTAGTCCCGGAGCACGCCCGCAGGCTACACCTCGGCTGCGGCAACCGTCGGGTCGACGGGTGGCTAAATTGCGATGTGTCCGGTTCAGAGTTCGACCTGGACCTAGCGGTGGGTCGGTTGCCCTTTCCTGATGGTTCAGTTGACGTCATCGTGATGCAGCACGTCATCGAGCATCTGAATCTGCACGATCAGCTCATTCCCCTTTTCCGCGAGCTGTACCGGATATTTGCCAACGACGGACGGTTATGGCTGTCGTGTCCTGACCTTGCCAAGGTGTGCTCCGCATACCTGGACGACAGGGGTCGTGCACTTGAGGAAGACCGTCGCACGCGCTGGCCGGACTATTCGCTCAACGGAGCACCGGTTCAGCATTTCATCAATGACCTGTTCCACCAGAACGGTGAGCACCGAAACCTATTTGATATCGAACTACTCACCTGGGCCCTCACGCAGGCAGGCTTCTCATGTGTACAGCGCGTCATCGAGGCGGACCTGCTCGCGGCCTATCCGGAATTTCCACCGCGGCGTGATGACTTCCAGTCGCTTTACGTGATCGCGATCAAGGCAGGCAAGGCCCAATGAAAGTGACGGCCAGCGGGGACCAAACCGCTTCCCGCTGAGCTTGCGGGAGGTCGAAAAGATGATGGCCCGAGGTGTCCTGGTCACCTACGAAACCATCCACCAATGGTGTCGCAAGTTCGGACAGACCTTCGCGAACTGGTTGCGTCGCCGGCGGCCTCGGCCGGGCGACACGTGGCATCTCGACGAGGGCATCGGCTGCGGATGCGCACGACACTCGGACACTATCCAGACATCAGTGGTAGTGTTGATGTGATGAGTGTGGGCGCGTACGACCAAGTCCCCTTCACCGAGCTGCTGCGGGAGCCTTCCGCCACAGCCGGGCGCCTACAAGACACCCGCCGACTGCGCCTGCGCCGCCGCGACGCCGAGGACCTAGTGCTGCAAACCGCCGAGCGTGCCGCACGAGAAGACGAGGTTATCGAGGTATCCGCGCGGCTGCTCGCTGGGTTGGTGCACGACGCGGAGGGAGCCTCGATCCTGCGCCGCGTCCTGCCTCAGGCCCTGCCATGGGTGACCTTTCTACCGACCAAGGCTATCGATGACCTGGTGGAAGCGTTGGTGGCCACGTTGCAGGCGGCAGTGTCGATCGACAACCTGTGGCCGGTCTCGCAGTTGCTGGTGGAGTGGCGGCACACGGCCGAGATCTATGCGGATCCCCTGCTGTACACCGCCGCGACCCGCGTGCTCGGCGATGACGGCGGTCCGGTCCGGCGCCCGGAAGCGCCGGAGAGCGTGGCGTGAGCCCCAAACGGGGAGGTCGATAGTTCTGTAGTCACTGACCACGCCAACAATTTCGCCAGTTTCCGTGCCACGCAGGCCGAAGTGTTGGCCATGCGCGTCATTGGCCGCCTACGCGGAAACGTGGATGTGATCGACATTATTACCTACGAAGACGGAGAGTTCACCCTCAGGTTCGCTCCTGGTAGGCCCGGCGTTGTGGTGCCGGCCATCGTGGAGGTGCTCAACCCGCGCCAGCTGTCGGCTCTGCTCGACGCTCTGCAAGACGAGCTGGACCACCCTCCAGCAGACCATGACCTCGACCTGGCCGCGCTGCGGGCGTTCGTTGACGTCCTGACGAAGAAGGTCGGAGCCGAGGCGTCCAACCGCTTCGAACGGGCCAGGTTTGCTGGAATCAGCAAGGATGCCGGTGGCGGGATCGTTGGGCACCTCGGGCTGGGCATCGACACCGCCGGCACGGTGCACGACGCCGCAGGCCAGATCACATTCAGCTTCCAGGTGATTCCGCGGCCCCCGGGCCGTTCCGTCCGCTGTCCCCAGCGGACCTTGATTCCCTCGCCGCGGCACTGACGACGCATCTGGCCGACACTCCCCAAGCTGACCCGCTCTGGCGTGATCTCCTCAACGACCTGAGTAACGGGTAAACCACGCGGGCTGGCATGAGGGTCGAAGTCGTCCTCCCTGGACCAACGTGTCTTGGCAGTCCACGAGGTAGAAAATATCCAGTTCGACCTGAACAGTCAAGGCAGGATTGGGTTTCACCCCTCGATGCGAGTGGGCGAGCTATGCGACCCTCATGCTTTCCCTTTGGTTCACGAGATTAATCATTGACGACCACACTTAGTGGGCATATAATTATGCCGTCACAGGTACACTCTCAGACAACGGTCCAGCCACCCTGGCGAGTGCCCCTGTTCTCAGGATCGACGAGCGAGGTAGATGCAAGTGACAAATGGGGTCAACAACGAAATAGTTCTTCGTCTCAATGTTGAGCAGACTGACCCGACTTTCTTACGTGATGCCTACACCAAAATGCAAGCACTCAGCCCCACGGATAACCGCGGCTGGATTTACTGGGCAGAATATCACGGGTTTCCGCACTACTACTGCTGGCATCACGGCAGAACCGGAGCCGACGACAACCAATACCCCTATAACCTGTTTCTGCCCTGGCATAGGGCCTACCTCGTATACTGGGAGAATGTCGCCCGCGAACAGAATAGCAAAGCGACGCTCTCGTGGTGGGACTGGACATCACAGACCGGGGTCCCAGTGGCCTTCGCTCAGCCGCAGACCAACGGCAACCCTAACCCTCTCTTCAGTGGGCCCACGCCTGACATGCCGGGAGACCCGGCGCGCCAGACCCGACGGTGGCCCGGCGACCCGGGTGAACTACCCAGCCCTCAGGACGTTCAGACAATCCTGAACCTTGTCAACTTCGAAGATTTTCAGAACCAACTGGAGGACCTCCACGATTCCGTCCACGGATGGACAGGAGGAATAAACCCCGACAACCCCCAGCAGGGCGGCGACATGGGGGTGATACCCGTCGCCTCCTTTGATCCCATCTTCTGGGCACATCACTGCATGATTGACCGGATTTGGTACCTTTGGCAGCTCCGGCAGGGCATCAACAACATCCCACCGGCATACCTGCAGCTCCAGCTGGCACCGTTCAAGTATACTGTGGAGCAGGTGTTAGATATCCGGCAGCTTGGTTATGAGTACGCCAGCTCAGCAGCCACGACCTAGGCCAATATCTACCGCTAACAGGAGGTTTTACCGGTGATCGTTTCCAAGAAACATGTCACCCCGGTGATCCAGCTCGGCACCATCGACAGAGATTTTTCGCGCGCAGACATCGAGTTCGATGGAGTCGACCATCGTGGCGCCTCGTTCGAAGCCCGAATCTTTCTCAACAACCCCCAGGCAGACGAGCACACGACGAAGACACTGAAGACTGGATACGCCGGCTCCTTCCATATCTTCGGACACGGCGGATGCTTCGAAGACGAGGGCCACTGCGACGTCACTCCACGCCGTGCCTATGACCCTCGGCCAGCCCACCCCTTGTCGCCTACCCGGAAAATCGTGATCGCGACCGAGGCGGTTCGCCAAGCGCTGCAAACCGGTGACACCGCAACGGTGACCGTGGTCCCGATCGTGACGAGCTTAAACGAGAAGTGCGACACAGAAGATGTGCTTCGCTTTGACAGCGTCCGGATCGTGACCTACCGCTGAGTGTGCACAGCCCCGGCCAGCCCGGACGCTATCTCACCGGTGCGCCCTGCCAGCTCGGCCAGGGCAGCTCGGGATCGACTGCCTGGTCATAGTCAACACCGGGCACGGCGAAGCCGTATAGGCGGCGCACTTCGTCGCGGAACCAGTCGACGTCAGCGATGTCGGCGATATTGTCCGACGTGGCTGCCTGCCACCGGGCCGTCACCTCCGCCTGCACGTCAGAAGCGAGCTCCCGTTGGTCAAGGCGGATTTGGCCGTGCTCGTCGGGTTCTATCGGCTGGGTACCGGTGAGGTGGTCCCACAAGTCCGTGAACTGGTCGATCGGAGAATACATGGCCTCTCCCATGACGCCGCGCAAGAGCCCAACGTACAGGGATATACCGGGGATCGCCGTAGCGGACTGAGTGACGGCGGCACCGTTGACCGAGATCAGCGCCCGCCCGCCGTGTGCGGTGCCGAGCCGGGCATCCAGAGTTGTCGCGGTCTGTTCCAGATGCATCTTCGCGGCACCCATAGTGCCCCGCCGGTAAATCGCCGATGTCAGGTCGGAACCAATATAGGACAGGGCGACCGTCTGGAAACCGGGCCGGATCAGGCCGCGCTGCGCCATGGCATCAATCCAGCGCGCCCAATCCTCCCCACCCATGACTTTTACGGTCGCGGTGACCTCGTCACTCCCGGCGGCCGGCACCTCAATGTCCTGCAGCCGCAGGGTGTCGTCGTCGTCAAATATCAGCGTTTTGGTACGGTACACCTGCCCGATCGGCTTGATGACGGACCGGTACATATCGCCGCTCACCGGATCGACACGGCGGGGAGCGGCAACACTGTAAATCAGGTAGTCAACTGGCCCGAACCGCTGAGCAATGAGGTTCAACACCTCGGTCTTGGTCGCGTCAGCAAAGCAGTCGGCGTTGATGAACTCCATTCGCGTACCAGCGTGAGTCGCCAGCTGGGAGGTGGCGATCGTTCGGTACCAGCCCGCAGTGGCCGTCCGTCGAGCGGACCACGGTTTCTCGGAGCACACACCCACACCGCAGACGCCGTAACGGGCGAGCCCGGCGATCGTCGCGGCCAGTCCGTACCCGGCGCTGGAACCGATGATCAGAACGACCGGCTGGTGGTGTGCGTCGACAGGACGGACGTGAGACCACATGTCCGCAACAATCCGGGCGCATCCCGTGGGGTGGGAGTCGAGCGAGAGAAAACCGCGCCCAGTGGGGCTGATGACACGTGTGCTCATGAGACGCCTATCGGGATCGGGAACGGGAACGGTGGCGTTCGGGCACCCACGCACGCGACGTTGGTGTCGAGGCGGTGGCGCGACCTGTCAGCGTATCGGCGGCGGGTGCCAGCTCAGCTACCGATCGCCCGTCACCGGGACGCATAATCGTTGGTGATGATCACGACCAGGCCCGGGCCGACGCCCGCGATGCCGGGGAACCGCGGCTCCACCCGCATCCCGAACTGGGCACCGAGCGCCTGGGCAGCGGCCAACTGGTCAGTGCCCTCCTGGTAATATGCGGTGGTCGTCGGGATTCTTCCCCGTGCGTAGTTGCCGATCTCGACTACCGTCCATCCCGCGGCCGTGAGATCGCGCGCGGCCCGTCCGGCCAAGCCGCGGACGGTGCCGTTGTTGTAGACCCGCACCTCGCCACGGCTGGGACCGTTGGCGCTGGGGGTCTTGGCGCTGGAACCGTTGCCGTTGGGGCCCTGATCGCCAGCTGGCGCGCCCTGGGCGGCCTCGGACGGGCCCGGTAGCGGTATCGCGGATCCTTCAGCGGGACGCGAGGGCGCTGGAGGGGGGTAGGCAATGACCGAAGGGCGCACCGGTGTGCTGGTGGGAGCGTGGATCGGGGTGCCCGGGGGCTGGCCGGTGGCCATGGCCCGCGCTACGTGCGTGAGGGGCGTCGTGAACCCGATGAGGAGGGCGAGCACCGCGAACGACAACAGCGCCCACCCGGCCCTTCGCAGGCGTCGGCTCGCTTCGGTCCCGTTCGGGGTACCCATCGCGCTACCGCGGGTCGACGCCGAGCCGGCACGCGGCCCGTGCTCGCTGGCGGCCCGACCGCAGCCGACGCAGTCGCTTGACCAGCATCGGGTCGGCGGCGAGCGCTTCTGGTCGGTCGATCAGGCTGTTCAAGGCCTGGTAGTAGCGCGTGGCGGACATGTCAAACAGCTCCCGGATGGCCTGCTCCTTCGCACCGGCGTACTTCCACCACTGCCGTTCGAAGGCCAACATCTCGCGCTCATGGCAGCTCAGACCCGCGGGCTGATCGTCGATCGGGTGCAGCGCCTGTGCAGCATCCATTGCGCTCCTTGAGGTCACGTCCCACCCCGGCAGAGTCATAACTGGCCCGGCAGAGTCATAACTGGCAGAGTCACACCGGTGTGATTCTGCCGGTATTGAACCATGCGGCGGGCTGCGGCGGGCCGACGGTGCCCCGAGATGTGCCCAGAGCGCGCCGGCAAGCCAGCCCCGATACTGTTCCCTACCATGGCTGTACGCCCGATCCGGATCGTCGGCGATCCGGTGCTGCACACCCCGACCAGGCTCGTCACGCAGTTCGGCGCGGAGCTGCGCGCCCTGATTGGGGACATGTTCGACACGATGGCGGCCGCCCAGGGCGTCGGGCTTGCCGCCAACCAGATCGGTGTGGACCTGCGCCTGTTCGTCTACGACTGCCCTGATGAGCAGGGCGTGCGACACCGCGGTGTGGTGGCCAACCCGGTGCTGGCGACCAGCGAGCGGCCCGCGACCATGCCCGACCCCGACGACGACTGGGAAGGCTGCCTATCGGTGCCCGGTGAGTCCTTCCCCACCGGGCGGGCCAGCTGGGCGCGGGTCACCGGAGCCGACGCCAACGGTGCACCGGTCACCGTCGAGGGCACCGGACAGCTAGCCCGGTGCCTGCAGCATGAAACCGATCACCTCGATGGCATCCTTTACCTCAACCGCTTGGTCGGCCGCTACGCCCGTGAGGCGAAGAAGATGCTCAAAGCCCAAGGCTGGGGCGTCCCCGGCCTCATCTGGGACCCCGCCGCAGCCCGCGCCCACGACTGAGCGCGCGTCTTTCGCTCAGCGGACGGAGGTGGGCCCTTTGTTTTTTCCGGACAGCTATCTTGGTAGTTATTTCATGCGGGCTCGTCCCCATCAGGCCAGCTCAGTTCCGTCGACGGTCTCAGCTGGTGTGGTCGCGCAGCGCCGCGAGGAATGCTCGGAGATCGGCGGGTCCGCTCGTCGCCGTGGTGTGGACCCGGCGCAGGTCGAGTTCGGCATACGCGTGCACGAGCAGATTACGGAACCCGGCGGCGCGACTCAGCCGCGCTGCCAGCTCGGCGGGTATCAACCCGGCACCGGCGAGCATGCGGAATGCATCAGCGTAGGTCGGCGGGCTCCCCAGCCCGAGCCGCACGCAGCTCGACACCGCGAGGTCGATCACCACCTGCACGGCCTGCCACAGGTGCAGGACGACAGCGTCGGTGTGGGTGCTCAGTGGTTGCAGGTCCTCGGCATGGCGTGGCAGGTGCTCGGCGACCCGGCGCAGATGGCGATCCACCGCCGCAGCGCGCTCGGCGAGCAGCTCGCGGTCGATCGCCGCGCTCATCCGAGCGCGGCCAGAACGTCGTCGTGCGCGCTGCGGATGACGGTCTCCGCGTCGCACCAGAACTGAACGGCCGCAAGCTGGAAGCGCTGGAACTCACCCGATGGACGCTCCAGCACGGGGATGCCCTCGCGTGCCGCGCGGTAGCGCAGCAGCGCACTGGCCCGGCGCAGGTCGACCACGTCGACCTCATCAGTGCCCAGGATCTCGGTGAACCTCGCCACCAGCGCCGGCAGGTCCGGGGGGTCCTCGGCGAGCACGCCGATATCCCAGTCAGACCCCTCAGCCGCCTCCGCACGCGCCCGGGAACCGTGCACGACAGCCAGCCGCAGCCCCGCGACCACAGGATCCATCGACAGTCTTTCGCGCAGCTCCGCCGGGATCACGATCACCAGCCTACGGCGGGCCACCGCCGCCGGTGACCCGACCTGCGATCCCAGGAGTGAGCCAACTGAACTCGGACGTCCCCCGCCGCCCGATGCACGGGGCGCCGGGTTTCCCATCAACGCAAGCGCGCTCGACGTCCTGATGACGGCGCGATCCATGCTCCGCATCTCGCAGCTTGGCGACGACTTCGCTGAGCGGTCGTCGCCCTGGCGGGATCACCGGCGGTGGAAGGAGATCGCCGATAGTGCCCGCGGGCGGCACGTAGTCCCCGGACGCGGTGAGGCGGTCCAGCGTAGACGTCGCGAGCCTCCACTCTGTCGCCTGATCCCGCTCGCCGAACTCGTCAATGCAATCTGATTCCGACACCAACAGCGAATCCGTTCGATCCCGTGCCAACAACGCCTCAGCGCCGATTATAGCGTTAAGAAGCCCGACAT
The DNA here is from genome assembly GCA_019247305.1 of Pseudonocardiales bacterium. GTDB lineage: Bacteria > Actinomycetota > Actinomycetes > Mycobacteriales > Pseudonocardiaceae. Next base: position 59,245 of record JAFAPC010000120.1, read on the forward strand.
GGTGGATTATAGGGGAGCTCAGATACGTACTGTGCCCATCGTGTGGGGGTGAGGGTATTCCGCGTCGCGGTGCAGAGGCGTTGGATCGCCGTGTTGATGTCCATGGCCCACAGCCGTATCGTCGGGTCGAAGCCGCCGCTGGCAAGCGTATGGCCGTCAGGGCTAAATGCGAGCCAGAAGACGGTGGCGGTGTGGCCGGTGAGGGGCTGGCCGAGCGGCGCGGCGTGTGCCGGGTTGGCCACGTCCCACAGCCGTATCGTTTGGTCACCGCTGCCGCTGGCCAGGGTATGCCCATCAGGACTAAATACCACCGAGTGAATGCTCTTGGTGTGGCCGGTGAGGGGCTGGCCGAGCGGCGCGGCGTGTGCCGGGTTAGCCACGTCCCACAGCTGTATCGTCTTATCAGAGCTGCCGCTGGCCAGGGTGTGACCATCAGGGCTAAACGCAACGGAGTAGGTAAGTCCTGCCTGGCCGTCGAGTTTTTTGAGAAATACGGGTTGTTTCGGGTCGGCCACGTTCCACAGGCGCACGCTACTGTCGAAGCCTGCACTGGCGAGAATGCGACCATCGGGGCTAAACGTGACGGAGGCGACGGGCTGTCGGTTGCCTGTCAGGGGCTCGCCGAGCGGCGCTGCCTTGGCCACGTTCCACAGGCGCACGGTGGTGTCGGCGCCTGCGCTGGCGAGGGTGCGGCCGTCAGGGCTGAAATTTATCCCTGGGATCGAGCTGATGGGTCCTGTCGAGTTGGCATGTCCTGTCAGCAGCGCTCCTATGGACACGACAGGGTTTGTGGGATCGGTCACATTCCATAACACGATAACCGGACCTGTGCTAGTGGCCAAGGTGCGACCGTCAGGGCTGAAGGCCAGCGCGCTGACGCTGATGGAAAAGACGGGCGGGAGCATACCCAAGAGCGTCGGTCGGATGGGATCTTTCATATCCCACAGGCGGACTGTCTTATCGTCGCTGCTAGTAGCGAGAATGTGGCCGTCTGGCGAGAACACTCCCGAGTCTATGGCTCCGGTGTGAGCGGCCAGGACGGTACTCGGGATGTTCCAAAGGCGAACTTCTTTGTCGTCACCGGCGGTGGCGACGATATGATCATCAGGGCCAAACGCGACTGACTCGACAGCTGCGGTATGGCCTAGGAGAGGCGGTCCCACGAGTGCAGGGTGGGCCGGGTCGATGACGTTCCACAGGCGGACCGTTTCGTCGGCGCTGCTTGTGGCGAGCATATGACTGTCGCGGCTAAACGTCACTGTGCTGACAGTGCTGGAGTGGGCGGTGACCGGCTCACCCAGAGGCGCTGGATGTACTGGGTCTGTTACGTTCCATAATCGCACGGTGTTGTCATAACTACCGCTGGCGAGAGTGCGTCCATCAGGGCTGAATGCCACCGTGTCCACTAGACCATGGTGACCTTTCAGGGACTCGCCGAGTGGGACGGGATGGGTAGGGTCGGCTACATTCCAGAGTCTCAGAGGCTTATGCGAAAGCCTCCTTGAAGAAGTACAGGCCGATGGCGGCACGAAACGAGGACAAGAAGGTCTTCAGTGGCCTTCTGTAATCCGTGAAGAGAATCCGCCACGTCTTCAGATTGGCGACGGCTCGCTCGACGGGCGCACG
>JAFAPC010000144.1 GCA_019247305.1 Pseudonocardiales bacterium
GTGCGCCCGTCGAGCGAGCCGTCGCCAATCTGAAGACGTGGCGGATTCTCTTCACGGATTACAGAAGGCCACTGAAGACCTTCTTGTCCTCGTTTCGTGCCGCCATCGGCCTGTACTTCTTCAAGGAGGCTTTCGCATAAGCCTCAATGACGAAGTGGTTTTCGGGCCGGCTGGGGTGTTCATGACCCTCCAGCAAGTGGAAACCCTGGTCCATCGCGCGGCGAACCTCGCTGCGGTGGCCCATACGCCCGTGAGCCCGGGCGGCTTGGGCGGCGAGTTGCACGGCCACCGAGGCGTGCGGTGCGACTTTAATGCCGGCGTCGGCGTAGTCGAGAACGGAGCGCAGGCGGCCTTGGGTAAGGGCGAACCAGGCGCTCATCTCGAATGACCAGGCGATGATGTCGCTGTGGCCGGCTTCCCGGCCGAGCTGGAAGGCGGCGGTGCGGGCGGTCTCAGCGTGTCGGGCCAGGCCAAGGTCATAGTTTACGCAGCCGATCAGCAATGAGAGCCATCCGGCGATGACTAGCAGTTCTCGATGCTCGCTGAGCCGGGTGGGACCCGCAAGCAGGCGTTGAATGTATTCGAGCTGGTGATGCGCATCCTCGCGGAGCTCCTCAGGGCGGCGAGAGACATACTCGCAACACAACTGCTCGGTGGCGACGGTGAGTTGCTCGATCGTGTCTCGCCCGACATCGGTGCGGTGGATCTTCCGCACGAGGTCGCTGGAGATCAGCGGATCACTTCCGGGGCGGACCAGCTTAGCGCTGGAGGCTTTGGCACGGGCGTAAGCCGCGATGAGCTGGCCCTTGGCGTCTAGCACCTGCTCCAGGCGCTCGACGGTCGCCTCATCGGGGAGGAACAGGTTCCGCTCGGCGCGGCTGACCTGACTTTGGCTCCAATTAGCCCGTTTAGCCACCTCACCCTGGGTGAGACCAGCGTCGGTGCGCAGCTGGCGCAGCGTGTCACCAAAGGTTGGCACTGGCTTGATCCCCTCCTAACTATGTGCATGTCATGCGCACATTCCGCATTGTGTGGCGCTCTGATCAGCCTAGCCCGCACGCTGCATCCGGCGGGTCGCCACCCACCAGCGGGGTTCGCGAATCCCTCGGCGGAGAAGGACTGGGAGAAGTCGGTCTGGAAGTCCCAGCCGGCACGGGCTGGGCGGTACCCGGCAGGTCGGCGGCGTGAAGTCCGCTGCGGACGACGGAAGGTCGGAATGCGTGTTTCACGCATCGGGGAAGGGAGTCATGATGGACTGGCACAGTTATTATGCCAACGGCCCAGATAAGCGCCGTCGTAAGGCGTTTCCGGCGACGTGCGGACTGCACCGCGGCCCGATGGGTTTCGCGAATCTTTTGGTGAGCATGCAGGGTAAGTCGGTTGTGTTCGATCCCCATGTCACGGGTTCCTCTGTGTTTTGCCTTGAGGAGGAGGGCGGCAGGATACTACGCGATATTTTGACGGAATGGCTGGGGTGAGAGGGAGTGGGTAGCGGCCGATGCACCACGCGGTGCGGGAGGGACGGTGACGGGCGATGGGATTACGCAGCTGGTGGACCGCGGTCATCAAGCGGCGGCGGGTGCGCAGGGGCCGGGTGCGGGGAACGTGGCGGACCTGCCGCCGATGCGGGAGCCGCTCCTACCAGATCGGTAAGAGCGGGCTGTGCGGTGGCTGCTTGATCCTGCAAAAATAAACGGACACCACAAAAAGTCCATGCAACTCACTACGCCGAGGGCGTGTGGTCATACCGCACACCGTTATCTAGCGCACTAACGGGGTCCGCGCAGAAGCGGACTCTTCGGCGACCAGCCTTGTTCGCTGCTGCGCTGGTCATACCAGATTTCGGACTGAACAATGAGAAGAACAGAAACTGAGCCCGGTGAGCCGAGCCCGCCACGGACGTTAGCGGAAGCCAGTGAGGTGTTGTGGCGCCTTCGCCCGGGCGGCCAGGCGCCGCTGGTGGACTGGGTGGCGTACTACCAACGGTTAGCGGTGATCTACGACGGAATCGCCGAGACCGACCAGGATCACCGCCGTGAGGCACGGTACCTGGCCGGGCACGCGCACGAGCGCGCGAGGGACCTCGAGACCCGGATCCCCCGAACACGGGAACACCCCTAACGCGCGCATCAGGCAAGGCACTCACGGTGCCGGAGGCAGGAAGGGAGGTGACAGTGTTGATGGGCTGGGGCAAGCGGTGGGCTGAATCACTCCAGCGGCGGCGGATCCACCGACAGCGGGCCCGCAAGACTTTCCAGACCTACCGCCACTGCAGACGCTACTTGATGCTGCCGATCAGCCACGAGCCCCCGATCTGCGACCGCTGCCGCAACCAGCACTAACCACCCACCACACCAGCAAGATTAGGAAAGAATTTTCACGCGCCCAGGGGGTGGTGCGGTAATGCCGCACGCCCTTATCAAGCGCAACAACGACGTACACGCGGAAGCGGATTCTTCGACTACCAACCTTGTCCGCTTCTGCGCTGTCCACGCCAAGAGCCATATGCAGGAGTCTTCGGTAGCTGAAGCGCTCTGGACACCAGCTGGTACCAGTCTGGGTACGCCGAGTTCGACGTCAGAGCTGCCAGGAGCCTAGCGCGCAGCTCTGACGTCGAACTCGGCGCGCTCAGAGCGGCCCAGCCACGGCGGGCGCGGTGTCCAGCAATCCGTGTGTGGAGTTTCAGGTCGCGATTGTGATGCCCCGGATGCCCTTGAGTTCTCGGGATAGCTCGGCAGACACCTTGACCGGATAGTCGCGAAGCGCGAAAGCGATCTCCTTAGAGCCGCACAGCACGAGGTGGACCGGGGTATCGCCCTTGTGCGCTGCCAACGTGGAGCGCAGCTCGGCCACGGTATCCCGGTCTACCTTGGCTGCCTCGGCGCGCAGCACGAAAGGCGGTTCTCCCTCGGCGGGTTTGTGCTCCGCGTCGCTGATGTCCAAGGGAACCGCGCCGGATCCAAAGACGGACATTTTGTCGTCTCGCCAGTTGACGTGGCCTTTGACCGCTACCGCACTATCGGGAACGAGGTGTTCGTGGAACACGGAATAGCTCTTGGCGAAGAACAGTACCTCTATCGCGGCGTCGAGATCTTCCACTGTGACGATGGCCCATGGTTCGCCCTGTTTGTTCACCCGCCGGTCGACTGCGGAGATCATGCCGGCCAGGACGATCTCTCCGTCCTTCGGTGCTTCGTCGAGCAACGCGGCGATCGGCTTGGGTGCGTGCTTGCGCAGGATTCGCTCAGCACCGTCCAAGGGGTGGGCGGAGACGTACAGCCCCAGCATCTCGCGCTCGAACGCGAGCATCTGCTTGCGCGGCCACTCCTCGGGTGTCAACACCAGATGCGCTAGCGGCGACGCGCCCGCTGGTTTCTTCCCGCTGTCGCCACCGCCCCCGAACAAGTCGAACTGGCCCATCGCCTCCTGTCGTTTAAGACCGATTACAGCGTCGACGGCTTCCTCATGGACCCGCACCAGCGAAAGGCGGGTATGCCCGAACGAATCGAATGCGCCGGCCTTGATAAGCGACTCGATGACACGTTTGTTGCAGCAGATCAGTTCGGCTTTATCCATGAAGTCAGCGAACGAGGTGTAGGGGCCTTTCTTCTGACGAGTGGAGATGATGGATTCCACGACGTTCGCGCCCACGTTGCGGATCGCGCCAAGCCCGAAACGGACGTCGCTGCCGGCAGCGGCGAACTGTAGCGCGGATTCGTTGACGTCCGGCGGCAGCACCTTGATCCGCATCCGTCGGCACTCGGACAGGTACACCGCAGACTTGTCTTTGTTGTCGGCCACTGAGGTCAGCAGCGCGGCCATGTACTCGGCCGAGTAGTTGGCCTTCAGATACGCGGTCCAGTAGGAGACCAGACCATATCCAGCGGTGTGGGACTTGTTGAACCCATATCCGGAGAACGGCAACAGGACGTCCCAGAGTGCCTGAGTGGCCTCGGCGGAGAAACCCTTCGCAGCCATGCCAGCGGAGAATTCGGTCCAGCTGGCGTCCAGGATTTCTTTCTTCTTTTTACCCATGGCACGGCGCAACAGGTCGGCTCCGCCGAGACTGTAGCCGGCGAGCTGCTGCGCGATGGCCATGACCTGCTCTTGATAAACGACCAAGTGGTAGGTCTCGCCGAGAATTGGTTCCAAGGCATCTTTGAGCTCAGGATGGATCGGTTCGATCTTCTGCCGACCGTTCTTGCGATCAGCGTAGTTGATGTGGGTGTTCGCGGCCATCGGACCTGGTCGATAGAGCGCCAGGACAGCGGCAATGTCTCCGAACGCCGTCGGCATCATCAAGGTGAGAAGGCTGCGCATGGCGGCACCATCGAGCTGGAACACTCCGAGGGTCTCCCCTCGTGACAAGAGCTTGTAGGTTGGCTCGTCTTCCAACGGCAGCGTCGCCGGGTTGAGGTCCACACCATGGTTCGCGCGGATGGCCTCGATGGTATCGCTGATGACCGTGAGGTTGCGCAGGCCGAGGAAGTCCATCTTGAGCAGGCCAAGGGATTCGCACGACGGGTAGTCCCAGCCGGTGATGATTGATCCGTCGTCGCGCTTCCACAGCGGGACCACGTCCAGCAGCGGCTGCGAGGACATAATCACTGCGCAAGCGTGCACGCCTGCGTTGCGGATGAGGCCCTCCAGCCCTCGGGCCATCTCGAAGATTTTTGCAACGTCCTGGTCGGACTGGATGAGGCTGCGTACTTCGGCGGCCTCGGCGTAGCGCTCATGCTCGGGGTCCACGATGCCGGACAGCGGGATGTCCTTGGCCATGACGGGTGGCGGTAGTGCCTTGGAAATCCGGTCGGCAATGCTGAATCCTGGTTGGCCATGCAGCACCCGCGCGGAGTCTTTCAGCGCGGCCTTCGTCTTGATGGTGCCGAATGTGATCACCTGGGCGACGTTCTCCGAGCCCCATTTGTCGACGGTGTACTGCAGTACCTCGCCTCGCCGGCGCTCGTCGAAGTCCAGGTCGATGTCTGGAGGACTGACTCGCTCAGGGTTGAGGAACCGCTCGAAGATCAAACTGTGCTCGATCGGGTCAAGGTCGGTGATCCACAGGATGTAGGCGACCAGTGACCCGGTCGCTGATCCTCTGCCCGGTCCCACCGCAATGCCCTGGTCCTTGGCCCATCGCACCAGATCGCCGACGACGAGGAAGTATCCGGGGAAACCCATCTTAGCGATCACGCCGAGCTCGATCTCGATACGCTCCCGATACTCTGGGGTGAGCCCGTTTGGGAATCGGGAGGGGGCGTAGTGCATCACTTCGTCGCGCAGCAGGTCGTCCGCGGTTTTGCCCGGCGGCAACGGGAACCGGGGCATCCGGTCAACGTCGGCGTACACCTCGTCGTAGGACTGGACTCGTTCGGCGATCAGCAATGTGGTATCCGCCGCGCCGGGCACCTCGGTGTCCCAATACTCCCGCATCTCGGCGGCGGATTTCAGGTAGTAGCCGTCCCCGTCGAACTTAAACCGGGTCGGGTCAGACATCGTCTTGCCGGACTGCACGCACAACAGCGCCTCATGGGTAGGGGCTTGGTCTTTGGTCACATAGTGTGAGTCGTTGGTCGCTACGGGCTTCAGGCCGAGTGTGCGGCCGACCTCCAGCAGGCCGTCGCGGACCGAACGCTCAATCGGTAGACCGTGGTCCATGAGCTCCAGGAAGAAGTTCTCCGCGCCGAAGATGTCGCGGTAGTCTGCGGCCGCCTGCAGCGCCTCATCTCGCTGGCCGAGCCGTAGCCGAGTCTGCACTTCCCCGGAGGGGCAACCGGTGGTCGCGATAATACCGTCGTGGTTCTCGGCGATCAGCTCGCGGTCCATGCGCGGTTTGCGGTAGTAGCCTTCAAAGCTAGCGAGTGAGGAAAGCCTGAACAGGTTGCGCAGGCCAGCCGCATTCTCGGCGAGCATGGTCATGTGGGTGTAGGCGCCGCTGCCGGAGACGTCGCCGCCGATGCCTTCGTCGTCCGTGCCGCGCTGGTTGGACCGGCCCCAGAAGACTGGCTTCTTGTGGAACCGACTCATCGGCGCCACATATGCCTCGATGCCGATGATCGGTTTGAGGCCGGTCTTCTTTGCGGTCCGGTAGAACTCGTCCGCCCCGTACATGTTGCCGTGGTCTGTTATCCCCACGGCGGGCATGTCTAGTCGCTGGGCCTCGGCGAATAATGGCGCGACTTTCGCTGCGCCGTCGAGCATCGAGTACTCGGTGTGCACATGCAGATGGACGAACTGGTCGGCCAACTGGAACTCCTCGCCTGGCTTGTGGTCGGGGCAGAGGGGCACTTTAGCCGATGGCTGCTGTTCACCTGGTCCGGCGTGGACCGCAGCCTTCCTCCCACGTTGGATCATGCCCGGCTGGTTACCGGACCGATGCCGCGATTGCTAGGTGATGCTCAAGCGGTCGCGCAGCTCAGCGACGCCGGGGCTGGTGTGCATCGGTTCCAGCACGGTGTGCAGCACGTGGAGCCGCTGGTAAGCGCGCGGTGAGTGCAGTGCGGTGATCGCGTCCACAGCCTGGTGGCCCACCGTGACGGCGGTATCGACATCCCCGGTCAGCGCGTGTGCTCCGGCTAGCGCCGCTAGGTTCAACGCCCGGGGTACGCCGTAGCTGGGATCTAAGCCATCCACGGCGTGGCGGAGCAGCGGCACCGCCCGGCTGGCGGCGAGGGTGTCACGCTCAGCCCGCGCGAGCGCGTAATGCACGCCACCCTGGTTGGCGGCAAGGCCGATGGTGCTGTACCCACCCCAGGGTGGGCTGGCCTGGGGATCGATGCTGGCAAACTGCTCCTGGGCCTGATGCAGGGCGCGCTCACACGCCCGGGTATCACCCCGAGCAGCGTGCGCGCTGGCCAAGATCCCGGATAGGGCGCTGGCGGTGGACGCGGAGACCGGGTGTGGTCCCACCGCGGCGGCTTCACCGATGTGCACCAGCTTTAGCGCCTCGTCCGGGTGCCCGACTTGCAGCGCCTGGTGCGCCATATCGTGCAACAGGTAGATGGCGAGGTCGCTGCCGAGCGGGTGTGCGCAGCCTCGGGCCAGTCCCAGACCAATCACCCACAGCTGCCGGGCGGCGTCATGCTGCAGGACGTCAAAACTCATCCAGCCGGTGACCATCGCCAGCCGGGCTGTGGCGATCATGAGACGGGGCCGTACCTCGTCGGAGATTTGGGCATTCAGCAGGGGGAGGACGGCGCGCAGGTGGAACACAGCGCCGTCTCGGACCGGCCCTGATCCAGTGGCGTAGTCCTGGCGGACGTACGTGTCAGTGGCCTGCTCGATAGCCACCACATCAGCCAGGCCTACCCGGCGGGTGCCGGTGGACTCCACCGAGGGGAACAACGACAGCAACCACTGAGGATCTACCGCGGCACCGAAAGCCAGCCCACTGACTTGGTCCAGGAGATTTCTGCGCTCCACCCGCTTCCCTCCTGCCCGGTCATTCCTACCGTAACTCCGTGGCGCAGGCCGAGCTTGGATGCGGGGATTCCCAGCACGTTCGCGACTCGGATGACGATGGCCGCCTCGGTTAGTTTCCGTTTGCCGTTTTCGATTTTGGAGATGGCGGCTTGGTCCAGGCCGAGCAGCCCGCCCAGGACGGTCTGGCTCCAGTGTTTCTCGGCGCAAACCCGGCGGAACACCGGACCGAAATCCAGTCGCGCCAGCGCGGCGCTCAGCTCCGGGTCGTCGTAGAAGACCGCCGGCAACGCCGGATCATCGACACCGGTGACGTCATCGTTGCGGCGCGGCTGCGTCCTGCGGTCCGGGCAGGACCGCTCCCCCAGATGAGACATGCGATCACTGTAGCCGCGCGGTCGCCAAACGCAATATCCCAGCAGCATGATCGGTTTTCGTCGTGTCGGTCGTGGCGGGGGGTGGTTCACTGGGTGTTATGGGAGGGCCGCGGCGGGTGTTTGTGAGTCATACGTCGGAGTTGGCGCGGTTTCCGGTGGGGCGGTCGTTTGTGGCGGCGGCGCAGCGGGCAGTGATCCGGGCCGGGGACGCTGTTGTGGAAATGTCGTATTTCGGGCCGAGGGAGGAGCGGCCGGCGCAGGTGTGCCGGGATGAGGTGTGGGCTGCGGATGTGTATGTGGCGGTGGTGGGATTTCGGTATGGCTCGCCGGTGGCTGATCGCCCGGAGCTGTCGTACACGGAGTGGGAGTTTCAAGCGGCCAGTGAGGCGGGGTTACCGCGGCTAGTGGTACTGATCAGTGAGCAGACTGAAGGCCCAAAGGATCTGTTTGTCGATCCGCGCTACGCCGCTCGGCAGGAAGCATTCCGGGCCCGGTTGGCTGGGAATGGGGTGACCACGTCGACGGTGCGGACGCCGGAGGAGCTTAGCGAGGTGCTGTTTCAGGGGCTGCGGGATTTGGCGCAGACGGGGTCAGGGGCTGCGCGGGTGGGGCGGGTGTGGAATGTGCCAGCCCGCAACCTGGTGTTTACCGGGCGGGGGGAGTTGCTGAGCGCGTTGCGGGCCGCGTTGCAGGACGGGCGTTCGAGGGCGGTGGTACAGGCCCTGCACGGGATGGGCGGGATCGGGAAGACCGCGCTGGCCCTGGAGTACGCCCACTGTTACGAGGCCGAGTATGAGGTGGTGTGGTGGGTGCGGGCGGAGGAGCCCGCCTTGGTGCCGGATCGGTTGGCAGAGCTGGCCCAGGCGCTGGGCGTGGCGGCGGTCACTGACCCGGTGACCGCCGCCCTGGCCCGGTTGCTGGGGACACTGCGGGACCGGGATCGGTGGCTGCTGGTCTTTGACAATGCTGAGGATCCTGCGGCGTTGGCCCAATATCTGCCGGGGGGTGGCGGGCATGTGGTGATCACTTCCCGGAACCCGGGATGGGAGGAGCTGGCTATCCCGGTGGAGGTGGATGTGTTTGACCGGGGCGAGTCAATCGCCCTGTTGCGCCGCCGCGCCCCGCAGCTCACCGACGAGCAGGCCGGGCAGGTTGCGGAGGAGCTGGGGGATCTGCCGTTGGCGTTGGCCCAGGCCGGACCGTACCTGGCGGACACCGGCACCAGTGTGCGGGACTACCTTGCTCTGCTGGCGCAGCGGAGCCGGGAACTGCTGGCGCAGGGCGTTCCCGCCACCTACCCGGTGTCGTTGGCAGCCAGCGTCCAGGTCGCTGTGGACCGGTTGGCTGCCCAGTCTCCGCCGGCGCTGCAGCTGCTCACGCTGGTCGCTTATCTGGCGCCGGAGCCGGTGCCGCTGGCCCTGCTCACCGCTCACTCTGCCGAGTTGCCGGAGCCCTCGGCGACTGTGGCCGGGGATCCGCTGGGGTTTACCACGTTGGTGCGGCTGGTGCGCCAGCACGGGCTGGGCCGGGTGGAGCCCGCCACTCTGGTGTTGCATCGGCTGCTCGCCGCGATTCTGCGCGACCAGCCCCACCAGCATCAAGACTGGCCCACCCGGGCGGTTCGCTTGCTGCGTGCCGCGCTCCCGGCTGATGATCCGTGGGACAATCCGTCGGTCTGGCCAGCCTGGCGCCAGCTCCTGCCGCACGTGCTGATCGCTACCGATCCCGGTCGTGCCCTAGATACGGTTGAGCTGGAGGTGGCCTGGCTGCTCAACCACGCCGCGTTGTATCTGCAGATTCGGGGGGAGCCCGCCTCCGCCCGCCCGCTGTTCGAACGCGCCCGCGAGTTGCGCCGCTGCACACTGGGCGATGATCATCTCGACGCGCTGGAATCAACCGGCCGTCTTTCCCTCAACTTGCGAGAGTTGGGGCAGTATGAGCCAGCCCGACAGCTCGCCGAGGATACCCTGGTCCGGTGCCGCCGAGTCCTGGGCGAAAATCATCCCCACACCCTGCGCGCGGCCTATGGCCTCGCCGTCTCCTTGGGGGAGTTGGGACGGTATGAATCGGCCCGTCGGCTCGGCGAGGACACTTTGGTCCGCTGCCGTCGGGTCCTGGGCGAAGATCATTCCCACACTCTGCGCGCGACGTTCAGTCTTGCTTTCTCCCTGCGGGAGTTGGGGCAGTATGAGTCGGCCCGTCGGCTCGGCGAGGACGCTCTGGTCCGCACGCGTCGGGTCCTGGGCGAGGAGCACCCCGACACCCTGCGCGCGGCCCACAGCCTTGCCGCCACCCTGCGGGAGTTGGGGCAGTATGAGCAGGCCCGCGAGCTTGCTGAGGACACTTTTACCTGCTGCCGTCGGGTCTTGGGCGACGAGCACCCCGAGACCCTGCGCGCGGCTTACATTTTTGCCCTCTGTCTGTGCGAGTTGGGGCAGTATGAGCGGGCTCGCCGACTCGGCGAGGACGCTCTGGTCCGCATGCGTCGGGTCTTGGGCGAGGAGCACCCTGAGACCCTGCGCTCGGCCCACAACCTCGCCGCCGCGTTGGCGAATCGTGGGTCAGCACGACCAGACCTGTTGGATGGAGGAGTGAATCAGGTGTCAGTGTCGGAGATGGACCACATCAACAACGATCGCAATCCATCACACAGTACCGGTGAGGCGGCCGAGGCAACCTAGCCTATCCCAAGATGGTTTCGTAGAGATTTTCAACGGGCGAGATCTGGGTTATGGGGAGGAGTCCTTGATGACCCAATGGGTACGGACCCGGTGAAACTGGCCGTCGTTCGGAAATTGCTCATCGTTCGCCGTCGTGTCGGCCATACTGGCGTGATCATGGTTGCTCGGTGTCCGAACCATTCCGTGGGAGCCAGGGTTACCGGTGATGCCGGTGCGGGTCGGCGTGCCGGGTCCGGTCGGGACATCGGAATTGGTCGGTATCCAGGCGGGATGGTATGTGTTCGCTCTCGCTGGTGCGGGTGTGGTGGCGACCGGAGGGGCTTCGGGGCTGCCGGGCTTACCGGACGCGTCGGGCATAGCCGGGATCTGGTCTAGGTCTGGTGGTCCCCCCTTTGCGGGTAGGTAAGCCTCGGGATTGGTCGCGGGTACCGGGATGGCGGGGACTGCGGGGATAGCGGGGGGCGCCGGGGCGAGCTGGTGCGGTGGCAGGGTTGGGCGCGCTCGCTTTGGTGGGTGCGCCTGCGGCGATGATCTATGCGGGGCTGGGGCTGTTTGCGGGGCTGGGGCTGCTGCGGGCTCCGGGGCCACTTGCGGTGCCGGAGCTACCGGGGGCGCTGGTGCGGTGGCGGGTTCAGGTGCGGTAATGGGGTTAGGTGCGCTTGCCTTTGGCGGAGCACCCACCGCGGAACCCATCCTGAGGTCGACTAGCTGACGGTCTGCGGTCTGGTCTTGTTGCTGTTGGTGTACCACCAGGCCGGTCAGCCCGCCGACAGCCGACATGGCGGTCACCAGAAAGGACAGCAAGATTCCATTCGAACGCACCCAGCGAACGTTCATCTAAGGCCCCCCTCAGCCTCAGCTTGACCCTCAGCGAAGAATCAAGCCAATTTTGCAGGTAATGTCGATAGTGGAGATTCAATGTTCTTGTGAGACGTAAAGAGAACGTGCGGTAGTCCATGACAGCGAATAGACTTACCGCTGGGGCAGCGTCTGCAGGCGGTGGGACGTCATCGTGTACGCTTCAATGAAGAATGCCTGCCGCGGGGTAAGTCGCAGTGGGGTAAGCTGCAGTTGAGTAAGGCCAGTGGCGTAAGGCGTGGACCCCCTCGGTAGTTCCGGCCCCGACCGCCTGCCAGAGTAGGTTGCCTTTCGGTGGGTAGTCAAGGGCTGGACGCCAGGTGCTGACCGGCGAACCACAAGGCGCCATCACGGACAATTCGCGCTCGGGTGCGCCCATCGGGGGTTCTGGGCGCCAACCCCACTCGGACTCCACCGGCCTGCTGGTAGACCGAAGTGAGGGCACAGCAGGGAGCCCGGGGAGGTCACCGCCATGGGGAACAACTACCTCGAGGGCAACTACGCGCCGCTGCGGCGGGAGCACACGATCACCGAGCTGGCCGTCACCGGCACTATCCCGACGCATCTTGACGGGCGCTACCTCCGCAACGGTCCGAACCCCATCGCCGAGGTCGACCCGGAGACCTATCACTGGTTCACCGGTGACGGCATGGTCCATGGGGTACGCCTGCGGGACGGCAAGGCCGAGTGGTACCGCAATCGCTGGATCCGCACCCCGGCGGTGGCGCGCGTGCTCGGCGAGGCTGCACCGCGCCGCGCCCCCACCCGGGCCGGGCTGGAGCTGGTAGGTGCCAATACCAACGTGCTCAGCCACGCCGGCCGCACGTTGGCATTGGTGGAAGGCGGAATCACCAACTACGAGCTCACCGATGACCTGGATACCATCGGCCCCTGCGACTTCGACGGCACTCTGCATGGTGGCTACACGGCGCATCCCCAGCGTGATCCGGCCACCGGCGAGCTGCATGCGGTCTCGTATTCCTTCGGGCGGGGCAACCGGGTGCAGTACTCGGTCATCGGCGTCGACGGGCGAGCCCGCCGCACCGTGGATGTCGAAGTCACCGGCAGCCCAATGATGCACAATTTTTCGCTGACCGAAAACCACGTCGTGTTTTATGACCTCCCGGTCACCTTCAATCCCCGGCAGGCTGTCACCATCTCGGTGCCGCCCGGCCTACGAGCAGCAAGCCGGTTGGCGCTCGCGGCGCTCATCGGCCGGGTCCGGGTGCCCGAGCCCATCATCGCAATACTCGGAAAGGGGCTGCGCGGGAACGCGAACCTGCCCTACCGGTGGAATCCCCGCTATCCGGCGCGCATCGGCGTCATGCCACGCGTCGGCGGCGCCAGTGACGTCCGGTGGTTTGACGTGGAGCCCTGCTACGTCTTCCACCCGCTCAATGCCTACGACGACGGCGACTCGATCATCCTGGATGTCGTGCGGCACGCGAAGATGTTTGACACCGAGTTGCATGGACCCAACGAGGGCCCCACCACCTTGGAGCGCTGGACCGTCGACCTCACCAAGGGCACAGTCCGCCAGACCCGCCTTGACGATCACCCGCAGGAGTTCCCGCGCATCGACGACCGGCTCGTCGGCCGGCCGCACCGCTACGGGTATGCAACGCAGACATCCAGCACCGGCAGCGACGTTGGTGACTCAGTGCTCAAGCACGACCTGCACCGCGGCCAGACCACCGCCCGGCGGCTGGGCGCCCATCGGCGCCTCGGCGAGTTCCTCTTCGTTCCCACCGCGCCCCAGGCCGGCGAGGATGAGGGTGTGCTCATGGGGTTCGTCTACGACGCCAGCACCAACCGCAGCGACCTGATCATCCTCGATGCGGCCAGCCTGGAGACCATCGCCGCGATTCACCTGCCGGACCGGGTGCCCTACGGATTCCACGGCAACTGGGCACCCAGGGTGACTTTATGAGCTCCCGAAAGAGAAGTGCCGGTCAGCAGCGGCAGAGGCGAGCGTGACGGTCAGCGGCAGCGTGAACGACTGGACCTTGCACCTGCTGTCGACATGGGCCGCCATCGTCACGAGGACGTCGTAGGCCCGAACGCCCCCTGCCTTGATAAAACCCACGGGGGCTTCGACTCCCGCGCTCGTGACGGTTCCGGCGGGGCACCCGCCGGGGGTTGCCTGGGAGCTACCCCCGCTGATCGAGGTGACCTGAACGCCGTAGTCGGTGGTGTTGTTAATGTAGACGGGGAAAGTCTTCGTTGCCCCGGGGGGCAAAGTGCGGGTGTCGTTGTCTGGAGTGACGGTCAGCTCCACTGAGGTGACCGTCCCCGTCTTGCCACTGCCAATGGTGCCGATGAGGAATCCCACGCCGACGAGCGCGAGGGCGATAAGCAGGGCGAGACCGTCGAAGACGCTCAGATTGCGCACGCCGAGACGCAGTCCGCTTTCCATGGGGCTATCCACTGGGCTGTTTTCCCTGGGACCGTCGTCCACGGCAGACTCCCTCCACGACCCAGCCACCCACGAACCTCATGACCCGTGGGCTTACCCACTAGCGCAGTCACCGCGCCGCAAGCTCCCGGACGTCCTGACTCTCCGTGCTCGGCACGCTGCGCTGTGTCCGGGGACAGGCTAGGCGGTGCCGCCGTGGTCGGTAGCGCCCGGGGGGCCCGTGGCCGGTCTCGGTAACGTTTTAATCATGGCGGGTGCGATGGCTGATCGGGTGGTCACGTCCAGTTTGGCGAGGATGCGGGACAGGTGGACCTCCACCGTCCGGGGGCTGAGGTAGAGCCGCTGGGCGATCTGGCGGTTAGTCAGGCCCGCTGTGACCAGGCGCGCGACCTCAGTTTCGCGCCGCGTGAGACTGCCCAGCTGACCTGAGCGCCGCGACTGGCGTGGCGCGCGGGCGCCCAGGCGTCGTTCCTCGCGCAGCGCTCGGGCCTGGAACAGGCCAGCGCCGCAGGTGTCGAAGAGCGCGCGGGCCCGGGCGAGCACTCGGCGGGCGTGCTCCCCGCGGCCGCTGGCTTCCAGGGTGGTGGCGGCCAGCAGATAGGCGCGCCCGGCGTCGACCCCGTCTCCGGCTTGATCGAACAACGTGGCGGCGGCTAACGCCTGCGTTGCGCAGTCGGCTGGGTCGATAGATCGCAGCGCCCACGCCTGAGTGAGGTGGCCGAAGCCGCGCCGTCGCGGCAAGGCCACGGTCCTGGGGAGATCTGCTGTCTGCTGAGACCAGGTCGCGGCCAGCTCCGGGTCGTAGGCCGCGGTGGCCTCGACGAGTAACTCAAGCCAGCCCAGGCCATACGCGGGGTTGAAGCTGCGCAGCTGCGGGCCGTGCCCCGCCTGCAGCAGCAGTTCCACGCAACCGGCGGGGTCATCGGCGTAGAAACGCGCCTGGGCGAGCATGCTGGAAGCGAGCGCGGAGAACCAGTCGTTGACTCCGCTGGCGCGTGTCACGGCCTCTTCCCCGAGACGCAGCGCCGCCCTGATGTCGCCTCGCCACAGGGTGATCCAGCACCGCTGCGTCAGCGCCATGACGCGGAGCGCGTCGCTGCCGGTCAGGGCCGCGGCTTCCCGCGCGTCGTCGAAGCAGTCCCCGGCTTCGCGCAGCCGGCCCACCAACCCTAGGGCGGTGCCGTAGCCCAAGAGCAGGTAGGTGAGCAGGTGGTTTTGGCCACTCGCTCGGGCCAGCCGGAGCCCCCGGTCTAGGTGGCGTAGCGCGTCGTCGATCCGTTCAAGGTGCATCTCGGCCCACCCGAGGTGGACCGCGGCCGTGATATGTCGGGCGAGCTCACTGTCCGGTAGGGCGTCCACCAGCTCGGCGGACTCGTCAAGCCAGCAGAACGACTGCTCCACGATGCTCGCGTCGGACAGGTCGTTCAGCGCGCACATGCCCAGCGCGGCGGCGAGCAGGCACCGATCACCGAGCCGCCGCGCGATCACCACCGCGTCCTGCGCACAGTCCTGGTCGGTGGTGAAGTCACCGGGCATCAGGCGCCCGGCGGCCAGCTCCAGCTTCAGCATGGCCCTCGCCGCGGTATCGCCGTCGCCCAGATCGGGGCCGCCCAGATCTGAGTCGCCCAGGCGGTGCAACTCGCTCAGCAGCAAGGCCCGGGCTTCGGCGTGTCGCCCGAGCAGCCGGTCCATCAGCGCGCAGAACCCCGCCACCTGGGCGCGTTGCTCAGCGGGTTGGGCCGGCAGCAGCGCCAGCACCTCGTGCAGGACGTCGCGACTCTCAGCCAGCCGGCCGGTGACGCCGAGCGCCTTGGCGCGCCGCCCGAGCAGGTCCAGTCGCAGCGCGAGTGTGGAGTCCGTCGCGGGCAGCAGCCGCAGCGCCACCTCCAGCCAGTGCGCCGCGCTCGCCGGGGTGGTGTTCATGGTCGCCGAGGCCGCCTCGAGCAGGAGATCGATGGCTGCCTGGTCTCCGGGGCTCGCGGAACGTTCCACGTGATGGGCGCATAGACGACGCTGCGCAGCACCGGATGCCGGTAGCGCCACGTGCCGGGCACGGCGGCGGGCCGGATGAGGTCACGTTCAGACAATCGATCAAGGACGAGGAGCGTCCCGTGCGGATCGCACTCGGCGATGGCCGCGACCAGCGCCCCGTCGAAGGGGTCAGCGGCGAGGGCCGCCGCGCCCGCTACCCGCAGCTCGAGTGGGCTCAGCGCGGTCAGCTCCGCCGACAGCGCCGCTGCCGCGTCGCCGTTTCCGGCGGTTTTCTCCGCACCCGACGGCTCGCTGGCCTCGGATTCTCCCGTCCCCTCCCGGAGCAGCGCCTCCAGGTAGAGGGGATTGCCCCCGCTGGCTTGGTGGAGCTCGCGCCGTCGCGCCCGCTGAACGCCGGGGCCTAACAGCGTCTCGACGTCCGGCAGGCTCAGCGGCCCCAGCATGAGCACCTCGGCGGTTCCCTCGGCCTGGGCGCGGGCCAACGCGCAGGCCAACCTTGCGGAGATCTGGCGCGGGCGGTGCGCGAGCGCTACCACCAGGCGGGCCCTGGCTGGATTGCGCAGTAAGAAGGCGAGAAACTCGCTCGAACCGCTGTCGGCCCAGTGCACGTTGTCGAGCACGAGTAGCAAACCCTCGGGCTCGGCGAGCACTTCCAACAGAGCGCGGATAGCCCGGTGCAACCGGAACCGCTCGACATCCATCAGGCCCGTTCCGCTGGCCCCCGCCGATCCCAGCCGGAAGGGCACCACGGCGCGCAGCAGGGTGAGGTGCTCAGCACTAAGGCCAGCCAGGCGCTCGGGCGGCAGCTCGGACACGTGGTCATCCAGCGCGTTGATGAGCACCCCGAATGGAACTTCCCGCTCCAGCTCGGTGGCCTGACCCCACAGGACCGGCCAGTCAGCGGCCTGAGCCAGCGCGGTGAACTCACCGAGCAGGCGAGTCTTGCCGATCCCTGGATCGCCGCTCACCTAGACAACCCGCCCATGCCGCGGGCCGCGTCTCTCCAGGCTTCGACGTAGCTGATTAAGTTCCCGATCACGTCCCACGAAGGGCGCCGCGCTCCTCGCTAGGGTGGGCGCTGCTTGCTCTTGCTGGCCGGCGTGCATCGTGCGAGCTCCCGCTCCCGCGTCCCGTCCCGCCCTCGCTCCTAAGAGTCCGTGGCCCGCCGGGCAAATACGCCTGCGCCGCTACCTGGTCCCCGGCGGCTCGCGCGTGGGTAGTCCGCGTGATCGGCGGCTAACTCAGTGTCGAAACGTACGTGGTATCACTGATGCTCACCCGTGCCGGCTTGGCCGATGCTTGTGACGGATCCGATCACGCCGGCTTTCTGATGTTCATCTAATACCGATCGTCCACGACATCCAGTCATGGAACTAGAAATGTCGCGCCTACTGGCGCTTGTCAACACCGCATAAAAGGAGAGGTCAATGACGACGTCGAATCTTCCCGATGAAGCTCCGCTCGAGGTGACAGCGGCGGTCGCCGAAGCCGAGACTCGTGGCTGCGCCTGCACGCTGTTTGCCGTCGTGAACCCTAATGGAACACTGGCGAAAGGGTTCGGGGCGGTTTCGTCCAAGAAGCTCGCCACCGGGGAGTATGAGGTCATTTTCAACCGCAAAGTGCGCAACTGCGCGTATGTCGCCACGATCGGGCTTGCCGGTAGCGTAGGTGCTTCCCCATCTGGGGAGATCGCGGTCGTCGGGCGCGCTAGTAACGTGAACGGAGTATTTGTCCAGACGTTCACCAGCGCGGGCGTCACAGCCGATCGCGGATTCCACCTCGCGGTCCACTGCCGGCCGTAGGCTGAGATTGTCGCCCACGAGGTCCTCGTGCCGCGGAGTCGGTAGGACGACCTCGTGTGCCGCACCACCGGGGGCTTACCCGATCTGTGATCATGACTAAGAGATCACGAGGATCGCGGAAGGCCCCAGGTGGTGGCGACGCTGCTCCGGGGCTGAGTGCCCGCCACGTTCACCGGGCGCACCGGGGAGCGAACCGTGAACGGTTAGAGGGCTTTGAGTTCCTCGATGACGGATTCGACGGAGGATTTGGCATCGCCGAAGAGCATCGCGGTGCTGGGGGAGTAGTACAGCTCGTTTTCGATGCCGGCGAAGCCGGGGTTCATCGAGCGTTTGAGCACGATGACCGATTTGCTCTGGTCCACATTGAGGATGGGCATGCCGTGGATCGGCGAGCTCGGGTCGTTGCGGGCAGCAGGGTTGGTGACGTCGTTGGCGCCGATCACCAACGCGAGATCGGTGCGGGCGAACTCGCCGTTGATCTCATCCATCTCCTTGAGCTGCTCGTAGGGCACGTCGGCCTCGGCGAGCAGAACATTCATGTGTCCGGGCATTCGGCCGGCCACCGGGTGGATGGCGTACTTGACCCCGACCCCCTTGTCCTCCAGCAGTCTGGCCATGTCCCGCACGGCGTGCTGGGCCTGGGCCACCGCCATGCCGTACCCGGGCACCACGACGACCTGGTTGGCGTAGGCCATCTGGACTGCCGCGTCGGCGGCGCTGGTCTCCCGGACGGTCTTGTCGCCGATCTCCCGGCCGGCGCCGCCGCCACCCCCGCCGAACCCGCCGGCCACGATCGCCGGGATGGACCGGTTCATCGCCTTGGCCATCAGGTTGGTGAGGATCGAGCCCGACGCGCCGACGATCATCCCGGCGACGATCATCGCGGTGTTGTTCAACGCCAACCCGGCCGCCGCGGCTGAGAGCCCGGTCAGCGCGTTGAGCAGGGAGATCACCACGGGCATGTCGGCACCGCCGATGGGCAGCACGACGAGCAGCCCCAACGCCGCGGAGAACACCAGCGTCCCGAGGATCAGCCACTCGGCGGCACCGCCGGAGCCGATCGCGACCACGCAGGCCAGTGCCGCCAGCAGCACCAGCGCGTTGACCAGTTGCTGGGGCTTACCCAGGCTGATCGGCCGGCCGGGGATGAGTTCCTGCAGCTTGCCGAAGGCCACCAGGGAACCCCAGAACGACACCGACCCGACGATCGCGCCGAACAGCGAGGCGACCATCACATACCGGGGCTCCCCGGCGAATCCGGCGGTGCTGTTGAACTCCACCCAGGCGATCAGCGCGACCGCGCCGCCGCCGACGCCGTTGAACAGCGCCACCATCTGCGGCATCGCGGTCATCTTGACCTGCTTGGCGGCCGGCACCCCGAGCGCGGTGCCCAGGGCCACGCCCAGCACGATGAGCGCCCAGTTGCTCACCCCGGGCAGCAGCAGGGTCGCCAGCACCGCCAGGGCCATCCCCGCCGCCGCGATGAGGTTGCCGCGCACCGCGGTGCGGGGTCCGGTCAGACCCATCAGGCCGTAGATGAACAGCGCGAAGGCGACGATGTAGAGACTCACGACCACAGTCGTCATCGCTGTCCCCCCACCGGCGCCTGCTGCTGGGTCCGCTGCGGGGCGCCGGCCCGGGCAGGCTGTTTGCCCTTGAACATACCCAACATCCGGTCGGTGACCAGGAAGCCACCGACCACATTGATGGTGCCGAACGCGATCGCCACCACCAGCAGCAGCTTGTCAAAGATCGTGAGGTCGTGGTGCAGACCGAGGACCACGATGCCGCCGAGTAGCACGATGCCGTGGATGGCGTTCGTGCCGGACATCAGCGGCGTATGCAGGGTGTTGGGCACCTTGGAGATCACGGCGAAGCCGACGAAACCGGCTAGCACGAGGATCGCCAGGTTGGCGAGCAGCATCAGCGGTTGTTCCCTTCCGGTTTCCGGGTGATGCAGGAGCGCACCAGCACCTCATCCTCCGAGTCTGGTCTCAACCGACCCTGATCGTCCATCATCAGCTCTAGGAGTGATTGCACGTTGCGCGCGTACAGCTCGCTCGCGTGCTCGGGCATCGTCGCCGGCAGGTTCAGCGGTGCGGCGATCGTCACGTCATGGCGGACCACGACCTGGCCCGGCTCTGTCAGCTCGCAGTTGCCCTCGGCTTCCCCCGCGAGGTCGACGATCACGCTGCCGGGTCGCATGCCCTTCACCGCCTCGGCGGTGACCAGGATCGGGGCCCGGCGGCCAGGCACCAGCGCGGTGGTGATCACAATGTCGAAACCGCTGATAGCCTCGGTCAGCCGGTGCTTCTGCTCGGCCCGCTCGGCCTCGGTGAGCTCGCGGGCGTAGCCGCCCTCGCCGACTGCCTCGATGCCCAGGTCCAGCCAGGTGGCGCCTAGCGAGCGCACCTGGTCGGCGACCTCGGGCCGGACGTCATAGCCGGTGGTTCTAGCCCCTAGGCGCTTGGCGGTGGCCAGCGCCTGGAGCCCAGCCACCCCGACGCCGAGCACCAGCGCACTCGCTGGCTTGACGGTGCCGGCAGCGGTGGTGAGCATCGGGAAAAACCGGGTAGACAGGTCAGCGGCCAGCAGCACCGCCTTGTATCCGGCCACGTTGGCCTGCGAGGACAGCGCGTCCATCGACTGCGCGCGGGAGATCCGGGGGATCGATTCCATGGCGAATGCCTGCACTCCCGCCGCGCGGAGCTTCGTGGCGATCTCCGGGTCGGACCGCGGGGCCAGGAAACCGATCAGTACGGCCCCGCGACGTAACCGCCTGATCTCCTCGTCCGTCGGCGGTGCCACCTTGACCACCACGTCGGCGTCCCACGGATCCTCGATGCTCGCGCCAGCCTCGAGGAACATCTCGTCGGGCATCAGCGCGCCCACACCGGCACCGGACTCGACGACGACCCGCACGCCACGGCTGGTCAGTTTCTCGACCGTCTTGGGCACCAGGGCGACCCGACGTTCTCCGGCTCGCGATTCCCGGGGCACGCCGACCCGGGTGCCTGGCTGGTCTGGTGATGAGGTCACGTCTTGTGATGAGGTCACTCCCAGAGCATCGAACATGATCGGCGCGGCGTCCAGTGGGGAAAGCAAACATCGCGCAGTGCCCACCCCCCTCACGGTCTCATGGATGCTTGTGTACCTGGTGGGCTGCCCGTGCAGGGTCTCATGGATGCTTGTGCACTCCGGGTGCGCTGAGCTGGAGTTTTCGGGTCAACGAGCCTCACCCGCGAACCTGGTTTTCGAGGCGGCACTAGGGTCGCGTGCGTGACGAGCCCAGTGCGAGTGCGGCAGGCGGTCATCTTGGCTGGAGGGCAGGGGTCGCGACTGAAGCCGTATACCGATACCCGCCCCAAGCCGATGATTGAGGTTGCCGGGCGATGCATCATTGATCATCAGATTGAGTGGTTGGCTGAGGCCGGGGTCACCGACGTGGTGGTGTCCGCTGGCCATCTGCATGAAGTCTTAATCGAGCATCTGAGCGCGACGACGCAGCCGCTGCGGATCACCACAGTGGTCGAGGATGAGCCGTTGGGGCGGGGTGGGGCGCTGAAGTACGCCGGCCGGCACCTGCCCATCCCGGGTGCGGACTGGTATGCGCTCAACGGCGACATCTGGACCCGGTTTGACCTCGGTGCGATGGCGGCCTGTCACGCGCAGCGGCGGGTGCTGGCCACGATCGGGTTGGCCCGGCCGCGGATCCCCTGGGGCGTGGTCGAGGTCGATCAGCGTGGGCGGGTGACCGACTTCGTCGAAGCTCCGCCCTCGCCGTATCCAATCAACGGTGGTATCTACGTGTTCTCGGAAGAGATCCTGGATCTGCTGCCGGACACGGGTGATCATGAACGGTCGACGTTCCCGCTGTTGGCCCGGCAGCGCCGGTTGGCCGGATGGCCCATCGAGGGGTATTGGCGGGCCATCGACACCGCCAAGGACATCCGGGAGATCGCCATCGAGCTCGGCGTCGGCGGCGCCTAGCGGCGGCGGAGGACGTCATCGGTGGCTGATCGACGCCCGTACGCTGGACGGATGTCCCAACCGGCCGAGCCGAGTGTCTGTGGTGCCGCCGTTGGCCCGGGAGCTGATCGTGTTACCGCGCTGATCGCGGGGCATGCTCCGGAGGCGGTGCGGCTGCGCGCCGTGCTCGGTCGGGTTGTTGCGGGTGGCCGGCACCAGATTCCGCACCTCGTGCGCGGCAGTGGCCTGTCGCGTCAGTTGCTGCTCGCTCTGTTGCGCAGCGCGGGGGCTGACATCGGCTGGGACGGGGACACGGTGTGGTTCGCTGGCGTCCAGGGGGAGTATCACGCGCTGATCGCGGCGGAATTCACGGCATCGAGTCACGATGACGACGCTGTTCCCGCTGTTCTTGTGGAGCGGATGCGCGGCATTCTCGCTCGCGTTCCACCGCCGATCCGTGGACTTGACCACGTTCCGGCGACGGCGGAAACGGTGCTGCGGCGGGCGCGGTACCTCGCCCGCGAGTTCGACCTTGATCAGACGCGTCTGCTGTTCGTCGGTGATCATGACTGCACGTCGCTCGCGTTTGCGGTGCTCGGTGTCGCGCCGCGCTCGGTGACAGTCGTCGATATCGACGAACGGCTCCTGGCCTTCATTGCCAGCCAGCCCCAGGCGGCCGACGCCTCGATCACCCCGCTGTTCGCCGACCTTCGGCTTGGGTTGCCCGAATCGGCGCGGGCAGCGCATGACGTGGCGTTCACCGACCCGCCCTACACCGCTGATGGTGTCGGGTTGTTTGTCGCGCGCGCGGTGGAGGGTCTGGCGGAACCGTCCAAGGGAAGGATTCTGGTCGCCTATGGTTATTCGGAGTCCACACCGGCACTGGGACTGAAGGTGCAACGCGCATTAGCCGATCTGGAGCTGTTGTTCGAGACCGTGTTGCCCGACTTCAACCATTACGATGGTGCCCAGGCCATCGGTTCGCGGGCTGATCTTTACCGACTTCGGCCCACCAAACGAACGGACCGAATCGCCATGCGCGCGCTCGCCCGGTACGGCAAAACCATGTACACCCACGGCAGCCAATCCGAGGAAAGCTGCGACGGCAGCGCCAGCGTCACCGCCCGGGACACCGTGGCGCAGCGCGTGGTGGAGCAGTTCAGCGGCGGCACCTCCCTCTTGCTCGTCGGCGCCGGTTGGGCAGGACACAACACAGTGCCCATCGATCGTTTCCTGGCTGCGGAGAAATCATCGCGGCAGACCGAAACAACGATCATCGACCTCCGGCCGCTGTTTGGGTGGTCACTCATCCGGGCCGCGTTGATCGCGACCAGCGAGCGGACCATCATCATTGCGCCACGGGACGCTTATGGGTTACATTCGCCAGCCGAGTCCGCCCAGCTCCGCGCGGCGCTGGAACCCCACTACCAGGTCGAGACCATTCAGCGTTCCTTCCTCGGCACCGACTCCGCCGTTGTCGAACTTCGAGGCAGCACCACAGAATCCGTCGCGGCGAATGTGTGGCACCGTCCATACAGCAGGGTCGCCACCACCTGGCGCGAAAGCCTGATCGCCGCGGCCCGACGGCACGGAACCGACCTGACCAAGAACCAGGCACGAACGCTCATCGAACAGACACAACTCACCGCCAGCGTTACCGATCACCGTCTCATAGACCTCCCGATCGCTATTCTCGCGTGGCTTCGCCAGGCCATTGACGAGACGGCACGCCCCTACTCGGACAACCCCGCCACGGGCGGGCGCTCGGATGACCTCGCCGGGTGAGGTCCAGAGCCGTGATCTCGACGAGACCGACCTGGAACGGCCTTTATAACGTCGGTGACGTCGAGTTCACGGACAACTCCGAGCGCACTTACCGTAATTTCCGCGTCAGTTCACTCGTCGGGGCTGTCCTCCTCGTTGAGTTCCGTCACGGGAAGCTGCCGATGCTCGTGACGCTCGCGGACCTCGACGTGCGCTTCGATTGGCGTCCGATCGAGTACTGTTTCGATCATGACAGCTAGGAATTGATCGGCCCGTAGATCTGGCGGTGTCACATCGTTACGGATAGTGACCCTATCGAAAGAACCGCCCTCTCGATCGGTAGCGGGGGCTTTGTCACCCCACTCGGCGACCACCATGCACGTCGTGTCGTAGACGTCCATCTCGGAGCGTAACTTTCGCAGCATGTCAATCGCTGACTCGAAACGGCCAGGATTTGCGAGGATCGTTGAGCGAAACACGAAAAGGAACCCGATCGCGGCGAGTGGAAACCGACCACGCAGGTTCTTTGCGTCGCCGTAGGACTCCTCGAAGCGGTTCTTCAGGTTGTTGCCGAACGACGAGACCATCGATTTCGTCGACACCATCAGCTCAGGGCCGCGCGACCACTGTGCGATGACAACGTCGACTTGTTTGGCGTAGGCTCGTCCGAGCACCTTGGCGTCGCGCGGGGCTACTGTCGTATTGCGTATCACGTGAGCTTCGACGTCACCGCGCAGCTTCTTGGGTAAACTTTGTATGAACAGCCCTATTTCGCGCGGCAGAACGCGGGGTTTGGTCAAGCGTGGCCAGACTTCGTCCGCGGGGAAGCCAGCCCGGCGTAGCTCCGCGGCTACCCACGCGTCGATTGCGTTGGCGAAGCGACCTGACTCCGAACCGCTGCCCGCTTCGATCGGGATCGCGAGCAGAGTTCGGAGCAACTCGTAGTCTGGTTCATAGCGGCGACCCGTCGGGGTGATATGCCACGGATTGCCGATGTCGGTGCGGCCACGGATGGCGTTTTCGAAGCTGTCAAAGACGTCATCTTTCGCCACGCGCTGTACCTTTCACTGACCGTTCGCTGGCGATGCTGATTCTGACCGGGTTAGCCGACGTGCGCGCAACGCGTCGGCAGCCGCGCGAAGTTGATCAATTTGATCGGGCTCCAACCTCATGACGTCGCGCAGGAGCGCGTTGTCCACCTGCCGCACCACCTCAGTCCAGCGACCGGCTCGCAGCCACCCGTCGAGGGCGGTGCTCGCTGACGTCAGGAGCTCCCAGGCTGCCTGCAGGTCGGCCGGCACGGGGACGGGCAGCATGGCTGCCTCGCGCGGCTCCATCTTGAGGATGCCGCCACCGTAGGAACGGCCTAAAACCTCAGCGCCTAGCAACGAGACGCTGTTCAGGGACACGAGCGGCAAGGCCGACCGGGCAATCGGGGGTGCGCTCGGCAGTAATCGCACGCCGTGCATTGAGTTGACGAAGGTCGCCTCCGCCGTGTTGGCGATCAGCCGGGGATAGCGATGACTCATGTAGGTGAAGAAGAGGTCCGGCGCAGAGACCGCGGGTGGCCGCCACCACGGGGAGCGGACGGTGCACTTGTAGGCCTGGTGTACTGCCTGCTCCCGTCCCCGGGCCAGGTAGGCCGCCAGAGCCTTCGATCGATCATTTGGCTCGGGATGCAGCAGCCACACCCGCTCACCGTGATCGCGCAGTTCCGCCCACCGCTGCGCGGAGAAGGCCAGGCCCTGCAGATGCTTCGTCCCCGGCGGGCAGATTTTGATCACGTGGCGGTTCTCGATGAGTCGGTAGCGCACGCGCGTCTGCTCCGACATCGTGAAGTAGTTGTTCGCCCCCGTCACTGTGCCCAGCTCGGGCTTACCGTAGGCGGACAATGGCGTGCAGCGCTCGTTGCTGATGGCCTTGAACAAACGTCGTTGCTGGTTCGGCAGCAGCAAATCGGTCCACTTGCCGCTGTCCGCGGGCGTGACGCTTAAGTTGGTCATAGGCCGGATGGCGACGAGATCAGCGGCGTCCTGAAGGCAGTAGAGCGAGAAGGCGTCGCAGCCACCGCTGCCAGCCGCTAGGACGAGGACCACCTTCTCGGTCGCCTCCGGGAACTGCAACCGCTCGAAGAGCACCAGATGTACTTGCTCGAAACGCCCCCGCAGCCACCCGCGGATCGGCTCGGCGTATCCCACAGTCAGCAGCTCAGCGGGCAGCACCATCGCCAGTCGGCCCTCCGGCTTGAGGAAGCCGCAGGCGTGGACGAGCAGCGCCGCCCAGGATGAGGCCAGACCGGACAGCCGGACGTGTTGTCGCAGCGCCGCCTGCCGCGACTTCGCTCGCGCTGCTCCGATATGGCGCTGGTAACGGACAAAAGGCGGGTTGCCGATCACCGCGTCCATGGGGGGAAGCAGCGCACCTGGCTGGTCCGGGGCAGCGAGGTCGAAAAAGTCCGCGGCCAGCAGGTGCGCGTCAAGGCCCTCAGAGGTTAGGACGGCGCTGGCCCAGTCCAGCGAGGTCTCATGGAGATCCACACCGAAGAGGTGCCCGTCCAGGCTGCCTTCGTTCCGGCCCAGCGTCCGCAGCCGTCGACCCGCCGACCGGAGAAAGGCCGCTTCTCCGCAGGTCGGGTCCAGAATCCGGGCATCTTGGTCACCACCGACTGCCCAGTCGGCCAGGTAGTCGGCGATCTCTGGAGGGGTAAAGAAGGCACCGCGCTCCTTGCGGAGGGCGAGACTGTCGCCGGGTCGGATCACGGCCAGATCGTATGGTGAGGGTCTGACAAAACCGGTGGCGGCGCACTCACGCGGCACCGAGGGCGGCCAGGAAGGAGCGCGCCCAGTGCCGCACGTCGTGGTTCATCACCTGCCGGCGCAGGGCCCGCATCCGCCGACGCCCTTCCTCAGGATCGATGATGATCGCCGCTTCGATGGCGTTCTTGATGCCGTCGAGGTCATGGGGGTTGACCAGGAACGCGCCGGTCAGCTCGGCCGCCGCGCCCGCGAACTCGGACAGCACCAGCGCGCCACTGAGGTCGTTGCGGCAGGCCACGTACTCCTTGGCCACCAGGTTCATGCCGTCCCGCAACGGGGTGACGAGCATCACGTCGGCAGCCACGAAGAGCGCGGTCAGCTCGCTACGCGGCATCGACTGGTGCAGGTAATGCACGGCAGGGTGGCCTACGCGGCCGAATTCACCGTTGATCCAGCTGACGGCCTGCTCGATGTCCTTGCGCATGCGCTGGTAGTGCTCCACCCGCTCGCGCGAGGGGGTGGCCAGCTGCACCATGACGGTGTCTTCGGCGCAGATGCGGTTCTCGGCATACAGCTCTCCTAGCGCGCGCAGCCGTACGTCGATGCCCTTCGTGTAGTCCAGCCGGTCCACCCCGAGGACGACGGTCGCCGGGTTACCTAGTTCGTCGCGGATCTCGCTGGCGCGTTTGCGGATCGGCCGGCTTCGGGCCAGGCTGTCAAATGCGGCGGCGTCGATGGAGATCGGGAAGGCGCCGACCTGGACAGCCCGGTCGCCCAGGTTGACCTGGCCGAGCTTGGTGCCCACTCCCACTGCGCTCTTCGTTGCGGGCATCCCGACCAGCCGGCGCGCCAGGAACAGGAAGTTCTGTGCGCCACCGGGCAGCTGGAACCCGACCAGGTTAGCGCCGAGCAGGCCGCGGATCAGCTCGGCGCGCCAGGGCAGCTGCATGAACAGCTCTACCGGTGGGAACGGGATGTGCAAAAAGAACCCGATGCGCAGATCCGGCCGCAGTCCCCGAAGCATTTGGGGCACCAGCTGCAACTGGTAATCCTGCACCCAGACAGTCGCCCCGTTGTCCGCGACCTTGGCGGTGGTTGCGGCGAATCGCTTGTTGACCTCCACGTAGGCATTCCACCAGTGTCGATGGAACGCGGGGGGAACCACGACGTCGTGGTAGAGCGGCCACAGCGTCGCGTTGCAGAAGCCTTCATAGTAGTCGGTGAGCTCCGCTGTGGACAGCGTCACCGGATACAAGGTGATCTCGCCATCGGCGATGGGCGCCAGCTCGGTGTCGGGCACGCCCGGCCAGCCAGCCCACGCGCCGCTGCGCGAGCGCAGGAACGGCTCCAGGGCGGTGACCAAACCGCCCGGACTGGACTTCCACCGCTGGGTGCCATCGGGCAGGCGGTCCAGATCCACCGGCAACCGGTTGGCCACTACCACGAAGTCCGCTCCGGCCGTCGCGGTGCTCGTGGCGTCGGTCACGGGCTACCCTCCTTGTCCGCACCGTCACCCACCGACATTAGCGGCGCGGCGAGTCACCCGCTGATCGCTGTGGGAGCGGTCGTCCCCATGATGATCGTCACGGGAAGCGGCTACCCAGTACCGCAACGCTGCCAAACGCGGTGCGCCTACCATGGCTGTCGCACCCGCCGACGTAGCTCAACGGGCAGAGCAACCGCCTTGTAAGCGGTAGGTTCGGGGTTCGAGTCCCCGCGTCGGCTCCGCTTCTAGCAGACAACCGCTCCCGAGTTTCGATCTCGAACCAATCGCGTGATGCCTCGCGTTGTTGGCGACAGTCGATCACGAAGACAGAGATCGCCTTGCGCAGCCGCATGGGTTAGCTTGCGGCGCTCATCCTCGCCAGATATTCCAAGCCGGTTGAGCTAACAGTTCTGAACCGGCGAGGCTGCGGTGAGGTGACTCAGTTGAGGTCGTAGGCTGAGGGCTGTGGACGAGCCGTCGCTGTGGGCGGGCAAGACCTTGCGGCAGTGGCTGTCGGTTGCCGTCGAGGATGTGGTTTGGGCGGCGGCGCCGAGACGGATTGTGCTCTTCGGCTCCGTGGCGCGCGGTGATGAGGGTCCAGACAGCGACCTTGACCTGCTTGTGGTGTTCGACCACATTGAGCCGGCCGATCGGACGCGGCTGATCAGCTCGATCCGGCGTGCCATCAGCGCGCGGGCACCGATCGATGTGTTCGTGACGGATCTTGCCGAATACGAGCGTCGCAAGGACGTTATCGGATCGATGGTCTATTGGCCTGCGCGCGAGGGTGAAGTGGTGTATAAGCGAGCCTCGTGAGGTCTCGGCCTCGGCACGGCCGCTGGAAGCATCGTGAACGCTCTTAGTCGGCAGGTTCTTTCTCCAGCCAACCCGAGCAAGTTGAGCCCGCCATCCTCCGAACACCAGGACGCACGCTGACTCCGCAGGGCAGACGAACGCGCAGCCCGTGAGGGGTGCATCCAGAGAGGCTTATGCGAAAGCCTCCTTGAAGAAGTACAGGCCGATGGCGGCACGAAACGAGGACAAGAAGGTCTTCAGTGGCCTTCTGTAATCCGTGAAGAGAATCCGCCACGTCTTCAGATTGGCGACGGCTCGCTCGACGGGCGCACG
>JAFAPC010000148.1 GCA_019247305.1 Pseudonocardiales bacterium
CGTGCGCCCGTCGAGCGAGCCGTCGCCAATCTGAAGACGTGGCGGATTCTCTTCACGGATTACAGAAGGCCACTGAAGACCTTCTTGTCCTCGTTTCGTGCCGCCATCGGCCTGTACTTCTTCAAGGAGGCTTTCGCATAAGCCTCCAGGTCCTCCGGCGTATGGCCCGATTGGCGTCCCAAGATGGTTCTTGGTCGCCGTTCTAATCATTCTCGGCTTGCTACTGATCGCAGCATTTTGGTACGGTTACCGCTCTTACAAGTGGAAGCAGGACGAGTACGAAGCTGCCAAACGCGCCCGAGAGAGGGAAGAAGCGGCGTTTGTGTCTGCGGTGGAAAGACTTAGAGACCAAATGGCGCTCCCGAGTCTAATTAACTTGAATCGTCTCCTTCTTGACAGCTATCATGGAATAGCGACTGACCAGGCGGAGTCGTCTTTCAGGTCGAGTAGGCGGGCAATGTGGTGCGGGTTTGTTTGGTTATTAATATGCTTCTCGGCTGCGGTATTCCTCCCGGCCGGGACGCGTACACAGTTATTGCTCGGATCCCTAGCTGTTACGGGGGGTGCCCTATCGGCGTTCCTAGGGCGAACGTATATACGTGTGTATGAACGGTCGTTACAACAACTCAATCGGTACTTCGATCAGCCGCTGCTCAATAGCTACTTGCTGTCTGCGGAGAGGATCATCTGCGAGATGGAGAAATCGAACAGAGATAGCGCCTACCAAAGAGTTCTTGAGCAGCTTCTGGAAAGTAGCTCTCGGCTGTCCGTAGGCAACGGTCAGGTCGTCGAAAAGAAGTCAATGAAGGGTATTCCAACTCGAAGTGTGGATTGGACTGGTGCAGCCAATGGTGAAGTGTTGCAAGATCCGCTCATAAAATAACTAGGTAAGGCCGTCGAGTAAGGCTTCGAAGTCCGGGTGTGGCCCAGTACAAATTGGGTAAAAATCGTACCATTCCTTGCTAATCAGCGTCCACTAACGTCACCTGGTCGTCTCGTAGGTCAACGACTGCCGAAACCTAGGCAGTAGTTCGCCCCACGGCGCTGCGTCAGTCCAGCGCAGTGCCACACCAGCACGACCCCAAACACGTCTTCGCCGGGCGCCTATTAGGTCTCCGGGATGGCCGACGTCAGTGCCACGCCCGGCTCCGTGTGATGGGGCTGATGGTGGCATCCCGCCGACCCCTGGGCTATCACACGGTTCCCAGGGGCAGGCCTGCGCTCCTGGGCACGATTTGGGGAAGGACAAATCCGCTGGGCCTGTGAATGACGAACTGAGTAACAACCACCGCGTACGGGTGGGGACCCCCGAACTCTCAGGGACGCGTCACCAGGCGGTCACCGCAGAACCGCACCGATCACGACCGCACCTGCCTTGCTTCGGGACACAGAGGCAGTGGATTCACATTCCCGCCACCCGACACCATCAGGGCAGTTCAGATCATCGTCAGCGAGCCGTCGGCGGAAGTGGTGTGCCGGGTAAGGCCGGGGAGTTGGCACGACATGGCGGGTATGCGCTCTGGCGTTGTGCCGAATGGGTGCCTAAACGGAGTGTGCGCGGGTGCTGTGAGCGCGGTTTGCGCTGCTCACAGGGCTGGAGGGGGTGATGACCGCGCCGCCCTCTCAAGTCAAGGCGGCGCCACTCGTCACAGGCGGTTGTGCAGTGCCTCCGCAGCGCCCAGGAGATCGGTAGCCCACCGAATACCCGGCCGTCGGCCGATCCGCTCCACCGGGCCAGACACCGACACAGCGGCAACCACGGTGCCCTTC
Organism: Pseudonocardiales bacterium; assembly: GCA_019247305.1. GTDB lineage: Bacteria > Actinomycetota > Actinomycetes > Mycobacteriales > Pseudonocardiaceae. The sequence goes on from JAFAPC010000148.1 coordinate 1,771, forward strand.
GCATCGCGCACTGGGGCGGAGACGCTGGCGACCCCTGACTCGCGTTCGGCCACGCTCTGTGCCCAGCCTCGTTTGCGGACCTCGATGAGGGTCCGCTCGCCGAAGATGGCCTCACTGAGGACGATGCGTTGCGTGGCCGGGTCAGCCCAGGCGGCCAGAACTTTCGCGCCCGATCCGGCCGTCATCGGTAGCCGGGCTCCCACGGGGACGGTGTCGCGCAGGCCGCTGCGGGGTTCGGCAGCTGCTACACAGATCCGGACCATCCCCTCCCGCCGGTAGAGCTGGACGCTCTCGCCGGTGAGGTCCCGCAGCCGGGGCAGCACGATCGAGGCGGCCTCAAGCAACGGGTCAAGCGCGCTCTGGCCCAACTCGCGCAGCGCAGGGCCAGGACGCCACCGTCCGTCGGCGCCGCGGCTGAGGAGCCGGTGCGCTTCCAGTCCTACCGCCAATCGGTGGGCGGTAGCCCGGGGCAGTCCGGTACGGAGACACAGCTCGGCCAGCCCGCAGGGGCGGGCGGCGACCGCGCGCAGCACCATAACGGCTTTATCCAGCACGCCGATGCCGCTATGCTGTCCCACAAAACGATGTTAACTTCCCGTTATGTGAGATGTCCAGCATGTGGGAGCACCGGACAGAGAAAGTGAAGTGCCGCTGATGGGACGCACGCTCGCCGCGAAGGTTTGGGACGCACACGTGGTCCACCGGGGTGGTGGCGATCCCGATGACGATGCCGGCGGCGCGGCACCCGATCTGCTCTACATTGACCTGCACCTGATCCATGAAGTGACCAGCCCGCAGGCCTTCGACGGCTTGCGGCTGGCCGCCCGGCGCCTCCGCCGACCCGATCTGACGATCGCTACCGAGGATCATAACGTCCCCACCACCGACATTGAGCTGCCGATCGCCGATGAGGTGTCGCGCACCCAGGTGGAGACGCTGCGCCGAAACTGCGCGGAGTTCGGCGTGCGGTTGCACTCGATGGGCGATGTTGAGCAGGGCATCGTGCACGTCGTGGGGCCCCAGCTGGGCCTCACCCAACCAGGGATGACGGTGGTCTGCGGGGATTCGCACACCTCCACCCATGGTGCCTTCGGCGCGCTGGCGTTCGGCATCGGCACTTCAGAGGTGGAACATGTCCTGGCCACCCAGACCTTGCCGCTGCGCCCGTTCAAGACCATGGCGGTGATCGTGCAAAGCCGCGACGGAGCATTGCCGGCCGACGTCACGAGTAAGGACATCGTCTTGGCGCTGATCGCCCGGATCGGCACCGGTGGCGGAGCGGGCTACGTCCTGGAGTACCGCGGAAATGTGATCGAGCAGTTGTCCATGGAAGCCCGCATGACGATCTGCAACATGTCGATCGAGGCAGGCGCCCGAGCCGGAATGATCGCGCCGGACGCCATCACCTTCGACTATCTGGCTGGCCGGCCGCATGCGCCCACGGGTGCGCAGTGGGACGCGGCGATGCGGTACTGGAGCGAGCTGCACACCGATGATGACGCCACCTACGACGCGCAGGTGCACATCGACGCCGATACCCTGACCCCGTTCGTGACCTGGGGCACCAACCCCAGCCAGGGGCTGCCGCTGTCCGAACGAGTGCCTGATCCCGAGCAGGTCACCGACGACGGTGAGCGGCTCGCGGTGCGCAAGGCCTTGTCCTACATGGACTTGCAACCCGGTACCCCGCTGCGCGAGATTGCGGTGGACACGGTCTTCCTCGGATCCTGCACCAATGGGCGGATCGAGGATCTGCGGGCAGCGGCGGCAGTGCTCGCCGGCCGGCGGGTACGCGAGGGGGTACGGATGATCGTCGTTCCCGGCTCGATGCGGGTGCGCGCCCAGGCCGAGGCCGAGGGACTGCACGAGGTGTTCACCGCGGCCGGTGCCCAGTGGCGCTCGGCGGGCTGCTCGATGTGCCTGGGGATGAACCCCGATCAGCTCGCCGCGGGCGAGCGCTGCGCCTCGACGTCGAACCGCAACTTCGAGGGCCGCCAAGGCAAAGGTGGCCGCACCCACCTGGTTTCCCCGCTGGTCGCGGCCGCCACCGCCATCCGCGGCACCCTCTCCTGCCCGACAGACCTGGACGCGTGAGTGGCGATACGAACTATAGTTCGTATCGCCACTCACGCGCTCCCGAAGGGAGCCCTCATGGAAGCGTTCACTCGGCACACCGGTGTCGGCGTTCCGCTGCGTCGCTCTGATGTGGACACGGACCAGATCATCCCTGCGGTCTACCTGAAACGGGTCAGCCGCACCGGGTTCGAGGACGGACTGTTCGCGGCCTGGCGGGCCCACGAGGACTTCGTGCTCAACCACGATGCCTACCGCAACGGCAGCGTGTTGGTCGCCGGACCGGACTTCGGTACCGGGTCGTCGCGGGAGCACGCGGTCTGGGCGCTGCTGGACTACGGGTTCCGGGTGGTGATCTCGCCGCGGTTCGGCGAGATCTTCCGGGGCAACGCCGGCAAGCAAGGTCTGCTCGCGGCCCAGTGCGCTCGGGACGATGTCGAATTGCTCTGGAAATTGCTGGAGACGGAGCCGGGAACCGAAGTCACCGTCGATCTTTCGGAGCAGACCGTGCAGGCCAAGGACATCACGGTAGGCTTCGCGATCGACGGCTACACCCGCTGGCGCCTGCTGGAGGGATTGGACGACATCGCGCTGAGCTTGCGCCACGCCCAGCAGATCGACGCGTTCGAGGCCCAGCGCCCGTCCTGGCTGCCAACCACGGTTGCCGGCGGGTCGGTGAAGAGTCCAGCTAGGGGATAGCCCTCAGCCCTCCAATCCCGTCAGCCCAGTGCGTCATCCCAGGGCGTCGTCGTAGTAATCGGCGGCCAGGAGCACGGGCGGTGCGGATGGCCTGCTGCCGAAAAACAGTCCCCAGTAACTGCCCTTCCGTTTGGGCACGTCGAGCAGCGTAAGCCCAGCCGAGTGGGCGAGGTGACTGACCAGGTCCGGAATCACCCCGCCCTGACTGCACACTACGGCCGGACCTCCCGGCCCGGCCGCGATCTCAATCAGCCGTTGTCGGCCAGCAGCCGGATCGGCCCGGTACCCCACCTCGGATAACCGCGGTTCCGTGATGATCGGCACCCCGAGGTCCGCGGCGAGATCCTCGACGCTCTGGCGGCAGCGCAGCGGTGGCGCGCAGTACACCCGCGCCGCTCCGAACAGGGGCAGCAGCGCTCGCAGGCCCTGCGCCTGCCGATGGCCCTCGGCGGTCAGTGGGCGCAGGTCATCATCGCCCGCCCAGGTCTCACGCGCGCCCGCCTCGGCGTGCCGGACCAGCAGTACGGTGGCAGTGGCGGCCGTTGCGCCGTCGAGACTGGCCAGCAGCGTCCGGTCACGCTGGTAGCTGAGCAGCTCAGACGCCCTCGCCACAGGCAGCCAGCGCAACTCGTCGACCTCCTTGCTGGGGTGGAAGCTACCGCCGGTGGGCCGCGCCGCCCAGTAGTGCGCCACCTTCTCACCGTCGCTGATCCGATATCGGCGGCTGCCCAGCCTGACGCCGAGCGTGACGGTGTGGCCGGTCTCCTCAGCCACCTCGCGCACTGCGGCGGCCGGCAGCGTCTCCCCGGAGTGGGCCTTGCCCTTAGGCAGTGACCAGTCGTCCAGGCCGGGCCGGTGCACTACCGCCACCTCGATGCCGCCCGAGGGCGCGCTCCGCCACACGGCGGCGCCGGCGGCGATCAGAGCAGGCACGTGATCATTCACCTCCTGGCCAGTCACTCCTGCGGTGCCGAAGAATCTCCTGCACCTGATGGTCACGGACGGTGGATCCGGGTGCGGGGGACGGGCGCCATGAGCCGTCTGCTTCCAAGACCCAGCATCGCGTCGCTGGGTCCAGGGCGGAAGTGAGCATCGCGTCCAGCTCGTCGGTGATGGCCGGGTCAGACACCAGCGCCAGCACCTCCACCCGGCGGTCCAGGTTGCGGTGCATCATGTCCGCGCTGCCGATCCAGTGCTCGCCCGCGCCCGCGAAGTGGAAGACCCGGGAGTGTTCGAGGAAGCGGCCCAGGATCGAGCGCACCTGGATGTTCTCCGACAGTCCCGGGCGTCCGGGGATAAGGGCACAGATGCCGCGGACCACGATGTCGACACCGACCCCGGCCAGCGCCGCCCGGTACAGGGCATCGATGACCTGCTCGTCGACCAACGCGTTGACCTTGATCTGGATTCTGGCCGGGCGGCCCGCCCGGGAGTGGGCAATCTCACCCTCGATCCGCTCCACGATGCCGCGCCGGATCCCATCGGGTGCCACCAGCAAGCGGCGGTAGGACGTCGGCCGCCCGCAACCGGTCAGCGAGTTGAACAGCTCGGCGAGGTCAGCGCCGATCGCGGGCTGCGCGGTGAACAACCCGATGTCCTCATAGAGCCGGGCGGTCTTGGGGTTGTAGTTGCCGGTGCCGATGTGGCAGTAAATGCGGATCGTCGCGCCCTCCTGGCGCACCACCAGCGCGGTCTTGCAGTGTATCTTGAGCCCTCTCACTCCGTAGACCACGTGTACCCCGGCGCGTTTTAGCGTTCCGGCCCACTTGATATTGGCCTGCTCGTCGAATCGCGCCTTGACTTCCACCAATGCGACGACCTCCTTACCGGCCTCGGCGGCGTCGATGAGCGCGTCGACGATAGGGGAGTCACCGGATGTTCGGTAGAGCGTCTGCTTGATCGCCAGTACCTGCGGATCCCCGGCGGCTTGTTCGATGAAACGCTGCACGCTGGTGGAGAACGAGTCGTAGGGGTGGTGCACCAGCACGTCACCCTCGCGCAGGGTGGCGAACACATCCTTGGGGCTCTCGCCCTCGCCGAAGGCCGGGTGCGTGGCGGGGACGAACGGCTCGTCCTTCAGCTCTGGGGCGGGCAGCGCGTGGAGCTGCCAGAGGCAGGACAGATCCAGTAGGCCAGGTACCCTGATCACGTCGTGCGGATCGACGTCGAGCTCACGCAGCAGGAGCTCCAGCACGCGCTCGCTCATCGTCTCGGCCACCTCCAGGCGCACCGGGGAGCCGAAGCGGTGGCGGCGCACCAGTTCCCGCTCCATGGCGCGCAGCAGGTCCTCATCGCGGTCTTCCTCAACCTCGAAGTCGGCGTTGCGGGTGACCCGGAAGACGTGCCAGTCGACTACTTCCATGCGGGTGAACAGCTCACTGAGGTGGGCCCCGATCAGCTCCTCCAGCGGCAGGAACGTGCGTGGCGACCGGGGATCGTCCGAGCTGTTCTCTACCCGAACCAAACGTGGCACGTTGTTGGGCACCTTGACCCGGGCGAAATGCTCGCTGCGCCGGTCCGGGTTACGCACCATCACAGCCAGGTTCAATGACAAGTTGGAAATGGAGGGGAAGGGGTGCGCGGAGTCCACCGCCAACGGGGTGAGTACCGGGAAGACCTGGGCGGTGAAATAGGCTGACAGCCGTAGCCGTTGTTGATCCTCGAGATCGGACCAGGTGACGAAGGTGATCTGGTGCTTCGCCAGTTCCGGACGGACCGAGTCGAGGTAGATCCGGGCTTGGCGCTCGGCGAGCTCCCGGCTGCGCGTCGTGATCTGGGCTAGCTGCTCCCGCAGGGACAGGCCGTCCGCGCTGCGTACGGCTAACCCGGCCTCTTCGCGGCGTTTGAGCCCGGCGACTCGCACCATGAAGAACTCGTCTTGGTTCGACGCGGAGATCGCCAGGAACTTGGCCCGTTCCAGCAGTGGCTGGCTGGTATCCTCCGCAAGGGCCAGCACCCGGGCATTGAAGTCCAGCCAGGACAGTTCCCGATTGAGGTAGCGGTCCTCAAGCAGATCGGTGGCCGAGCACACCGGCGTCGCCGCTGGGGGGGCGGGCGGCACCGTCGCCACAGCACTATTGGCAGTCGGTGTGGCGCTGTCGGCAGTCGGTGTGGCGCGATCACTGAGCGGGGTGAGGTGTTGGCTCACCCCACCATTGTCCCGAATTACGCCAGCCCGGGAGACACTCAGTGCTCAGCCGGGCGGCACAGCGTCACCTCCAGGATGGGTCACCTTCAGGATTGCGCAGCGCGGCGCGAGTGAACCAACCCAGGCCCAGGCCGCGCGCGACGGCGAGATCAGCCGCAGTGTCGACGTCGCAGCGCAGCCCCGGCCAGCAGCCGGAGAGCTCCCGAGCGCCGCTGGCCCGGTGCGCCATCGCCGAGCCAACCCCAAAGCGGGGCTCTAAGGGCTGCCCCGGAGGGGTGAGCAGCAAGGTCGTCCCGGTGCCCGTTCGATCGGTGCAAAACGCCCGGCCACCGGTGGCCAGGCCGTGGCGCACGGCGCAGTCCAGCTCCTCCGGGCTCAGCGCCGGCAGATCGGCCTGCAGCACCCCGACCGTCGTGGTGGGATCCGCCGTGCGGAGCACAGCTTCCCCGTACCGCAGGGCCGGGTTGAGGCCAGCGGCCGGCTTGTCGGGGATCACCGGTACCCCGTCGTCGGCGAGCGCGGTGCACACCCGCTCGTCGGAGCAGATCGCGACAACCCGGCGGACCGCAGCCGTAGCCGCCACCGCGGCAAGGGTGTCCCGGGCTAGGGCGAGGACCAACCGGGCATGTGCCTCGGGAGCACCAACCCCGCCATCGGCCACCCCCCGCAGCCGGGTCTTGGCCTTGGCGAGTGGTTTCATCGGGACGAGCAGGTCCACATGCACGTCCCCATCTTCCCGCGCTGGCGGCCGCTGGAGCTGGCGATCTGACGGCAGGGAAGACTTCGCCTCACGATCAGCGCGAGGAGGATGGCGTGGCACGGGAGAAGGCTGGCCCGTTGATCGGGTTGTGCATCGTGGTGTTCTACCCGCTCACCCGCCTGCTGGGACGGCGACGTTTCGAGGGCCTGGAACACATCCCCGAGGCCGGGCCGGTCCTGGTGGCGTGCAACCACATCTCCTACCTGGATCCGATTTACACCGGAGTGTTCCTGCACCGCAGGGGTCGGATCCCGCGGTTTTTGGCCAAGCAGGACCTCTGGCGCCTGCCGGTGGTCGGTCGGGTGATGGCCGGCGCAGGTCAGATCCCGGTGTCCCGCGGCAGTGCCGAGGCTGGCGACAGCCTGCGTGGGGCCGAGCGGGCACTCGCCGAGGGCAAGGCGGTATTGATCTACCCTGAGGGCGCCATCACCCGGGACCCGGATTGTTGGCCGATGGTGGCGCACACCGGGGTCGCCCGGCTGGCCTTGCACAGCGACGTGCCGGTGGTGCCCGTGGCGCACTGGGGCACGCAGCGGATCTATGACCACTACGGCCGGCGGTTCCGCCCGCTGCCCCGGACCGACGTGATCGTGCGAGCTGGGCCACCGATCGACTTCTCCGATTTCCGGCGGCGAGCAGTGGATGGGCCGCTGCTGCGGGAGGTCACTGACCGGGTGATGGGCGCAGTCCGCGACCTGCTCGCCGAGGTGCGCCATGAGCAGGCGTCATGACTTTCGTGGTGCAGCGAATTGCGGTGATGGGCGCAGGTTCCTGGGGCACCACCTTCGCCAAGGTGCTCGTTGACGCCGGCCGGGACGTGGTGCTCTGGGCTCGTCGCAGCGAGGTCGCCGAGGCGGTCGCCCATCGACACACCAACCCGGACTACCTGCCAGGGGTGCGACTTCCGGCTTCCTTACAGGCCACCGTGCGCGCAGAAGCGGCGCTGGAGGGAGTGGACGCGGTGGTCTTGGCAGTGCCGAGCCAGACGCTGCGCGACAACCTGCGCGAGTGGCACCGCTCGATCCCCCCAGAGGCCACCTTGGTGAGCCTCGCCAAGGGCGTCGAACTGGACAGCCTCAAGCGGATGAGTGAAGTCGTGATCGATGTCACCGCGGTCGGGCTCGATCACGTGGTGGTGGTGACCGGACCCAACTTGGCTCGCGAGATCGCTGCCGAGCAACCCACGGCGAGCGTGGTCGCCTGCACTGATCACGACCGTGCCGTTGCGGTGCAGCACGCCGGCGGGACCGGTTACTTTCGTCCCTACACCAATACCGACGTCATTGGCTGCGAACTCGGTGGCGCGTGCAAAAATGTCATCGCGCTGGCCTGCGGGATGGCCGCCGGATTGGGATATGGTGATAACACGCTGGCGACGCTGATCACCCGGGGATTGGCCGAGATGCGACGGCTGGGTGCGGCGCTGGGCGCCGACCCGATGACCTTCGCGGGTCTGGCCGGCCTCGGTGATCTGGTGGCCACCTGCGCCTCACCGTTGTCCCGTAACCGCTTCTTCGGCTACCGGCTTGGGCTGGGTGACACCCTCGAGCAGGCCCAGCAGGCCACCCATGGCCAGGTAGCTGAGGGTGCCAAGTCCTGCTTGTCGATCCAGGGCCTGGCCGCGCGCTGTGGCGTTGAGGTGCCCATCACCGAGGGGGTGCGCCGGGTCTGTTACGACGGCCAGTCACCCCGGCAGATGGCCGCCGACCTGCTCGGCCGCGCGCACCGACCAGAATGACGCTCTAGCCTAGGACGGATGGGAAGGGTGAGCGATGAGCCTGGACCCGAGCTTACCGGTGGGTGAGCGGATTAAAGTATTGCGGGAGCGGCGGGGGTTGTCCCGCGCGGTCGTTGCTGGCCTGTGTGGTCGGAGTGAAAGTTGGCTCAAGAAGATTGAGCAGGGCACGCGTCAGGCGGTGCGGTTGCCGACGTTGCTTCGACTCGCGGAAATCCTCCGGCTTGATGACCTGGCCGAGCTGACCGGTCAGCGCTTGCCGCTGGCGGTCTATGGCAAGTCGGCCCATCCGGCGCTGCCCGCGCTCCAGCAGGTCATGATGACGTATCCGCTGGGGGCCGTGTCGGCGACAGAGGTTGATCGGTTGCCGTCGGTCAGCGAGCTCCAGCGCAGACTGGATGATGCGGTCACGCTCTGGCGTACCTCGCGCCATCACCGCACGGAGGTCGGCGCCCTACTTCCGTCTTTGCTCACCCAGACGCACCAGGTCGTTCGGGTATTGGCCGGGACTGAGCGACGCGCCGCTGCGGTTGTGCTTGCCGGAACCTACCACATGACACAAAAGGTCCTTGCTTATCAGCCCGTGCCAGAGCTGATATTTCTCGCCGCCGATCGCGGTATGGCAGCCGCTCAGGAAGCTGACGATCCGCTCGCTATTGCCCGGAGCGCGTGGTACCTGGCTCATGTGTTGCGGCGTTCTGGTCAGCTGGATCAGGCCGACCGTGTGGTGACGGAGGCGGCCGAGTTGGTGAAGCCAGGCCGTGACGATGCGTCGAGTGAGTACCGGGCGATGTGGGGTTCTTTGCAGCTTGCTCGGGGGCTGACGGCGGCCCTCGACTATGATTTTGGGACGGCGTGGCGTTTCTGGGATATGGCCGACGACATCGCCCGGTCGCTCGGCGAAGACTACTGGCATTCCTGGAACGGGTTCGGCCCGGTGAATATGCAACTCGACGGTGTGTCTATCGATGTGACCTTGGGGCGATACGGTGATGCGGCACGCCGTGCGGCAAATATCGAGGTGGCTTCGATTCCTTCTGTGCCAGACCGGTCGTGGTACCTCGTCGAGGTCGCCCGTGGTTATCTTGCCCGGCGGGATGACGTTGCCGTCTACCATCTCTTGTCGAGGGCGTATCAGGAGTCCCCGGAGATGGTGAAACACGGCCAGTTTGGTCGAAGCGTCATCCAGCAGCTGATGGAGCGCAACCACTTGGTAGTGCGGAGCGAGGTACGTGCCCTGGCCGCCAAGATAGACATTGCTACCTAAATCTAAATACAGCAGGGTAGGCCGGGCTCAGCCGAGGGCTGACCAGCCTCCGTCGGAGGCGATGAGCTGGCCGGTAATCCAGTCTGCTTCGTCGCTGATCAGCCAGGCCACGACGCGGGTGCGGCGCTACATCCTCACTGGCGCGCCCGGAGCCGGCAAGACCGCGATCTTGCGCGAACTCCGGGCGCGAGGCTGGGCGGTCGTGGACGAGGCGGCGACCGACGTGATCGCCCGCGAGCAGGCGCGAGGAGTCGACGAACCGTGGACCGACGGCGAGTTCATCAACAAGATCGCCGCGCTGCAACGACACCGACAGCAACAACCGGTCTCGACCGGCGCGGCCGCGCAGTTCTATGACCGCTCACCGTGGTGCACGCTGGCCCTCGCGCGCTACCTGCGGCTGCCGGTCACATCCACGCTGGCCGACGAGATGGCCCGGGTGACCGACGAGAAGATCTACCAGCGCACGGTCTTCTTCGTCCGCCCCCTCGGCTTCATCGTGCCCTCCGCCGCCCGACGGATCAGCTACCGCGACGCCCTGGAGTTCGAGGCAGTACACGAAGCCGTCTACCAAGCCCACGGCTTCGACCTGGTCGATGTCGTCGCCGACGAGGTGGAACAACGCGTGGCACTCATCGAAGCGAAACTTGCCTCCGAACTCTGAAACCATCCCATCGAACCTGGCCCGCCTCATCCGGCACCGCCGCCGACAGGAAGATCAGCAACGACGATCAGCTCATCAGCTCGGTGAGCGGACCGGTCAGGCGAGTTGCCAGGCCAGCATCGACCTGTTCGATCTCAGCGAGCAACGCCTTGCCGACCAGCCCGAAGGCGCGTCTGAGTTCGTTGACGTCGAGCGAACAGACCAGCGCGCCGACGAGCGGGGCCGTGCTGTCGATCGAAAGAAGATCGATGCCTCGGCCCTGCACAGCAGGCATGCCATGACGCAAGCACAGCAGAGCCAGGACCTGGTCCCGGACACCACTGATCACGTATTCGGCCTGCCAGACCCGGCCGCGTTTGATGCTCGACCGCGCATGCAGTGCATACAGCCAGCCCATACCGATCAGCTCACTGGCGGTAGGAGTTGGCGTGAAGGGTCGATCGGTGGCCGTGCCGAACAGCAGCTGGAACGTGGGCGCGATAGCGCCGAACTCAGCCGCGCGCCAGAAGGCAAGGTCGACCTGCAAAGTGCTCGCGAGCAGGAACACCCGGTAGAGGGTGGACCCTCGAGTCACGTCCAGATGATGGACGGCGCCATGCTCGTGGTACATCCGCGCGGTCCAGTCCGCGAAAACGTCCTCACGGTCGGCGTCAACGGCCAGAGCCAAGGCGAGATCGATATCCGACCACCGGTCTTCAGCTCCGATCGCCGCCGACCCAGTCAGCGCGGCAGCGGTGATCCGCGAATCGGCACGAGCAGTGCGGATCAGCTCCTCGCGCAGCCACTCTCGCTGATCCCCGGTGAACACAGCCTCAGATTCTACGGACACCACCGACGGCATAGGCGCAGACGATCTCGGTCCGGTAACCGCATACTGGTCTGGTGGCGACGTCGAGCGAGAGCGCGGTGATCGTTGCCATTCCGGAGATCGAGCCTGTGGTCGCGCAGTTCCGCTCGCAGCTGGATCGCAATGTTGTCCGGGGAGTACCCGCCCATGTCACCGTTCTGGCCCCGTTCTTGCCGCCGGATCCGGATCGGGCACCGGCAGCTGCGGCAACTGGCTGAGGCGGTCCAGTCAGTGCCACGCTTTGATGTGACCTTCCGGCGAATCGAGTGGTTCCGTGACGACGTGCTCTGGCTTGCTCCCGAGCCCGACGACGGCTTCAGAGCGTTGATCGCCACCGTAAGCGCAGCGTTCCCAGACTGCCCACCCTACGGCGGGACGTTCACCGAGCTGGTTCCCCATCTGACCGTCGGTGCGTACACCGAATTGGGTCGCCTGCGCGACGCGGCTCGCGTGATAAGTGCTCCGTTACCCGTCAAGGCCGCGGTCCGTGCAGCCCACCTCTATCAAGGACACGACGCGCCACACACCTGGCAGGCGCTCGCCAAACTTCCGCTCGGACCGAGATAGCCCACCAGCGGGCCCCACGCCGCCGACTCGCGAACCCCATGGTGCTGTCGTGAACTCGTGAACATTCAGCCCTTGTCCGGAGTGTGTGTTTGGTGGCTGCGTGGTGAGGGGTGGTGGCAGTACTGGTGTGTCGGTTACGGCCGGACCGGTGTGATTGTAGTTTGATCTTTGGTTGCCTGTCCCGGAGGAGATGTTTCGCGATGAGCTGATCACGTTCGTGGCTGAGCGGGATAGGCAGATCGCGGTGCGGGATGTGCAGATCGCGGTGATGGCCGGGCGGCTGTCGGAGCTGATCGAGGCCAACGAGGTGCTGGCGGGCAAGCTGGCCAGGCTGGAGTATCGGCTGTCGCGCACCAGTAAGAGCTCCTCGAGTCCTCCCTCGCGCGATGATGATCCGGGCAGGACGCCGCCGACGGAGGACAGGCGCCGGCGTGCGCGAAATGATAGGTCGGCAGCCGGGGGGATTGGTCGGACGATTTCAGGATGACCGTGTCATTACGATTGGCCTCGTGTGCCAGCTCCCCGCGGATCGCATCGGTGAAGTGGATCCGCTGCCCGGCGGCGTTGCCCGGAGCGCGGAAGCGCACCACGTACGGGGCGCCCTCGGCGAGCTTGGCCCGCACGGCGGCGGGGTCGGCGTCGCGCCAGAGCGCCCATGGCTCGTAGTAGCCGGTGGGGATCTTCGCGGCTTGCTGGCGTGCGGTGATGTCGGCGAGCTCGTCTTTGGTGGCGAAGCACAGGTACGCCGTGCCCTGGCGCAGCAGCTCGCGCGCGTAGCTGAGGTAGATGGGCGCGCGGGCCGACTGACGGTAGGGGCCGTAGTCGCCGCGCGCGTCATCCTCGTCGGAGGGGATACCGAAGTACTCGAACGCCCGGGCGAACTGGGCCAGGGCGCCTTTGACCTCGCGTGACTGGTCAGTGTCCTCGACCCGCACCAGGTAGACGCCCCCGGAGTGCGCCGCGATGTCGCGGTCGATGGTGGCCACGTAGACGCCGCCGATGTGCACGAACCCGGTGGCCGCGCGCTCCAGCATCGCCTACGTCAATCTCGCTTTCTGGGCCGCACACGACCATGGAACGGCGTGTCTTGGGCAGGTGCCTCAGGCTACCAATCGTGCCGTCCGTCCCGGCGAGCCATGGCGCTCAGCGACCCAGGTACTCCGAGTCGAGCACCAGATCTCTGATCAGCGACTGGTACTCCAGGTGCGTCCAATGTTCCGTCGTGCGCCAGCTCGTGCCCTCCTGGTCCCTCAGGTAGGTCCGATATTCCGGTGCGCCGGGGAACTTCACGTTGTCAGCGACCACGACAGAGCCGGGGTGCAGCCAGCACTCGTTCACGATGCGCTGCAGATCGGGCAGGTAGGCGGCTTTGTCGTGATCGATGAAGACGAAGTCGAGCCCGCCGTCGGTGAAGCCGTGCTCGGCATGTAGCCGACGCAGGGTGGCGCCACCATCGCCGAGGCTGCCGACGATCACCGTGACGCGATCGCCGATACCCGCGTGGTCCCAAATCCGGCGGGCGATCGCCGCGTTCGCCGGATTGAACTCGATCGAGTAGAGGTGGGCGTCGCTGCGCATGACCCGGGCCATCCGCAGCGCGCTGTACCCGCAGTAGGTTCCCAGCTCCAGGAGACGGCGGGGCTGGGTGCGGCGCACCGCCTGGTCCAGGATCTGCCCCTTCTCGTCCCCTACGTTCATCATGGCGCTGCGCTGGTAGCAGAAGTCATCGATCACGCGGATCACATCGTCGAGATCTCCTTGCCGAGCGTGCGTCATCACGTGCTTGGCGAGGGCCTCCTCGCGCCCGTCACCCACTTGCCACTCCGTCACAAGACGCCGCCGGCCCAGCATCATGCGCAGTACCGACCATCGTAAGAACGGCACCGGCTTGCCGTTGAGTTCGTTAGCCGTGACGACCGCGCCGAGTGACGCGCACCCCCACAGCGCCCACCGCAGGACACGCGGTGTGTTCGGCTTCCTGGCGAGCACAACGAGGGCGGCACCGGAGGCCGCGGAGCCGATCACAGCCCCGGACAGATTCCTCATGTCTTACGAATACTCCTTTGTCATCGCCGGGGACATCGCGATGAAATTGGTAACGTGTGCGTACGCCACAATGTTGACGTGAGTGCTGAGGTGCTGCATGCCACGCTGGAGGCTCTGCGCCTGGTGGACCATCACGTCCACGGTGCCACGGCGGGCGATCTCGACGGTGCCGCGTTTGACGCTGGTTTCAGTGAGTCCCCGTGGGCCGCGCCTGCGGGCACGACGCAGCTGGATTCCCAGCTGGGCTTCGCGGTCCGCCGCTGGTGCGCCCCGGTGCTGGGCCTGCCCGCGCATACCGACGCCGCTACCTACCTCACCCGCAGGAAGGAGCTCGGTGCGCAGGAGGTGACCCAGCGACTTCTGGCCGCCAGTGGCATCGGATGGTTCCTGGTGGACACCGGCTACCGAGCTGAGCAGACCCTGGGGCTCGTCGAGATGGCGGCTGCCTCTGGTGCGAGGGCGTCGGAAATTGTGCGCCTGGAGTCCATCGCTGAGGAGGTGGCGCAAAGTGGCGGGCCCGCGGCGCAGTTCGCCGACCGGTTCGCCTCGACCCTGGAGGAGCGGGCTCGCCGCGCGGTGGGACTCAAGTCCGTCATCGCCTACCGGTACGGCCTTGACTTCGATCCTGACCCCCCTAGCCTCGCCGAGGTGCGCCGCGCCGCCGGGCGGTGGCTCGGGCAACGGGACACCGGCGAGCTGCGCCTGACCGATTCTGTGCTGTTGCGCCATCTGCTGTGGGTGGCGGTCGACCGCGGCCTACCGCTGCAGTTCCACACTGGGTACGGCGATCCTGACTTGACCCTGCACCGCTGCGACCCGTCGCTGATGACCGACTTCCTGCGCCGGGTACAGGACCGCCAGCTGCCGGTGATGCTGCTGCACTGCTACCCCTATCACCGCACCGCCGGGTATCTGGCGCAGGTGTTCCCCCATGTGTACTTCGACGTCGGATTGGCGGTGAACTACACCGGGGCACGGTCTCGTGCCCTGGTCGCGGAGTCGCTGGAAGTGGTCCCCTTCGGCAAGCTGCTGTTCTCCTCCGATGCCTGCGGACCGGCTGAGCTGCATCACCTCGGCGCGCTGCTGTGGCGGCGTGCCATGGCCAGCGTCCTCGGCGAGTGGGTGCAGTCGGGGGAGTGGTCGAGTGCTGATGCGGTCCGTGTCGCGCAGATGGTGGGTGCGGACAACGCGACACGCGTCTACCGGCTGGCAGAGGCCTACCGTCGGGCGGAGTCGGAATGACACGCCAAGGTGGTCTGCAAGCCGACGTTCGCCCAGCTAAGGGTGCTCAGCTTCGCCGAGAGCTGGGCGTGTGGGAGGCCCTGGGCGTCTCGGTGGCGTTGATGGCGCCCTCGGCGGCGGTCAACCTCAACCCGCAGGCCAGCGCGGGCACGGTGGGGCGCGCTGTTCCGCTGGCGTTCGCCCTGGCTACCGTCGGGGTGCTGCTCATTGCCTACACCTTTGTGCGCCTGTGCCAGCGTTTCCACCACGCGGGCAGCGTGTATGGCTTCGTCGGGGCCACTCTGGGCGCTCGGGCAGGTGTCGTGGCCGGATGGGCGCTGCTGGGCACTTACCTGTTGTTCGGGGTGACCACCGCATCGGCGGCCGGTATCTTCGGCGCGACCTTCCTGAAGAATGTGGGAGTGTGGACCCACCAGCCGTCCTGGTCGGGTTTCCTCATCGGTGCCATCGCCCTGATAGGAGTGTTCTCGCTGGCCATCGCTCCCATCCGGGGAGCGACCAGGTTCTTGTTGTCGGTGGAGGGGGGCACCGTTGCCCTGATTGTGGTGGTGGCGGTGGTGATCCTCATTCGGCTCGGAACTGGTAACGCGCCGCAGGGTCATACGATCGACCTGTCGGTGTTCACTGTTCCCTCCGGCACCGGCGTTTCGGCGGTGTTCCTAGGGGTGGTCTTCGGCTTCCTGTCATTCGCCGGTTTCGAGGCCGCCGCGACGCTGGGTGAAGAGACACGCAACCCGCGTCGGGACATTCCCCGGGTGATCCTCGGGACGGCGGTCTTCGGTGGTCTGTACTTCGTGTTCGTCACCGCGGTGGCGATGATGGGTTTCGGCGCCGACGGCACGGGAGTGGCGGCATTCGCCGGCTCGGGATCGTTGCTGGGCGACCTGGGCGCACGGTATGTGGCGGGCTGGGTGGGCGAGGCTGTCACGATCGGTGCGGTGATCAGCTCCTTTAGCTGCGTGCTGGCCTGCGCGGTCAGTGCGGCGAGGTTGTTGTTCGCGCTCGCGCGGGATGGCATCGGGTTGTCGCTATTTGGGAAGGTCGCCGCGCGGCGTGGAACTCCGGTCCAAGCGACTGCGGCCGTGGTCATCGCCATGTATGTGGTTATTGGCTTCACGTGGTTCGTGCTGGGCGGAAAGCCCTTCGACTTGTTCGTGGCGTCGGGCGCCATCGGAACGCTGATCGTGCTGGTGGCCTACGCCCTCGCCACAATCGGCGCAACGAAGCTGCTCTTTTTCTCCGGTAGCCGTCACGTCGCCGTCTGGGAGATCGTCGTCCCAGGGCTAGCGCTGCTGCTGATCGGCTACACGTTGTTCCGCAACACCTGGCCATACCCGACCGGTGCCGCCGGTGCCTATCCCGCATTGTCCGCCGCCTGGCTACTCCTCGGCGTGGGGTGGGTGCTCGCCCGCCCGGCGGCGACTCGCCGCGCCGGTCAGCTGCTCATCGCTGGCGAAGGACTCCAAGCTCCGGAACCTACGCCAGCGCGGACCAGGGGAACGGGTGTTATTCGTACCTGAGGGCTTCAATCGGGCGCAGGCGGGCGGCGCGGTAGGCGGGATAGCTGCCCGCGATGAGTCCGATGGCCAGGCTGATCGCGAAGGACACCGCGACCGGGAGAAGAGTGATGACCGGGGCGAATCCGGCGAAGACGCCGGAGGAGGGGTTCAAGGTCGGTGCGATGGCGCCGACGAGCAGGGACAGGCCGATGCCGATGCCGATGCCGATGAGTCCGCCGAGGCCGGCCAGGACGGTGGACTCAATGAGGAACTGTTCCAGGATGGCGCGGCTGGTGGCGCCGATGGCTTTGCGGATCCCGATTTCGCGGGTTCGTTCGGTGACGGAGACCAGCATGATG
>JAFAPC010000028.1 GCA_019247305.1 Pseudonocardiales bacterium
TCGCGGCAATGAGGGTCAATCCCAGCTCCGAGTCCCGCGCGGCGCTCGTAACGACTCTGATGGGAAATCACTATGTATCAGAGCTGACTGGTCATTCGGGCGAAGTGTCGTCGGTCGCGTTCAGTCCGGATGGGCACACAGCCGTCACGGGCGGTGGTGACGCGATCTTGTGGGATGTTACTCAGCCCGCTCGGCCTCGCCAACTGGTCACCCTCATGCGTGGGGGACATACGGCGATATTCTTCCGGGATGGGCGGCTCCTGGCCCTCGGCGATCCTGATTCGCGTGTCATTCTGTGGGAAGTCTCAGACCCGTCCCATCCCCGGAAGCTGGCCACTCTGCCCGCTTTGCGCACTCCGCGTGGCTATACTCTCTGGGTCTCGTCGCTTGCGTTCAGCCCGGACGGTCGCATGATCGTGGCTGGCATGTGGGACAACTCCGGGTCGGGGAACGACAAAGCTGTTCTATGGGATGTATCGGACTTAGCGCATCCCCGCCCAAAATCCCCCCTGGTTGTCTCCGGCGGGCCAGTGCTGAGCGTGGCAGTGAGCCCTGATGGGCGCACTGTGGCCATGAGCAGCAGAGACGGCACGGTGATATTGTGGGAGGTCACTGATCCAGTCCACCCGCGCCGGCAGGGCGCGCTGCCTCAGTCAACTAACTCGGTGGGGGCAGTCACCTTCAGCCCGGATGGCCGCAGCCTGGCAACCGGCAGCGCAGACCAGACGGCGACCCTCTGGGACGTATCAACACCTGCTCAACCCCGCCAGCTGTCTATTCTGACGGGGCACACCGACACGGTCACGGCCGTAGCGTTCAGTCCTAACGGGCATACTCTCCTCACGGGAAGCTTTGACAACACGGCAATCCTGTGGCGAGTCGACGACCTGTCCCATCCTGTTCGCCTGGACACCCTCGGCGGACACAGCGAACCGGTGTCTGCGGTGGCGTTCAGCCCCGACGAGCATACCGTCTTGACGGGGGGCAACGATCGGAAAGCGATCTTATGGGACGTGAGGGTGAAAGCATATCCAACGAAACTGGGCCAACTGGTCGGTCACACTGGTGGTATTTCTACGGCCGAGTTCAGCCCGGACGGCCGCACCATGGCTACCGGCAGTGATGACCAAACCGCAATCTTGTGGGATGTCACTGACCCCGCTCACGTCCGACGGCTCGCCACGCTCAGGGATCATCAGTCCACCGTGTTCACCCTGGCGTTCAGCCCGGACGGGCGGACCCTGGTAACCGGCAGCAGCAGCCTCGACGGAACGGCAATCTTGTGGGACCTGACGGATAGGACCAGCCCGAGGTGGTTATCCACTCTATCCCCTCTCATGGAGCACCACAAAGGCGTGGCCTCGGTCGGTTTCAGCCCGGACGGGAAGACTGTCGCCACCGGCAATAATGATGGGACAACAATCCTCTGGGACGTGACCGACCCGACTCAACCCCGACAACGCGCAACTCTGAGGGGTCACCGGTATGGGTATGAGGTGAGGGCCGTGCGATTCAACCAGGATAACCGGACCTTGGTCACGGCCAGTACCGACGCAACAGCGATCCTCTGGGACGTCGCCGATCGTACCGACCCTCGGCCGCTCGCCACACCCATCAGCGACGACTATGGGATCTACGGTGCGGCATGGGGCCCGGACGGACACACGCTTGCGCTTGCGGAGGAAGGCCGGAAAACCACCTTGTGGGACGTATCGGATCACACGCACCCCCACCGGATAATTACCATGCAAGACCAAGCCAGTTCCGTCTATACGGTGGGTTTCAGCCCGACGGGACAGGTCCTCGGCACTGGGGGTTACGACAGGACGGCCATTCTCCGGGACATCACCGACCCACCTCACCCACGGAAACTAGCAACCCTGGCCGGTCAGCCCGATTCGGTGGCAGCAGTGCGCTTCAGCCCGAACCGCGACATCGGGGCCATCAGCGCCGGCACCACCGTCACCCTCTGGGATATCACCCAGATATCCGCCATCGTCGCCCGACCGGACCAGGTGGCATGCACGATTGTTGGCCGAGGGCTCAGCCCAACAGAATGGGCAACCTACGCCCCAGACCTTCCCTATCAGCAGACATGCGCCAGCTGATTGCCGAGAGATACGTTGGTGGATCATAACTGTTCAGCTGGTTGATGGCCGCGGCGTATCGCTACCAGCGCTGAGCCCGTGACTTGGGCTGATCTTGCACGGTGCCGCCAGCTTAGCCGCAAGACTGGAAGGGCCGGTCGGCGAGGCAGCGGTTGGTGGGGCTTAGCGCGGTGGGCCGACTCCCCACCACACGAACATCAACTGCTACTCCAACCCCGTTCCCATATAAACGTCACGACCGCGTGACGGAACGTTCGCTTCTGCCGCTGATCGAGGGTATTGCTCGCTTCTGTAGCGGTGATCGCCTGTTCACCAGCCCCACCGATCCGCGCTGGACGGCTGACCGTGATCTCCTCGACGACACGGTCAGCGACCCCTGGGCTGGTCAGTGACCCGCAACATTCTCGACATCAGGGTCTTGATCGCCACTGACCTCACCCCGATCCCCGGTTAGCACGCCATCAATATCGTCAGCGTGCCCGAACTGCAGTTCGTCGTCCTGATCGGCCACCGACAAGGTGCGGGCAGTCCGCCTGAGCCAGCTCAGCGCGATTCAGCGCCGGTTCAACCCCGCTCCCGGTCAACGACGCCGTCACCGACAGCTACGCAGAACTCGCCGCCCGCGTCACCCGGATCGGACGGCACTCCCGAACCAGGTCATGGACCTGCTGATCGCCGCAGCAGCCTATGCCGCCCGGTCCGGTGCTACCATGCTCGCAGCCGCGAACCCCTGACCGAAGTGCGGAGGGCAGGCCAGGGTATGGGACTGGTCTTCGTCAACTATCGAATGGTTGACACAATCTACGGGGTGGATGCGGTGGCCGCGTTGTTGGTTGAGCATCTGGGGCGGGAGCAGATTTTCCTGGACCACGACTCCATGCGCTACGGTGACGACTTCCCACCAACTATCAGGGCAGCGTTGGAGCGATGCGATGCACTGGTGGCCATCATGGGGCCACGATGGCTCGAGGCTACCGATTCGAGCGGTAATAGGATGATTGACCGCGAGCGAGACTGGGTGCGGGAGGAGATTGCCAGGGCACTCGACCGCGGCATTCCGGTCGTGCCCGTACTTCTCCGTGGCGCGGAAGCGCCGACTGCGGACAAGCTACCAGCCGACATTACGAGGCTAGCCTATCGCCAGCGGTGCGAGATTTCTTTCGAGAGGTTGGACGACAGCGTTCGAAGGCTGGTCGAGAACCTGGTTCATCAGGTCCCCGCGCTGCTGTTGCCACAGCTGTTCGAACATGAGCCGCAGTTACCGCCTAGGCATCTGCCAAGCGCCCTGTTGCGCGCCGAGTACGAGGTGGTGCCCTTTGAGCATCGGGGCGCTGAGCTGGATCAGCTATGCGAGTGGGCCAACGGCCAGGTTCCAGTGGCGAGCTTGCTGATCACCGGTTCTGGTGGACAGGGCAAGACACGGTTGGCACGTCGGTTGTGCGCCGAGTTGAGGGAGCACGGCTGGGTCGCCGGCATTCTGGCCAGGGACCTGTCCACGGAGACCCTGAGCAGGGTGTGCCGACTCGAGGCTCGCATGCTGCTGGTCATCGACTACGCGGAAGGCCGTACCGAACAGGCCATCGCCGCGGTACAAGCTTTCGCCAGTCGTTCGAATCAGACATCAGCGAGACTGCTGTTACTCAGCCGATCAGCGGGAGAATGGCAACAGAAACTCCACGACGCCGAGGACGACGCGGCTGCGGCGGTGCTGGCCGAGGGAATCGAACTCCCGTTGTCACCGCTGGTCTCCTCCGCTGGTCGGACCCAGGAGTTCATCCGTGCGCTCAACGCGTTCGCGCAGCGATACAACGCATCGACCGCTGGTATCTCGACACCGAACGATCTTGATCATCCGCGTTTCGACAATACTCTGGACATCCACGCATCGGCCCTGGCCAGTCTGCTGGACCAGCTGGAGCCCGACGGGCGCGGCCCAGCTTGGCGCGACCCGGTCTGGCGGGTGCTGCGCCACGAACACGTTTACTGGGAGCAGACCAGCGCCGTCTACGAGCTATCTGACCCCCATCGAGATCGGCTCGATCAGGTGGTCGCGGCGGCTACCTTGTGCGGAGCACCGGATCGGGATGCCGCCCGGCTGCTGCTTGCTGCGTTACCCACCTTCGCCGGTCAGTCCCCGGATGTCGTGGAGAGGTTCCTCCGCTGGTGCCGTGACCTCTACCCGGGCGCCGGAGTGCTGAACGGGATGCGTCCAGACCGACTTGGCGAGGACCACATCGCGGCCACCTTGGACCGTAACCCCGCGCTGGCCACTGCCGTCGTCGTGGCCGCTTCGGGGGATCAGGCCGGTCAGGCGCTCACCGTGCTCGCCCGGGCGGTCGCTCGGCACGCGCGGTTAGCCGAGGTGATCGAGCGGGTCCTGCGCTGCGAACCGGAACGCCTCCTGCCTCTCGGTATCCGGGTCGTGACCCAGCTTACAGATTCGCGCACGCTGGTCTCAGCGCTGACGTTGGTGGCCGTGGAGTCCGACAGCGTCCCGTTGCTCCACCAGCTCGTCGGGCAGGTGTCGCCCAGCAGCATCGCACTCGCCGAGTTCAGTGCCCGGATCGCCCGGCGTGCCTTGGACGTGCAGCGCAGCGCCGGCGAGGTGAATCCGGTGGTGACCGCCCGGTTGCTCAGCACACTTGGCAATCGGTTACTGCAACTCGATGATTTCGACGACGCACTGCTAACGCTGGCCGACGCCGTGCGTGAATACAGACAGCTCGCGACCGGTGAAGATCCACAAGCACAGGTCGATCTAGCTCAGGCGCTCAGCGATCTGTCCGATTCACTTTATATCATCGGGCAGCACGAGGACGCGGTGGACCGAGCGCAGGAGGCGGTCGAGCTATTGCGTCCACTCGCCGTGCTCGACTGGGACCAATACGGTGGCAACCTTGTTGCGACACTGACCAATCTCGGCACCAACCTCCTCGCGTTGGGCCAGCATCACGATGCGTTGAGTATACTCGATGAGGCCGTGCTGGTTAGCACAGAGTCGGACGATTCGGAGTGGCTTCCATTGCTTGCACACGCGCTGCATCAACAGGGTGCTGCGCTCGGCGCCCTCGGCCGAATCGAGGAGGCCTGCAGCGTGACAGAACATTCGGTCCAGATATATCGGCAGCTCAGCGATGAGTCACCAGACGACTTCTCTGACACGCTGGCCGAGACACTGGGCGATCTGAGCGGTTTTCTGCATGATCTCCTCCGCATGGAAGACGCCTTGGCAGTGTCTCAGCAAGCTGTTGAGGTGGCGAGGACGCTCGTGGCAACGTACGGGCAGCGCTACGACCACACACTGGCCCATGCCCACAATAACCGGGGAATTGTGTTGGGGCAGCAAGGAATGCACGCCCAAGCCGAAGTTGAGTTGCACGCCGCCGTCAAGATATTCCGCAGACTGGCGGACCGCAGGCCGGACGCGTATCTGCATGAGGTCGGGAAGGCACTCGGAAACCGAGCACTCCACCTGCGCGCGCTCGGTCAGCTTTGGCAAGCGTTGGACGAGGATACTGAGTCGGCGGACATCTTCCGCAAGCTCGCCGGTCCTCGGCCCGACGCTCACCAGCCCGACCTGATCGAGGCGCTCATCCGGCTCTTTCTCGACCACTCGGAACTGGAACAACTCATCGAGGCGCACGAAACAATCAGTGAAGCGGTACGGCTCAGTCGCGAGCTGATGGCGACCAACCCCGAGCTGATCCGCCCCAAGCTCGCGACCGCACTCGGAAATCTGGCGGAAAGCTGGAATACCCTGGGTGAGGAGGCCAGGGCAGTGCCACCGGCCGCCGAATCATTGCGGCTGCATCGCGCCTTAGCCCGCCGCCAGCCCCAGCGATTCCAGGAGGCCACCGCCCACATGGCGCAGCTACTCGGCATCCTCCTGTCAAGTCAGGGCCGTTACCGAAAAGCCTGCCATGCCCAGGCCGAGGCGATCGGCCGTTACCGTCAACTGGAGACAGCCAACCCCGGTGCATTCCGGGTGCACCTCGCGGATACCTACACCAACCTGTCCGTGGATCTCAGAAATCTCGGCAAACGGCGCGGCGGCGTGCTCCGCGCGACGCGCGCCTGCCGGACCGCGATAGGGATTTACCGCGATCTGATGGAGGACGGCCACGACTGCGGCGAGGACCTCGCGCGCGCCCTGAACAACCTGGCCGGCGCCCTGACGGAGAGCGGGCAACTGGGGTACGCTATCGAAATAGTCGACGAGGCGGTTACGCTCCTCCGGGAAGAGTATACGCAGCGGCCGGATTTTTTTGCACACCTCCTGTGTGATTCGTTGCGTCACCAGGCTCTCCTGCTGGGTTACGCACGGCAACCGGATCTCTTCTTCGCCGATATCACAGACGGATCATTGCGTAACCGACTTCGTCGTGATGCGCACTTCGTTCTTTCCGGTCTTGATATGGTCGATCCTGCCGAGGCGGCGGTGCGTATTCTCGCCGAGGCTTACGAGGTGGCCTGCCGCACCGGCCGTGACGATCTTCAACAGGCCGTGTGCGAGGACCTGATCGACCACGATGACCGCTCGGCACGGCTCACCTGGAAGGATGTCTCAGGTCGGCCGTTCCCTCTGGCGTAGGGCAATGTTGGTCGCGCTGGCCAATCACAGAAGGCCGCGTAACTCCGCGCTGGTGCTCAGATCTCTGGCTCTCAGCAATCAGCTCGCCCATCCCGGCAACGGGTTCTTCTGGAGCACCCGCGTGAGCAATCCACCCGGCGCCGTGCACTCGTAACGCATGCTCATGCCGCTGACCACGCGCGAGATGCGCGCGAGCCTCGGACGGGTGCCTCCATGGTGACTTGATGATGTTCCGGTGATGAGGGAACCTGCAGGGCGTCTCGGTCGCTTGAGTGGTTGCCTGAGCACCAAAGGCTGAACACGTACTGCCTGACCTTAGTAGGTGGAATGAATTAACCTATTCAATCCTTGGTGTGATGGTATAGTTCCAGTCGCCGTGGAACTCATGTCGTGTGAGGGGTATCGCTTCTTTCTGCTGGTCGGTGAGTTTGATTTTTGTGGGGTAGAGGTTGGGGTCGAGCTC
>JAFAPC010000034.1 GCA_019247305.1 Pseudonocardiales bacterium
GACCGGTGGTGATCGCGTTCACGACCACGGCCTGGGCAAGGCGCGGGCTCAGTTCACGTTCGTAGGCGACCAGGAAGCTGGAGTCGAGCAGCAGGGCGTGGGGCAAGCTCACGCGGCGTGGCCCGCGCCGAGCTGGTCCACGCGCGAGAGGATGTCGCGGGCCTGCGCGTCGGCGGCCTGGTAGTCCGGCGCGTCCGGGTCGATGCCCCGGCGGGCTAGCAGCGCCGCGGCGACCTGCTTGCGGTTCTCGTAGGCCGCGCGACCGCCGGGCAGCAGCCGGTCCAGTTCGTGCGCCGGCAGCGCGGCCAGCGACTCGATGTCGACCTGGTCGCGCGCCGCGATCCGCTGGACCAGGTACTGGTCAGCGGGCGAGCGATCCGCGAACGCCGAAGCCGTCATACCCCTGATGGTAGTCGGGTCCGACCTCGTTCTGGAACACCCCGCCCGTACGGGGTCAGGCCGCCGACAGCGCTCGCTGCTGCTGGTCGAGCGCGGTCAGCGCGGCGGAGATCGTGTCGGACAAGGCGGTGTGCACCATGTGCGACATCCCCTGAGGGCACTGTCAACTTGGCGCCAGAGATGATCAATTCGGATCTTGCTACCGCAGCCAGTAGTGGTATCTGGCCCGGTGCTTGGGTAGCTACGCCGACGGGCAATTGCTGCGTTGCAAGTCTGGTCAGGCGTCGGTGGTGAGCAGTGCGAGGGCGCGTTCGCGGTCGACGTCGTTGGGGAGTAGTGACGACCATACCGTGGCAGAGACACTGCGCGTGTACGGACAGATGGCACACGACTACCGCACCCTGTTCGCCGAGCAGGGCCGCCGCTGGCAAGCCCAGGCCACCCTGACCACCGCTACCCGCCACGCTGTGGATGCCTATGCCGAGCTCGTCGAGGCGCACCTGGCGGCGCTGGATGACCTCCTGGCGCTTACGAAAGAGATCCAGGGCCATACCATCGAGAAGATCATGGCCACAAGCGACCTCGAACTGGGTATCGAGGCCCTGCTGGGTCACCTGCGACCCCGATCGGACTGACTAGCCGCAGCGGTCCCCCTGATACCCGACCGACCGGCTGTCGAGCACGACCTCTCCCCGCTCGATCCGGTCCAGCTTCCGTTCTCGGCCGTCGCTTGCTGCGGGCCGGCCGGTCGCTGATCAAACGGATTAGCCTCGATGGAGCTGCCTCGTATCCGAGGCCTGACGTGGCCGCTGATCCGCATTCTCGTCTGAGAGTCGCCTTTCGTAGGATAGGCACCGCCATTCCTCGCTCAGTCTGCCATGCTCCTCGACTTGCTCACGGAGCTTGTTCAATCGGTCGATGGTCCGGTCTACCCAGAGCAGCGACCCGAGGCGGCTCTGTCCTCCCGAACGCGTCCCGAGCCGCAAGGTAGAGCGTTCCCGCAGGTCAGGACATTGTATTCGAGTGCCGGTCCGCGGCACGACCAGTCCCTGGAGTTGTCTCTCGCGCACCGCTGACCAGGGACAACAGCCCAGTTTGCGGCTGGGGACGCGTTTGGGAGCACTGGGCCAGGTCGAGGGTGGAGCTGTTCCCGGCGATCCGTCGACGTCAGGGCTGCCAGTTATCTAATGGTGGCTGCTGGCCACTACGCTCAGCATCACATCGCGCCTTAGCGACAATCAGATCAGTCAACCGCTGCTCGGAATTAACCCTCCTGTTCAGGTCATTCATAAAATCATTTTCATTCTCTTGAAGCAGCGGCAGGTGCCCCCCAGGGGGATTACTCCGCATCTCGGCGTAGAGTCGTTGATAGGTAACGCAAGGGTCTTCATCGCTGCTGTAATGTGCTGCTGGTAATCCGGGGACACTGACCGCCATGGCGGCCATCAAGACGTACTTTCCAATCATCACGAAACCTCATTCTCAGCGCCATCCATGGCCCCGACGTCAGACTGCCTGAGAAATGACCAAAATCCGACAATAATCACCCTAATGGCCTATTGTGTTTTCGGTTTGGTGAGCGTCTGCATACTTACCGTGTGTCTGTTGCATTGATGGAAAGCGGGCAGGGCTGACGCCTGTGGCGCCCTGGCCTCCCGGTAGCAAGCGCTGAACTGTCAACGAGTATCTACGTTCACGCAGGTCATGGCCCTGCCGACGATCTTCGTGCGTCGAGCCCAAGGATCCCGGTCGAAGCTTCTGACCAGCGTAAACGGCGTAGATCGTTATTTTTTCTCTGGATACTACATCTGCCGCCAATTGCATCCGAGGCGAATTGGTGACAGTTTGCGAATGACGGTAACTCGGTGCCTGATTTGGCTGTTCTACCAGCCTGGTTGTTCTGTGGCTCGGCGGCGAGGGTAGCGGGTGCATCCGGCTGGTTCCCCGCCCGCCGCGTCGCCCAAGGGACGGATGACCTGGGAGGCTCCGCCTTTGTCGCATCTAATGCGGCTTTGTCGCGGTGGATGCGGGTGACGGAGGGTGGTGGTCATGGGGCCGATCGGGGTAGCGCTGGGCGCGGCACCGCTCTTGCCCATAAGCTCGGTGTCCCCACCTGCACTGCCCGCACAGCTGCGATCCGCCAGCACATCCTGGAAATACAGCAGCGGTCGTCGCCGACGCCCTCCGCTACCACCCCGTCACCACAGCCAAGATCGCCACCCAAATCGGTTCACCAAGCGCCACATAGCGCTGAAGATTCACCGCCAGATACCTCTGAAGGTCACACCAAGAGGTGTTACAGCAGGTCGATGTCCAGGTCTGGTGCGATGCGCTGCAGTCGGCCTGGGTCGGTGGTCAGCACGGGCCAGCCCCGGTGGCGGGCCACGAGGATCACCTGTCCGGCGATGCCGTCCCAGGCTCGGGACTCATCCAACAGGTGGATCACCTTCAGGCGTCGGCCGCCGAAAGCTCAGCATGAATCACGGAGGGATGGTCGAGTAGTCGCGACAGCAGGGTGTCAGTGTGTGGATACACGATGCATACGGTGCGGACCTCGATCACCGCCAGCGCGGGGACGTAGAGCACAATGCCGACTTCTTTGGCAACGGCCAGCCACGAGTTCATCGCCACACTGCCCCGCACGTAGGCGACGAGGGCACTGGGGTCGATGACTTTCCCGCCGATCACCCGGCGAACGCGGCGTCAGCCACCGGGTAGAGACGTCGGATTTCCTCCTCACCGGGCCAGGCCACGCCGATGCTGCGGTAGACCCGGCGGTAGTGCTCCAGAGTAGGTGCGCCGCGTTCGGAGACCAGCTCGGCCAAGATGGCGTCCGCTTTGGCCCTCTGCGCCGGGGGCAGGGGCACCCCGGGCTGGGGTTCCCAGGTGTCGGTGGCATCCACCCGGGCAGCCTAGCCGATCGGACGCTGGTCGGGTACGGCACTGGCGACTTGTGGGATAACCCGTGGGTTCCGGTGCAGGTTCCCGTCGGTCGGGAACGGTTGTGACCAGGGGTTTCTTCTTGTTCTCAGCTCTGCGTCGGGAACAGGATCATGAGGATACTCCAGGAATTCTGAATTTCCGTCATGATCATCGGGCCGGCCTGCTGTCCTCATGCTGGCGATGACTAGGGACAACGCGGTGACAGCGAGGAACCCTGACGAGGCGGAACCCACGGGTTATCCCACACCCACCACCTGCGGGCCCTCCCCCCTCTCCGCAGCGGGTGCCGGGGGTCCGGGGCAGCGCCCCCGTGCGCCAGCGTCACCCAGGGGCCTGTTAGTAGGAGAGCGGAACAAATTGGGGGAGGCAGCGCTCGCCGGGGCGAGCCGTGTTCGCTGTGGCGGGTAGCAGATTGGCCCCCAGCCTGCTGCGGTCCGCGGTGAGCGGCCCCCGCCCGCCGACACTGACCTCCTAGCTCAGCGCCGCTAACCGTCTGCCTCCCCCAAAATGTTTCGCTCTCGTCCTCACCGCCCACCGGAGTTTCCAGCGAAAAATCGAAGATCGTCGGAAGGGCCGTGACCTGCGGGAACGTAGATACTCGTTGACAGTTCGGCGCTTACTACCGGGAGGCCATAATCAGCGGACCTAACCCACAAATCGTAACCGTGGTCGCGGTCGACTTCAAGGGTGTGTTTTTCACTATTCGGTCAGGTTGGCAGTGTGCTGGCGGTTCACGACCCTTGACTTCGGAGCTTTCCGTGTTACGCTTTGCGCCGTGGGTTATGACCGGAAGCCGTCGGAAAGCTTTGTCTTATAAGGAGGAGTTATCAATGGATCGGCGCAAGAACGGACTCGTGCGCGGTGTTGTCCCGCTGGCTATCCTGGTCTGCGCGCTTGGGCTGACGGCGGGCAACGCCTCGGCGGCTACCCGAACTACCACAACGGTAGTGCCGCAACCGACCGACGTGACCCACCAACAATGCCTTGACGGCGGCGGCGTTCCGACCGAATCCCCAAGCCAACCGGAATATTGTCACGGTGGGCGCTTCAACCGAGAGCCGATCAGCGACTGATTAGGTGGCGCCGCGATTTCAGGTCGGCTTGTGTGCTACCCACAGCGCTTTAGTCGGCCACCGTGACGCCCAATCGGGCGGGGTGAAGGCGTAGTAGTCGGTGCGTGCGTCCGGATCGGGGCGCTGCTCGATGAGATCGTCCAACGGGGTCGGCCGGAATACGCCAGAAAGGGGCCACAGTGACCGTTTCTGCTGGTCAGCGAGATGTAAGGTCG
Source organism: Pseudonocardiales bacterium (assembly GCA_019247305.1). GTDB lineage: Bacteria > Actinomycetota > Actinomycetes > Mycobacteriales > Pseudonocardiaceae. The sequence continues at coordinate 4,631 of JAFAPC010000034.1, forward strand.
GCTGAGCGGGCATGGTGACTGGTGATGGTTCCGGTGATAACGTCGGGATCACCCTCGGGGCGTGCTGCGCATCGTGCCTGGTCAGGGCCACGGCAAGCCTGTTGTCTTGAGAGAGGCCATTTCTCACAGGGACCACCGGAACAAGCGTGGCCCCTTTCTGGCGTATTCCGGCCGACCCCGTGATACATCCTGCTTCGCGGTGAATGCGAAAATTTCGCGTCCAACGCGAATCGTGGAGGGTGATCAGTGGGCGGGTCGAGGTGGCCGGTTTCCGGGTGTTGCCGGCTGCCTCTGGCCGAGGAGGTGGTGTTTCTGCGCCCGGAGGAGTAGGTGTTCGAGGCGATGCTGGACGGGTAGCTACGCGAATACGCGAACTCGATTACGCGAGGTCACCAGTGCTGTACCCTAATGCTGTTAACAGCTCAAGAAAGACATTCTTTACGCAGACGCAGCTCTCGGTAAGGATCCATGGTTATGGAGCGGATTTGGCGGGTGGTGGCGACCGCGCCGCGCGCGACGTTGGAGCAGCAGCTCTCGCCGACGGATCTTCAGTCGTTGTTGCTGGAGGTGGCGCGCACGCGCGCTGCTCGGGTCACCCCGGCCTGGGTGGTGCGCCGGTGGCGGGAGGACCGCTTCGTGCGACCGGCAAGCCAGGACCCGCGTGCGTTAGTCCGGGTCGAGGCCCGGCTGTGGGAGATGCTTCCGGAGTCCTTCGTGGGGGTCGAGCTGTCCCCGGTGGCGCCGCTGGGGACCTGTTCGGCGGTGGCCACGGTGGATCAGAACCGGGTGGTGAGCACCGTGCGCGGCAGCGAGGTGCTGGCTGACCCGACCAACGCTCTGGCGGTGGAAGCGGCCTGGCGCCGCGCCGAGGGTGCACGGTGGGACCGGGTCGATGTGGCCGCGTGTCATCGGGTGCTGCGCGCGCAGGCCTTCGACGCGCCGGGCCTGACCGCGCATTTCAAGCTTTTCGCGCTGGTCTCCAGCGCCCGCGACGCCGGCTCGTGCGCGACGGAGGCCCAGATGCTCGCCGATCACTTGCGGTATTGGTCGCGGGTACTTACCGAGTTCGTGCCAGCCCGGCGGCCGCGTCTGGTGTTCACCGTTTTCGATTCCCCCGCGCTCGCCGACCGGTTCACCGACGTTATCGTCCCGGCGGTCGCCGCCGAACCATCAGGGGTGGACCTGGTGGCAGACCCAGGGCGCCGGCTATATCTCATAGACGCCATCAGAAACGCTCTTGACGGCGGCAGCGGCGAGGGCGGTCCAACTGAGCAGGACTCAGCGGGCGCCGGTGAGCAGGCGTACGTCGTCTGCTAGTTCGCGGATGGGCGCATGGGTGGGCCAGGTGTTTCGCATCTGGGTCTGGGCGCGCTGGAGTGCGCGGGCGAGGCGGGTCGAGCAGGTTGCGCGACAGACGACCAGCGCCTGACGGGCGTGAGCGACGGCGCGCTCGGCCTGCCCAGCGGTGGTGAACGCCTCGGCGGCACGCACATGATAGATCGTGGCCCACTCGGAGTCACGCTCAGCCTCCGGCATCTCGCGTAGTCCGTTGATTATTTCGGTGGCTGCCCGCTCAGCGAAGCGGGCATCTTTCAGCGTGTGCCAGGCGGAGCCTCGTTCCAGGGTGAAATACCCCGAGCCGCACCAGTACAGGGACGGCGGCGCCTCGGCCTGCCGGGCGACGGCACGCTCGGCGAACTCATCAGCGCGTCGCAGGTCGCGGTGCACCTCGGTGAGCTCGCCGAGCATCGCCCAGCCGCGGGCCTCGTAGTAGGCGTTCTCGGCGTGCTGGGCGACGAACACCCGCGGGTCACGGCTCGCAGCGCGGGACAGCGCGATGACTCCTTGTGGATCGTCCAGTATCCACGCCAAGTGGCTCTTGAGGAAGAGTGCGTGCGACGCCAGATCCGGGTCGTCGAACTCCACCCCGAGCGCCAGTGCCGCGTCCAGCTCGGCCTGGGCCTGCTCGGGGCACCCGGTCTGGGTGAGCAGCCACCCCTGGTACTGATGCAGCTCCCCGGCCAGGGAACCGACCTGATCCCGGATCGGGTGGCGGGCATCGGCCAGCAAGCTGTGGACCAGTGCGAGGTTGGTGCCGACCCCGGGCAGCACGGCGGCCGACCCGATCCGATCCTCCACGCGGCGGGTGGCGGCGAGCACGTCGGCGAGCGCGCCGACCGTGGCGGCATCGACCCGGCGAGGGTGACGCGCGGCCAGCGCCACCCGTTCTTGATCCTCCGGGTTAGCGGGCACCGCATGGCGGTGTTCGTCGAGGTCACGCCGGTCACCTCCCTCGGCGGCGGAGGGGTCCGTCTGCGTGTCGACCTCGAGCAGTAGCTGCTCCAGCCTCGCGAGCGTGACACCCAGCAGGTTGGCCAGCTTGGGCCGAATCCACGGCAGCGGTTCGCTCTCGCCGCTTTCCCAGCGACCAATGGTGGTGCGGTCCACGTCGAGCCGGTAGGCCGCTTCCTCCTGGGTGAGGCCGACGGCCCTGCGAGCTCTCACCAAACCCACACGCTTACGGGCCCTCACGACGTACCGCCCCCTCGACACAATTGGTGACACAGCAGGAGGCTTATTCACGCGGAGCGCCAGAAGTGGAGCGCGATAACGGCTGAGATCGTTTCGGGGAAGGTACTGATCGGTCGCCGGTAATCGGTGTCCAGGATTCGCCAGGTCTTGAGGTGGGCGATGGCCTGCTCGATTATCCATCG
>JAFAPC010000035.1 GCA_019247305.1 Pseudonocardiales bacterium
TGGGATGTGGGGCGGTTGCCGGCCCAGCGCTTCTAACATTCACGGGCTCAACCTGGCTATGGGGAGGCGACCGGCGTACCTGCTGTCCCAGATGGGCCGGAGCTGCCAGGCCTACGTCGCGTCGCCGTAGTGGAAGGCCAGGTCCTCCTCGTCCTCGTCTTCCTCCTCTGAGGACACCGGCTCCACCCGGTGATCCAGCGGCGAGGGCTCGTCCGGGTCGAGATCATCCCAGCCCTGCTCGGCTCGACGGCGCGCCACCGTGCGGTCATGCGCCCGAGCGATCAGCACGGAGGCCTCGAACAACACCACCAGGGCGAACGCCAGCGCCAGCATGGAGATGGGATCGTTGCCGGGAGTAGCGACCGCGGCCAGCACGAACAGCCCGAACAGGATTCCGCGCTGCCAGCGTTTCAACTTCTCATACGACAGCACACCGACCCGGTTGAGCATCACCACCAGCAGCGGCAGCTCGAACGTCAGGCCGAACACCGCCAGCATGGTGAGCAGGAAACTGATATAAGACTGACCACTCAACGCGGTGATGAACTGGCCGCCACCAAGGTTCACCAAGAAAGACAGGGCCGTAGGCACCACGTAGTAGGCAAGGACAGCACCCCCGGCGAACAGCACACTAGCGCTCCCGACGAAGGTCACCGCGAACTTGCGCTCCTTGTCATGAAGGCCAGGCGTAATGAACGCCCATATCTCATAGATCCAGACCGGGGCCGTCACTATCGAGCCGGCTGCGAGGCCCACCTTCATTCGGAGGGTGAATACCTCAAACGGGGCGGTCTGCAACAGTTGGCACCGACCGGGGTTCGGGGTCAGCCGTAGCGTCGGGGGCAGCGCGCAATACGGGCCGGTGAGCAGGTCGGCGAGGTTGGGCAGGCCGAATGGCGACACTCCCCACCAGATGAACCCGAGGACGCCGCCGACCGCGATCGCCGACGCTGCGACCAACAACCGGTAGCGCAGCTCGCGAAGGTGATCCATGAAGGGCATACGGCCCTCCGGGTTCACCTTGCGCCGGGTGCTTGGCCACGTTCGGACACGGAAACGCATCCCGCTCACCAGCCTCCGCCGTCAGCGACTCGTGTCGTGGTGGCGCCGGGGTTTCCCCAGCCGGACGGAATACCCATAGTGGGTCCCCTCTCCTGCCTCGGGTGCGGAATCGATGCTACGCGGCTGGTGCTGCGGGGGAACCGTCCTCGTTACGGTGGTGTCGCCGGCCCAGCGCTGCCCCCAGCGTTGCCCGCAGTTCCGCGGTCCGGGCAGCCAGCAGGTCAGTGCGCTGCGCCCAGTCGGCGCGACTGCGGCGTGCCGTCCTGAGCAGCCGGCGCACCAGGCCGGCCAGCCGCACCAGCACCACCACGCCCGTCGCGGCGGCCAGCGCGCTGATCAGGTAGGGCACATTGATGACGTTAGCCCGCCCGGGGCGAGGTGGGCGCAGGAGGACCGACGCAGTGCCACGAGAGCCCGCTGCGCCACCGCCGCGGCCAGCTCAGCGGGTTCCTGGACCACGACACCGGCGCCCAACCCCAGCACCAGACGCACCATCCACCCGGTCTCGGCGTAGCGCATGCGCACGGTCGCCGTTCCGCCCTCGCCCTCGATCAGCTCCTCCACGGGGTAGTACTCGGCGACCCAGCGCGCGTCCGGGGCCAGGGTCAGCACAGCGAGGCGCTGGTCGGGCTGGGGGCGGAACAACCCGGCGGAGCAGTCCGTGGGGCGGGCGTGCGGTGGCGCCGCCACGGGTTCATCCAAGGTGGTGACGTGCTCGATGCGATCGCACCGGAACAGCCGCACCTCCTCTGCGACGCGGCACCAGGCCTCCAGGTAGCTGCGGCCTTCCACCAGCAGCAGCCGCATCGGGTCCACCGTGCGCTCACTCACGGTGTCCCGCGCGGGCGTGTAGTAGCGGATGCATAACGCGCGGCGGTGCTCTAGCGCGTCGCGCACCACCGTGAGGGTGGCCACTCCTGCGCTGTCCAGGTCTGCCCTGCCCGGGCCGACGACCACCCCGTCGGCCTGCCCCACGGCCGCCTCAATCTTGGCCAGTGCCCGGCGCACCGACCCGGTGTCGAGGACGCCGGGCATCTGAGCCAGCACCCGCAGCGCCACCACCACGGCGGTCGCCTCCGCGCCAGACAGACGCAACGGGCGGCGCATCCCGGCGTCGAAGGTGACGGTCACGGTGTCACCCTCGAAGGACAGGTCGATGAGGTCACCGGGGCCATAACCAGGCAGCCCGCACATCCACAGCAGCTCCAGGTCCCGGCGCAGCTGCCGGACCGTGACCGAGAAGTCGGCGGCCACCTGTTCGATCGGCACACCGGGGCGAGCCAACAAGTAGGGCACCAGGGCCAACAGCCGGGGCAACCGCTCGGCCACCCCCGCCATCAGCCCGCGCTCCTAGCGAGCGCGGCCATCAGCCGGGTCCGCACCGCGGTAGCCAGCTCGGTGGGCTCCAGCACCACGGCATCGGGCCCCAGCCCAGCTATCCACCGGGCAGCGACATCGTGGCCGGGCAGCTGCACCGTCACGAGGTCGCCCGCGACGCCGTCTAGGGTCATCCTGCCCAGCACCGTCGCGTGCCGGCGCAGACCGTGCGCGCGGCCCTGCGCCAACCACAACCGGGCGGTGTGCGCCACCGACGGTGGTTCCGCGGAAGCGGCCACGATGGTCAGCAGGTCTACTCCTGTGGGGCGGTGCACCGCCCCACAGGCACCGACCGCGCACACCGGACCGACGATCCGGGAAACCCGGAAACAGCGGGTCGCCTTTCGGTCCCGATCGTGTCCCACCACGTACCAGCGGCCCCGCCAGGACACCACCCCCCACGGCTCGAGGGTGCGCGCCAGGGGCTGCCCGGCAGGATGTTTGCGGTGGGAGAACGTCACGACCTGCCCGGCCTGGACCGCTGAGATCAACGGGATCAGCGCCGGCTCGCTGACGCGCACCCGTGGCTGCACGACCGTCGAGGGTTCGGGGTCCACCTCCACCCCGGCGGCGCGCAGCTTGAGCACAGCGCCGTGCGCGGCCCCGGCCAGTTCCGGGGAATCCCACAGCCGGGCGGCCAACGCGACGGCGGCGGCCTCCTCGGGTTCGAGGTCGATCTCGGGCAGCTCATAGTCCCGGCGCGCGATGCGGTAACCCTCACCCGCGTCGCACTCCGGGGTGCGGCTGGTTTCCAGCGGAACGCCTAGTTCCCGCAGCTCAGCCTTGTCCCGCTCGAACATCCGGAAAAACGCCTCATCGGAGGGGGCGTTGGCGTAGCCGGGCACGATCCACCGAAGCCGTTCGGCGGGCAGATACTGCCGGCTGGACAGCAAACACAGCACCAGATTGACCAGACGCTCAGCACGGGCCGATGACACGGGCGCAGCGTAGCTGCACCCGTGAGTGGCGATGCGAGCTATAGCTCGCATCGCCACTCACGGGTGTCTCATAGCGACGCTATGAGACGCTCCACCCGCTCGTCGACGGCCCGGAACGGGTCCTTGCACAACACGGTGCGTTGGGCCTGGTCGTTGAGCTTGAGGTGCACCCAGTCGACGGTGAAGTCGCGGCCCGCCGCCTGAGCAGCGGCGATGAAGTCGCCCCGCAGCTTGGCTCGGGTCGTGGCGGGCGGGGTGTCCTTGGCGGCCTCGATCTCACCGTCATCGGTCACCCGGTCGACCAGCGCCTTGCGCTGCAGCAGATCGAACAGCCCGCGACCGCGGCGGATATCGTGGTAGGCAAGGTCCAGCTGAGCGATCCGTGCGTTGGACAGGCCCATCCGATGCTTGGCTCGGTAGCGCTCCACCAGCCGGTGCTTGATCGCCCAGTCGATCTCGCGATCGATCAGGCTGAGGTTCTGTTGCTCGACGGCATTGAGTGTGCGGTCCCACAGTTCCAGCACCCGGTCGGTCAGGGGATCCGACCCGCGGCGGGCGACGTGATCTGCGGCGCGCGCGTAGTACTCCCGCTGGATATCCAACGCGGACGCCTCGCGACCGCCGGCTAACCGCACTCCACGCCGGCCAGTGAGGTCGTGGCTGATCTCGCGGATCGCCCGGATCGGGTTGTCCAGGGTGAAGTCGCGAAACGCCACCCCCTCCTCCACCATCTCCAGGACCAAATTGGCGGTGCCCACCTTGAGCAACGTGGTCACCTCGGACATATTCGAATCGCCGACGATCACGTGCAGGCGGCGGTACCGCTCAGCGTCGGCGTGCGGCTCGTCCCGGGTGTTGATGATCGGGCGGGACCGGGTGGTCGCTGAGGAGACTCCCTCCCAGATGTGCTCAGCCCGCTGCGACAGGCAGTACACCGCGCCGCGCGGCGTCTGCAGGACCTTCCCCGCGCCGCAGACCAGCTGCCGGGTGACCAGGAAGGGCAACAACACGTCAGCGATCCGGGAGAACTCGCCAGCACGAGCCACTAGATAGTTCTCGTGGCAGCCGTAGGAGTTACCCGCGGAGTCGGTGTTGTTCTTGAACAGGAAGATGTCTCCGCCGATGCCCTCGTCGGCCAGCCGCCGCTCGGCCTCCACCAAGAGGTCTTCGAGGATCAGCTCGCCTGCCTTGTCGTGCGTCACCAGCTGGGCTAAATCGTCGCACTCGGCAGTGGCGTACTCCGGGTGCGAGCCCACGTCGAGGTAGAGCCGCGACCCGTTGCGCAGGAAAACGTTGGACGAGCGACCCCACGAGACCACCCGGCGGAACAGATAGCGGGCAACCTCATCCGGCGACAACCTGCGCTGGCCGTGGAAGGTGCAGGTGACCCCGAACTCGGTCTCAATGCCGAAGATCCGCCGCTGCATGCCCTCCAGCCTAGGCCGCTGCGGCCATCCTGTAGCCCGTCCGTATGGGCTCACTTAGGCTGTAACCGTGCCGGGCTGGTTGCGGAGAGTAGCGAATGAGATCAACCGTGTCGACCGCGAGCTAGTGCGGCGTAGCGCGGTCATCTCGCGCTGGCCTACTGACCCAGCCTTGCGGGGACTCACCACGGCAGCCAACCACAGCCGGCTGTGGTTGGCGGTGGCTGCGACGTTGGCCGGTGCGCTCGAACAGAGCCATACGTACCTCCAGCAGGAGCGTGCCGGGCTGCGAGTCGAGGTCCTCGGGCCGCCGGTGGCGCTGGCCGCTGACGGTGAGGTCATCGCGGAGGGCCGCCAGTTCCAGTTTTTCACCCAACCGGCTGCGTTGCGGGTCTATCGTCCGGCCCCGGATCTGGGCCTGAACCTGGGGCTCTGAGCATGCCCAACCCAGGTGTCAGGGGCCGCTGCTGTGTCCACCCTCGCTGGGCCCCCCGTCGGTGGAGGTACTGTTCGTGGCGTCGGCGGCCGGAGCCTCCGCTCTGGTGAGCAGCGCGGTGAGGGCCGTGCCGGTGATCCGACGGAAAGCGCGGCGCGGACGGGAGCGGTCCAGGACCGCGACCTCAAGCTGGCCAACGCCAAGAGTGCGGGTGCCGGTTCCGTTGACGCTGGTGGAGGCCGAGCTCAGGGCACTCACTGCTGTCATGACGGCCGCTGCGGTGTCCATGTCCTTGCGGAAGGAGTCTTTCAGCGCCGTGGAGATGGCCTCGGCCTGGCCGCCCATCACGACGAAGGTCGGTTCGTCCCCGATCGAGCCGTCGTAGGTCAGGTGATAGAGCTGATCGCAGTCCTGATCGGCGCCGACCTCGGCGACGCACAGCTCGACCTCGAAGGGCTTCTGCTGCTCGGAGAAGATCGTGCCGAGGGTCTGCGCGTAGGTGTTGGCCAGCGCTCGCCCGGTCACATCACGGCGGTCGTAGGAGTAGCCGCGAACATCGGCGTGCCTGATCCCGGCTTGGCGCAGCGCCTCGTACTCGTTGTACCGGCCGACGGCGGCGAAGCCGATCCGATCGTAGATCTCAGAGACTTTATGGAGGGCAGTGGACAGGTTCTCGGCGACGAACAGCACTCCCTGGGAGTAACTGAGCACGACGACACCGCGACCTCGGGCGATGCCCTTGCGGGCCAGCTCCGAGCGGTCGCGCATGATCTGCTCGACCGAGGCGTAGAACGGCATCGTCACAGTGGGAACTCCTGGATGGGGACGGATTCACCGGGAAAGACTGAGGGTAGCGTCAGCCGCCGGGCTGGCGCTTGCGGGTTTCTACGACACGGTCAGCGACCTGAGCGGCCTGCTCGTCGGACATTCGGGCCGCCCCATCCGCCGCGGTGATCGTGACCACCACCGGGTAGATCTGGCGGACGGGATCCAACCCGCCAGTCGCACTGTCATCATCAGCGGCGTCGTACAGGGCCTCCATGGCAACCCGGACTGCGGCGTCGACGTCCATCGTCGGGTCATGCAGCTTTTTCAACGAGGAACGAGCGAACCACGAGCCTGAGCCCACCGAATGATAACCGAGCGTCTCGTCGTATCGGCCCCCGACGACGTCGTAGGAGACGATCCGACCAGCCCGGTCTGGGTCGATGGAATCGAGATCATAGCCGACGAACAGCGGTACCGCCGCGAGCCCCTGCATGGCGCCCTCAAGGTTGCCCCGGACCATGCCAGCCAGTTTGTTCGCCTTGCCGTCTAGGGTCAGCGACACCCCTTCGATCTTCTCGTAGTGCTGCAGCTCGACGGTGAACAATCGCACCAGCTCCAAGGCGATGCCGGCAGTCCCGGCGATACCCACCGCGGAGTAGTCATCGACAACGAACACTTTCTCCATATCGCGCTGGGCGATGAGGTTGCCTCGCGTCGCCCGGCGGTCCCCCGCGATGAGCACCCCGCCGGTGAAGGTGGCCGCCACGATGGTCGTGCCATGCCGGCCGACCACCGGCTCAGCGCCATCCGACCCAGCACCAGACTGCAGCGGGCCGAACTGCAGCGGGCCAGCCGACACCCGGCTCGCCCGGCGACCGGGCAACAGGTCAGGGGACGTCGCGGCGAGAAAATCGGTGAACGACGAGTTACCCACCATGAAGTACGACGCCGGCAGAGCTGCGCCCGGATAGCGCCCGACCGAGGGCTGGTCCATCGGTTGTGATCGTCTCCTCAGCTTCCGTTGTCGCAGTCTCTCTGGTTGTCACAAGTCTCGTGAATCAGGAGTCTGTGGAGTGCCCGTCACCCACTGCACCGACCATCATGCCCGGCGCACTCGGATGGCCGGTCACTGGCCACCCTTTTGGACGTAGGCTCGGACGAAGTCCTCCGCGTTCTCCTCGAGCACATCATCGATCTCGTCAAGGATCGCGTCCACGTCCTCGCCAAGCTTCTCCCGACGTTCCTGGCCAGCTGGCCCGCCGTCAGTCGGCTCCTCGTCTCCGCCGCCGCCCTGGCGCTGCACCTTCTCCTGGGACATTTCGCCTCCCGGACCGAGTTGGTCTTACGCCCAAAACAGTACCTAGCAACACCGACAATCGCCGCCAGGCCAGTCGGGTAATCAGCCTCGGGTGAGCGCCGCCACCAGCTCCGCAGCCGTGTTCGAGGCGTCCAGCAGCGCCCCGACGTGCGCTCGGGTACCCCGGAGCGGTTCCAGGGTCGGGATACGGACCAGGGATTCACGACCGAGGTCGAAGATCACCGAGTCCCAGGATGCCGCGGCCACCTCCGTGGCGTAGCGTTCCAGACACCGACCGCGGAAGTAGGCGCGGGTGTCCTCCGGCGGCCGAGTGATGGCCGCGCGTACCTCCTCCTCGGTGACCAACCGCTTCATCGAGCCACGGGCCACCAAGCGGTTGTACAGGCCCTTGTGCATCCGCACATCGGAATACTGCAGATCGACCAGTTGCAGCCGGGGCGAGGCCCAGCCCAGACCGTCCCGAGCCCGGTAGCCTTCCAGGAGTTGCAGCTTAGCCGGCCAGTCCAGCCGGTCGGCGCATTCCATCGGGTCCCGGGCGAGCGCGTCGAGGACCTCTCCCCAGGTGCTGAGGACGTGCTCGGCACTGCTGTCTGAGGTACTCTCGGGGCCAGCGCCGCGCGCGAAGAACCGCGCGACCCGCTCGTGGTACGCGCGCTGGAGATCCAGGCCGGTGAGGTGGCGGCCACCGGAGACTTCCACCGTCGCCTTCAGGGACGGATCACGGCTGATCGTGTGCACCGCCCGCACGGCATCGGCCAGCCGCAGGTCATCGAAGCGTTCCCCGGCTTCGATCAGGTCCAGGACCAGCGCTGTGGTCCCGACTTTGAGGTAGGTGGAGTACTCGGCGAGGTTGGCGTCACCGATGATGACGTGCAGCCGCCGGTACTTGTCGGCGTCGGCATGCGGCTCGTCTCGGGTGTTGATGATGCCGCGCTTCAGAGTGGTCTCCAGCCCGACCTCGACCTCGATGTAGTCCGCCCGCTGCGACAGCTGGAACCCGGGGTGCTCCCCGGCCGGCCCGATGCCGACCCGGCCGGATCCGCAGATCACCTGGCGGGAGGCGAAGAACGGGGTCAACCCGGCGATGACCATCGTGAACGGCGTGGAGCGCGCCATCAAATAGTTCTCGTGCGCGCCGTAGGAGGCGCCTTTGCCATCGACGTTGTTCTTGTACAGCTGGACGGGCGGCTGGTCGGGCACGGTGCGGGCGCGCAGCGCGGCTTCTTCCATGATCCGCTCGCCGGCCTTGTCCCAGATCACCACGTCGCGCGGGTTGGTGACCTCGGGACTGGAGAACTCCGGATGCGCATGGTCGACGTACAGCCGGGCACCGTTGGTGAGGATGACATTGGCCGCGCCGAGATCGTCCAGTTCCGGATCGGACTGCGCGACGCCGGGGACGCCCAGGTCGAACCCGCGGGCGTCGCGCAGCGGGGACTCCACCTCGTAGTCCCATCGGGCTCGCTTGGCCCGCGGCACTTCGGCCGCCGCGGCGTAGGCCAGCACGACCTGCGTTGAGCTCAGCACGGGGTTGGCAGTGCAGTCCCCGGGCGCTGAGATGCCGTACTCCACCTCGGTCCCCATGATCCGGCGCATACCCGCAGCGTACGTGCCCGGCCCACGGCGGGACCGGCCCGCCTCGCGGGACGGCGGGGGAGTTACAGGTACTGGCCGGTGTTGGTGGCGGTGTCGATAGCCCGACCGGAGTCGGCGTTCTTGCCGCTGACCAGGGTGCGGATGTAGACGATCCGCTCGCCTTTCTTCCCCGAGATCCGCGCCCAGTCGTCCGGGTTGGTGGTGTTGGGGAGATCCTCATTCTCGGCGAACTCATCGACGATCGAGTCGAGCAGATGAGTCATCCGTAGTCCCGGCTGACCGGTCTCCAGCACCGACTTGATAGCCTTTTTCTTCGCCCGGTCGACGATGTTCTGGATCATCGCTCCAGAGTTGAAGTCCCGGAAGTAGAGGACCTCCTTGTCACCGTTGGCGTAGGTGACCTCCAGGAAACGGTTCTCCTCGCTTTCGGCGTACATTCGTTCGACGGTGCCCTGGATCATCGCCTGGATACAGGCCTGGCGGTCCCGCCCGAATTCGGCGAGGTCATCGGCGTGCAGCGGAAGCGTCGGCGTCAGGTACTTGGAGAAGACGTCCTTGGCCGCTTCGGCGTCCGGACGCTCAATCTTGATCTTCACGTCAAGCCGCCCGGGGCGCAGGATCGCCGGGTCAATCATGTCTTCGCGGTTGGAAGCGCCGATGACGATGACGTTTTCCAGCCCCTCCACACCGTCGATCTCGCTCAGCAGCTGCGGCACGATCGTGGTCTCGACGTCGGAGGACACCCCTGACCCGCGGGTACGGAAGATGGAATCCATCTCGTCGAAAAACACGATGACTGGGGTGCCCTCCGACGCTTTCTCCCTGGCCCGCTGGAAGATCAATCGGATGTGCCGCTCGGTTTCCCCGACGTATTTGTTGAGCAGTTCCGGGCCCTTGATGTTGAGGAAGTAACTCTTGGCCTCAGTGTCGCCGCGGACCTGGGCCACCTTCTTGGCCAACGAGTTGGCCACCGCCTTGGCGATCAGAGTCTTGCCGCATCCGGGCGGACCGTAGAGCAGCACACCTTTGGGCGGGCGCAGCTCGTAGGTGCGGAACAGCTCGGCATGCAGAAATGGCAGCTCGACAGCGTCGCGGATCTGCTCGATCTGGTTGGCCAGACCGCCGATGTCCTCGTAGCCGACATCGGGAACTTCCTCCAGCACCAGATCCTCGACCTCCGCCTTGGGCACCCGCTCGTAGGCGTAGGCGGCCTTGGTGTCCACCAGCAGAGAATCGCCCGGCTTGAGCGGCACGGCGTCGAGATTGTCCGGGCCCGGGAGCAGCGGGTCGGCCAGCCACACCACGCGCTCTTCGTCGGCGTGCCCGACGACCAGGGCCCGCTGACCATCGGAGAGCACTTCGCGCAGCGCGCAGACCTCGCCGGTCGACTCGAAGGTGCCGGCCTCCACCACGGTCAGCGCCTCATTGAGCCGCACGCTCTGCCCGCGACACAGCTGCGCAACCTCGACCATGGGCGACACCGCCACCCGCATCCGGCGCCCAGAGGTGAACACGTCCACCGAGCCGTCGTCGAAGCTGGTGAGGAGCACGCCGTAGCCGCTGGGCGGCTGGGCCAGCCGATCGACTTCTTCCCGCAGCGCGAGAAGCTGGCTGCGGGCCTCCCGCAGCGTCTCCACCAGTTTGGCGTTCCGCTCGGTGAGCTGCGCTACCGACGCGGAGGCCTCGGCGAGGCGCTCCTCAAGCAACCGGACATGCCGGGGAGAGTCAGTCAACCGACGACGCAGCAGCGTCACCTCATCCTCGAGGACCCTGATCTGAGCAGCCAGCGCAGGGTCGATGCGGTCTCGACCCCCAGTGGCTCGGTCGCTGGAATAATCGTGCGGCACGAGGCACCTCCTCCCGCATGGTTCTGGAGACCATCAACGGTACGGGACGGCGCGCCAAAACCGGGAGTTACGCCAGCGCAAGTCTTCGAGCAGCTACCGGCGCGGGCTGGAGCGGCTGGGTCGGCGCTGCGGGGTGGGCGCTGCGACGCCGTGGGCCAACCGTCGAGCGGTGAGCAAAAACGCGGTATGCGCGACCATCCGGTGCTCCGGGCGAACCGCCAGCCCGACCACGTGCCAGCTCCGCTGCAGGGTCTCCCAGGCCTGCGGCTCGGTGTAGCAGCCAGCCTCCCGCAGCGCCTCGGTGCTGCGGGAGAGCTGGGTGGTGGTGGCCACGTAGATGGTGAGCACCCCACCGGGGACCAGCGTGGCCGACACCGCAGACAGCGGCTCCCACGGAGCGAGCATGTCCAACGCCACCCGGTCCACCGGCTGATCGGCGGGGTGGGTCGCCACGTCGGCCAGTCGCAGTTCCCAGTTCGGGACCGGGGCCCCGAAGAACCGCTCGACGTTGCGCGCGGCATGCTCAGCGTGATCAGCACGCGTCTCATAGGAGATCACTTTGCCACGCTCCCCGACCGCCCGCAGCAGCGAGCAGGTCAACGCACCCGAGCCGGCTCCAGCCTCAAGGACCCGCGCGCCGGGAAAGATGTCGCCCCACATCACGATCTGCGCGGCGTCCTTGGGATAGATCACCTGAGCCCCTCGTGGCATGGACAGCACGTAGTCGTACAGCAGCGGGCGCAACGCGAGGTAGGGCGTTCCCGCGGCGGAGAGCACCACGCTGCCCTCGGGTAACCCGATGAGATCGTCGTGGGCCAGCGCACCACAGTGGGTGTGGAACTGGGCACCAGGGGCCAGCACAACGGTGTGCTGACGTCCCTTGGGGTCGGTGAGCTGCACCCGATCGCCGGGTTGGAACCCTCCGCTGGCTCGGGTCATAGCTGGTCATATTGACAGACCGCCGCCCGGCTGGGGTGCGCAGTATTGTCAGAGAGCTCCCCTACCCTGCCAGCTATGACCCTGAGGCGTCTGGCCCTGTCCCCGTCGCGAGCGGCGGATTTCAAGCAGTGCCCGCTGCTGTACCGGTTCCGGGCGCTCGACCGGCTACCTGAGACACCGAGCCGGGTGCAGGTCCGCGGCACCGTGGTGCACGCCGTGCTGGAGCGGCTTTTCACACTGTCCCCCGACCGGCGAGACGCCGAGACCGGACGCGAGCTGGTGGAGCCCGCCTGGCGCGATGTCCTGGCCACCAACCCGGAGTTGGCCGGTCTGTTCGCCGGCCCGGAGGATCCGGAGCTGGCGGAGTGGCTCGATTCGGCGCGTGCGCTGGTCGATGCCTACTTCGCGCTGGAGAACCCTCGGCTGCTGCAGCCCGAGGCCTGTGAGTTGCTGGTGGAGGCGGAGCTGGCCACCAGCGATCTCGAGGATGACGAGCCGCTGCTGCTGCGGGGCTACATCGACCGGCTCGACGTCGCCCCGACCGGGGAGATCCGGGTGGTGGACTACAAGTCAGGCGCCGCGCCACGGGAGGTCAGCGAAGCCAAGGCCCTGTTTCAGATGAAGTTCTACGCGCTGGTGCTGCTGCGGATCCGCGGGGTGGTGCCGCACCAACTGCGGCTGCTGTACCTGGCTGATCGGCAAGCGCTGAGCTACACCCCTGAGGAGTCGGAGCTGATCCGCTTCGAGCGCACCCTCGCCGCGATCTGGTCGGCGATCCAGCGGGCTGCCCGCAGCGGTGACTTCCGCCCCAACCCCAGCCGGATGTGTGACTGGTGTGATCACAAACCACGCTGCCCAGCGTTCGGCGGCATCTCACCCCCGTACCCGGGCTAGCCGGACCTCTCCGGCGCGGGTACGGAGACCGCGCGCGACCGGGCGGAGTAGGCTGTGATGTCGGCGGGCACGGCATGATGGTGGCTCGATGGGTCTCGTTGTCCTGGTCAGCTGTGAATCGACAACCTCCTAAGCTTCGCGCGTCTTGATCCAGGCCAACGAGCCTTCGCGGTGTCGAGAACGCAGTGCCTGGATGAGGCGGCTGGATGCGGTGCCGTCGCCGAAGGGTGTGGGGACGTTGGCCAGCCGAGCGGTGATCGCGGGGGCGTCGCGCAGCCAGGTCGCCACGATCTGGCTGATGTCTCCGCTGCCGGGGAGTGTTCTGGTGCCGAAGGTGTGTTCGACTTCGGGTCGTTCGTTGCTGCGGCGGACCACGATGATGGGACGCTTGAGAATGGTGGCTTCTTCCTGGATGCCTCCGAAGGCTGAGATGAGGCCTGCGGCGTGCCGGATCGCTGGTGAGTCCGAAGGCGGTGATCTGCCGTCGTGTCCGGGGATGCAGAGGAAACACCACCGGTACCGGCACAGTGGTCAACTCGCGCAGGATGGTGGCCAGGTTCGTGGGATTGTCGGCGTTTTCGGGTCGATGGATGGTCGCCAGCACGTAGTGGGAGGCGCTCAGGCCTGAGTTGGGTGAGGATCTGTGCTTGCTCTCGTTCGTCCGGGAGTGTGGCGGCGACGGCTTCGACGATGGTGTTGCCGGTGATCTCAATGCCTTCCGGGGCGATGCGTTCGGCGAGGAAGTTGTCTCTGGCTAGGGGTGCTGCGCAGACCGGCTTCGAGGTGCACGAGGGGTGTGCCGGTGGTGTTGACGGCCAACGCCCCGGCCAGCGCTGAGGTGGTGTCTCCCTGCACCACGGCCGTTTCAAGATCGTATAAGTCGGGGGTCAGCGGTTCCGCCTGCCCCCCCGGTGCCAGCACCCATCCCGACCCCCTCGCCCGCATCGACCCCTGACCCACGACGACCAGAGCAGACGTATCCCACACGTAGACCAGCTGCCCCCAGCAGACTGAACCCCCAACACCCTCCGAGCCGCCCCGCACGGTCTCATGGATGCATGTGCACCTCCAGAACCGCCCCCACACGGCCTTATGGATGCTTGTGCACCTCAGAAGCGCACCCGATCTTGAAACGACCATGCTCCCTGCACGAGCACGGCGTTTGGCATCGTGGAACTCCCGTTCATCGACACCTCACAGGTAGCGGTAGACGTCGGTGGTGCTGATTCCCCGGCCGAGCATGAGCACCTGCACCCGGTAGAGCAGCTGCGAGATCTCCTGCGCCAACCGTTCGTCGGACTCGTGTTCGGCGGCGATCCACACCTCGCCCGCCTCCTCGAGCACCTTCTTGCCTTGCGCGTGCACGCCGTCGTCCAGCGCCGCTACCGTGCCCGAGCCAGCCGGCCGGGTCTGGGCGCGCTCAGTGAGCTCGGCGAACAGCTCGTCGAACGTCTTCACCGGTGACGACCCTCACGACCCGCACGCATGGACGTCCTCACACATTGAAGTACTGGGCTTGCGGGTGGTGCGCGATGAGGGCATCGGTGGACTGCTCCGGGTGCAGCTGGAACTCCTCCGACAGCGTCACCCCGATCCGATCCGGTCGCAGCAGCATAACGATCTTCGCGCGGTCCTCGAGTTCCGGGCAGGCGCCGTAGCCGAGTGAGTATCGGGCACCCCGGTAGCCGAGCTTGAAGAATTCCGTCACCTCAGTAGGGTCCTCCTCGGCCACCGTCGCCCCGGAGGCGAAGGTCAGCTCCTCCCGAATCCGCCGGTGCCAGTACTCGGCCAACGCCTCGGTCAGCTGCACGCCCAAACCATGCACCTCCATATAGTCGCGCTAGACGTCCTTGGCGAACAGCTCAGCCGCGTAATCCGCGATCGCCTGACCCATGGTCACCAGGTGTAGCGGCAGCACATCGACCTCACCGGCCGCTAGGGCCGCCGCGCGCGGGCGGTAGAAGTCCGCCAGGCACAACCGACGGTCGCGGCGCTGGCGGGGGAAGGTGAAGCGACACCGTTCGGGCGCGTCCGGACGGGGTTCGGTGAGTACGACCAACGTGTCGCCGTCGGCGAGGGCCGGGAAGTAGCCGTAGACCACCGCAGCGTGGGCGAGCACTCCTTCGGTGGTCAGCCGGTCCAGCCAGTAGCGCAGCCGGGGCCGGCCTTCGGTCTGCACCAGCTCCTCATAGGTGGGGCCGTCTTTGCTGCGGGACCCACGCAGACCCCACTGGCCCAGGAAGGTGGCCCGTTCGTCGAGCATCACGGTGAACTCAGCCACCGGAATGCCCTTGACCACCCGGGAGCCCCAGAACGGGGGAATCGGGATCGGCACGTCGGTAGCCACCGCAGAGCGCGCCGGTACCGGCCCGGCAGCGCCGTCAGCCTCGGTCTGCCGGGCTCGGCGCGCCTGCGCGATGCGCTGCGACCGCTCCCGGCGGGCCTTCCGCTCGGCTGCCTTAGCCTCCTCCTGCGGGTCGACGGGCACGGTGCCGCCCCGCTTCCGGGTCATGATCGAGTCCATCAGCCGCAGGCCCTCGAAGGCGTCCCGGGCATAGCGGACCTCCCCGGAATACAGCTCGGCGAGGTCGTTCTCCACGTAGGCGCGGGTCAGCGCCGCCCCGCCCAGCAGCACCGGTGTCTCGGAGGCGCCCCGGGAGTTCATCTCTTCCAGGTTCTCCTTCATGATCACCGTCGACTTGACCAGGAGACCCGACATCCCGATGGCATCCGCGCGGTGCTCCTGGGCAGCCTGCAAGATCGCGCTGATAGGCTGCTTGATGCCGAGGTTGATCACCTCGTAGCCGTTGTTGGACAGGATGATGTCCACCAGGTTCTTGCCGATGTCGTGCACGTCGCCCTTGACGGTGGCCAACACCAACCTGCCCTTACCGATGCCCTCCTGCGAGCGCTCCATATGGGGTTCCAGGTGCGCGACGGAGGCCTTCATCACCTCGGCCGACTGGAGCACGAACGGCAGTTGCATCTGGCCTGAGCCGAACAGCTCACCAACGGTCCGCATGCCGGAGAGCAGGGTGTCATTGATGATCTGGAGCGCGGGCCGCTGGGCCAGGGCAGCGTCCAGGTCCTGCGCCAGTCCCTCGCGGTCGCCGTCGACGATGCGCCGCTCCAACCGTTCGAACAGCGGCAGTGCGGCGAGCTCGGCCGCTCGGGATTGCCGCGAGGAGGACGTCGTGACCCCCGCGAACAGCGCCATCAACTGCTGGAGCGGGTCGTAGTCGGCCCGACGCCGGTCGTAGACCAGATCTAGTGCCACGGCCCGCTGCTCATCTGGTATCCGGGCCATCGGGAGGATCTTCGAGGCGTGCACGATCGCGGTGTCCAGCCCGGCCTGTACGCACTCGTGCAGGAACACCGAGTTGAGGACCTGACGGGCCGCCGGGTTGAGGCCGAAGGACACGTTGGACACCCCGAGGGTGGTCTGCGTCTCCGGGTAGCGCCGCTTGACCTCGCGGATCGCCTCGATGGTCTCCAGCGCATCCCGACGCGTCTCTTCCTGGCCGGTGGAGATGGGGAAGGTGAGGCAGTCGACGATGACGTCGCAGGTGCGCATGCCCCAGGTGGCGGTCAGGTCGTCGATCAGCCGGGAGGCCACCCGCACCTTCCACTCCGCAGTGCGCGCCTGCCCCTGCTCATCGATGCACAGCGCCACCACGGCCGCGCCATGCTCGCGGACCAGCTCCATGACGCGCTGGTATCGCGAGCCGGGCCCGTCGCCGTCCTCGAAGTTCACCGAGTTGACCGTGCACCGCCCGCCGAGGCGTTCCAGCCCGGCGCGCAGCACGGCGGGTTCCGTGGAGTCCAGCATGATCGGCAGGGTCGACGCGGTGGCCAGCCGCCCGGCCAGCTCGGCCATGTCGGCGGCGCCGTCCCGGCCGACGTAGTCCACACACAGGTCAATCAGGTGCGCGCCGTCCCGGGTCTGCGCGCGGGCGATCTGGACGCAGTCCTCGAAGCGTCCGGCGAGCATGGCCTCGCGGAACGCCTTGGACCCGTTGGCGTTGGTCCGCTCACCGACCATCAACACGCTGGCGTCCTGGCGGAACGGCACCGCGGTGTACAGCGAGGACACCCCCGGCTCGGGACGCGGCCGCCGACGGCGGGGTTGCAGGTCAGCCACCGCCTGCGCCACCGCCGCGATGTGCTCCCGGGTCGTGCCGCAGCACCCACCGACCAGCCGGACCCCGAACTCGGTGACGAAGCCGACCAGCGCGGTGGCCAGCTCCTGCGGGGTCAGCGGGTAGACCGCTCCGTCCCGGCCGAGCTCGGGTAGCCCCGCGTTGGGCATCACCGACAGCGGGATCCGGGAATGCTTGGCCAGCTGGCGCAGGTGCTCGCTCATCTCGGCCGGACCGGTGGCACAGTTCAGCCCGATCAGGTCGATGCCCAACGGTTCCAGCGCGGCCAGGGCCGCGCCGATCTCCGTACCCAGCAGCATCGTTCCGGTGGTCTCCAGGGTGACCTGGGTGATGATCGGGACGTGCCGACCCTCGGCGACCATCGCGCAGCGCGCGGCGATCACCGCTGCCTTGCACTGCAGCAGATCCTGGCTGGTCTCCACCAGCACCGCGTCAGCTCCGCCGGCGAGCAGACCGCGGATCTGCTCGACGTAGGCGTCGCGCAGCTCGGTGAAGGGAATGTGGCCCAGGGTGGGTAGCTTGGTGCCCGGGCCGACCGAGCCGAGCACAAACCGCGGCCGGTCCGGCTCGGTGAACTCATCGGCCACCTCGCGGGCCAGCGTGGCGCCCGCCTCGGCAAGCTCCCGAATCCGATCGGCAATGCCGTACTCGGCGAGGTTGGCCAGATTGGCGCCGAACGTATTGGACTCCACCGCGTCGGCACCCGCCTCCAGGTAGCCGCGGTGCACGGTGCGCACGATGTCCGGGCACGTGACGTTGAGGATCTCGTTGCAGCCCTCCAAGCCGGCGAAGTCATCCAGACTCAGTGGGAGAGACTGCAACATCGTGCCCATCGCCCCGTCGGCGACCAGAACACGCTGGGTCAGGACATCGAGCAGTGGTGAAAAGACCATGAGATGCAGCGTAAAGCAGCGATATCAGGCTCGCGTACGTATTGCGTGAGAGCCAGCGGGGCCCAGGAGCCGTAGGCTAGCGCGGTGACCCATCCGGACGCCTCCGGCCGCGACTCGACCTCTCGCAGATCGCCGCTGCCCCAGCTCACCTGCCCGGTGTTGGTCGCCGCGTTCGAGGGCTGGAATGACGCCGGAGACGCCGCGAGTACCGCGATCGAGCACCTGCAGCTGAGCTGGGACGCGACACCACTGGCCGAGCTTGACCCAGAGGACTATTACGACTTCCAAGTCACCAGGCCCACCACCAAACTCCTCGACGGGATCACCCGGCGCATCGAGTGGCCTACCACCCGGCTATCGGTGTGCCGTCCGCCCGGAGCTGACTACGACGTGGTGCTGGTGCACGGTATCGAGCCGAACATGCGCTGGCGGGCGTTCTGCGATGAGCTGCTGCGCTACGTCATGGACCTCGGAATCACCACCGTGGTTACCCTCGGCGCCCTGCTCGCCGACACCCCGCACACCCGGCCGGTGCCCGTCACCGGGTCCGCCTACGACGCCGCCTCAGCCGCCCGGTTCACGTTGGAGCGTTCCAAGTACGAAGGCCCCATCGGGATCGTGGGAATCTTCCAGGACGCCTGCGTGCAGGCCGGAGTGCCGGCCATCTCCTTCTGGGCGGCGGTGCCCCACTACGTCTCCGCCCCGCCTTCTCCCAAGGCCACCCTGGCGCTGCTGCACCGGGTGGAGGAGGCGCTCGACCTGGAGGTTCCGCTCGGCGCGCTGCCTGAGGAGTCCGAGGAATGGGAGGCGACGGTCAGCGAGATGGCTGAGGAGGACGACGAGGTCGCCAGCTACGTGCGCGCTCTGGAGGAGCGCGGCGACAGCGATCTCACCCTCCATGAGGCCAGCGGCGACGCCATCGCTGCGGACTTCGAGCGCTATCTGCGCCGCCGCCGCCCGGGGCATGGCTATGCCCCGTGAGTGGCAATGCGAGCTATCACTCGCATTGCCACTCACGGGTCCCAGCTGCCGGTGCGGGCCCGAAGCGCTGGCGGCTCACCGCACCGGCCCACCGGCGTGCTATGGCACGCCCTCGACCGCAGCACGATCGCAGCAATCCCCGTGCTGACAGCGATGGCGAAACAGCAGCAGGCTCGCGACCTTCCACATGCAACAAGCTGAACGGCCTCCATAGTATTACGCAGGGTAACAGCCCGAGCTGCGACGACGATCTCACCCAGGACATGGTTTGACCCTGTCCCCACTTCGATCGACTGCGCTCAAGTGCGGTCAGGGTGGGAAGCGGAAAGGAAAGAAGCGTGGGACTGCACGTACAAAAGTCTTTGAAGTTGATTTCCTATGTAATTCGCAGAAAAATTTTTAACACATCACGAGCACCGATTAGCGACGGCTTTCCTCACGTTTACACTCTCGGTTTTTACACTACCGTCCAGGATTGCCAATGTAGATCTTAATTCATATTGCCGCCCGGTCGTCAGTGCGCCATACACCTACAGTGGACCCGTTCTCGAAAGGGCCGGAATCTATAGCTTCGGCGTCGAAGGGGACGTCTCCCTGCACTGCAGCGGCCCAATAGATTTCGGTACAATCACGGCAGTTCTACATCACAGCACCGATGGCCTTGCTGGTGTGCAACGCGGCAGTCCGGTAAGTTGCCATGGGAGTTGTGACACAGCGGTCTACTACCACCGCCACGGACTCCACTGTGGCGAATACTACTTTTACGACGACTACACACAGCTCACCGGCTGGTGGCAGAGGACCACATCTTCTGATAAGGTCATCGTCAGCCAAGACGGACCTCACACCAAGGGAAGCTCGCACTTTCCGTCCGTTTGTCGATAGCAACCGAAGGACAGGTTAAGGAGTCGCATGAGTGGCTATCCTGTACTGGACCCGCACCATCACGAGTGTGGGATAGTTGTTCCGACTGGAACTACCTTGATCGCGACCTCAGACGAAACCGGGCTCGCAGTTACCCTCCGTTCGGTGATTGCCTTCACCGACGGACTTGCGGTGGAGGTTGACCTCTTGGCGCGAGAACCGGCCGCAAGCAACACATGGCACGATGTTATGACCACCGCTAACCCAGAGGGGTTGCAGGTGGGCTTCGCCTTCGCGGATGAACCCACACTGACCCCAGCGCCAGTACAACATCTCGATGCGACACCCAGCTGGGTCCTGCACCGCGCGGGAGGCGGAGACCTGAGATTTTCGATCACCTGGTGGGCAACACCCTACCCACCGGGCAAACGCCTCATCATGGGGCTGGAGTGGAAACGAGCAGGCATCGACCGCCGAGCCGTTGCCATCGACGTACCATCGCCTACTGATCTCCAGGAACGCATTATCAGAATCTGGGAGCAATGACGGGACGCGTTCTTCGCGCCCAGTGGATTCTGCGACTGAATGGTCGGCAGGGTGACTACCGCGTGGGGGTGTTTCGGGCTGCGCCGTACTCACCCCGCCGACCGTACGGTCGGGTGCTCTGGTGTCGCGGTCACGGAGCAACCGACCGGGCCTATGTCGCGCCGCCAGGCCTCCTATCCCGAACCCGGCTCGGCGGCACGGGCAGTCGTGCTGGAGTGACCATCAAGAGCCCATGCACCCACTTCCAGGTGTTACACGGCACAGGAACCGCACGCCACCGCCCAGAACACGCAGGACACAGTCCCTCAGCCGTCGGCTCATGCTCAGCGAGCAACCCCACCCAATACCGCACATACCGCGGCAACTCCACCCGCGCAACACTCGCGATCACCGCATCATCCGGGTCATCCAGCGCCTGCGCACACCGTCTGAACCGCTCATAGACAGCCTCACGATAATACTCGAAATGGCACTGTCAACTTGGTCGTCTGCCTGGTGGCTGGGAGGATCGCCGGGTTGCTCGCAGTGAGGTGGGAGGGGCTGGGGCTGGTGACCATCGGTGCGCCGTCCTACAAGGGGTTTCGCTTCCCGGCGGAGATCATCAGCCACGG
>JAFAPC010000112.1 GCA_019247305.1 Pseudonocardiales bacterium
GGTTCCCCGCGCGTAGTCTGCCCACCAGATAGGTGTCCCCCCCACTCAGATGATCATGCCCTAAGCAGCATCATCATCCCAGCTCACAGGGGCACCTATCCCCCTTTCACAACCCGTGTCGCCCACTACTCACGGAATCGGGTCAGACACTGCGCCAACCGATGCTAGGAGGCCGGGCCTTGCCCACACGGAATAAGCACATACCAAATCATCAGTTTCGGGAGGCGCGGGCGCGCACCGCGTCCCTCACCCACCCCCAGGAGGGCCTGTCCCGCCAGGAACTGGCGGAGCTGGTCAACGACTGGATTTGGAAGCATCACCGCACAGAGGTAGACTTTGACAGGAACTATATCGGCAAAATAGAACAAGGTGTCATCCGCTGGCCGGGAGCAATGTGCCGGGAAGCGCTCCGGGAGATCCTGAGTGTCTCCGCTGATTCCGAACTGGGATTCGTCAACGCCCGGGCCCGCCGCCAAGCGGTGAAACTGGAGGAGGTGGACAAAGCGAAACGACAAAAATTCGTCCACACCACCACTCTCGGCGGCGTCAGCCTCCTCGGCGAACCGGTAGCAGCGATGCTGGAAGGCATCACAGCCCGCCCGACCCCTCGTCGGGTCGGGGCGAGTGACATCGCGCAGATCCGCGACGCCACCCAGGCGTTCGAGTCGCTGGAGCGCGCCTACGGGGGTGAAGCGGTCCTAGGGGCCGCCCTGGGCGAGCTGCACTGGTCAGCCGGCCTGCTGGAGGCCATCTGCCCGGAGCGGCTGCGCCCCGAGCTGCACGCCGCCGTCGGTTATCTCGCAAATGTGGTGGGGTTCATGGCCGTGGATGCCGCAGCCCACGAGGAGGCCCGCCAGATCTACGCCTTCGCGCTGGCCTGCGCCGAACAGGCCAAAGACTGGAACCTAAGAGCCGAGATCCTCTCGAGCATGGCGAAACAGGCGATCTGGACCGGACAGCCCGACGAGGGCCTCACACTGGCCGAGTTCGCCCTAGTCCGCGCGGACCGGCTCACCCCAGCCGGACGGTCGCTACTGCACACCGACCGCGCCCGCGCACTGGCCAAGATGCGCCGGGTGCAGGAAAGCCTGAGCGCGGTCGGGACCGCTGATGAGCACTTTGCGCACTCTGCCCCGGAGAACGAGCCGCCCTGGTGGGGCTACTACAACACCGCGCGCCATGACCAACTCACCGGGCAACCCCTGGTCGACCTAGCGATCCTGGGCCACGACCCTGGTGAGGCCACCACCCGACTCACGGCGGCCGTGGCCGGGCAACCGGATCACCCCGGCTGCCGGGCGATCTGCCTCAGCAAGCTCGCCAGTCTCACGATGGCCACCGGTGACCCGCTCCAGGCCGTCATGATCGGGACCGAGGCCTTGGAGGTCGCGGGCACCCTCCGCTCCCACCGCACCACCGAGGAACTACGGGAGCTGTTCCGGCACGCCGCCGCGCACCAGGATCTTGGGGAAGTCGCGGAGCTGCGGCATAGGATCCGCACCCTGGTGTGCACCAACCATCCCGAGAACCATTCCCTCGATGATTTTCCCGGGACGCAGGACTGATCATGTGTAGTCCGGGTGTGCCCTGAGCTGAGAAGCTCAGCGCACGCCGTCACTGGTCAACCTGGTCCTTCCAGGGTGGCGGTCACCACGGCGGCGGCCCCGCTTCTGACGCTCGACCCGGGCGAGGCCGCCGCCATCTACCCGACAGATCGAGAGGAGGACCACGGTGGACCGGGACCACACTCTTCAGCGAGCAGGACCGCGGGGCTGAGCCTCGGTTCGCCCTCACCATGACTCCGGTTGGTCGCCGGGTGAGTTGCCTCCCCCCTGCTTCCTCCTGGCGGCCAGCCGGATCCCCCGCCGAGATGCCTGAACCCGGCCAGAGGGCATGGCCCCCTCCTTCGCCGGTCGGCTACCGGTTGAGCGTTGCCCCCTGACCCTCAGCTCCCGGTAGCCGGCCGGCCACCACCCACCCTGCCCACTCCACAGCGGGGCCGTCGAGACGTTCCCCAGAACGCTATCGACTAAAGGGCATGACGACCTGAGGGTGACTATGACCCTCATCGTCTATCACAGAATGGTGTGGGTGTTCCTCGGCCCACCATTCACCACTCAAGCACCTGTAGACCCCATGCTAGTCAATAACCTGGTTGACGCACTGGCGCACGCTGTCCATCACACACACGGTTACCCGTGAACTTCCTAGCCTGTCTCTGGCCGATCATGCACCAGCAGTGCCTGGACCGGCTCAAGGCTATCGAAGCCACGCCGATACCGCAGCAGCAGTTCGCCGAGCTGACCAGCGCCACCCGCACGCTCCTCACGCTGCACCCGGTCGACGAGGACGGCTACTGCCGCATCTGTATCACCTCACGATGGTGGCGGTTTTCGCGCCGCCGCATCTGCACTATCTACGCAGCCTTCGCACATCTCAGCCCAGAAAGCCCATACGATCCAGAACCGGACACGGACACGGCGGACCCAGCTAGACCAGCTGGGCACAACCGTAAAAGAGCTCAAGCGCCACACTGAATAGCTCCTCCGGAAACGCCAGCCGGACGCGGCGCGTGCTTGGTGGTGCCGTAACGACTTGTGAGGGACCAACGCGCCGACTCACGGCCCGGTGCTCCCGAAGGTGTGATGTGTGAGTCAGGCCGTGGGTTGGGCCACGGTGCTGGTCGTGGTGAGGGTGACCTGTTGGCCCGCAGCGGTGACGGTGATCCGCCACCGCTGCGGGCCGGGCCGCCCGGCGTCACACCACCAGTGGTAGGCGTTTTCGATCTCATCCCACAGGTTGCGGGGCCCGGATTGATGCACGGGATAGGTACTGGTGTCGGGCCGGTGGACGAGGTTGGCCCAGGAGCCGGTAATCGGGTCGATGAACCACAGCCGAGCGCAGTCAGGGTAGTAATCGGCGGGAACGTAGATCGGGGCGCAGTTCGGGACTTTCATCCCGATGGCCAGGCTGGCGTCATACTCGCTGGTGACACAGTACGGCGCCAGCGTGGTGTGACGGGTGCGGGCGGTGGTCTCATCGCACTGGTCATCGTCGATCGTGGCCCGGAATCGTTGGCCACGAAGCCGCATGAACGCGACATCACCGACGATCCGGCCCTCGGCGGTGCCGTCGCTGGTGACGGTGAAGCACACCAGCGCCCCGTTGTGATACGGCGTTCCCCAGGGGGTCACGATCTTCCCACCCGGGTGGGTCTGCTCCACCCACGCATAAGGCACCTGCCGTACCGCAGCGGTGGACACGATCCGGTCATACGGTGCGTGGGTTGGGTAGCCCTCGGCTCCGTCGCCGGTGATCACGGTGACCGGATAGCCCGTGGACGCGAGGGCACGACGAGCATGGTCAGCGATCTGGGCGTCGATCTCGATACTAGTCACCTTGCCAGCACCGAGACGGTGGGCGAGCACAGCGGCGTTGTAGCCGGTGCCGGTGCCGATCTCCAAGACCCGCATCCCGGGCTGGGCGTCCACCGCGGCCAGCATGAGGGCAACCACGCCGGGATGGCTGGCCGAACTCGTGATGTAGCGGCCACGCTCACCTGGCCCAACGGGATGCCCGTCGTCCACCTGCGTAATCACCGCGGCAGAAGCGTAGGCGCGCTGCAGCCACTCGTGCGGATCCTCGCAACGGTGTAGTGGCACCAGCCCGGCACCATCAGCGATCCAGATGGTGTCCGGGATGAACCGGTGCCGCGGGACCGCCGCGAACGCCGCAGACCAGGCCGGGGTCAGCTCGCCACTCGCGGTCAACCGGTCAAGCACCCGCCCGGCCAGGACCTCAGCATCAGTCACTGATCCTCATCGTCCTTGCCGTCCTCCTGATCCTGCTGCTTACCGCTGTCGTGTTTGCCGCCGCCGACATTAGGATCTTCCTTCGGTACTGGCTTTGGCCAATACCCGTCTTCGTCATTGTCTTGACTGTGCTTGCCCATCCGAGGTCCATCCTTTCCCAGCATGCTCCTACGTGCTCCCGTGAATGCCAGGTCACACCAGAGTATTGCAGTGATCCTGGGCCCACCGGCCCTGCTAGCCACGCATCGACGAACGCGCGACTCCCTGACCCAACTGCTTGAGACACACACTGCCGATCGGACCGGCCCAGCGTTGCCCTTAAAACGCATACTTCGCGGGCACAAATCGCGCTGGACACGTCTCATGCCCGGCTAACGCGCATACGCGATCTTGTGTGCCACGGCCCGTACCCTATCAGGACTCGGGTTGGTCGTGGTGTTGTGTGGTGTTGTTTTCGTGGTGTGTCTTGGTGGTCCGTGGCCTGCGGGAACGTTCGGCGCTGGACTGCCGGGTGGGGTCTCGCGTAGACAGCCGTTTGCGATAGACCCCACCAGCACGAGCTAAGCCGCCGGCCCCGGCCCGACAGCGCGCCGGGGTTCGGCCCATCAAGGCCCGCGCCCGGACAGCCAATCAAGATCCACCGGAAAAATCGGACATGAGGGGGTCTGACTTGCGACGTTCTGCAAGCGATCAACTTTGTTTCCCCAGGTCGGCTCACTCGGGCTGAGTGGAAGAGTGGGACAAACCGTGGGAGGTTGGTACGGGGACTGGAGCCTAGCGATCTACGTACAGCCGACCTTTGACGCCATCGACGCAGCCACCGCGGCCCTCGACCCAGCCCGTCGACACCGATCAGGGACCTTCCGCACGCCTGCCTCCCACGGTTTGTCCCGCGCTCATTGTTGAACTCGGCCTGAGTGGTGGTGAGGCTGGTGCGGGGAAGTCTTTTTTATGCTGGAAACTACCAGAAGGCCACTCTCGTATCCGGCGCGCCAACAGCACACTTACCATTGAACGACCTTTGAGACCCACTGATTGTGGTCGGTTTTCATCTCGTATACAACGTAGTTTCCCTTCCCCGCCGCGGTGAGCGTGACAAGGTAAGAGGACTCGGCCACTATATCGGTGTCGGCGCAGACACCCGCATCATTGGGACGTACCTCCTCGGCCACCGCTTTACAAGACCGAAAAATCGGTACTCCTTCAACTGGGTAATAGACAGTCAAGGTGGGGTAAGATTTCATCGAAATGTCACGTTGGAGATACTCTGCGACCGAACTATTCGGCAGCACCAGCTGGATATTTTTTGTCCCACAAGCCCGCATTAGGGTATCGAGAAAAATCCCAATCAGCTCTGGTTTTTCTTTATATAAAAATGTGGATTCCCGAGCAATAGAACATTTTTCTTGTAAGATTTTAGTATCGTTAACAAGAATCCCGGTCTCGCTCACCAAGGGAATTTGATCTTTTTTCAACTTGAACCAAATGAAGCTGTCCATCAACGATTCCGCTAATTGTCGATCAAAATCGGTCCGCGCATCCGGTTGCAACGGTGACAGTTGACCACCAGTAGAATAGGAAAAACCGCGCGCCAAGAATAGTGGGGGAACTACATCATACAAATAATTTACCACAACTGGACCGCTCACTGAATGGTTCACTGTCATATTGAGATCTACCGCCGTGAGCCGATTGACACCCGGGCGACGACTAAGGGACAATACTCGTTTCAACGCATAACCGTCGGTGGAATCCATCGGGCCGGTATCGACCAGTACAATCCGCACCGGACGCCCAAGCCGGTGGCTCTCACGTTGGGCCAGTAGCACACCGTCGAGTTGATGTTGTATCACCTCGATCATGCCAGGATCCTTGGTGCGCAGCGAACCGAGCACGGCGATGGTACTGACCTCATCGTTTCCCCTCGCGACGGCTTCGTTGTTCCTGAGCAGGTCAGGCACCGCTCGCTTGGGGACTAAATCATTCCACTGAGGTTCGGGAACGATTCCTATGCACAACGAGCCCGAGCCTGTGAATGACCGCACTCGATCGACGTCGGTGCCCAGCCGGCGCCATGAGTCGCAGCGCAGATAATTGAAAATAGACAGGGTAACGACCACAGTCGAGGCGATGATCATCGCTCCCGCCATCGCCATCATTCGCCGGCGCCGCACTGCTGTTGTCGGGTTGGGCGCCGGGCTTTGCAGTGCCCTGGTGGTGACGCCTGGCTGGACGGTGAGCCGTTCCTGCAGGCGGACGTGCCGAAACTGGTACATCCCACCGGACTGACGAATAAGGTTCCGACGCCGCGCGTCATCGAGGAAAGTCAGCAACCGCCACGGTAAGTGGCCACGCGCGGCGAGCAGCGCACGAGCTAACACGAACCTCGGCCAAGCCCTCGTCAGCAGCACCAGCAGGGTAATGCCCATACCTGGGAGAACGACAGCGAACCAGATCACCGGGACTACCGAGTCCGAAGATACACCAAGCCAAGTCATGATGTTGGCTAATTCTACCGTTCCCGTCTCTCCGATTTCTCCGGCGAATCCTTGACCAAGAATTTCTCCCATTAATATGGCGACAGAAAAGACCGGCACCATCGTCGCACTGGCGACGAGGCCGGCCGCCAGCGCACCGGTCAGCGAGGAACGACGATCCTGCTGGACGAAACTGAACGGGCTGGCCTGTACTGAACGCTCCGGTAGTGCATTGAGCCAGTTGTGCGCTGCCATCGCGAATCCCACCACACAGGCCGCTGCCATCGCAACCATTAGGCCACTCACGAGACCAGCTATCTCGGAAAAGTCGCTACTGCCGCGATTGCTGATGAAGACTACGACGACGAAGCCGAACAGCACCGGAACGGCCAAGATCGTAACCAGAGCTGCACCGGCGACGAAGCCGCGACGAAGCCGCCCGAGCGAACCACGTACCGCGAAGGCCATCCGTCCGGGTACCCGGCCGACGGCGCTGTACCAGAGCACGGTGCCGAGCACAGCGACAACCGCGCCTAGGCAGGCACCTATACCCAGCGCATCTGTCGAGGTGGCGCCGAGAGCAGAATCTAGTGCGGCCGTCCCCGCCGACACGAAGATCATAAAGACAACACCGAGACCGATGCCGATCAGCGGGACCATCCATGGTGACACCAGTCGGTCGCTCAGCCGCCACCAGGCGAGATCACGCTCCCGGTGCTGGTGCAGGTACCGGGCCAGAAACGTCAACCAGTGCCTCGCCTTCGTAGCATCCCATCCGCTCACTGGTGTTTCGGCTAGCTCACCTGAAGGCAAGAGATCCGGTGCATAGGCGGCGTCGATGATGCGATCAATCAGGTAGTCCTCGACCTTGTGCCGGCTGTCGAACTTCCTGGCGTCGAGTAGCTCGGCGGGGTCGCCTCCGCAGCGTTGGTAAACCGTGCGGACCAGCGACACCATCAAGGGAGTAGACAGCGCCGCAGCGAGCGGCCCCTCCGGCTTTTGCTGTAGATCAGCAAAGACGGCGTCCCAGCAGGTACCGTTCGGCCAGGAAGGTACCTCCTTAAGGTATGTGATGACATCGCCGACCGCTACAGGCATGACCCGCACAACCGGTGTTCTGCGGAGCACCGGCGCGCCGCCCTCGATCACGTCGTCGTACTCAGCCAACCGGCACGTGACCACGACGGGGCGGTCCGCACCGATGGCCTCGTTGATGCCGTGCACCGCGCTGCGCCGCGCCGATTCGGGAATCTCGTCGAGCCCGTCGAGAATCGGAAGGAGCAACCCATGGTGATGCAAGGCGCGGGGAATATCCTGCTGACCGTTGTAGTACTCGGCAGCGAGCGTGCGAATGACCCAGTCGTCCATCGATTCCTGGATCGGGTCCCAGGATGAGGCTGCCAGCAACACCGGCACCGCGGAGCCGGGACGGCGACTGCTTAACAGGCCCAGGGTCAACAGGATCGCGAGCACGGTCTTACCCGAACCCGGCTCGCCAAGCACCACCAGCCGCCCACTACGCACCACCTGGTACGCATCAGCGAGCTGGCGGGTCGTCTCGTCGAAGCTGCCAGCCATACGGCCAGCCATACGGTCGGTCGACCACGTCAGCGGCAATACCTTCGGATCACGCAGACCGCGGACCGTGGCTTCCTCGTACCACTGTCCTTGGATGGTGCTGGCCAGGTCGTCCGCCGAGCCCGACGCGCTCCGCGTTGGTCCTGCGGCGGGAAACAGCTTGATGACAGTGGCCCACAACGCCGGAAGACCCAAGAACAAGCTGACAATGCCAGCCAGTTTGGCGTTGCGGTCAAGGGCACCATTGGCCATCAAGACGGCCAAGCCCACGGACACGACCAACAACAGGGCGAGCAAGGCGTTCCGCACGCGCCGACGCGAGGTTTTCTTCAACCCGGGCATCCCGACGATCTTAGACCAGCGGTGAGCACCCGCAGCGCCCCCACTTGCAGAAAACCCTAGCCTCGTAGCCTCCCCCAAAATGTTCCGCTCTCCAATGCAAGCGACGCGGAAGTGGGCGAGATGATCGCCCGTGCCCTGCGACGAGCGCAGGAGGATTCCGACGCTCCGACGGGTGATCACGGAGCTCCCGGTGCCGGTGGCCCTGTCTTCGATTGACTCATCGATGGCCGTCTACCGAATGCCAGACGTGAGACAACCTGTAGGTTCCACCCCGTCAGCGTCCTCGCCGTCACCGCGTTGTCCCTGGTGATAGCCGGCACTGGGACAACCGTCATGCGACGCACCATCTGCAACGCTTGTGAGGCTACGGTGGTGCACGCTGTCCGGGGAAACAGTAGCGTTCGGTGTAGTCCCGCTGCTCGATGAGCTGGGGCGGTTGGCGTGGCCTGAACGAGAGTAGGTGAGCATGGGCAGACACGACCAGACCCGTGATGGAGGGCGGCCCAGCCACGAGGTGGACCCTTCCAAGATCGTGCGACCTAAGGATGACGCTGGGGGCCGGCACACCGACCGCAGCACGGGGAGCGGTGGTAGCAGCGGCGGCGGTGATGATGATGATGATGACCGCGACGATAAGTGACCTGGCCCAGCAGGCGCACCGTGACCTGGCCCAGCGGTTGGGTGATGCGCTCCCCGCCGGGTGGCGGGCCGCCTACGACGCCCACCCCCGGCACCTGTTCTTGCCTGACCGGGTCTGGGTGCGGATCGAGGAGCCACTGGATCGCGCCGCCGACCCGGACCGCTGGCTAGCCTACGCCTACAGCGACGACTCAGTCATCACCCAGCTACACGACGGGGCGGCCTGCTCCGAGCACGGCTACCCGATCAGCAGCTCCTGCTCGATGCCCGCCGTGGCGTTCACCATGCTCGGTCACCTTGACCCGCAGCGTGGGGACCGGATCCTGGAGATCGGCACCGGCACCGGGTGGACCGCTGCGCTGCTGGCCCACCAGCTCGGTGATGACCAGGTGGTCAGCGTCGAAGTCGACCCCGTCGTGGCGGACACCGCGCGCGGTAACCTTACCCGGGCCGGGCGCAGGGTGCTGGTCGTCACCGGTGAGGGGGCCGAAGGCTACCCGCCCGGCGCACCCTACGACCGGGTGATCGCCACCTGCTCGGTGCACACCGTGCCCTATGCCTGGGTCACGCAGACCCGCCCGGGTGGGGTGATCCTCACCCCCTGGGGCTCGACCTTCGAGAACAGCGCGTTGCTGCGCCTCACTGTCGACCACCGTGGTGCGGCGGTGGGCTCTATCGTGGATTGGGCCACCTTCATGCGGCTGCGAACACAACGACCAGTGATTCCCGCTGAGCCTGAGGATTTCGACACCATCGCCGATCGTGGTCGTACCAACGTCGACCTCGCTGATCTGCTGGGTGAGCACGCCCGCTTCGGCATCGGCCTGCGAGTGCCCGACTGCCGACTGTCCTGGGACCTAGGTGAGGATGGCTACCTGTCCACCCTGTGGCTACTCGCGCCCGACTCCTGGGCCAGTGTCCACGACACTACTGTCCGTCAGACCGGAGCACGCCGACTGTTCGACGAGGTCATCAACGCCTACTCCTGGTGGCAACACGCCGGCCGACCACACCGAGACCACTACGGCGTCACCGTCACCGCCGAAGGCCAGCAAGTGTGGCTCGATGACCCAGCGCGGCCCTGAGCTTCCCCCATAGCACGGACACCCGACCTGAGGTGGCCTCGGCCACCAGGAAGGATGTCGCCGTGCCGTCTCCTCATCCTGCTGAGTTCCGTCGTCGTGCTGTTGAGTTGGCTCGTGAGCGGGCCAAAGACCTGCGTATTAGCGAGTCATGCCTGCGTAATTGGATGGCCCAAGCCGACATCGACGAGCGCGGCAGCCAGACGCGACTGACCAGCGACGAGAAAAAGGAACTCGCGCAGCTGAGGAAAGACAAGCGTCGACTCGAACTTGAGGTCGATATCTTGAAGCGCGCGGCCGCGTACTTCGCCCGGGAAAACATTCTCCCAAACTGATCTACCCGCTGGTCCGTGAACTCGCCGACGACGAGATTGACGTCGCGGTGACCTGCCGGGTACTGACCGTGTCACGATCAGGCTACTACGATTGGCTGTCCCGACCCGCCTCACTACGCCACCAGGAGAACGAGCTACTGGTGAAGCATATTAAGCGGATTCACGCCGATTCCCGGGACACGTACGGTTCACCGCGAGTCCACGCCGAACTGACGCTCGGGTTGGGGGGTGTCGGTCAACCTCAAGCGGGTCGCCCGGGCTCATGCGTGACGCGGGTATCTAGGGGCTCTACCGGCGCCGACGCCACAGCTGCACCCTGCGCGACCCGGCTGCTGACCCCAGCTCGGACCTCGTCAAGCGCCGGTTCAGCGTCGAGGAGCCGAACCGGTGATGGGTCACTGATATCACCGAGCACCCCACCTGGGACGGCACGGTGTAGTGCGCGGCCGTCATGGACGCTTATTCCCGGCTGATTGTCGGCTGGCCTATTGCTGAGCATATGCGCACTGAACTTGTCACCGACGCGCTCGGTATGGCTATCATTCGTCGCCAGCCCGACACGCGAGCTGGCGACGAGCGAACCATACTCCATTCTGACCACGGCTCACAATACACATCCTGGGCGTTCGGGCAACGCCTGCGCGCCGCCGGACTCCTCGCCTCCATAGGCACGGTCGGTGACTCCCTCTTAACCGGCTAATCGAGAGACGCCTCAAAATCGAGGTGTCGAACAGGAAAGGCATTACTCGGCTGTGGGCTCGTACGTGTGACCGATCTCATTCTTGATCGACGGCCAGTCAGCAACGGGGATCGGCTCGGCGTCGAGCAATCGGCGCCCCGCCTCGGATCGATCGGGCTCGTCCTCAGGACATGCTGCGTCGATCGCCTCCCAAACGATGGTCGCGATGGAGGTGCCTCGACGTCGAGCGAGCCGCTCAAGCCGGGTATAGCGGTCCTCGTCCAGCAAGACGTGGAGCCGTCGAGTCACCATAGATCTGCTCATCACAGTGGGCATGCTCCTGTTAACGCACGTGGGAGGGCACGAAGGGGGGTTTGACGACCTCGCAGGGCAGGGCCCGGCCGCGGACGTCGACCTCGACGCTGTCCCCGGGTTGCACGGCGGGGTCGAGCAGCGCCAGCGCGATACCGGTGCGCAGCGTTGGGGAGAAGGTGCCTGAGGTGGTCTCCCCCAGCGACGCACCCGCCGGGGAGCGCACGGCCATGTGCGGCCGCGGAACCCCGCGCCCGGTGGCCAGCAGCCCACGCAGTCGCCGGGAGGGACCACGGTCGCGCTCGGCGCGTAGCGCCTCCCGTCCCCAGAACGCCGGCTTGTCCCACCCGATCGCCCAGGAAAGGCCCCCCTGCAGCGGGGTGATGTCCGGCCCCAGGTCCTGGCCGTGCAGGGGGTAACCCATCTCGGTCCGCAGGGTGTCCCGAGCGCCGAGCCCGCAGGCGCGGCCACCGAGCGGGCCGGCGGCGGCCAGCAGCGCTGCCCACAGGGTGGGCGCGTGGTCCCAGGGCGGCAACAGTTCGTAGCCACGTTCGCCGGTGTAGCCGGTGCGACCCACCCGCAGCGGCGCACCGTCATGCTCGACATCGGCGAACGCCATGTAGCTGAGGACGTCCGTGCCGGCGGCTAGCCCCACCGCGGCGAGTAACTCGGCCGAGCGGGGCCCTTGCACGGCGAGCACGGCGTATGTGTCGTGCTGATCGGTCACCGTCACCCGCGGCGGTGCCGCCGCGGCCAGCCGTCGGCCGACCTCGCCGGCGTTGGCGGCATTGGGCACGCAGAACACCTCGTCCGGGCCGACCAAGTAGATGATCATATCGTCCACCACACCGCCATCCTGCGCACAACACAGGGTGTACTGGGCGTGTCCCGGGCCGATCTTGGCGAGGTCGGCGGTGAAGCAGGAGTTGACGAACTCCGCAGCCCCCGGACCCGTGATGCTGATCTTGCCCAGGTGGGTGACGTCGAACACACCAACGGCCTCGCGCACCGCAGTGTGCTCGGCGACGACGCCTCCGCCGGGATAAGAGATCGGCATCTCCCATCCGCCGAACGGCCCGAGCGTGGCGCCGGCCTGGACGTGCGAGGTATGCAGGGGTCCGCGGTGCAGATTGGTGCTCACGGCTGTGGAACGCTACCTCTAGCGGCAGCACTCGGTGCACCGGTCACCGTCCCCGCCGCAGCATTTCGACATCAGGCCAGATCAGCAAGGAGATCACCGTGGCTACCCCGAAGCTGCGCCTCACCGAGACCGCGGTGACCACCGCGACCGTCGATGCCCTCGTGGTGGGGACCGCATCCGGCGACGACGGTCCCCGACTGCTCCCCGGCAGCGCGGAGATCGACGCCGCGTTCGACGGGGCGCTCACCGACCTGTTGGCCTTACTGGGTGCCCGCGGCAAGGCCGACGAGGTAATCAAGGTGCCCACCCGCGGAGCCATCAGTGCCCCACTGCTGGTCGCCACCGGGCTCGGCGCGGTGGAGGGCGAGCCCACCAGCGAGCAGGTGCGCCGAGCCGCAGGGGCAGCCTCCCGGGCGCTCTCGGGCACCTCGCGGGCGATCACCACGTTGTCCCGGCTCGACCTGGCCGCTGCCGCGGAGGGCACCGCGCTGGGCAGTTATGCGTTCACCGCCTACCGGTCCCACAACGGCGAGGCGCCGCTGGGCCAGATGGAGCTGTCGGTGCCCTCGGCTGAGGACGCTGGGGCCCAGCAGGACCTGGCCCGGGCGATCGCCATTGCCGAATCGGTCACGGCCGCCCGCGACCTGGTGAACACCCCGCCCAACGACCTCTACCCGGCCTCGTTCGCTGATCGCGCCGTCACGATGGCCCAGGCGGCCGGGCTGCGCACCGAGGTACTCGATGAGCAGGCGCTGCGGCGCGACGGGTACGGCGGCATCCTCGGCGTTGGCGGCGGTTCGTCGCGCCCGCCGCGGCTGGTCCGGCTCCATCACGCTCCGGCCACACCGAAAGCGAAGAAGGTAGCCCTAATCGGCAAGGGCATCACCTTCGACACCGGCGGAATCTCGATCAAACCGGCCGCGAAGATGGAAGAGATGACCATGGACATGGCGGGCGCGGCCGCCGTCATCGTCACCACGGTGCTCGCCGCCCGGCTGGAGCTGCCGGTGGAGGTGATCGCCACCGTGCCCATGGCCGAGAACATGCCCTCGGCCACCGCGTACCGGCCCGGGGACGTCCTCACGATGTACGGCGGCACCACCGTCGAGGTACTCAACACCGATGCCGAGGGGCAGCTGATTCTCGCCGACGCGCTAGTCCGCGCGGCCCAAGACGCTCCCGACTATCTCATTGACACCGCCACGCTGACCGGCGCCCAAGTCGTCGCCCTCGGCAACCGCACACCAGGGATCATGGGCACCCCCGAGTTCCGCGATCGCGTCACCGCGATTTCCCAGCAAGTCGGGGAGAACGGGTGGGCCATGCCGCTGCCCGAGCACCTGCGGTCCGATCTGGACTCCAAACTCGCCGACATCGCCAACGTGGCGAGCCACCGCTGGGGTGGCATGCTCGCCGCCGGGGTATTCCTGTCCGAGTTCGTTCCCGATGACATTCCCTGGGCGCATCTGGACATCGCGGGCCCGGCCTACAACACCGGCTCGCCCTGGGGATACACCACCAAGGGCGGCACCGGAGTACCGGTCCGCACCCTGGCTGCGGTTCTCCTCGACATCGCCGAACGGGGCTGATCGTGGGGGCCTCCCGGCGCCGCTCCCACTCGGTCGGCGATGCTGCCCGGGCCGAGCGACCCCTGGGCGTTAGGGCCCCTCCCCGCGCTCGCGGAGCAGGCGCTGGCGGGCGGTGTAGTCCCGCATCCGTTGCGGATATCCGATCAAAGAGACGTCGTAGACCGGGATCCTCAGCCGCTTGCCCAGCCGCCGGGCGCCGTGGCTGCCACCCACCCTGCGCCGGGTCCACTCACCGTCGTGGGCGACCAAGACCATCGTGGTCTCGGTGACCATGGTGCGGGGCTCGACGAACGCCTCCACTCCCCGACGGGACGCGGCCCACTGCGCCAGATAGTCGATGTCCGCCTCCGAGGTGACGCGGGCCACCCCTGGCCGGCACCGGGCCAGGAGCCAATCCAGCACACCCACCTCGGCACCTCCTCCGCCACCGGCTTTCTGGCGGTCTTGCCAGTTCAACGCCTGTGCCAGGGCACCTGCTCCGCGGCGGCGCGCGACCTCGCCCACATCGCCGGCGCGTCGGGCGTGGTGACAAGATGACCGTGACGCCAACCCACGTTACCGACGTTTGCTTCCAGGAGCGGCCCAGTGACAACAGATACCTCCGCCGATTTGGTGGTCCTCGGTGGTGGCTCGGGGGGTTACGCCTGTGCGCTGCGCGCCGCCCAGCTGGGCTTGTCCGTCATCCTGGTGGAGAAGGACAAGCTGGGCGGCACCTGCCTGCACCGCGGCTGCATCCCGACCAAGGCCCTGCTGCAGGCTGCTGAGGTGGCCGACGCCGCTCGCAACGGCCATCAGTTCGGGGTGAAGACCGCCCTTGAGGGCATCGACATGAGCGGCGTCAACAAGTACAAAGACGGCGTCATCGCCAAGATGTTCAAAGGCCTGCAGGGATTGGTGTCCTCCCGGGGGATCCGCTGTGTCGAGGGCACCGGACGGTTCGTCGCCCCGAACGCTGTCGACGTCGACGGGCAGCGCTATACCGGACGCGCCGTCGTACTGGCAACCGGTTCCTACGCCAAGTCCCTGCCCGGTCTGGAGATCGGCGGCCGGTTCATCACCAGCGATCAGGCGCTGAACCTGGACTACCTGCCCGACCGCGTGGTGGTGCTGGGCGGCGGCGTCATCGGAGTCGAATTCGCCAGCGTGTGGTCCTCCTTTGGCACCCAGGTGAGCGTCATCGAGGCGCTGCCCCGGCTGCTGCCCGCCGAGGACGACTTCTGCTCCCAGCAGCTGGAGCGAGCCTTCCGCCGACGCGGGATCACGTTCAAGACGGGGGTGCGGTTCACCGGTGCGCGCCAGTCTGCCTCCGGGGTCACGGTGAGCGTGGAGTCCGGTGAGCAGTTCGAGGCCGATGTGCTGCTGGTGGCCGTGGGCCGGGGAC
Source organism: Pseudonocardiales bacterium (assembly GCA_019247305.1). Classification (GTDB taxonomy): domain Bacteria; phylum Actinomycetota; class Actinomycetes; order Mycobacteriales; family Pseudonocardiaceae. Next base: position 15,368 of record JAFAPC010000112.1, read on the forward strand.
CGAACACCGCTGACGCCGGGTACGCCGAGGCCGGCGTGCGGATGGACCGTGGCTTTGTGCTCACCGACGATCGGCTGCGCACCAACCTTCCGGGGGTGTATGCCTTGGGAGACGTCGTGCCCGGGCTGCAGCTCGCGCACCGCGGGTTCGCCCAAGGCATCTTCCTCGCCGAGGAGATTGCCGGGCGCAACCCGCACCCGATCCAAGACGACGGTATCCCGCGGGTGACCTATTGCGAGCCGCAGGTGGCCTCGGTCGGGCTGACCGAGGCGCAGGCTAAGGACCGTCACGGGGAGATCGAGACGATCATTTACGATTTGGCGGGCAACGGCCGCAGCCAGATCTTGCAGACCCGGGGTGCGATCAAACTGGTACGCGCCAAAAACGGCCCGGTGCTGGGGGTGCACATGGTCGGCGACCGAGTTGGTGAACTGGTCGGCGAGGCTCAGCTGATCGTCAACTGGGAGGCCTATCCGGAGGACGTCGCTGCGCTGGTGCATGCTCACCCAACGCAGAACGAGGCGCTCGGCGAGGCGCACCTCGCCTTGGCCGGCAAGCCGCTGCACGCGCACGGCTGATCGACGCCTATCCCCCAGGTCATCCGACAAGGCCCCGAGAAGACCCAGAAGACGAGGAGTCGAAGCAACAGATGGTGTACTCCGTGGCGATGCCTGCGCTCGGCGAGAGTGTCACCGAGGGAACGGTGACGCGCTGGCTCAAACAGGAAGGTGACACCGTCGAAGTCGACGAACCGTTGGTCGAGGTGTCCACCGACAAGGTCGACACCGAGATTCCCTCTCCCGCAGCCGGCGTGCTGCAGCGGATCGTTGTGCCCGAAGACGAGACTGTTGCGGTCGGCGCGGAGCTCGCGGTGATCGGTGACGTCGCTGCGCAGGTCGAGTTCCCGCGCAACGGAGATCAGCGCACCGGGTGGGTGAGCCCACCGCAGCCCTCAGCCGCCCCCGCGACCCCGTCCGACGTGCGCTCCGGGACACCCATCACCATGCCGGCGCTGGGTGAGAGCGTCACCGCGGGCACCGTCACCCGGTGGCTCAAGCAGGTCGGTGACACCGTTGAGGTGGACGAGCCCCTGGTCGAGATATCCACCGACAAGGTCGACACCGAGATCCCGTCCCCGGTGGCCGGCACCGTGCTGGAGATCGTCGTCACGCAAGATGAGACCGCCGCTGTTGGCGCCACGCTGGCCATGGTCGGCGATCGCGCCGAGCAGATCGCAACAGCAGCCTCTGCGCAGCCCCTACACTCCGCCCAGCCCGAACACTCCGCCGAGCCGGAGCGGACCGCCGAGGGCGCCTCGGCATCCGGGTCCGGTGAATCCGGTGAATCCTCCGGCGGCGCACCGTACGTAACCCCTCTGGTGCGCAAGCTCGCGGCCGAGCACGGCATCGACCTGTCCAGCGTCCTGGGTACCGGGGTTGGCGGCCGGATCCGCAAGCAGGACGTGCTCGCCGTCGTCGAAGCGCCCGCACCCGAGCCGCAGCCCGTGCTGGCGCCGCAGCCGCCGTCGGCCACGCCCGCACCGCAGCCGGCAGCGCCCGCCACGGCAGCGCCCGCCGCAGGGCCCGCCACGGCAGCGCCACGTCCGGCTCAGCCACCGGCGGCAGCCGCCGAACTGCGCGGCAGGACCGAAAAGATGTCCCGGATGCGGAGCATCATCGCCAAACGGATGGTCGAGTCGCTCCAGATCTCCGCCCAACTGACCACCGTGGTGGAGGCCGACATCACTCGTCTGGCCCGGCTGCGCGATCGGGCCAAGCGGGACTTCGAGGCCAGAGAGGGCGTCAAGCTGTCATTTCTGCCGTTCTTCGCCCAAGCCACCGTGGAGGCGCTCAAGCAGCATCCCAAGGTGAATGCCTCGATTGATACCGACAAAGGTGAGATCACCTACCACGGCGCCGAACACCTCGGCATCGCCGTGGACACCGAGCGTGGCCTGCTGGTGCCGGTGATCCACGACGCAGGCGACCTCAACATCGCTGGCCTAGCCCGTCGCATCGCCGACCTCGCCGAACGGACCAGGACAAACAAGATCACTCCGGATGAGATGAGCGGCGGCACGTTCACCATCAGCAACACCGGCTCGCGCGGAGCGCTGTTTGACACCCCGATCATCCTGCAGCCGCAGGTCGGGATCCTCGGCACTGGCAGTGTGGTCAAGCGACCAGTGGTGCTCTCCTCTGAGGAGGGTGACACCATTGCGGTTCGCTCCATCACGTACCTAGCGCTGTCGTACGATCACCGACTGGTCGACGGTGCCGACGCCGCACGATTCCTCAACACCATCAAACAACGCCTCACCGAGGCCGCGTTCGAGAGTGATCTCGGGCTCTAACTAACTCGACGCGCCCACCAGAGAACTCGCCCCCAGCAGGGCTGAATGTTTACCTGAGGGCAACCAAAATGTCAGTTAGTTGCGACTCGAGCTCATCCTAACCACGTCGCACACTTCTCTCACGAGCAGTTTTCATCCGTTGCCGGAGAGTCGATTTTAGACCGTTGTTGGCGTTGACGCGGATACAGTCAGCTCTCACTCGTTGCCGGAGGGTCAATTTTAGGCTGTTGTTGACATCGACTTTGGCCCACGCTTAGTATCACACCTAGTAAGCCCAACCTAAGCCGGAACTGTAGAGATGTTAGCGAAAAGCCCTGACGGAAATCCCCCTGATGGAAAGCAGCGCGCTACAGAATCGAGCGAAGGGTAGAGAATGAGGCTACGAGAGGCGTTGCTTATCGCGCTCCGCGGGGTGCGTGCACACCGGATGCGCTCCGCACTGACCATGCTCGGCCTCATCATCGGAGTCTCTGCGGTGATCCTGCTGGTCGCCATCGGCGACGGAGTACAAAAAGCGGTCGATGCGCGCATCGAACCGCTGGCCAATCTGATTACCATCGTGGCCACGGCCGGGGACGTCCCCGGAAGCGCACCCCCGAAAAACCTGATCGATGCCGATGTCGAGGCGTTGCAGAAGGCACCCGACGTGCTCGCCGTCACCCCGGTGATCACCGGCCCGTCACTGATCAAGACCGGTATCCCCCAGGCAACCCTGCAATCACGGGTGACCGTCGTCGGCTCCACCGACCATTGGTTCGGGGTGAACGCCCGCGACATTCAGGTGGGGTCATTCTTTAACCAAGCCCACGTCCGTTCCGCCGCCAGAGTGGTCGTCCTGGGGCCCACCGCAGTGGCTAACCTGTTCGGCGGCAATGCCGCTGCCGCCCTCAAGCGCATCGTCCAGATCAACCGCCAGAACTTCACGGTCATCGGGGTGATGAAGCCTATCGGACTGCCGGGCGACAACGCCGTAGTCATACCGCTGAGCACCGCGCGTAGCTATGTCTTCGGTCGCGGCAACATTGTCAACCAGGCCACGGTACAAGCCATCTCCGTGGCCGCCGTGCCCGCCGCCGAGGCCGAGGTAGACAGCATCCTCGACACCCGGCACCGGATCGCAAACCCCGCAAACCGCGATTTCGAAGTCCAGACCCTGGCAACCGGCGTCACCCGGCTCAACCAGACCCTTCGTCTCCTCACCGTGTTCACCGCCGCCGTCGCCGCGGTCTCCTTGGTCGTCGGTGCGATCGGCGTTCTGAATATCATGCTGGTCTCCGTCACCGAGCGGACCCGCGAGATCGGGATTCGCAAAGCGATCGGCGCCACCAGGCGCGCCATCCTGGAACAGTTCCTCATCGAGTCCACGGTCCTCGGCGGACTCGGCGGACTCGTCGGCGTCGGCGTCGGGATCGGGCTATCCCTGCTCCTTGGCGCCATGGTGCCAACCTACGCGTCCCACCTTGGCCCCGCCTTCGTCGGGTTCACTCCCGTGGTGAGCGCTCTGCCCGTGGTGGTGTCCTTCACGATCAGCCTCGCGATCGGACTCATCGCCGGCAGCTACCCCGCCTACCGCGCCGCCCGGCTACACCCCATCCATGCCCTCAGATACGAATAACCCGAGGGGTCAGCGCGTCTCGGCTCAGGTGAGGTCGTCGAACTCGCCGACCTTGCCTCCCTTGATCCAGGCGTCCATCTCGGCACAGGTAAACAGGACCACCCCCGCGTCCGGGTCGTTGCTGTTGCGCACCGCGGTCTGGCCAAAGATGTCCCAGATGCGCAGCATCATCGCCAAGCGGATGGTCGAGTCGCTCCAAATCTCCGCACAACTGACCACCGTGGTAGAGGCCGACATCACCCGTCTGGCCCGGCTACGCGATCGAGCCAAGCGGGACTTCGAGGCCAGAGAAGGATTCCATTCCGACTCCTAAGCTACGGTCAACGTATGGAGCGCCTGCCAATTTTCGGAATCTAGCGCAAGCAATACTCCGACCAGTTGGTCGCGAATAGCAGGAGTGATCCACGTTTGCAGTCCCAGCGCGGTAGCGACGAGGATCAACGGCTGCATCAGCCGGCCAGATTCTAGGTACAGATTTCGTAGTGCTCGCTCATGACGGTATCGCCACTGGTACCGGTCGAAGTCGGCTACCAGCACGACGGTGGCCGCTGCATTCGTCGGATCGGGTTGTCCGGCGAAAGCTTCACGTACCGATTCGCGAAGGTTTCCAGGTCTTTTCAGCGACAGCGCGCTCGGCTCCAGTTCGTACAGGTATACACCAGGGGCTAGACCGTGGACCGAATAAACCAGAACGTAGACATCGAATGCGACGCCTACACTGATCAGCAAACTCTGCGGATCTTCACTGGATGAGAGACGACGACATTCGCGCATCTTGCTAGTCCCATGGTGTAGCAACGCGGCCAGCACCTCCTGGTCGATCGTGTTGGACCTGAACGCACCTACGCTCCGCCGCTTCGCGATGACAGCCCCCAATGATGGAGCTTTCCAGCCATCGGGATCAGGTAACGTGACCGCGGAAGGATCCGGCTCGGGAGGCATAGGGCAAGAGCGTTCACGGAGCATCGAATCGAGAGCTTCGGACCTCCTTACGTACTCGTCCGGTCCCGAATCGTAATATGCGACCGACCTTGACCACGCATACATCGGCAACGACAGACCCCAACCGTGTTCTTGTCACAGCGCCAGATCCTCATCGCTCGGTTCTTCGTCACCGCCTTGGGCGTCGAATAGCCCTCGTTCCACGAGTCCGTCCCGTAATACTGAGGGGATTGGCTTGCCAGCTAAGAGTCGGAGCAGCGCGTCTCGGTGAAGCCGTACCCTCCATCCGGCTAGCGGAGAATCAACCTCCACGAAGTGATCACAACCCGGTGTCACTGTGGTGAGCGGCCGCCAGGCATGCTGTCCGCTCATGGCCGGCCAGCGACGGCCACGCCAGCGATCACTCCTTCTTTCCATGGTGAAATCTTGAGCATGTACTCTATCTCCATATCATTGAGAGCATGGTGGACAAAAGATTGTACGCCCAGCGCGCTGGCAACCATTTCAAAGGTGCCGAGTAGATGACCCGCGTCCATGAATACTGTGCGAAAAGTGCGAGGTTCTCGGTAGCGGTACATGTTCCGAGTGAACACGGCTGTAATTATGACCAAAGCCTGCGGCGTGAACGGAGCCAAGTACAGACCTTCGAGACACCTCTTGGTCCAGTTCGGGCTTACTGTGCCAGGTACGCGTACCAGTCGGCATCTGGCAGCGTCAACATGCCAAATACCATCAGATATTCCACTAACCCCATGAGTGATCACATAACCTTCAGCTGGATGTCGCGCTCCACCACTCGGGCTGGTTCGCCGAGCCTTTCCCTCCACCCACATGCCGGTGAAACAGAACGTCTTTGCAAGCAGAACACATAACCTCTTTAAATCAAGACAACTACTCGCCTCGGTGCTATGAAGCACCCTCGTCAGCGGTACCGCCAAATCAACCCCCACCGCCTCGGCAAGGTCGAATGATGTCGATAGTCCGGCACAATAGTCGTGCGTCAGAGGCCCGGGATCCGGTTCCCTATCACGGTAGCTCCCCATACGGGCTTGATCCATTTTCCACCCGTCAGCAGAGTAGTCGACCAAAGGAAAATTCCAGGTTGCCAGATGATGATCATAGGCTGCGATCCATCCGTGTCTTCGCCATTGATCCGCCAATGGATCAGGATCGCTTGCCGCAGGCGCTAGCAGACCGACCTCCGCTAGCATGTCAATCTGCCGCAATACCGCGTCTTGGCTGATGCCGAGCGCCTCCGACGCAGACTCTGCACCTCGGCGACGGGTTCGCCCGCCGCTAAAGGTCACCAGGATCGCAGCGACAGCACAGCTGGCGGTCCACCGCTGCCGCGTCGCGAGTCGTTCGATCAGCACAGCATCGCCGACACCCCAACGCCCGAGGCGTAGCCGAACATCCGACGGCACAAACAATCTCTGATCTATCCTGTCACGAGCAGCTGCGCCCGAACCGGAGTGATTCAGGTTAAGTGACGGTCTCACTACGCTAGAATCTCACGGACGAGAGCGGAAGGAGCACAAGTGGGACAAGATCGAGTGGGGCAAGATGTCGAAACCATCGAACCCAACGAGGTCATCTTCGAGCTCCAGGAGGTCCCTGGTCCGGATTTCGCCCTCAAGCAGATGAGTGACGCTATACGGATGGCGACCCAGACGCCAAGCAGCGCCACCAGCGACGCCGCACCCAGTGCCTAGCGAGGCCTCGCCTCGGACCGCCCAGCAGAGTGGCTGAGCTGGACTCGGAAAGCGATGATCACTGTTTGTGTGCCAAAACCGACACATTTTGTCGGTTTTGGCAGGTGAGTCGCCGGGGGGAGTTGCGCCCCCCGGCGCTCGTTGAACCGTGCGTGACGCTCTCGCGTCACACGGCTCCCGTCGCCCAGCCGATGGGGTAGGCGCCGGCTTTCCAGTGGGCGAACAGACCGGGGTAGGCGCG
>JAFAPC010000201.1 GCA_019247305.1 Pseudonocardiales bacterium
GTGCACCTGCGCGCACAGTTCGACTACTTGGTCTTTCGTGAAGCCTGTTGTATGATACATGCTAGGCGGCTCGTTTCTGAGGATTGAGTATGGTGACCCAATTCTTTCGAGAAACGAGCCGTCCGCAATGGAGGCGCGCCGGGAGAGAAGCGATTATTTACTGCGTGAATAACCCTCACGGTTTACTGTTTAGCCACCAGCCGCTGACCGCCAGTTACGCCGATGCGGTGGTAGACCGGGTCTTCCCGGGCTTGCTGGACCGCTGATCGCTTCTCAATGGATGATCAGCGGGCACTTCGACGATCACCAACCGTAGGCCGTCCGGATCGGCGATCCACATTTCGTCGAGTCCCCACGGTTCCCGACGCGGCTCCCGGAGCACCCGCACCCCCCGCTGAACGAGTTCAGCCGCCGTCGCCGCCAGGTCGCGGACCTGCAACCACACCGCGGTCGCGGGGCTCGGGTCCACCGCAGAGTCCCCCGACACTTCCAGAAAGCCGCCCCCGAGGACAAAGACGGTACCGCCAGGGAACTCGCGGTGGACCGCGAGCCCCAGCACGTCCCGGTAGAACGCTGTCGACCGCTCACGATCCCGCGGGTGCACCAGGACGCGGCTGCTCAGTACCTCCATCCCCCTGTCCTACCCGCTGTCATCCGGGGTTTACTCCCGGGGCGGTCCTACCGGCTGTTACGATCGTCCACCGTGCTGAACGACGGCACCCCCTGCGGAAGGCGAGATCGAAGGTAAACGCGTGGCCAACATCAAGTCGCAGCTGAAGCGGATCCGGACCAACGAGAAGGCGCGACTGCGCAACAAGTCCATCAAGTCGTCGCTGAAGACCGCCGTCCGCCGGTTCCGTGAGGCTGCGGACGGCGGCGAGAAGGAGCTGGCGCTGAGCGAGCTGAGGGCTGCCAGCCGGGCACTGGACAAAGCCGTGAGCAAAGGCGTCATCCACCGCAACCAAGCGGCGAACCGCAAGGCGGCGATGGCGCAGCGGGCCAACCACCTGTAACGCCGCTGCGCGGCGGTGAACTTGACGGCGCTCAGCGGCGGCGGGCGGCACACAGCGCGAGCACCGCGCGTTCCAGGGCGTACTCAGCATCTGCAGCCACTCCCTTGACATCGGCGTTGAGTTCCGCAACCAGCTGGAGCGCGTGGGCTAGCCCGTCAGGCTCCCAGCCACGGGCTTGCGCCATCGCCTTCTTGACCTTCCACGCTGGCATGCCCAGCGTGCTGGCAAGCCGGTACGGGTCAGCGCGACCCGAGGCACTCACCCGGGCAACCGTCCGCACGGCGTCGGCTAGCGCGTCGGCGACCAGAACGTGCGGCACACCCAACTGCATCGCCCAGCGCAGCATCTCCAGCGCACCGGCGCGGTCCCCGGTCATCGCCTTCTCCGCGACCGAAAATCCGGTGACCTCAGCGCGGCCCCGGTGATAGCGGCGTACCGCAGCCTCGTCAACCTCCCCACCGCTGTCAATGCTCAACTGGGCTGCGGCCGAGGCAAGTTCACGCAGGTCGGAACCGACCGCATCAAGCAAAGCGGTGATAGCACCGGCGCTGATCCGCCCCCCGGACCGATGGACCTCCGCGCGCACAAAAGCGGCCCGATCCTCAACGCGAGTGATCCGGGGGCATTCCGTGACCGCGGCACCGGCTGCGCGTAGCGCGTCGAGGAGCGCCTTCCCCCGCGCACCTCCCGCGTGCACGATGACGAGGACAATGCCCTCGGGCGGGTTGTGCGCGTGGTCCAGGATCACCTCGGCGATGTCTTTGCCCGCTTCGTGGGCGGCACTCAGGACCACCACCCGCCCCGGGGCGAACAGCGACGGGCTGACCAGTTCGTCAAGCTCGCCGGGAAGTAGATCGATGGTGCGCATGCGGCGCACGTCGATCTGCGGGTCGGCGCGCCGCGCCGCAGCCACGACAGCCTGCATGGCCCGCTCCACTAGCAGTTCCTCCTCGCCGAGGATCAGGTGCAGCGGTGCGGACCTACCCGTCACGGAGTTCACACCACCCATCCTTGCCCACCCATCCTCGCCCTGGGCAACGAGGCGGCCGCGTGCTCTCGCCTGGGGGACTCGGTTGGGTAGTCGGTACTGGTTGACGTACGGTGAAGAGCACAACCGAATACAGCTCATCCAGAGGGGCAGAGGGATCGGCCCGACGAAGCCCCGGCAACCGACGCTAGCTGACGCGCATGCCTGCATACCGCGAGGTCGCTGCGATCACGGTGCCAATTCCGACCCGGCATACGGGAGAGATGAGGAGTTGACCTCGCGATGACTGGCACGATCAACACCAGCACGATCACCACCAACACCACCGCTGACCTGGACCTGGGACCAGCGCGCCAGCTGGTGTGTCGGGAATGCGGAGCCAGCACACCACTGGCCGCGGAGTTTGCCTGCGCCGAGTGCTTCGGGCCGCTAGAGGTCAGCTACGACTTCGGGTCCATCACCCGTGCGGACATCGAATCGGGGCCGCCGTCGATCTGGCGCTATCGCAAGCTGCTGCCCGTGCCGAAAGACATCAACGAACACCCGAACACTCAGCCCGGCCTGACCCGGCTGGTCCGCGCGGACCGACTCGCCAAGGCGCTAGGGGTCCGCCGGCTGTGGGTCAAAGACGACACCGGCAATCCGACACACTCCTTCAAAGACCGAGTGGTGGCGGTCGCGCTGGCCGCCGCTCGACAGCTCGGTTTTCGCGTCCTTGCCTGCCCCTCGACCGGCAACCTCGCGAACGCGGTGGCCGCTGCAGCCGCCCGCGCCGGCTGGGAGTCGGTGGTGCTCATCCCCTCCTCGTTAGAACGAGCCAAAGTGCTCACCACGGCGGTCTACGATGGTGCGCTGATCGCGGTGGACGGCGACTACGACGACGTCAACCGGCTAGCCACCGAGCTCGCCGCAGAACACGAGGACTGGGCATTCGTCAACGTCAACGTCCGGCCCTATTACGCGGAGGGTTCCAAGACGCTGGGGTACGAGGTCGCTGAGCAGCTCGGGTGGCGGCTGCCCGACCAGGTTGTGGTACCCATCGCGTCGGGCTCACAGTTGACCAAGGTCGACAAGGGTTTTCGTGAACTGAGCGAACTGGGCTTGGTGGCGCCCTCGCCCTACCGGGTGTTCGGTGCCCAGGCCACCGGCTGTTCACCGGTATCCGCAGCCTTCAAGGCCGGTCGCGACGTGATCGTGCCGGTCCGACCAAATACCATTGCTCGCTCGCTGGCCATCGGTGCGCCCGCCGACGGCTCCTACGCGTTGGATGCTGTCCGCCGCACGGGCGGCGCGATTGACGACGTCACCGACACGGAGGTGGTCGAGGGCATCCGGCTCCTGGCCCGCACCGAAGGGATCTTCGCTGAGACCGCCGGGGGGGTCACGGTGGCCTGCGCGAAGAAGCTTATCGAGGATGACCGGTTGGACCCTGACGCGGAAACCGTCCTGCTCATCACCGGCGACGGGCTCAAGACCTTGGATGCTGTGGAAGACCAACTGGGACCACGGGCCACCGTGCCGCCGAACACCAAAGCCGTCCGCGAGGCCCTCGGAAGCTGATCTAGCTGCATCGTTGGCAGATCTCAGGTATATCCCCCGAATCGTTTCGTCAGGGCGCTCGCGCCATGGCCCCGTGCGCCACCACCTGGAGCTTGGGACCCACCACCGCAATATCTCCCTTCAGGTCCGTGCGCATCACCCGAGCTCCTGCCCCGGTGAGCAGGTCGAGCACGTGCTGACTGGGTTGGCCGTAACTGTTGTGCGCTCCGACACTGACGATCGCCACTCGCGGACGCACCGCAGCTAGGAACTCTTCGGCGCTATAGCGCGAGCCGTGGTGCGGAACCTTGAGTACATCAGCCTGCAGATCGGTCCCGGCATGCAGCAGGTCCGCCTGAGCATCGAGCTCCACGTCTCCGGTGAGCAGCATTCGACCGGCGGGAGTGCTCGCCCTGAGCACCACCGAGGTGTTGTTCACCGCAGTGCCATCGACCTCGGCCTGGTGGTCCCCGACTGGCGGTGGATCCCGCAGCGGAGCCAGCACGTCGAGCACCAAACCGGGCCAGGACAGGTGCGCTCCCGCGGACAACGCGACCACCGGCACGCGGGTCAGCGCTGCAGTCCGAAGGACCTGGGCGAATGCCCACGGGGGGCTTCGGCCAGGGCCGAGCGCGACGGCACCGACGGCCCGTCCCCGCAGGGCGCCGACCAGCCCGCCGATGTGGTCGGCATGCAGGTGGCTGAGCACGACCAAAGCGAGCCGCCGGACGCCAAGGCGGTCCAGGCAGACCGACACTCCTGCCGGGTCAGGACCGGTGTCGACGAGCACCGCCCGACCGGGCTCGGCGGTGGCCAGCACCACCGCGTCGCCCTGGCCGACGTCACAGGCCACCATCACCCACCCGGCCGCTGGCCAGCCCAGCGGCATAAACCTGGTCGGCACGAGCACAAGCAGGGCACCGACTAACCCGGCCGCGGCGAGAACCCGTAGCCGGTGAGCTCGCATCGCGAGCAGCACCGCCACGACGATCACCGCCAGCAGCAACGCACCGAAGACCCCTCCCGGCCACTGCACCACACCGCCGGGGACCGCAGCGCCCCGATGACCGACACCCACGAGCCAGGCCACAGCCGGTCCGGCGAGATGCACGACGACAACGGCGGCACCGAGATGCACTGTCGCGAGTACCGCAGCGAGGACACCAAGGATTGTCGCCGGCGCCACCGCTGGGGCGGCCAGCAGGTTAGTCAGTACCGCCACCAGGCTCACCTGGCCGGACAAGCCCGCCACCACCGGCGCAGTGACCACATGGGCGGCGGCGGGCACCGCGAGGGCCTCAGCAATTCCCAGCGGCCACCCGTGGCGGCACAACGCCGCCACCCAGCTTGGGGCGAGGAGCACCAGCGCACCGGTGGCCAGCACCGATAGCGTGAACCCTGGGTCACCGCCGAGCGACGGATCGACCAGCAACAACACCAGGACCGCAGCGCACAGCGCGGGAAGTGCCGAGCGGCGGCGGCCGAGCATCAGGGCCAGCAGCATGACGGCACCCATCACCGCAGCGCGCAACACACTCGGCGATGGGCGACACAACACCACGAACCCGACCAGGACCAGCCCAGCCACCAGCACCGCGCTCCGTGGTCCCAGCCGGGCGAGCCGAGCCAGCCCTAGGACGGTCCCGCACAAGATCGCCACATTCTCCCCAGACACCGCGATGAGGTGAGTGAGCCCGGCGACACGGAACTCCGCATCGACGGTAGGCACCATCGCCGAGGTGTCCCCCACGACCAGCGCCGGAAGAAGTCCGGCCGGTTCCGGATCGAGGACCCCAGCTGCCTGCCGCAGCCCGGACCGAAGCCGCTCAGCAACCCGTTGGACTGCACTTGGCGCTGACAGCACCTCCAGTCCACCCCGCACCCGCAGCAGGGCCACCGTCAGGTCGGATCGCTCGGATGCGGCAAGCAGCCCGGTGGCCCGCACTCGCTGGCCGGGCAGCAACCCAACCCAGCCCTGCGCCGGTGCCAAGAGAACGACCCGACCGCCGGTCCGCCACTGGCGCCCCGCCACGTCCGCGGCCTCAAGTTCCGCGTGTACCACCACCCGTTGTGGGTGCGGTTGCTGGCCGCCGTAGCCGGGGGAAGCGACGACTCGCGGGTCATCGCGCAAGTGCACGACGACGGTGGCCACCGAACCGTGCTCGGCAGCCACCCGCACCGGATGATGCTCAACCTGCCAGACTTGCGCGCCGACCACGAGTGCCAGCGCGGCGGCCACCCCGCCCGCCGCAAGAACCACGGCCGAACGGCCGCGCAGCGCAGCCGCCCCAGCGACTATCAGGCCCCCCACGCCCAGCGCAGCAGCGACCAGGGACCCCAGGTACAGCCCGGAGAGCACCACGGCCCAGCCCGCGAGAGCGGCGGGCACCAAGCGCAGGTCATGCTGCGGCGCGCCGTCGGCGGTCATACCCGCACCAGACCCTTAAGCTGAGCTAACCGCGCCTGCCCGATGCCGCTTATGTTGCGGAGCTGATCCACCGACGTGAAGCGTCCGTGGGCGGCGCGCCAATTGAGAATCCGCTGGGCGGTCACCGTGCCGACCCCGGGTAGCCCGTCAAGTTGGTCAAGGGTGGCCGCGTTGAGATCCACCACCCGGGGCGGGCCGGAGGTACCTGAGGCCATACTGCCGGTTGGCTGCTCTGGCGGGGGCGCCACACCGACCAGGAGTTGCTCACCGTCGGACAGCCGCCGGGCGATGTTGAGGCCCGTCAAGTCGGTGCCGGGCAGTGCGCCGCCGACCGCGGCCAGCGCGTCAGCGACCCGGGTGCCATCGGGTAGCCGGATCAGCCCAGGGCGGGCCACCCGACCTACCACGCTGACCACGACCTCATGAGCTGCTCCGGGTGGTGGTGGCGGCGCGGGAGACCTCGCCGCGGCGCCGGTCACCAGCGGCAGGACCGGGGCGCTTTCCGACACCGGATGCTCCCACCACACCCCGACCGCTGCCACCACCGCAGCTAGGGCGGCAATCAAGGACAGAACCAGGGCTCCGGGCCGGCCGGGTTCCCACCGAGCGTCCCGCAGCGCTCCGGGCACCCAGCGTTGGACCAGCCGGCCTCCTCGCGATGGGGCGGGGAGGTCCTCCGCATGATCCAGGCGGGTCTGCTCTGGCGCGCTCGGCAGGGCATCGAGGGCCGCGATATGTGCAACGTCTGGATCACCAGGATCCGGTGGCGGACTGGGCGCAGCGCCCAAGGCCACCAGCCGAGTGCGGACATGCTGCGGTCCACCGGTGCCGAGGAAGGGGAAGTTGGGAAGCAGGGCCACGAGGCGACGCTAGGACGGATGTCCCGCTCACCTCGATGGCCCGCGTCCCAGCTGTGGACAACAGGGGTGGATGTGGATAACTCGACGTGATCCGTCCCTGCGCCACGGTGGGTGTCCGGGGATTTGTCTAGGATCGCCTGGGGATACCTGCCGCTCAAATGGGAGCGGCCGTGTTGTAGGACAGCAGCCGCCAGCCGTAACCATGGCGGACCAGCATCGTCCAGTGGCAGTTACTGATCCCGGCGAACACCGGCCAGCCTGATACCGGCAAACCGAGCAGCAGTGGCGTCAGACCAGCGATCAGCCCGCCGTGGGTGCACAGCACTGCGCTACTGTGGCCGGCCGCATCGAGCTCGGCGACCACGTCCGCAGCCCGTCCGGCCACTTGCACCCTGGTCTCGCCACCGGGCGGGGCCCATTCTGGATCCCCCCGCCAGGTCTGGATACCACCCGGCCACAGCACCTCCACCTCAGCATGGGTCAGGCCCTGCCACGTCCCGAGATGGGTTTCCCGAAGCCGCTTGTCGATCCACAGCGGCATCCCGGTCTCGGCGGCAAGCACGGCTGCGGTGTCCCCGGCGCGGGACAGGTCAGAGGCCATGAGTACGTCCGGCTTCAGCTCAGCGAGCAAACGGGCCGCCCGGCGGGCCTGGCCGAGGCCGCTTGCGGTCAACTGCGAGTCAAGCTGGCCTTGCATCCGCTGCGCCGCGTTGTAGTCGCTCTCGCCATGCCGCCAGAGCACGAGCCGCTGCAGAGTCACCCCGATTCGTCCACCTGAAGGGGATCAGCTTCGAACGGGATCGTCGGACAGTCCTTCCACAGTCGCTCCAGACCGTAGAAGGAACGCTCCTCGGCATGCTGCACGTGCACGACAACGTCGACGAAATCCAGCAGCACCCAGCGCCCCTCACGGGCGCCCTCGCGGCGAACCGGCTTGCTTCCCGCGGCCGCCATTTTCTCCTCGACGGCGTCCACAATAGCCTGGACTTGGCGCTCGTTGGGCGCCGAGGCAATGACGAAACAATCTGTGATCACCAACTGGTCGGACACGTCGAGCAGGGTGACGTTGTGCGCTTTCTTGCCTGCCGCCGCGTTCGCCGCAGTCAGTGCAAGTGCTCGCGCATGTTCAGAGGCGGACACATCGCTCCTTCTCCCCCGGCTCCACCAGCCGGTGCTCGACTGCGCGCGGCACCGTCTGCACGTCGGTCATCCGCGCCCGACCACAGGTGAGCGTACGTGTTGGGTGCCGGGCCTGGTGGTGATGCGTGTCCAGAAGGCCCCACCGCCCGGGGGCAAGCGGGTGGGGCCTGCTGGTTTTTCCCATCAGACGCGGACCGAGCCCGGGTAAGGACACGATGCTCGGTCCGGTCACCGCGCCGCAGGTAGCAGGGCTGATGGTCCCCGCAGCAGAGCCCACAGCGCGGGGCACTACCAGCGCCGGCAGCGGTGCCGGGCGTTAGTCGTCATCGTCTGGCCCGCTGACACGCCGGGAGTTCAGCAGCGCCGTGCGAAGCACCTGCTAGACTTCGTCAGCGTCCACGAGCGGGGTGCTCGCCGTGCCTAACGCGATCCACCGCGCGGTGAACAGGTACGCCACCGGCGTGGGGGGCAACGCCACCCACGCTCCTGTTCCACGCAGCCACACCGAAGCCACAGCCAACTCAGGCAGCAGCCGGCACCACCGGCCAACCCCAGCGGGTCGCACTCACCGCCGCGTTACGCAATTCCAACCACTCACCGGCAACCCCTGGAAACCCAACCCCGCCGGGCCTGAGCGTAAGCCGTTGACCAGGTCTGATGTGCCTCTCGCGTTGGTTTTGCGCCGGATGGACCTGGAATCCCATCGGCGCCCGACAATTGAGCTCAATCTGGTGGCGGCGGGACCACGGGGGTGACCAGCATGTGGCCTGTCAGGCCGACTGTCTGTGCTAGCGTGGCAACTGATTTGTCGTAGAGAAAAGGCGTAGCGAGCTGTGCCCACAGCATTTCTGCGTTGTTCCATGCTAGGTCTCTGGCAGTTGCGATTCCCCAGCTTCCAACGATGTGTTTAAGCGTCTCGGCGTCGTTCGTCGCGAGGTGTAGTAGTTTCGTCTCGAACGACTTCCGTACTTCGGATTCAATCTCGGCGATTAGATCGTTGATCCGTTGGTAGTCCGCGTGAACTGGGGTGGTGTCCGGGGTTTTCCCGAATTCTTTACAGGTGGCGATGACCGCAAGAGGGAGGTCGTGGTTGATATGAGCGTTCATGCCCGCGAACGCGAACTGGATGGGCCATACAACACGGTTGGAACGGGCATCGTAGAGTGGTTTCCAGGACGGGTCAGGCTTCCCGCCGGCCTGGGTTGCCTCGAAGCTATGGAAGTACACGCCGGCGAAGACGGCGACCAGCCTTTCGACGAAAGCAGCGTCTTCGAAGAAACCCTTGACAAGTTTCTGCCCTATCAGTTCGGTGAGCTGCAGGTACATGGAGGCTTATTCAGCGATCTTGATCGACGGCTGATCGTTGCAGCTCAGCAGGTGTCTTACAAGATCGATAGGGCCGCCCTGAATAAGCCTCATGCTGTTGAAACAGGCGACGCCATCGTGGGGGTCAAGACCATCTCTGATCTTCTGCATACGCTGGATAACCTCAACGAGGGGACCCGGCGGTGGTACCGTTGATTCGCTCGTCCGTGTCGGTGTCGAGTCATTTTCCATGGTTACCCTTTCTGGGATAGCGGGATGACTGATGGACCGAACGACCAATGAAAATTATCGTCAACTATTTTGGCGTCTGGCCATGTGTTAGTTTCCTCCCGACGGCTAATCCAATCATGGACGGATCGAGGTGGCTACCGGCTCTCTACCAGGGGTTCGTGGGCCCGTCCAAGATTAGCTGACATCTTCCACCCTTGAGGAAAAATCTACATGAGTCAACCATAGAACCTGAAATATCTCTGTTCGGGTGATTCCATCGACGTGGAGAGTGGGGGCGGTCTCCAGGGGTGAGCGCGACACCGGCTTGACCTGGGCCCCACGGGGGTGGGCAGGGTGAGCCTCACACGGGTGAGGAAAACCAGCAATGCCTGTCACCAGGACAAGCGTCCGCAGCCGCCACGCCCGACCATGCCGGGGTGGCTCCGCGTCCGATGACGCACCGATCATCATCTCCCCCCGCGCGCCGACGAATGACGGAGGCGTCGCGCACGAGCGGGGGAATGCCCGATAGCTGGGTATCTCCCACACCGACACCTGATTTACTCTTCCCGCCGACGGGCCTGGTCGTCCTCACCCAAATTTGCCAGCACAGCGGCGAGGCTGTGAGCCGCGCGCAGGGTGTGGGGGTGGTCTCCGCCCAAGACCCGGCGCATGCGAGCCAGAGTGTCCTCACCGAGCTCGCGAGCCCGCTCATACTGCCCCACCTCCCGCAGGATGTCGGCAAGGATGAAGGCCGCGCGCAGGGTGTGAGGGTGGTCTCCGCCCAAGACCCGGCAGCAACGGGCCAGGATGTCCTCACCGAACTCGCGAGCCCGCTCATACTGCCCCACCTCCCACAGGATGTCGGCAAGGACGTAGGCCGCGCGCAGGGTGTCGGGGTGGTCCTCACCCAAGACCCGGCGGCAACGGGCCAGGATGTCCTCACCGAGCTCGCGAGCCCGCTCATACTGCCCCAACTCCCACAGGACAGCAGCGAGGATGGAGGCCACGCGCAGGGTGTCGGGGTGGTCCTCACCCAGGACCCGGCGCATGCGGGCCAGAGTGTCCTGGCTGAGCTCGCGAGCCCGCTCATACTGCCCCAACTCCCACAAGTTGAAGGAGAGATTGCTGGCCGTTTGCAGGGTGTCGGGGTGGTCCTCGCCCAGCAAGGAGCGGCTCAGGTCCTGGGCACGTTCGAGCAGCGATCGGGCTGCGGCGAGCTCCCCCCGGATTTGCAGATACGCAGCGGCGCGGTCGAGCAGCCAGGCCACGTCCTCCTCGACCCCGGTAAGGGTGCGGTGAGGGTCGGTGGCGACCAGGACATGCGGCAGGAGCTGGCGCCACACCGGCCAAACCGGCGGGTTGAGCCACGGATCGTCGGGCGGGGCTGCGGCACGCAGCAGCCGAACCGCCAGGATGGACAGGATGGACAGGATGGACAGGATGGGCAGGATGGGCAGGATGGGCAGGTCGGGTTGCTGGTGGCGCTGAGCGCGCACGATCGCGGCGAGCAGCCGATGCAGCATCAGGGTCGCCGACTCGACGCGGGCCAGCCCATGCTGGCGTAACAGCCGGATCACCATGGCGAACGCCAACGGATCCCCGGCCACGGTCCCGAGGGAGTCGGGCAACTGGGCGGAGTGGGTGGTGAACAGGGTCCACGGGATCGGCTCCGGTGCCAGGTAGGCGGCCAAGCTCAGCAGCTCAAGCGCAGCCGAGGACTCGGCGGCCAGCCGGTCCACAGAGACCTGGACACTGGCGGCCAGCGACACCGGATACGTGGCAGACCCCCCTTGGGCCAGCAACTCCGTGGTCCGCTCAGCCAGTAAGGTGAGGTAGTCCTGCACACCGATGGCGGTATCGGCCAGGTACGCCCCGGCCTGGGCCAGCGCCAGCGGCAGATCCCCCAGCGCCGCCGCGATCCGCCCCGCCTCACCCTCGGTCAACCGCCGGGCCCGGTGACGCAGCAGCGCGATCGACTCACCCCGATCGAACACATCCACCCCCACCGGGCTGGCCAGCTCGTCCCAGCCGGGGTTCCGAGAGGTAATCACCACCTGTCCACCACCCCCCGGCAAATAAGGGGCCAACGCCGCGGGATCCTCAGCGTTATCAAAAATCAGCAGCCACCGGTCCCGTTCCCGCAACGCCCCCAGCAACCGCGCCACCGCCACCGTCACAGGGTCAGTGACAGCCGCCACACCCAGGGCATGGGCCAGCTCGGCCAGCCGATCCGAGACCAGCGCTGGTTGCTCCGCCGGAACCCACCACACCACCTCGTACTCGGCCCCGTAGCGGTGGGCATACTCGATGGCCAGCGCGGTCTTCCCGATCCCCCCCATCCCGTACAGGGCCTGCACCACCGCCCTCGAACGCCCCTTCTCCAACGCGGTATGCAACGCGGTGAGAAGCTCATCCCGCCCAGTGAACACCGAGCTGCGGGCGGGCACGTTCCACACCCGCGCCGCCCGTGTATCCTCCCCCCGGGAGCGCGGCAGATTCCGCAATCCCTGAAACAGCACCTCGCTGAGCCCCTCCGGAGTCGTGACCGTCGCCGTGGTCACCCCACTCTCGCTCAGCCGGGCCCGGAACGCCTCCTGCCGAGCGCCATAGCGCAGATCAACAAACAGATCCCTCGGGCCCTCAGCCTCCTCACCCAGCAGCACCACCAGACGGGGTAACCCCGCCTCGCTGGCTGTCTGGAACTCCAATTCGGTATAGGACAGCTCCGGGCAATCAGCCACCGGCGAGCCGTAGCGAAACCCCACCACCGCCACATACACATCCGCAGCCAACACAGCATCCCGGCACACCCGCGCCGGCTGCTCCTCCCTCGGCCCGAAATACGCCATCTCGACAATGGCGTCCCCGGCCCGAGACACCGCCCGCTCCGCCGCCGCCACAAACGACCGCGCCACCGGAAACCGCGCCAACTCCGACGTATGACTCACAAACACCCGCCGAGGCTGGGACATGATAAGCAGTATCCCATTCCCCTCGCGACCGCGAGCAAGACCAGCACAACAACACCGGCCATCGACAGAATCACCCGGACTGGAGCTTGCCCCCTCAGCACACCCCTCTGGCAATTGCAGGGTCCCCCGCTGCCCTGCCAGGATGGTCGTGCCGTCCACGTGCCCCAGCGAGGGCCAACAGCGGCCGCCCGGGAACTGCCGTGACCACCACCGGTCGCAGGCCACCACGCCCAGCGCAGGGCACCGTCTGCACGTCGGTTGTCCGCGCCGACCACAGGTGAGCGTACGTGTTGGGCATCGGGCGTGGTGGTGATGCGCGCCCAGCAGGCCCCACCGCCCGGGGGCAAGCGGAGTGGGGCCTGCTGGTTTTTCCCTCATCAGACGCGAACCGAGCCCGGGAAGGGCACCGTGGTCGGTCCGGTCACCGCGCCGCAGGTAGCGGGGCTCAGGGTCCCCACAGCAGAGCCCGCAGCGCGGGGCCACTACCAGCGCCGGCAGCAGCGCCAGACGTTAGTCGTCATCGTCCGGCCTCATGGCGAGCCCGGAGCTCACCAGCGCCGTGCGAAGCACCTGCTGGACCGCGTCGGCGTCCACGAGCGGAGTGCTCGCCGTGCCTAACGCAACCCACCGCGCCGTAAACAGCTCAGCCACCGGCGTAGGCGGCAACGCCACCCACGCCCCGGCCCCCCGCAGGCGCACCGAGGCCACAGCCAGCTCGGGCAGCAGCACGCCCGAGCCCGTGGCCACCAGCACCTGCCACCGCAGCGGCGGCCCACTCACCGCGATCGGCAGCACCAGGTCCCCGGCTCGGAACACCGACAGCGGCTTGATCCGGCGGGGCAACTCCAGCACGTCCACTCCCCGCCCGCAGACCAACAG
>JAFAPC010000088.1 GCA_019247305.1 Pseudonocardiales bacterium
AGCGTGCTGGCCGACCCCGGATCGTGAGCATAAACAATGTAGGCCACGACCACAGCCATGACCGCAACAAGCAACAACAGCCCGGCCCATGACCAGAGGCGCCGTCGCCGAACCCCCATACTCCAAGTATCTCAAGCCGCCACTGCCCCGTGAGGAGACGCGGCGATGTCTTTGTCACCAGTAACGATGTGTCTTTGTCACCAGTGACGATGTCTTTGTCACGCTGGGGCTACTGTGAGTTGATGCGCGCGTCGGGTGCTCGACCTGGAATCCTGCCTTGACCTGCTCCGAGGCAAACTCGCCGATACGACGGGATGCCCCGCTTCCACCCTGCGCCAGGGCGGTGCGCAAAGCCGTTTTACCTGCTCAGAGGCTGTTTTGAGCATCGGGGCAGGTCGGAGGCGACGGGATGGGAGTAGATCATAAGGAAGTCCACCTCTACTGACCAGCAGCGCGTTGCCGGACGAGACATCAGACCGCAGCCAGGCCGCACCTTGTGGCATTGCTGTTGACCTGCGGAAACGGCTTTGCGCTACGCCTGACGCGTGCCGCCGAGACTCAGGGTGTTATTTTGGCCCCGCGCTGCGCTAGGCCAACACGCGCCGTGCTGTTTTGCGTGGCCTCTTGGGTTCAGGGAGTCCACGCAACACCGTTGGTTGGTGGGGTTGAGGGTAGTGGTTATGGGTTGAGTGTGGGCAGTTTCGGGCTGAGGTTGCTGATTTTGTGGTGCCCGCGTGTTAGCCTCCCGGTAGCAAGCGCCGAATTTTCAACGAATATCTACGTTCACGCAGGTCACAGCTCTGTTGACGATCTTCGTGTGTCCACCCTCAAGGATCATGGTCGAAGCGTCTGACCAAAGCAAACGGCGCAGATCGATGATTTCTCGTTGGAAACTACCGGTGGGCCTACCTGCTGATTGATCACTTGCGGTGGTTGGAGCGGGAGTGTCTGGCCCTGGAGACCATCACGCTGCGCGACCTGCAGCGCTACATGGGCGCCCTCGGAGCGAAGGTGTCCGCACCGTTGGGCTCGCCCTGGCGGGAAGGCAAACGTCCCTACGGGCAGAGCACGCTGGCCACGGCGGCGTGCGTGAAGGGCTTCTAGGGCGCTACTCGAGATATGGACAGAAGCCGCCAGCAGTTGATCCTGGAGTGAGTTTCTACTGTTCAGATGGGGTGTCGGCTCTGGTGGTGAAGGCTGCGGTCGAAGCCGAACACAGAGAGGCCATACCAACCCGAACAGCGGAAATTCCTATTTAAGACCGCTGGTGGCGGCTTCTGTCCGTATCTTGGCTGCACCCCTAACTGGCCGCTCTCGGGCAGTCTCTCGTGGCCGCCGGCAGTCTGCGGTGATGTCCCGTTGCGGCGACCGCAACGTACTCGACACGTCGCCGTACCAGGACTGATGTCCAGCGGATTCTGCCCCGCCGATCGGTTGTCACCGGCGCTGCGGTGGCCGAGCATGGGGGTGTGGCCTCATCCTGGTGGGAAATTCCCGGCCCGCTGCCGACACCGCCGAAGGGCAACCTGGCCGACATCGTGGCTGCGGGCGGGCTGCACACGTTTCAGCTGGACCTGCACGAACGGTACGGTCCGGTCGCGCGTTTCGAACTGGCGGATACCCGGGTGGTGTCCGTCGCGGACCCGGAGCTGCTTGCGGTCACCTCGCGGATCAACCGGCGCCCTGAGGAGCTGTTCGAGTTCCTCTCCCCGCTGTTCGAGGCGGGAAACCTCCAGACGATCCCTGAGCGGGAACACGTGCCGTGGCGGCGGCTGCTGCTTTCCGCGCTGGGTAACCACCGCGCCCACGAGGCGCATTTCGACGCGTTTACGCGGATCACCCTGGAGGTGGCCGATCGCTGGGCGGCCGCCGCGGGGGAGGTGGCGCTCCAAGAGGACCTCAGCGAGTTGTCGCTGCGGCTGATCTGTGAGTTCGCGTTGGGCAGTGAACTGGGATCGCGTGCCGCGGCACGCCGGATCAGCACGGCGTTCCAAGCCCTGCTCGCCGAGTCTCTCGGGCGGCAGTACGGAGTACCGTCGGCGGTTGCCGAGCAGGAGCGCCAGGCGAGGGCCGCCGAGGCGCTGGCACATCTTCGTCAGACCATCACCCGGATCCTGGACGCCCGGCGGGCGGGACCGGACCGGCCGCAGGCCGACCTGGTGAGCATGCTGGCCGATTCGGACTGGGTTCCGGCCCGGATCAGGGATACCGCGCTGGTTGTGGTGATGGCCGGCTACCATACATCCGGCGTGGCGGTGTCCTGGGCGCTGCACCTGCTGGCCGGGCATCCCGAGATCGCCCGGCGGGTCCGGGACGAGCTGGATCGCGTGCTCGGCGATCGGCCGGCGCCGACGTACCCCGAGCTGCGGTGCCTCGACTACCTCGAACGGGTGGTGAAGGAGGCGATGCGGCGGTATCCGCCCGGCCCGTACGCCGCTCGTGAGCTGGCCGAGGACCTG
>JAFAPC010000014.1 GCA_019247305.1 Pseudonocardiales bacterium
GCTTCGCAGACGATGCGGTGGTCCATTGTGTGACCGAACGTCAAGCCCGCGAAGTGCGGGAGGCGATCGGGTGTCGGCTCGCCGACATCGGGTTGGAGCTTCATCCCGATAAGACGAGGATCGTCTACTGCAAGGACAGCAGGCGGCCCCGGTGATCTGCTGGTCGGCGAGCTGCTGGAGCTGCGGTAGCACACCCGCCTGCAGGACCGAGCTCTTGCCGACCCCACTCGCGGCGTAGAGCAGCGTCAGTCGGAAGGTGGTGAGGTTCGCGATGATGAGGTCACGCTCGCGCTGGCGACCGAAGAAGTACGGTGCGTCAGACTCCTCGAAGGGCACGAGCCCGACATACGGGCACTCGGGTACGGCTCGGTCCACCGTGGGCGGCGGGAGTGGTGCCGGCTGCGGGGCGCCGGTCATGGGAAGTACCCCTCCATGCCGTCGAGGAAGTCCTCGATGGAGACAGGCAGGATATTCACTCCCCGCTCGTCCCATGTGACGCGGTCGACCTCTCTCGGGTTAGCCTCGACCACCCAGAACTTCCGCCTTTTCCTCCGCTGCTTCTGCCACATCCGGTATAACATGACCCGGAAGTTCCAGTCGCGCAGGCTGTAGCCGAAAAACAGGAAGTGGCTCTTCATGATCTTCGTCACGAGGTGGACGGGAAACAAGCGTGCGATATCCGCGCGGGTGATGTAGTCGACGTAGTCATCCTCGGTGATCACGAAGCTGTCCGCCTCCACTGCCCCGTGGATCTTCGCGATGATGGTCCGCTGGTCGAGCGAGAGGTCCGAGTTATTCGGTTCTCGGATCACTACGGGATGACCGTCGAATGGGGTGTGCCAGAATAATCCTCGATCCGTGTCAACGTCGTTGATATAGGTGATGAGGTCGTAGGGCTCATCCTCTTTCTGGAACGCCTGCTCGAGCAGGTTGTCGTAGTTGACCGTTGCAATGAGCATGCATCCGGCGCCCGTTCCCATGCGCACTTCCGCTGCGTTGCGTGCTGCCGCTGCCGCTCGGGCGTGGCCGGCCCACCGGGCGAGAAAGTAATGCAGCGAGGTCGGCGGGTAGTCGGCGTCGAAGACGTCGTGCAGTTGGTCATAGAGCGACCCCTCGCCTAGCTGCGCCGCCACGTACTGGGACACCCGAGCCAAGTCGAGGACGTCGTCCTGCGGGTACCCCACGGGCGCCGCGAGGACCTCGGCCAACTCCTTACCGCTGGGTAAGTAGCGACCCTTCTCGTGGCGGGCGCCCAGTGGCCGGCCGCACAGGTTGGCGCCGGCGCCGAGTAGCGGGATGATCTTCCCGCTCCGTAAAAGCTCCGCGATCCGCCCGTACGCGTCACTCAGGTCATCTATCATGATTCCACCCTCTGTTGACCCGGCATCCAGGGCCAGCATTGATAGGATGTCTCAAGGGTTCAACGAAATACCACACGCTGTAGTAGCGTCACCCGAAAGACTTTACGAACCGGATTCACTGACGCGTTGCCGCAGGTGAGCGGGCACGCGGAGGCTGTTGGGGTCGAGGACGTCCACGACGTCCATCAGCCCCCGCTGGATCCGTCGCAGTCGAGCGTCGCCTCGGCGATCGTGAGCCGTCACCGCGATGTCCTCCTCCAGGCGCCGGAACCACCTCGCCACCTGCTCGCGCTCCAACGCCTGGACGAAAGCTGCATAGCCCAGGCACTCCCACCGTGGCCCGCCTGGCTGCGGGTCGGCGATGCGGGTGAGCATCACCTCGCCGAGCGCGCGCTGCTCACCCCGGAACAACCGGAACGTGGAGTCCTGAAGAGTACTGCTGTCAGCGAACGCGTCACGGACTTTTTCCGCAATGTTCTCAATGTCACGATTTGTCTGGTTGTTGCGCGGGTCGAGGAACTGGGAGTGGCTGCGTGTGATTTCTAACCAGCAGAAGTACTGCGCAAACAGGTACATCGTGTTGAGCGTGGCGTACTCGCGCTCTTCTTTGGTGTTCCTCTCGGTGAGGAAGCGCTCGAAGAAATTTTGCTCGATGATGTTGTAGATGCGGCTCTGCAAGTTGAATGCCGCCTGCAGCAGCGGCTCGCGGAAAAGTTTGGCCAGCTCCTCGGCGGCGGCCAAGCGCTCGCCGCGGGCCGCTCGGCGGGCGTACCACACGCTGACGAGCGCGCCGATGGTGGAGATCGACGCGGTGAGAAACTGGACAATCGGTTCTTGCACCGCCCTACCTCCACGCGGACGAACAGAACAATCACCCCTATCGTGCCGGAGGACTCCGCTCGCGCGCGAGGAGTGGAGTCCTCCGGTGCGGTGGGCGGCGGCGCTCTGTCGATCATGGCTGTGGGTCCTGGTGAGAGCGGGGCCACCGTCAGGTCGATCACCCTCAAGCCCCGCCCGGCTACCCCGCTTGCCGGCCCCACTCAGAGTAATCGCTGGACATTCCCGAAACCTTGTTATTATATGATCTCGCTCACCGGAGTCGGAAGGAGCGGGAAATGACCGTATTCGGGTCGAGTCGATCGTGGCGGGCACTGCTGTCGGCCGGGTTCGCCGTGGTGATCACCATCCTGCTCACGCAACCGGCCGCTGCCCAGGAGCTGGTCCCCAGCCATGCTGGTGTCCATTTCGGGGCAGGCTCAGCTTCCCTTCTTCGCCCCCCTCCACCGTGACATCGGACACCGTGACATCGGACACCGTGACATCGGACACTGTGACGCCGGGCCAGTTGCCAGGTTACCTCCACGAAAAGGTCATCAGGGACGGTCGGGTCCACGGATAGCTCGATTGTCAGGCTTGCTTGACATTGCTTGACGTTCGTTGCTGAGCGTGTACGGTCGGATCTCGACGGTAGTACCGGGGGAGGAGCTGACCGATGACAGCAGTAGCGCCTGACCGGCTTGACGCCATCACACCCGCACTGCCGCCTGACGAACCCGCGCTTGATGCGCCCATGGTTATTGTCACGGTGAGTTGTCCGCAACCGGACACGACGGTGTGTCGGGTAGCCGGCCGCCTGGGCCTCGTCAACGCGTCAGTCCTGGCCGGTGAGCTCAGCGAAGCGGTTCGCAACGGCCGGCCGCACGTCGTGATCGATCTGTCCGCGCTCACTCTGCTCGGCTCAATCGGGATATCCGTGGTTATCGCGGCGCTCGGTTCCTGCGATATTGACGGTCATCTCGCGGTCGTGGTTGGTCCGCGCTCGACAGTCATGACTCGGCCAGACATGACTGCGCTGGGTGAGGTTATGGACATCCATCACGATCTGGCTGGCGCCCTCCGAGCCTGTGCGCGTGCTTCGGTCTCCACCGGCGGACGCCACCGAGCCAAGACCACGGATTAGCCCGGATAGCCTAGGCCAGCGGATCCGTTATTCATCGGGTGCGGATTGCCCAGACTTATTGCTATGGTCTCCGATGTCCGACCTGAGCGATAAGTAAAGGGGTCTGACATGGCCGCAAGCGCAACGCAGGCCAGCTGGCAGCAAGGTCAGGATGCGCTTCGCGAGGTGGTGAGGCGGGTGACGGTTCTGCTGCGGTCCATTGAGGATCCAGGGTCGCACGCGGTGGGGGAGTGGAACCTTGGTGAGGTCGCCATGCACCTTTCGCAGGCCTGGATCGTCGTGCCCGGGCTGGCCAGACGCGACCTTTCCCGGGCCTACGAGGTGCTGCCCAGCCTCGCTGGCGTCGCGGGTGACTCGCTGATCAGGGACATGTGGGAGCTAGGCGAGACGACCATGCTCGGGGTGACCTCCGACCCCGAGCGGAATCCGAGCGTCCTGGCCGACCGTATCGAGGCCCGGGCACAGGAATACTTCCGCGACTGCGTGGGAGCAGATCCCACCGCGCCACGTCCCTGGCTGGTGCAAGGGGTTACCGTCGCGCAGGCGACCTTGACCTACCACCTGCTGAACGAGACGATCATGCACGGTGGTGACATCGCGCATGCTGCTGGGCGTCCGTGGCGAATCGAGCCGGCGCAGGCGGCCATGGTGTTGGGCCGGTTCATTATGCCGGTGGTGCAAGCCCTCGATCCACGAGCGATGGTGGACGCTGCGCAGGGAGCGGACCTGCGAGCCACCTACGACCTACGGATTCGGGGTGGGGATCGTTTCCATTTCGTTTTCCAGGATGGCGCGCTCCACATCGACGATCCGCGCCCGCGCAGGGTGGACTGCCATATCTCGGCTGAGCCGGTCGCGATGCTCATGGTGTTCTGGAACCGCCAGAGTCCGTGGTCGGCGATCGCCCGCGGCAAGCTGCTGGCCTGGGGCCGCAAGCCGTGGTTGGGTCCCCGGTTCAAGACACTGATCCGCAACCCCTAGCCTCACGCGTCCTGACCAGGTGGCGGGCTGTGGCCGGGACGCCCCGGGTCGCTGGTTGGCCGGCTGTGTGCGCGCCCGTAGCGTTCGTGCGCGGCCTGCTTGCTCACCCCGAGCGACTGGCCAATGTCGGTCCATGGTGCACCCCGCGCTCGGGCTAACCGCACCAGCCTGGCCCGCCACCGGTCCACCACCCGGGCGAGCGCCTCCACCGCAGTCAAGGCCTCAAGCACCGGTTCGACGGGGCGCGCGTCGCTGCTCGCCGTGGTGAGTCGCGAAGCGTCGGCGGTGGCCTCCGGCGGGAGATACCGGCCGAAGCGCTCCGCGGCCCGCAGGGCTTCGTAGGTCTGCCACGGCAACGGCGTCGGGCCGCTGGGCGGCGCGGGTCGGGGACGCGCTGGCGCGGCAGAGGGTGCGCCGGGGAGTGCGCCGGGGGGTGCGCCGGGCCCGTTCGACGGCCCCTCATCGGCAGACGGGAACCTCAGATACACCCTGATGGTGGTTCCCTGTGGGCCGGTGCGCTGCTGGACCAGGTCGGAGAGGTGGTGGATGAGCAACAGACCACGGCCCTCACCTCGCCTGGGCTCAGCTAGCGAGCGGTTGGTGAGCGGGTCAGTGCCGCCTCCGGCGTAGCGGACGTCGCACACCAGATAGCCGCGCTCGGCCCAGAGGCGCAGCGTGCCGGTCGCTGCGCCGGGAACAGGGCTGCGGGCCACCAGCTCACCGACGATGAGCTTGAGCTCTGCGTGATCGCCGCCCAAACCCAGCCGGGTGGCGTGGTCGCAGGCGAACTGAGCGGCGAGTGCGGCCTTAGTGGCGTCAAAGGTGAAACGAGGACCGACCGCCGAGGACCAGGATCGGGTGTCCTCGGCGACGAGGAGTTCGGGCGCGAAGCCGGTGCTGGCCCGCTCACCGCTGCTATCGATCAGTCGCAGATGACTCGCCTCGGCTTCGGCGAGGGTCGCTGCGCCCACTCGGTTGGCGTCATACGGGCACAGCAGGCTCACCGGTCGACCGGCGAGCGCAATGTTGACCAAAGCCTCGTGTTGGGCGCAGGCCGGGTACTCCTGGGCGCTGCGTCCACTCCACAGGTGTTCGGCGATGATGCGCACCCGCCGGGACGGGTGCGCATCGGCGAACGCGCACAGCACATTGGGGATGATGCGCCCGGTGTTGCGGCCAGCGCGGGTCATATCGAGCAGCCGGACCCGCTCGGCATCCGTGCCCAGTTCGGTGAGGATGAGCCGCAGGTTCGGGCCCGGCACGGCCAGCGCTACGGGTTCGCCCACGGCCAGTCCCTCGCGGATGAACGGCACCGTGGCTTTGAGGTACTCCGCGGTGCCACGGTAGAACAGCGCCGGGTGCACGAAATCGTCAGCCCGGCGCGGTACTGGGGCGGTCATCGCCTCCACAGCCCCTTCATCGTGATCGCGCGGAGACGGCCGCGGGAACCGATGACCAGCACACCTACCACCTCGTCTCGACGCAGCACTGAGCGGTAACCCACCGACAGATCGGCGGGTTACCCGGTACCGCGCCAAGCCCCGCTGCACAGCGTAGGTACTCATCCGGTTCATCACAACCCAAAGTCATCCCGATCACAACGCCATGACCGCATTCAGCGGGCGCAGCGGGGCGATCGAGGGTCCGAGGACCACGCTCACTCCGCCCGACGTGCCGGGGCAGCTAGGATCACCCCGGTGGCCGTCGGCGGAGCCGACAATCCAACCAAGGGAGCCCCATGACGGCGATACAGGACCTGGTGGACCGCAACACCGCGCGCCCGAGCAGCGGCCCAGGTCCCCTGGTGGGGCAACCCAGTCTGCGCATCGCGGTGGTGGTCTGCATGGACGCCCGGATCGACCCGGCCCAGCTGCTCGGGCTGCAGCCTGGCGAGGCGCATGTGATCCGCAACGCGGGTGGCGTCGTCACCGACGACGTGATCCGCTCCTTGGCGGTCAGCCAGCGAAAGCTGGGCACCACCGAGGTGATGCTGATACACCACACCAAATGCGGCATGGCGACGTTCACCGACGAGGAGTTCTGGTCCGAGCTTGAGGAAGCCATCGGCCTGCGACCCACCTGGGCGGTGGAGACCTTCCGGGACACCGAGTCCGGCGTGCGGCAGTCGATGGAACGGGTGCGGCGCAGCCCCTTCCTGACGGGTACCACCGCGGTGCGGGGTTTTGTCGTGGACGTCGACACCGGCGATCTCGCCGAGGTTGAGGTTGTGCCGGCTTCATGGTGAACCCGACCCGCCTGATCGCCTGGTTCGACGCCCACGCGCGGCAGCTGCCCTGGCGTGCGCCGGGCACCACACCGTGGGGTGTTCTCGTCAGCGAAGTCATGCTGCAACAAACCCCGGTGCCTCGCGTCTGCGGCGTGTGGACCGAGTGGCTGACCCGCTGGCCCACGCCCTCAAGCCTGGCTGCCGAGACCCCCGGCACCGTGCTGCGCGCCTGGGGAAAGCTGGGCTACCCACGGCGGGCGCTACGGCTGCACGCGGCCGCCACCACCATCGCCGCACGGCACGATGACGTCGTCCCCACTGAGGTGGACGTGCTGCTCACCCTGCCGGGGGTCGGTGCCTATACCGCCCGCGCGGTCGCGGCCTTTGGGTACGGCTACCGGGTGCCGGTGGTGGACACCAACGTCCGCCGGGTGGTGGCTCGTGCGGTGCACGGCAGGGCCGACTCCGGACCCCCGTCGGTCTCCCGTGATCTGTCCGATGTGGCTGGCCTGCTGCCACCGCTGCGGCCCGCCCGCTTCTGCGCCGCCCTGATGGAGCTTGGTGCCGTGGTGTGCACGGCGCGCCGGCCGCGCTGTGCTGAGTGCCCGGTGGCGCAGGACTGCGCGTGGATACGGGCGGGCCGGCCTGCCCCGTCCGGCCCCGGGCGCCCGTCGCAGCGCTTTACGGGCACCGACCGCCAGGTGCGCGGGTTGCTGCTTGACGTCCTGCGGACAGCGGCAGACCCAGTACCCCGAGCCCGGCTGGATCTGGTCTGGCTAGACGCCCTCCAGCGCGACCGGTGTCTGGGCTCGCTGCTTCTCGACGGCCTGGTGGAGCAGACCTGCGACGGCCGCTTCGCCCTGCCCGGAGAGCACGCGAGGACACCGGGCGGCTAGCTCAACCAGATCTGGCGAAACGTCGGCGTGTGCGTCACGTTGTCCCACGTCTGGCCAGCCACGGGGCGCGGCACGGCTGCCCTACTTGGCGCCTCCCACCCGGGAAGATCGCTGTTTGTGGTGTGCCACGAGCATGCAGGGAGGTTCGGATGTGAAGGTCTGAGTCTTCGTGTGTGGTGCTGTGCTGGTGATGGAGGTGGGCCCTCCGGGACCGCTCTGCAGGGGGAGGTTCCAAACCACCGCATGCTGCTGC
>JAFAPC010000133.1 GCA_019247305.1 Pseudonocardiales bacterium
CCCCTTCGCGAGAGCCACCCTCGCACCGGCGGCAGCGACCAGACCTATCGAAGTCATGGTGCCGTGTTCGTGGGCGGCTTGCCGGGCCAGCATGACGGCCTGCCAACGCAGATCCACCGCTGCAGCCGAGAGGCTCAACCACGGGACGGTGACCTGGGTGTGCAGCAACACCGACAACCCAAGCAGCTCAGCCACGTCCCGGCCAGCGGCGATACTGGTGTGCAGATCCCGGATCAGACCGGGAAGCGCGGCGCCGACCTCCCGTTCCCGCTCGCACCGGCACAGCGCGTCGACCATCGCCGTGACCCTCGCCCGCAGCACCTGCACCGGGAGCACCTGCCCGTCAGGCAGATTCTGGTCGACCGCCATTAATGCAAGACCAACCACCTCTATCGTGCTGTCAGTATGCCCGTTGGCCGGTGCGGGCACGGGAAGCCTGGTCAGCTCCGACACAGAGGTCTGGAGCGCGTTGGCCAGCGCGGCGAGCTCCGCGAGGGTCGGGGAACGCTCACCGGTCTCGATCCGCTGGAGAGTGTCCTTGCTCATCCCGGCCAACCCGGCGACCACCCGCAGTGACTTGCCTCGATCATCGCGGACACGCCAGATCGCCAGCCCGATCGTCTGCGCGTCCTCACGGTCCACCAAGCACCCCTCCCCGCCGAGGTAGGCCCCCTCGCCGATGCCCCAGGACCGTCGCCCTGGGGCGGTGTAGCTCGGCGAAGGTGTACCCGGACAGTCTACGCGGCGTGCCCCTCGCCATTACGACAGACCGTCGCGGCCAACTCGGCGTAAGCGCTGGAGACCGACCGCCCCGGTGGCCATCAGGTAGCCCAGCGCCGCGCTGTCGTTATCCGGGTCGCGGTCTCGCCGCGCCAACCCGACCGCCGTGGCGAGGGTGTGCAGCAGACCCGCGACATGCTCCCGCTGCTCGGGTGTCAGCTCACCGTCACAGACCGCAGCGGCCAGCGCGCGGACGTGTTCGTGGGTGATTGGTTCGGTTCTCATAGGTCGGCTCCTTCGTGGACGATCGGATCGGATGTCTGCGAGAGATCCGATCGGCGCCCACCATGGACGGCATAGTTGATCTCCGTCTGTCCGCAGATTGTCCGCAAGATGTCCGCAGACGGCCAACGGCTGCCAACGCTGCCAAACGGTGTATGCGCAGCTCAGAAGAGGTGCGGCAACCACCGCCCCAGGCGGGCGATCCGTGCGTGCAGAATCCGGCTTACAGGCCAGCTCGTCCGCCTCACGCTGGTGAGCTGTCGACAGTCCCCCCGGGACGGGTCTTGCGCGAGCGCCTACGTCGTCGATGCTTCGGCCGGGGGGCTCTCATCGACAGGTGCGAAATCGCCGTGGCGGTGGACGATCTTCCAGTCGCTGTTCTCGCGGCGGTAGACGTGGGTGACGCGGAGGGTGATCGGCGCGGGCGGAGCGCCATCGATAGACGCGGTGAAGCGTCCATAGCCCACGGTGCAGGCGAGGTCCCCGCTGATGTCGGCGACCTCGACGTCCCATCGGAAGTCGTTGAGCTCAGTCATGGCCACCTCCCTGGGTTTTTCCGGCCGCCGCTACACAGTCGGCCTGAGTCTTAACTGGGAATTCGCCGATGGCGGATAACAGACCGGGGTCTTCGCACGTTAACGCAGAGGTACGTCCGTGAGCGAGGCTTGGGGAGGGGTTGTGTTCAGTCTCCGTAACGCCGTAGTTTCCCTGGTGGCAAGCGCCGCGCTGGTCCTGGTATTGGTGGGTGTAACCACCAGAGTGTTCACCACCGCGTCTGCACCGCTGCCTGACCCTGCGCCCAGCGCAGTGCATCCGGACATCGCTGCCTCTCAGCCCGCCCCGGATGTCCCGGCCCCTCAAGCCAGCCTGGCTGCCCCGCCCCCACGCTCCCTGCCCGTGTCTCGGGAGCCCGTAACCTACCCCGCCGGCTATCACCGGGTGGCGGTGCAACGGCAACCCGTCCCGGCAGTCCACCAGCCTGTGCCAGTCGCACCTGCCCAGAATCCCCAGCCGGTTTCCCCGCCACCCTCATTGGCATTACCCGTCTCCCATTCGAGGTCGCGGACGGTGAATACCGAACCATGCTTCTGCGACGGCACGATGCGGAAGGTGCCCACCCACTGGGACCCGCCCCAGGACTGACCAGGCAAAGCTGTCGGCCCCGATCGGATCGTGAAACAAAGTCGTCACTACTACCCTGCGTGACCCGACAAGGAACCAACCCGGCTGCAACAGCTCCCTTCAAGTTCTTCTCTCGGCAGAACTTACACGTGACCGGTTGTCGGTTGGTTAGCGTGAACGTAGATGGGCGGGAAATCGATGTCCTCGAAGCCGTACGCAAGCCGCATCTCGTACATTATTTTGCCATTACTTGCCGGAAATATGCGATGCTCAAAGAGTAAGTTCCAAATAGGCTCTACTGTTAACGTTGCGTGAAATCCGAGTTCAGCTGCAGCTTCATTGAGAAGGAGGAAAGACGTGACAACTCCTAGTACATAGGATTCGCCTAAGATTACGGGGCCGCCACTGAACCCTGCCCACGCTAAGTGGGGAAATCGCGAACAGTGGATGTGGGGCTCCGGTGTGCGTATTGACGACTGCTACTTTGAGTTCCTGCACTATCTTCGGTTACAAGGCCCACAATGCACGGCGAGAAATACGGGTAAGCTCCCAGCTCTCGCTTCTCCCGTGGTCGATCTTCTTTACTCTCGTCGGCCTTCACTTCAGCGTTCCTCCTGCATCTCCAGAATTAGGAGGCTGGCAACCACGGGTATCGCTATAACCTAACTGGCTGGTTCTCCACCACTTGGAAGGACTCGCTCTGCGTGTCACCGTCCACGGTTGCCCGCCACTCGTATCAGCCGGGCGACAGTGGCAAAGCCGCCACGTTAACTGCGAACGCCGTGTTGAGCGTGCTGCCCGGCGCGATGCCAGGCGGGCGACCTACTTCTAGCTTGATCTCACTAATGATCGGTTGCGGCCCTGTCGGTCCTGGGATGGTAAGTGCTTGGCCATCCTGAGTGAGAAGCTCTACTCGCACAGGAAGCTCTTGATTAGCGCGATCCCATGGCACTTGGATCATCAATGCCACGGCGTGCGGTGCGGTTGGACTGCTGGTAACCGTCCAGCCTGCGCCGAGCATGTGAAGCTTGCCGCTTGCACTGTCTGCCTGCGCGGCGTCACACAGGATCAGCTTGAAGCTGATCTTCGAGTGAGTCAACGGCACGCAACTGCTCCCCATGTCGCAAACCCGGGGTGGTTCACGGCGGGCAGCCGGGAATACAGCCAGGCACCGAGGGCGTGCATCGACGGATCGCCGTCGCAGTCGGCGATCACCCGGGGGATGGTCGACTCGCACGGCACCACGAACACCCCGCTCCGCGAATCCACCCGGACCCCGAGGGCCCCCAGCACGCGGGCGGGGGCGTGCGCAGCCCACTGACCGGCCGCGACGGAGGACCGGGTCCCAGCGACCACCGCGGCCGCGGCCCACGCCAGCACCGACACCAGACTGTGGCCGATCCCCCTGGGGCGTGCGCGGATCGACCACCTTCGCCAACGCCTCCAGCAGGTCCCGGCACTCGCCCTCAGCCGCGTCCCCGGGCGTCATCAGCGGCGACCCGAACGAGTCCTCAGCACCCTGCTTGGCAGACAAAAACGAGCTGGCCATGACAAACTGCGCGCGCAACGAAGCTTCCAGACTCGGAGGATCCTGGTGGATCACCCGTCCTAGCGGAGCTTCGTTGCATCCCCACTGCTGACACACCATCACACGCCCAAGCTGTAACCAAATCCCGATCTTCAGCTCCTACGACCGCGACTTTGCCGGGGCACTGAGTGGAAACCCACCAGGCTCGATGCCGGTAACCGTCATTCGACCCGCGCAAATCTGGCTCCCGCAGCATGCTTTGTTTCTAACCTGTTCGCTGTCATTGCCGCCGCCGGCCTGGCATACCAGTTGACTTGATCAAAATGATGTCCACCCCCGGTCGGGGCATGACTGTCACAGATATGCCACTTCAGCCTCCCCGTAGTTTGCAGCGAAAAACCATCGATGTGCAGCAATTCGTGCCGCGCGGCCGTTAGCGCTACCAGTTATCTCATTACCACTGGGCGCAGTCTCGGTCGAGTCGAGGGGTCGAGGATCGACGCGGTTCTCGGGTCCGAGAGTTCCGTCACGCGACTGGCGACGCTCTGGACGAGCAGAGCGCCTGATGGTATTCAGCTGACACTTTATCGGGTATACGTTGGGCGTGCCGCAGCAACCACGGCTGTATCCGTGTCGTCTGCTAAAGACTTTGCCGCTCCTATGCCCGTTATCCGACGCCCCGACCCGAGCAAGAATGGGACGGATCAAGCGGCTCAGTATCCACCGAGCAGGGTGCGAACTTTCCGTAGCGCGTCGGGTCCGGCCTGGCTGTGCCAGCGAGTGAAATCGGCGGGTCGGCGGCCCCAGAGGAACAGGGTGCGCACGGCGGAGTCACTTTCGATGGTTGCTGGCCCTTCCGGTGGGGCGAATTCGATGCTGTTTCCCTTCGGGGTCGCGGTGACAACGACGTCGTCTGTCCCGGGAGCGCGCAGCCGGCCCTGAAACCGATCCTCGGTGCCGAGGTCGAGACTGGTGGCGCCGAGGTCGAGCAGCGCGTTGCCGACGTCGTGGACGCTGTGCTGGGTCATCCATGGTTCGCTGAGCGCCTGCATGGCGGTGGTGTCATCCCCGGTGAGATCCCAGCGATGTAAGACGAGCTCCTCGCGCATGTGCTCGGCGAAAAAGCGCGGTGTCACCGGTCGGCCGGTCCACATAATTACTTCATCCGCAGACAGGTCACGGGCAGCGCTATTGGTGATTTCGGCGAGTTGCTCACACCGGGTGATAAATGCTGTCCACAGCTCGGGATCGGTGAGTTCGCGGTAGGGCTTCTCTCGATCAAAACCGCGTGTTTCCACTGGCTCGCCGGCCATGTGCGCCGCCAGCACTCGGGCGAGTTCTTCAGCGTTGCCAGTCTGATGGATCACGATGTCTCGGGTGGTCCACGCCTCGCACCAGGTACCGGCATCTGGCCGGCGTGTCCGCACGGCGTGAGCGAAGGCCTCCCATTCAGGAAGTGTGTCAAGGACACATTCTGTGACCATGATTCAGGACCTTTCCACATATCGGGCCGCCACCGGTCGCTGGGTGTTACGCGGCAAGTTACTGGATAGGCGGGATGCCAAAGGTGGTGTTCAGGCCGGCGTGTCCGGCATCGGTGATCCGCGCCGTGCGAGCAGCGGGAATGCGCCTGATCCAGTCCAGGTCAAGTAGTCGCTGCAGCAGCCCCCACCCCAGACCGCCGGCGAGGTGATGCCGCTGCTCAGACCAGTCGACGCAGTAGCGCACTACCGGGCGCCGGGGTGGAAGCTGGACACCAAACTCGGTCACGAACGCTTGCCCCTCGGGGCTGAGCTGGTAGTCGATGTCGTGTCCATGGCCGATACGCTTGTCGCGGGACGCGGTTTCGGGGCGAAAGGCACCGTCCGCGCCAGTCACATACCCTCGCCGGAGCATGGCTGCCATCAGCGCTACCCCGAGTTGCCCTGCGAGATGGTCATAGCAGGTGCGGGCGCGGCGCAAGGCCTGCGCGCGGGTGCCCTCGCGCAGTGATCGGACCGGGGCGACCGGAGCAAGTTGCTGCAAGGCCTCAATGAGACGCCCGACGTCGGGACCAGCCAGCCGGTAGTAGCGGTAGCGGCCGTGGGCTTCGACAACCAGCAGACCCGCGTCGACGAGCTTACGGAGATGATTGCTAGTCGTGGCCGCGCTCACGCCCGCTTCAGCGGCCAGGCGGGTGGCAGGCAGTGCTCTTCCGTCGTCGAGCGCGAGCAGAATCCGCGCGCGGGTCGGATCGGCCACCAACGCCCCGACTGCAGCAATATCGGCGTCTCCACTGGCGCGGGAAGGCTGCTGAGCGGGTGCACTGACCATGACTACATGCTACGGCCGCGTCGATTCGACGACCGCCGAAGTGTCGCCGGGCAGACGGACAAATTCCGCGTCGATCGAAACACCAGTTCTTCAGAAAAACCTGTTCCAGGCTGCCAAGCGGTGCGAGAGCGGGACAAAACGTCGGAGGCAAACCGCTGGCAGCGCTGAGCTAGAGGTCAACCCCCATTAGGCCGGGGCGTGCGGTGCTCGACGAAGACGCGGCCGTGGCAGCGACGGCGGCACACCCGCAACTCCGTATAGAGCTGCTCGAACGGGCGCGGACCCCGTCGGCACAGCTGAGCCAGGGGAGTAGGGCCGAGCGCCGGGCCGATGAAGCTGTTGATCAGCAGCCGGTAACTGTCGCGGGTCGTCTCCTCGGCCTGATGCTCGGACAGCCACTCATCGAGCAGGTAGCTCAGGGTGACGTTCGTCCTGGCTGCGGTGTTGTCCCGCATCTGCTGGCGCAGCCGATCGCGGATCACGATCGCGGTGTCCTCGGTGTCGGCCGAACCGCTGAGCACGAGCTGCCGCCCGGTCACCGGGTCGAGCCCGGCAGAGACCCGAACCTTGGTAGGTCGAGCCCCGCTGGCGGATACCGATCAGGTCCTTCGGAAGCTGCTTCCTGCGTGCCATAACGGCAGCGTACAGCGCGATAATGGACAATCCGATGGACAAAGATCCCAAAAATTGATCTTCTTCGGTCCATTACCGCTGGTGAGAGGTAGTGCGCCGCCAGGGACTCGAACCCCGAACCCGCTGATTCTCGGGACCATGATAGTGGTTGTTCGCGGACAGCATCGATTATCTGCGGCTTTCACGGCTGCGAACACTCGTCGTCTGTGGTCGTTTTGGGTTTCCTGGATACATTTAGTGACCGAAAAGTGTCCAAACGATCATCAACTCAGCGTGATCACCGAGGATCTTGCACGCTGGGAGCCGTGTGGCATCCCGTCGACCTGGCACCGCCCGACCACACGCCAGTCCGGGGGCAGCCCTCGACGGAATCGGAGCGTGCCCGTGCGGCTCTGCCCCCGGGCTGGCGTGTGGTAGCCCTCCGGGAGGTCGAGGGGATGCCACACCCTGCCTATCCAGCCCTGCCGCAGTAGCTCTCGTGGCTGGCCATCCCGGAGACCTGCCCGCCCGGCGAGGGCACGTTTTGGCTGGGCAGCGCGGCGCTTGGTGATGTAGCGCCGCTGGGACAACGCCGGCCAGGGCTTCGACCGTCGGGACGGCTGGTGGCCTGCGGAAACGTTGGGTGATGTTGGTCGCCATTGGCCAGCGTTGGGTGACGTGGTCTGTACCCGATTTGTACCGGGTCACGCAAGGACCCGGCATGATCGTTCGAGACGCGTTGATGATGATTATCTGTGAGCCCCAGTTTGGTGTTGACCGCCGCTGAAGGTGACGATGAAGGCGTCATTGACGGTGCCGACGGTTCGGCTGGCTTCCTCGGCATCGTGGCTGCTTCGCCGTCAACCTGCCGCAGTCCATACGAGCGTGGCCGTCCGCAGGTGGTCACTTCAGGCAGTGCTGCCGCGCCGCTTCCGCTCCTCGGCGCTGCGCGCCTCCGGTGCGGGTCGGCTTGCCACCGACCACTCTGGGCACCTCGCGCAGTGTGCCGTGGCTGGCGGTCGTCAGGGTGGCGGCGCCGATCACCAAGTTCGGGGTCGGGAGTTGTCCACAGTTCGTCGTCATGGCCGCTG
Organism: Pseudonocardiales bacterium; assembly: GCA_019247305.1. Taxonomy (GTDB): domain Bacteria; phylum Actinomycetota; class Actinomycetes; order Mycobacteriales; family Pseudonocardiaceae. The sequence goes on from JAFAPC010000133.1 coordinate 7,669, forward strand.
TCGCGCCGTCGTCATTGGGAGTGGCGGTGAACAATCCCGTCGCGTCGGCGAGCTTGTCTCGTAGCGGATCGGGGGGTAGGGGTCAAGATGGAGCACCCAGGGGCTGAACGATCTTGACCCCTACCCCCCGATCCGCTACGCCTCCGGCGCCGACGCGACGGGATACCCACTCCCCTGGTGACCCACCACTATCCGGGGCCGGTCCTGAGGCCATCCTGGAGCCGAGGTACGCCGGAGGCGCCTGTGTTTGGTTTAGAGCTTGGGAACCCTACAATGGCGCCCTAGTACAGGCCTTGACCTGCGGTCATCTGTGGTCAGGGGTGGCCGCAGATGACCGCTACTGACCCCCTGTTGTGGCACGCGTGTGGCACGAATCAAGATCATTGCTGTCCGCTGTCGGGGGTATTGATTTGCCACAGGACGGGGGTGGGGAGTGGGTATCCCGTCGCGTCGGCGAGCTTGTCTCGAAGCGGACCGGGGCCAGTGGGCCAGGTGGAACACCGCATGCGATGAACGACCTGGCCCACTGGCCCCGGTCCGCTACGCCTCCGGCGCCGAGGTGACGGGATACCCACTCCCCGTGGTGACCCACCGCGTCTCGTGTCCGGTCTTGGGGATCATCCCGGAGCGAGGCCCGCCGGAGGCACCGGGGTTCGGGGGTTGTGAGCGTGCCGATCGGCATGGCAGCGCCACGACGCGGAGGGTGGTCGGAGGGCGATGGTGGGGTGAGATGCTGTCGGCTATGTCCTCGTCGTCCGCGCCCCCGTTGTCGCCGCGGCGGGTGTTTGTGAGTCATACCTCGGAGTTGGGGCGCTTGCCTGAGGATGGTTCGAAGTCGTTTGTAGCGGCGGTGGAGCGGGCAATTACCCGGGCCGGGGACGCGATCGTGGAGATGGCCTACTTCGGTGCCCGGGACGAGACGCCCGCACAGGTGTGCCGTCAAGCAGTCGCCGATTCAGATGTGTATGTGGCGATTGTGGGATTTCGTTACGGCTCGCCAGTGCGGGACCAGCCGGAGCTGTCCTACACCGAGCTGGAGTTCCAAGCCGCCAGCGAGAGTGGCAAGCCCCGTCTGGTGTTCCTACTCGGTGATCACGCCCACGAGTCGAAGGAGCTGCCTATCGATCGCAAGCATGGAGATCGACAGGAGGCGTTCCGGGCTCGGCTTGCCGACAGTGGAGTGACCACAGCCACGGTCAGCACACCGGAGAAGTTAGAGCTGGTCGTATTCCAGGCGCTGACCGGGCTACCGCGGGCACGTTCGGGTGGGGTGCCGGTGGGACGGGTGTGGAATGTGCCCGCCCGACACCGCACCTTTACCGGCCGTGAGCAGCTCCTGGCCCAGTTGCGGGATGCGTTGGGTGCGGGTGGAGCGATGGTGGTGCAGGCGATGCACGGGATGGCAGGGATCGGCAAGACCACTCTGGCCATCGAGTACGCCCACCGCCACCGCGAGGACTACGACGTGGTCTGGTGGGTAGCGGCCGAAGAACCCGCACTGATCCCGGACCGGTTGGCTGAACTAGCCCAGGCGCTGGATCTGGCCGAGCAGGCTGATCCGGTGGGGGTGGCGGTTTCACGTCTGCTGGGTGCGCTGGGAAATCGGGACCGTTGGTTGTTGGTCTATGACAACGCCGATGCCCCAGATGCTCTAGCTCCGTTTTTGCCCGGCGGTGCTGGTCATGTGGCAATCACGTCTCGGTACCCAGACTGGCAACAACTGGCCGCGCCGCTAATGGTGGATGTGTTCACCCGGGCGGAGTCGATCACTCTGGTGCGCCAGCAGCTCCCGGGCGTGACGGAACGTGATGCTGATCGACTCGCTGATGAACTGGGTGACCTGCCGCTGGCATTAGTCCAGGCAATGGCGTATCTGCGGGATAGCGGGGTGACGGTCGAGGCCTATCTCGCTCTGCTGAGAGAGCGGGCGTGTGTGATCCTGGCCCAGGGCAAGCCGGTGGGCTATCCGGTGCCGTTGGCTGCCAGCCTGCACCTGGCCTTCGACCAGGTAAGCGCTGAGGACCCGGCCGCACTGATGTTGCTGCGTCTGGCCGCGCAGTGGGCCCCCGAGCCGGTACCGCTCACGCTGTTCACCGCCCACCCCGAGCGGCTGCCCCCACCGCTGAAGGCCGTGGTGGCGGATCCGGTGACGTTTGTCGGGCTGATCGGGTTGGTGCGGCGCCGGGCGCTGGCTGGAGTAGGTCCAGACAGTATGCAGCTGCATCGGCTCGTGCAAGCCATCCTGCGCGACAACCCCATCCGCAGTACCCCCACCACCGAGGACATGACCACGCTGGCCCGCCGGCTGCTGCGTGATGCGGTGCCGGCAGAGCCCTGGAACAACCCGGCCAGCTGGCCGGCCTGGCGGCAGCTGTTACCCCACGTCTTCGCTGTCACCGACCCCACCCACCCCACCGACCCGGATGACGCTCTGGAGGTCGCGTGGCTGCTCGATCGCGCCGCGACCTACCTGCTGGCCCGGGGTGAGCCCCGGGCCGCCCGCGCACTGTTCGAGCGCGCACATCAGCTGTACACCGACACGCTCGGCGAGGACCACCCGGACACTCTGGAATCGGCCAACAACCTCGCCGCCGTCCTGCATGCGCTGGGTGCGTACCAGCAGACCCGCACCCTGGCTGAGGACACTCTCGCCCGCCGTCGTCGGGTCCTGGGCGAGGACCACCCCAACACTCTGGAATCAGCCAACAACCTCGCCGCTGACCTGCATGAGCTGGGTGAGTACCAGCAGGCCCGCACCCTGGCTGAGGACACTCTCGCCCGCAAGCGTCGGGTCCTGGGCCAGGACCACCCCAGTACCCTGGTCTCGGCCGCCAGCCTTGTCCGCATCCTGCGGGCCTTGGGTGAGTACCAGCAGGCCCGCACCTTGGTCGAGGACACTCTCGCCCGCAAGCGTCGGGTCCTGGGCGAGGACCACCCCGACACCCTGGGCTCGGCCAACAGCCTCGCCCGCATCCTGCGGGCCTTGGGTGAGTACCAGCAGGCCCGGCCCCTCCACGAGGACATCCTCACCCGATGTCATCGGGTTTTGGGCCAGGACCACCCATACACCTTGGACTCAGCCTACAACCTCGCCGCTGACCTGCATGAGCTGGGTGAGTACCAGCAGGCCCTCGCCCTCCACGAGGACACTCTCGCCCGCCGCCGTCGGGTCCTGGGCGACGACCACCCCGACACCCTGGAATCGGCCAACAACCTGGTCGCTGTCCTGCGGGCGCTGGGCGAGGACCAGCAGGCCCGTGAACTAGAGGCGTGGACCACACGCCAACGCGGGGTTTGACCTGGTTTCCCAACCGCAACCTTGTGGTTCTGTCCCCTCAGTTGGTCCCCATCGTGAGGGAGCATGGCCGATCGCCTCCATCCCGGAGGTCGGTGCGGTGGCGGCTACCGTGAGCCAGAAGCCATCGCCCGCAGCGGCGCAGACGATAAGCAGGAAAGGCCGACGATGGTCATCCCGATGTGTGCACCAAGACCGTGACAGGGGATGCGCGGGGGGCACCGCCGATGACCGGTGACCATGTGCGCCCGCTGGGCCGGCCCGCGCGAGCACGGCCGACAGGCCGCGCGCAGCGTGCGGGACCGGCCCGGCGGGCACGCGAGTCGAGAGACCGACCCAGCCACGTCCACGCCGCCGCAGGCGGCGTGCTTGATCCTATAGAGGCAGATTCGGCAGTGTTAGACGAAACGGACGAAACGTAGAGCGTTGGCGAGGTCGGTCATGTGAGTGATGATCGCCTCGGCTCCGGCGTTGGTGAGTTGGTGGGTTTTGTTGGCCGCGTTGGCGTAGCCGATCGCGGCGATGCCTGTGGCGTGGGCTGCCTGGATGTCGGTGGTGGAGTCGCCGACGAGGACGCAGCTGGCGAGATCGGCGTCCATGCCATGGATGGCCTGGATGACCAGGTACGGGTGTGGCTTGAGCCGCGCGACGTCGGCTGGGGTGCGGGTGGAGATACGGGCGATCTGGTCGGCGAGGGCGTGGTGGGTGAGGTAGGCGCGGATGGCGGCCTCGGAGTTGTTGCTGACGATGGCGACGGGTCGGCCGGTGTCATGGCAGGCGCGGATAGTCGCGGTGGCGCCGGGTGTGGGAGTGGCGGAGGCTATGGCGGTGAGTTCCTCAGCGCGGAACGCGGTCTCAATGTCAGCGGCGAGATCGGGCGCGTGCGCGAGCGCGTAGCGAAGGACGTCAAAGGGATCGTCAGTATCGGTGATCTCGACTGGCGGGGCGACGCCGGCACCGAGAAGAATCTCGGTCAGGCGGGAGGCCACGGCGGGGGCGGGAATTCCGGCGAAGACTGAACAGATGGGGCCGTCGAAGTCGAGCAAGACGTACCGGGTTCGGGCAATCACCTCGCCCAGTCCGCCGGATGTCATAGGGGGAACTCGCGGGCGACGCTGGTCCACACGCTGTCGAACCACATCCGGGCTTGGTGGAGGTATTGGGTTCCGGTGGACTCGGGGTCCTCGGTGGCGGCGTGATGGAAGAGCACGGCGTCTTTGCCCATGAGGTCGTAGATGGCTTGGGGGCCGGTGGTGAACTGGATGATGTGCTCGCGGACGGGGTAGAAGCCGTAGAAGATCTCTTCGTTGTTGATGATGTAGAGCTTGAACATGGGTGCGGAGCGGTGGACGCGGACCTGGACAGAGGTTTCTTTGATGAGGTTGAAGCTGGCTAGTTCCTCGAGCGAGTCTCTGATCGATTCGGTGTGTCGGCGCATGATGTGGGTCGCGCGCTCGCGAAATTCCGGGCTGTCCGCCAGGTCCTCGACCTTGCAGGGCAAGGCCAGGGGCTCTCGCGTGTCGGGCAGCAGGAGGCGGATGCTGATGGACTCCGGCGTCAGCCTGCCGACTCGGATCTTGTCCAATGGCTCTTGGAGCACGCCGTGGAGGGTTTCGCCGGAGAAACCGGCGAAGTCGATCGTGACGCGTTCACTGTCGAACGCGCGCTCGATGTGCGGGCGCAGTCCGATGGGGCGCTCGGTGCGTTCGCGTACGTAGACCCCGCTGCCCTGCCTGGACTGGACAAGGCCTTCGTCCTTGAGCACGCGCAGAGCCTGTTGGACGGTCATCCGGGCGACGCCGTACTGCTTGGCGAGTTCGGTGCCTGAGGGGATCTTCTCACCAGGCTGGAACACCTTCGTCAGGATCGCAGCCCGCAGAGCGTTGGCGACCTGGACATACGGTGGTCGCGAGTCGTCCGGATCAAGGTTCATGCCGCAAGCCTAGGGCCTGAGTGGCCTAGATGGCTAGCCACCACTTGACTTGGCTAGGCAGCCTGGGTATGTTGGCGTCTGTCGGAACAAGGCTAGGCAGCCCAGGCGGGCTGGCTGAGCATAGCGGAGGTCATCCAGATGGCGATCAACGGCGGGACTCGGTTCCCAGTCCAGCACGACGAGGTGTTTCCCAAGGGTGCGCTCGTGATGAGCGTCGAGCCGATCATGAAATTTCAGACCGCTGAGGACAGAACTCGGGGTAAGGCCCCCGAGCCGGAGACGGACAAGGACACTGGCCAGCGGTTATGGGCCGTGCTGGTGATCGACCAGGCAGCCGAGCGCAGAACCGACGCGGTGATCACGGTGAAGATCGCCGCGCCCTATCAGCCGGTCCCACCCGAGGCCATCCCCGGCACCGACCTGCGGCCGGTCATCTTTGAGGACCTGACTGTCACGCCATGGCTGGATGACAAAGCCTGCCGGCCCAGCCCCGACAAGCACCGGTGCCGCGCTCGGCTCGCCTACAGCCTGCGCGCTCAGGGCATGAACTCGGCTCTGATCAAGAACTCCGCCAGGGGCACTGCCACGGAGAAACCGGCAGCCTGACGTGGACCGGGCCTCGGGGCGGGCGCAGCGCCTGGCCGCTCAGATCCACCTGCTGCAACGCCTGATGGTGCGGGCCTCGATGGAAGGCGACCAGGAGGAACTGAACCGGCTGGCCGGCCTCGTGGAAAGCCACACGATCATGACTACACGCCTCTCACCGTGGTTCGTCCACGAACTCGTGCGCGGGTGGACAGCGCACCTGCCCGGCTCCTCCCACCGACAAGGACAGCAACGACCTGGATCACACGCATACGAAAAAGGCGACCACGACGACACAGAGTAAATCGATTGCGCCTTCCAGGTCACAAGACCCATCGACGCAGTGAGCCCGATCGTCAGCAGAAAGGAATCATGATGAACTGGAACAGTTATTTCACCAATGGTCCGAATAAGCGTCGTCGGAAGGCGATTCCGGCGACGTGTGGGTTGCATCGGGGTCCGGTGGGTTTCGCGAATCTTCTGGTGAGTATGCAGGACGGGTGGATTGTGCTCGATCCCCATGTCACGGGCGCCTGTGTGATCGCCCTTGAGGAGGACGGTGCCGTCACGCTGCGCGACATTTTGACGGAATGGCTGGGATGAGCGGACACAGGTAGCAGCCAGCGACGGTGAGCCGGGCTGCTGCCTGAGGCATCACACAACAATAGGGAGGGGAGGTGAGGGTAATGGGCTGGGGCACGCGGTGGGCTGAAGTACTCCAGCAGCGGCGGATCCAACGACAGCGGGCCCGTAAGACGTTCCAGACCTGCCGCTACTGCAGACGCTACTTGATGCTGCCGATCAGCCAGGAGACCCCGATCTGCGACAGATGCCGCAACCAGCATTAACCACCCACCACATCGAGAAGATCCGGAAGGAAATTTCACACGCCCCGGGGTGGCGCGGTCATGCCACACGTCCTCATCAAGCGCACCAACAACCTACGCGCAGAAGCGGGCTCGTCGGCGACCAGCCTTGTCTGCTGCTGCGCTAATCAGGCCAGAGTCCGGAGCGACCAGTGAGAAGAACAGAAGCCGAGCCCCGTGAACCGAACCCGCCACGAACGTTGGCGCAGGCCAGTGAGGTGCTGTGGCACCTGCGGCCGGGCGAGCGGGCGCGGCTCGCGGACTGGGTGGTGTACTACCAACGGTTAGCGGTGATCTACGACGGAATCGCCGAGACCGACCAGGATCACCACCACGAGGCACGGTACCTGACCGGGCAAGCGCACGAGCGCGCGAGGGAAATCGAGACCCGGAACCACGAAACACAGGAACACCACTAACATCCGCATAAGTTAAGTTAAGGACCCCCGGGGGGCGGGAGCGGGAGACCGTTAGCGTGCGGAGCTTAATCTGGGGACTGCTACCCGATGTATGAGCTGGCGCTGTCGACTCTTTGGGCACGTTGCTCACCTGCTGGGTGGGCGCGGCAGTCGGGAGGCGATGAGGTCGGCGGCCTTGGTGTCGGCACCGGCGACCCAAGCGGCGTAGACCTTGAGCGTGGTGGCACCGCCCCCGGCGTGGCCGAGTCGACCTGCCACGGTGCGCAGATCGACCCCGCCGGCGAGCAATTCGGTTGCACTGTAGTGCCGTAGCGCATGCAGGTGCGTGTCGATGCCCAGATCAGCGGTCATTTTCGCGTATCTGTGAGTGATAGCGTCCGGGTCGCAGTGGCGCCGGTGGTCGGGTGCGTAGGAGAAGACGTAGGCGCCGTCGTCAAGCGTGGTACCGAGGTCGGCGCACCGTTGTTCAGCGCGTGCCTTGTGCTGGCTGAGGATCGTGATCGTGTCCTGATCAAGCTTGATCACCCGCATCTGGTGAGTCTTGGTGTCCTTGAGGATCGTCGTGCCGTTGCGCCGGACCAGGTTGCGGCGGATGCTCAGCAAGCCGGAGACCAGATCGACGTGCTCCCACGCCAGCGCGACCAGCTCGCCGCGTCGCGCACCAGTGACGAAGGTCAGCCAGACGAACGTGCCCCAGTCCGCGTCCTGTGCCCATGCAGCGTTTGCGATCTTGGCTGCCTCCCCTGCCGAAGGCGGGTCCGGCTGCGGCTGCGGGATGCGTGGCCGCTGGGCGGCCTCCAGTGGGTTGACGGTGATCCAGCCCCAGCGTTTGGCCGCGCTGAGTGCGCCGCTGAGCACGGCATGGCACTGGCGGATGGATGAGATGGCAAGCGGCTTGCACACGTGCTCTGCACACCGCTCGTCGCAGTCATGAGGCCGGGGCGTGCGGTGCTCGACGAAGGCGCGGCCGTGGCAGCGACGGCGGCACACCCGCAACTCCGCATAGAGCTGCTCGAAGGGGCGCGGACCCTGTCGACATAGCTGGGCCAGGGGAGTAGGGCCGAGCGCCGGACGGATGAAACCGTTGATCAGCAGTCGGTAACTGTCGCGGGTCGTCTCCTCGACCTGATGCCCGGACAGCCACTCATCGAGCAAGTAGCCCAGGGTGATGTTCGTCCTGGCTGCCGTGTTGTCGCGCACCTGCTGGCGCAGCCGATCGCGGATCACGATCGCGGCGTCCTCGGTGTCGGCCGAACCGCTGAGCACGAGCTGCCGCCCGGTCACCGGGTCGAGCCCGGCAGAGACCCGGACCTGGTAGGTCGAGCCCCGCTGGCGGATGCCGGTCAGGTCCTTCGGAGCCTGCTTTTTGCGTGCCATAACGGCAGCGTACAGCGCGATAATGGACAGTCCGATGGACAAAGATCCTAAAAAGTGATCTTCTTCGGTCCATTATCGCTGGTGAGAGGTGGTGCGCCGCCAGGGACTCGAACCCCGAACCCGCTGATTAAGAGTCAGCTGCTCTGCCTGTTGAGCTAGCGGCGCCGGTGTCGGCCCACGCCCGGGGCGACGGGCAGGACGTTAGCACGTGGGCACCGGCCGGCCCGAACCAGCCTACAAGCAACCGGGCGACGTCGTCGTGCGTCGGTACCCACGGATCCAGATGGCGAGCACGTCGAGGTCTGTCGGTGCGGGGCGGCAGGCCGAACCTCTAGTAGATCACGGAAGTGGATGGTGCCCGTGCGGGTGAGCAGGTCGTGTCCGGCGGCCGAAGGTCGGGACACAGCGTCGGGACTCTTCAGGCGGGGCGTAGCGATCACGGTGTTACTCGTTGTCAGCACGCTGGTGGCGGCGTGCACCGGGGGACACACCAGCGCGCCGAGTCCTGTTAGTAGGCACGTGGCTACCCGGCCACTGCCTCCTCCGGTGGCGACCATCACCAGCGATCCGCCGGATTACGCGGTTGGCGTCTCACCCGTGACGCCCGTCACGGTTACCGTCGCGAAGGGCAACCTCCGCCAGGTGTCCTTGACCAATCCGCAGGGTGTCCCGGTGCGCGGCCAGCCTGAGCCCGACGGGACGACCTGGAAGACCACCGAGCCACTGGGCTATGGCAAGACTTACACGATCAACGCCAGCGCCCTCGGCGACGACAACCAGCTGGTGAACAAGACGCTGACCTTCACCACCGTGGAGCCGCGGACCCTGACCTATCCGTCGATCAACCCGCTCAACGGGGAGACGGTCGGCGTAGGCCAGCCGATCTCCGTGCATTTCGATGAGCCAATCGCGGACAAGCAGGCAGTCGAGAACGCGATTACTGTGGCCACGAGCCCGCACGTCGAGGGCGCTTTCTACTGGTTTTCCAGCCGGGAAGTGCACTGGCGCCCGCGGCAGTTCTGGAAACCGGGAACCCACGTCACCGTGGACATCCACGACTACGGTAAGGATTTCGGCAACGGGGTGTACGGCCAGGCGGACCGGACGTCGCACTTCACGATCGGTGACGCCTTCATCGCGCGAGCCGACGGCGCGACCCACCAGATGACTGTCGAGATCAACGGTCGGATAGTACGCACCATGCCCATCTCCATGGGCCGTCCGAATTTCGCCAGTGCCAACGGCGTGCACGTGGTCACCGAACGGGACACGACCAAAGTCATGGACTCGACCACATTCGGGCTTGCTCTTGATGCCGGCGGGTACATCGCCAAGGTGCAATGGGCTACCCGCATCTCCAATAGCGGCGAATTCGTGCACTCCGCGCCGTGGTCAGTCGCCCAGCAGGGCAACAGCAACGTCAGCCATGGCTGCATCAACCTCTCGCCGGACAACGCCAAGTGGTTTTTCGATAATGTGAAGAAGGGCGACATCGTCATCAACGTCAACACGGGCGGACCCGACCTCAAGTCATGGGACGGCTTCGGCGACTGGCAGGTCCCGTGGGGCCAGTGGGTGTCGGGCAACAGGTAGATACACCTCACGCAGCCGCCATCACCCCGCGGCGGCGCCCCGAAAAGTGGGGTGAGTGACGGGATTCGAACCCGCGACATCCTGGACCACAACCAGGTGCTCTACCAGCTGAGCTACACCCACCACGGCGCTGCCTCAGCAGCGCTGCCGACCATGATAGCGGGGCGGCGTTCCGGCTCATCGCTCGGGCACCTGGCCGGTGATCTCCTGGGCCACCGCCTGCGCTTCCTCCGAGCTGGGGCCCGGGTCGGGCACAAACACAGTGCGCCGGTAGTAAGCGAGCTCGCGGATGGACTCGGTGATGTCGGCCAGTGCCCGGTGTGCCAGGCCCTTGGCGGGCTGCGCGTAGTACACCCGCGGGTACCAGCGCCGGCACAGCTCTTTGATGGACGACACGTCAACCATCCGGTAGTGCAGGTGCCCGTCGAGTTCCGCCATGTCGCGGGCCAGGAATGCCCGGTCGGTGGCCACCGAGTTGCCGGCCAGCGGGGCTGAGCGGGCCTCGGGTACCCACGTGCGGACATAGGCCAGCACCTGCCGCTCCGCCTCGGCAAGGCTCACGGTGGACCGCCGCGCCGCTTCGGTCAAGCCGGAGCGCGCGTGCATCTCCCGCACCACTTCGGGCATGGAATCCAGCACGGCGTCGTCGGCATGGATCACCACGTCGACACCCCCGCCGAGCACGTGCAGTTGCCCGTCGGTGACCAGCGCGGCAACCTCGATCAGCGCGTCCTTGCCGAGGTCCAGCCCCGTCATCTCGCAGTCGATCCATACCAAACGGTCGTTCACGCCCCCGAGCCTAGTGTGCGCGCGGTGTTGCCTGCCCCATATTTCCCGGCACCTGCGAGAAACGGCTCGAGCAGCCCCGGTCATATCTGAGCCTCGCCGCGATCGAGGGTCTCCAGGAAGCGGGCCGGAATCTGCGGGACCCTCCTGGGCTGACCGGCGGTCAGCAGCAGCGCGGCGTAGGTCATCTGAGCGGCCTGCTCCAGGTTGACCGCCCGTTTGTGCGCGAGCTCCACCGAATCGGCCAGCACCGAGCAGCCATGATGGCCGAGGACCAGGGCGTTGACCCCACCGGCGACGGCCTGGGCAGCAGCACGGGCGAGCTCGGTGCTACCGGGCTGATCGAAGGGGACAGTGGCGATCTCACGCAGGTAGTACGCGTGGTCCGTGGTGATCAGCGCGACGTCATAGCCCAGCGCGGTGAGCAGCACGCTGGTCTGCGGGTGCAGGTGGATGATCGCATTGACGTCCGGGCGTCGGGCATAGGTCTCGGTGTGCAGCCGCCACTCACTGGAGGGATGCGGATGCCCACCCTGCGACCCGCCGTCCGGGATGCTGATCAGCGAGAACTCGGCGGGCCCCAACCGATCCAGCCAGCTGCCTGCCGCGGTGATCCAACACTGACCGGAACCTGACGCTCGGGCCGACAGGTTACCGCCCGATCCGATCACCAGCCCGGTGCGGACGGCCTCGGCGCCGACATGGACAAGCTGATCGCGGAGATCGCCACCAGGGTAGCTCACGGCACGAGCCTAGAAGCCCCGGCTAGCCCGACCGGGCAGCAGGCTCACCACTGTTACCCATAGCAACAAGATATCCACAGTTACACCCCTATCGGATAATTTCTTGACGATTCCTTGTGGTTCTCTGCCGCATTATCGGCAATGCGGGGCACGGAGGGCCAGCGAAAACGACCGGGACGGTTCACTCACGCTGGAGCCGGGTTGAGGTATGCTGCCGGCGGTCGGGGACCAAACAGCGAAAAGACAGCCGCCTCACTGGTCTCCTCGCTACCCGGAAGTCTGGTTACGAGAAGGGTCGGCGGGGATCGTTGACAGCGGCAAGGAAGGTCCCATAATGCTGCGCAACAAAAGCGTTCGAACAAGGGGATGGGTCGTCGCCTTCTTGGCGTCCATCGTCGCACTACCGCTCCTCGCGGGGCCCGCCTCGGCGGCGGAGGACCGCACCATCGCGCATGAGTATGGCCACGATCAGTTCTCCGTCTATCTGACCGGTGACGAGGTCCGTGACGGCGGAGACCGTGACGGGCAGGGTTTCGCTCGGCTTGACTTCGATCCAGAAAACGAGAGAGTCTGTTACGTCATCACCTGGCGTCGGCTTGAGGGTGAGGTGACCGCGCTGCATCTGCACGCCTCACCTCGTCGCAGTGACGGCCCGCTGTGGATTGACTTTTTCCACCACGAGTACTTCGACGGGGAGCGGCGCACGATCGCGAGCTGTGTCCATAGTGACCGATGGAAGATTCTCGCCGTCATCAACGACCCCTTCGACTTCTATCTCGCGGTCCACACGACCGCGCACGAAGCTAGCGCCATCCGCGGCCAGCTGGCTTAATGCCTCCTCCGTGGGAGGCGGAGTTCACTCCGCCTCCCGCCGTAATAAGGCCTACCATCATAAGGAAAGTCTTACAATGCAGTACAGCAAAATTACCCGGACCATGGTGCGAATCGGAGTCTGTGTAGCGTCCGCCTCATCAATCCTCGTTCTGGTGGGACCGACTTCGGCGGCTGCGCACGAACTTAGTCCGACATATCAGCCCGGAAATAGTCACTTCTCGATCCAGTTGACCGGCCGGGAAATCCCTGAGGGCGGCGATCCCGACGGGCAAGGCTCGGCCACTCTCGACCTCAAGCCACAAGAGGAACAGGCCTGCTTCAGCGTTATCTGGAGTCGGCTTCAGGGTCAGGTGACCGCCCTCCACCTGCACGTCGCCGCCCGGGGCAGCGAGGGACCGCACTGGATCGATTTCTTCAACAACCAGAACTTCCCTGGCGCGCAGAGCACGGCTGCAGGGTGTGTTCCTACCCCCCGAGACAAGATTAACGCGGTCATCGACCATCCGGCTGGCTACTACCTCAACGTCCACTCGACTGCGTTTGACAAAGGTGCGCTCCGTGGCCAGCTGAGTCAGTGAGGTTTGCCCTGCTCGGCAGACAGCGCCCGTGGGGACAGGCGGGCGAGCATGCCCTCGCAGCTGCGCACGACCACTCGCGCCCGGTCACTGGCGGCACGATCGGACAGCGGGCTCTCGGCGCGCCGTTGCCAGCGCGTCAGCGCAGTGATCACAGCCTCGCGGAGTTGATCAGGGTCCGTGTCGAGTTCCAGGCCGAGCCGGTTGGGTATCGCGGTGCCGTGCCCACCGAGCAGCCGCTCAGCATCAGACCGGACCTCCGGCGGCAGCGCCACGTCGGGAGCGCGCAGCTCGGCGAGCAGCCGCAGTTCCCGGAACTCGTGCGCGCCGGCCAGGATCCGCTCCACCTCACCGGCCAGCTGGTGGGCCTCGGGACGAGGTTCCTCCCGCAAGGTGCGGTCGAGGAGCAGCAGCGCCGAGCGGGCCTTAAGCACATCGCGGCGCTCGGTAAACTGGGTGGCCAGCACAGTGCGCAGCTCGTCCAAGCCGCTGCGCCGCACCAGCTCCTCGGCGAGCCCACCCGGGTCGCGGTGTCCTTGACGGATCAGCGCGGTTGCCAGCCGCAGCCCGAATAACCCGAACCGCTCCACCAACGCGTTGCGCGTCTGCGCCGGCACGCTCGGGTGCGCCGACACCGCAACGAACCGGTCAGCCGAGAGCAACAGGGAGTCCAGCTCGGATCGGGACGCCTGCGCCAGCTCGCGGAGCGCGCTGAATTCCGCCTGCCGCAGCGTTCGGGCAGTTTGCGCGAGCAGACCGGCCACCGCGACCACGGTCTGGCACAACCGGCGCACCTTAGGTTCAGCGCGGTAGCGCCGGGCGACCTGCCGCGCCGAGACCATCGCATCGAGCCTGCCGGCACCGATCTCATCAGCTCGGGACAGCACGGCGACGGTATTGACGACCGCAGCAGCAGGCCCGCCCCAGTCGTAAAACGACTCAAGAAACCGCACGTCAGTGGTATGCAGGTGACGCATGAGGTAGATGACGGCGTCCGCCTCCGACGGCCGGTCCTCGGGTGCAAGCAGCGCGATGGTGCGAGCCGAGAGGTGCGTTGACAGCGACGCAATACCCGGGGTGTCGATCAGCGTTGTGGTTCGCAGGCTGCGCGAGGGCCAGTCAACGACAAGCCGCTCGACGTCATCGGGTGCGCTACCCCGCAGGTCGAACTCCAACCGACCATCGGCCCGGATCAGCGGCAACTGCCGCGGCGTCCCCTGGTGAGGGATCAAGGTGACCCGCGGGCTTGCGGCGTCCCGATACCAGGTGACGACTCGGGTACATTCCCCGGCGTCGGTCGGGGCGATCTGCTCGCCCACTAGGGCGTTGAGCAGGGTCGATTTGCCGGCTTTGACCTTCCCGGCGACGGCCACTCGAAGCGGTTCGTCGAGCCGATCGATCTGGTCGCGCAGCTGGGTGGCGGTCGCTGGGCTATCCCGGTAGACCTCGGCTGCCCGCCGCAACACCGCCCGCACCGCAGCGCTGATGCTGGGGGTCGCCCTCGTCAGCGAGCTCACGATTCGTGTCCCGGGGCGATCAGCAGAGCGCGGGCGTCGTCGCGCAGCGCGTCGATCTGGGCCAGCTCGGCCGCCAGGCGGCTGATCCGCCGCTGCCGATTGGCTCCCTCGGTGTTCGCGGCTTTCTCCGCGGTCTGGATGGACTCCGACAGCGAGCGGTGCAGCTCTGTGGCTAGCTCGCTAAAGTGATCTCGCAGCAGTCGCTGTACCTGGCGCAACCGGTCCCGGCATTCTTTGCCGACGTGAAAGATGACGTCGTCAACCTGCCGCCGCAGCAGCAGCTGAGCCTCGGCCTGCTGCCGCTTGCGGCGGCTCTGCTTGTCCTCGCGCAGCGTCTTGCTCCCGAGCACCAACCCGGCGGCGACCGAGATCGGGTTGATCAGGGTCATCCCAGCCAGTGTGGTCATCATGCCGAACATCAGCACGCCGCCGTAGGAACCCCGCATGCCGGTGAGTAGCTTGCCGAAGAACTTCGGGTCCTCGGCGTGCGGCGCCGGTAAGTCGGGCACCGCCTCCAGGGCGGTCGCTGCGTCGCCGAGCCGCAGTGCAGGGAGCAGCTCGCCGCCCTCTTCAGCGAAGTGCTCAGCCACCTGCTGGGCGATCAGGTGTACCCGCTGGTTCGCCCACACGAAGTTGTCGGAGGTGGCCGCCGCAAGCTGCTGGCTGAGCCACTCGGTGAACTGCTCCCAGATCGCGCTCGGATCAGCCTGCTCCAGCGCTGCCTCGCCGTGCCGGATCACCTGCCGCAACCGGTCACGCAGGTCAAACTCGATGTCGGCGTTCAGGTCAGCCATCCCGTCGCTGAGCGTGTGCTGCCATCGTGAGGTGCGGCGATGCAGATCCTCAGCACGGGACTTAGCGGCCTGAAGCTCGGCTATCAGCGCGGTCGCGCTTTCGGGGTTCTGCTGTGCCTGCAGCTCTGCCTGGAGCGACACCGCAAGGTAGTCGGTGACGGTGAGGACGTCGTGCGCCACGCTGCGGCGGCTCAGCCGATCGGCCTGTGCCACGGCGCCTCGCAGGTACCGGATCAGCGCCGGAAATCCGGACTCCTCATCCAGCTGCTGGTCCCCGGTGCGTATCGCATGCAGGTGCACTACTGAGGACACCGGCAGCAGATCCGCTTGCACGTTAGCGCCAGCGAGGTGGATGCGGTCCAGCTCGGCGATGCGCCGCCACTGCGGGTAGAGATCGATCTTGGTGAGCACGCACGCGACGTTGGGACACAGCTTCATCGCCTGACGCAGAAAGTCAATCTCTGGTTCGGAGTACTCCTGCGAGGCGTCAGAGACCAGCAGCACCGCGTCGGCGGTGGGCAGCGCAGCCAGGGTGCTGGTGGTGTGCACCGAACTGAGCCCGCCGACGCCGGTGGTGTCGACTAGGCACAGCCCGCCGGCCAAGATCTGCCGCGGGACACCGACCTCGGCGCGCACCAGGCCTTTCCGGTCAGCCGCAGTGCCGGCCTCAGACACATGATGGGCGAGCTTGTCGATGAGGATCTGGATCCGGGTGGTCTCCGCGTCGGCGGCATTGTCCATCCCGCGCACCAGAGTCGCAAGAGGAGTCTTGGCGTAGGAGACCTCCGTGGGCACCGCGGTGGCGATGTCGTCGTCCACCGG
Organism: Pseudonocardiales bacterium; assembly: GCA_019247305.1. GTDB lineage: Bacteria > Actinomycetota > Actinomycetes > Mycobacteriales > Pseudonocardiaceae. The sequence continues at coordinate 23,808 of JAFAPC010000133.1, forward strand.
GCAGACCGGAGCGTCAATCAGGGCGTTGACGAGCAGGCTCTTGCCCTGTTTGAACTCGCCGACCACCAGCACCCGCACGGTAGGATCGAGCAGTCGCCGACGGGTATGCGCCAGCCGCTGCCCCACATCGCGCCGGTCGTTGGCGTCGGCCAAGCTGATGGCCCGGTCAACGACGTCCAAGCCGGCCGGCTCTGCTGCGCTCACTGCATTGCCCTTTTCTGCTGGCGGCCAGGCAACCGGCTCCGCCACCCCGGGATTGCGAGGTGACGGAGCCGGTGTGTGGCCTGCTGGAGACTACTCCGATGGGTTAGGCGGGGAGGTGGTGGTCATGGTCGGTGAGCACGTCGAGTTCGTTGTGGTGTACCGGGATAGTAACTTCCGGGACTAGGCTGGCGTTGATAAGCCCGTGCTGATCGGTGTGGGTGATCGCTGAGTCGTGATTGTAGGACTCGTCGTTGTTGAGGTCGTGGTTGAACGATTCGCCGTTGAAGGACTGGTGGTTGAAGGAGTCCGTAGCGCCACTGTGATGTGAGTTGTCATGGTATGAGTCGTCATGGTGCGACTCGTCATTATGGGAGTCAAGGGTGGTGGTACGGTGCGACTCTTGGTTGTGTGAGTCGTTGAAGGAGTCGCGGTTCGTGGTGTCGCGCGAATATGGTGAGTTCTCCAGAGAACCCTCACCGGTGGCGACGTTGCTGTTGTGCGGATTAGTGGCGTTGCCGTCGTTGTCGTGTCCGGCGACGCCGCCGTGATCGGCGATGTTATTGCCATTGAACGAGTCACGGACGGAGTGGTTATCGGAGTGGGTGGTGTTGCCCACGCTGTTACCGTCGCCGAGGACGTTATTGTTGCCGTCGGCTACGGAGCCGTTGATATCGCGGCCCGTGGCCACGGAGTGATCTGTCGCGGTCACCGAATGGTCATCGAAGCGTTGCTCGAGGGTACCGTCGTTCCAGATGTGTTCGTGCACTGACTTGTCGATCACCGTGTCGTGGCTGTCGGTGTAGGAGTAGTTGTTGGTGATGTACTCCAGCTGGTGCACGGCGCTGGCGTGGGGGCCCGGCCGGTAGCTGTGGTCGGGCTCGTCGCTGTGGTCAGGGTGGTCGCTGGTGGGGTGCGGGGAGACGCTGAGGGGCTCAGGATGGTACTCGGGGGTGCCGACGAAGGTGACCGGGTGGTACTCAGCGATGTAGGACATCGCGTCGGACACATCCTCTCGGCACACCTCGCTCAGGCCGGCGTCAGCCAGCGCCTTCTGCGGGTCGGCGACGAACGCGGCTTTGGCGTCGCTGTCGCGCAGCAGGTTGAGAATGAACTCCAGCAGACTCTGCGTCGTGTTCATGACTGTCGTGCTCCCTTGGGTGTGGTGCGGAACCGGTAGGGTCGAGCTGCCCGCCGGTGAGGGACCCACGCTAGGTGCCCCAGCGCAGCGGGGCATCGGGGATCGCACCGGGTTGCGCTGCGCCGCGTTAGGGGATTGACAGCCTCCGACGTGGGGGCTGGGGCCTGGCGGGGTCGCTAACAGAGCACCTCATCGTGGCGATACGCCGGTCAGACGCTGAGCAAGTTCGCGTGCACCGGTGCATGGAGGGGCTTGCCGAAGCGCGACGACGAGGTTGGGGGTACCCAAGGATGAGCTACTGGCTCGGGATTGACGTGGGTACCACCTTCACCGCTGCGGCGATCTGCCGGGAGGAGGCGGGTCGGCGCGCGCTGCCCGAGGTGATCCCGCTGGGCACCCGTTCCACCGCGGTCAGTTCGGTGGTCTACCTCGCGCCCGAGGGGCAGGTGCTGGTGGGGGAGGCTGCCGAACGTCGCGCCCTCACCCATCCCGAGCGAGTGGTCCGTGAGTTCAAGCGGCGCATCGGTGACGAGGTCCCGATGGTGGTCGGTGGCCTGCCGCACGCGGCGCCCGAGATCGCGGCCAAGGTGCTGCAGTGGGTCATCGACCGGGTCACGCAACGCGAAGGCGGCCCCGCTACCGGTATCGTGGCCACCCACCCGGCCGGCTGGGGCCCGTACAAGATCCAAACCATGGTGCAGGCGCTCCGCGCGGCCGGCCTCCCCGAGATCACCTTCTGCACGGAACCTGAGGCCGCCGCCGCTAGCTATGCGCTCCAGCAACGAATCGAGCTGGGCGCCACCATCGCAGTCTATGACCTCGGTGGCGGAACCTTCGACGCGGCCGTCGTCCGCAAGACCGGCGAGGGCGCCTTCTCCGTGCTCGGTCGCCCCCAAGGAATCGACCACCTCGGCGGCGTGGACTTCGACGACGCCATCGTCAACCACGTGCTGGACGCCGTGCCCGCGCTAGCCGAGCTCGACCCCACCGACCCCAACACCCTCGCCGCGACCGCCGCGCTCCGACGAGAATGCACCGAGGCCAAAGAGGCGCTCTCCGCCGATACCGAAGTCACGATCCCCGTGCTGGCTCCTGGAATCCACACCCAGGTCCGGTTGGTCCGGGCCGAGTTCGAAGACATGATTCGTCCCCAGCTGGCCCGAACCATCGAGGCACTACACCAGGCACTGCGCTCCGCCGGGCTCAGCGCGCACGACCTCGACGTGGTGCTGTTGGTCGGCGGGTCCTCCCGGGTACCCCTCGTCGCGCAACTCGTCTCCGCTGAGCTCGGTCGCCCGGTGGCCATCGACGCCGACCCCAAAGCCGCCATCGCGCTCGGTGCTGCCCTGCGCGCACTACCCCCCGGCACCGCCGCCGCGGATCCCACAGACGGCCCGCCGGCCCGCAGCGACGCCGTCCCCGAGCCGCCCACCGTGGCCCCCGAGCCCACCGCTGCGGGCTTCGCGCAGGTGCCCACTCCGCAGCGACCGTCCCTGACCGCTATTCCGCTGGACGTCGAATCCGCTCAGCTCCAGGTGCACCGAGCACGCTCCCGGCGAGTGAAACGGATTGCCCTGGCCGCAGGCCTAGCCTTGCTCACTGCCGCGGGCGTGGCATTGGTCCCGTTTCTGCCCTCCCGGAGCGCTCCCGGCCCTCAGGCGGACGCCGGAACCCCGGCACCCCGCGGCCCGGCGGTACCCCACGCGCCGATGACCGTTGCCCCGAGTTCATCGGCGAGTGCCGGACCAAGCAGCGGTGAGGGCTCACGCAGGGAAGGTTTCGGTGGTTTCGTCCGCCCGACGCCCCCCGCCGTACCGAACAAACCGGCCAGCGGCGCTGCCAAACCGGATCCCAGCACGGTACCCACCAGTGCGCCGGTGCCCCCCTGGGTTACCCACTACACCTGGACCACCAGCTGGTCCATCCCCCCGTCCCCGCTCAGCACGTCCCCCCAGCCGACCACGACAGATCCCACCCCCATGCCCACCCCGCCCACCCCGTCCGCCAAGGCGTCCTCGCCCCCCACGACCACGACGGTCGTCCCAACGACCACCCCGCCGACCACGATCAGTCACCGTCACGAGGCGCGCCCGTGAACCCGGTCACGGCTCGCCCCCGACCGATGCACGAGGGCTCAGCGGCCGCGCTGGCCGGGTTGGTCTTGGCCCAGCCGCTGTACCGCGCCGTCTGCGCCGACCCGTCGGCGCCGCTCATTGTCGCTGTCATCGGGCCTGGTGGGTACGGGAAGACCGCGCTGCTGGCCGCCCTGCGCCAGGCTTACCTGGCGGCAGGGGTGAGCGTCGTCGGGACGGACACGGCGGCTATCGGAGGCGCCGTGTCGCAGGATGTGGCCGTGCTGGTTGACGACGCCCACCAGCTGGTGGGCCCCGACCTGGAGCGGCTGCGCCGCCTGGCGCTGACCAGCGGCGTGCGGCTCGTCGTCGCGTACCGGCCCTGCCCATGCCCGCCCGAACTGGTCGAGCTGCAGGATGCGCTCGGCGCTCACCGGCCGCCGGTGCTGCTAGACCGGCTGGACCGACGTCAAACCCAGATCCGCGGCGCGGCGCTGCTGGGCGAGACCCTGCCCGCGGCAGTGGTCGACCTGCTCTACGAGCAGACCAGCGGGGTGCCCAGGCTGATCGACCGGGTGGTGGAGGTACTCCGCACCGAAGGGAGGCTCAACGGTGACCTTCCCGAGCTGCCGGCGGAGGTCATCGCTCACGTTCGCCACGACCTCGACCGGCTTGCCCCGCAGCTACGCGCCTTGCTGCTCGCAGTGGGGCTCGGCGCAATCCCCGACCCCGACATCCTCGCTCAGGTGCTCACCCTCGATCTGACCGTGGTGACTGACCTGCTGTCGATGGCGCACTCCAGTGGCCTCCTGCTGGGCGGGGGCCTGGGCGAGGAGGCCAGAGTGATCCCGCTGGTGCGACAGGCGCTGGTGGCTGGTGCCGCACCGGGCACCAGGCGGGTGATGCAGCGACTGGTGCTCGCCGCCCATCTCGACCGTGGCTGCCCTGTGCTGGAGGTGGCCCACCAGCTCGTTGAGGCCGGTGCCCGCGGCAGGGACCTCGCATCCGTCTTCGAAACAGCCGCCGACGCCGCCCTGGCCGAAGCGAGCGGGTCTGAGGCTGCGGCGCGGGCAGCGCAGCTCTATGCCCAGGCCGTCACCGCTGGAGCTGACCCGGTGTCGGTGGCTTCTCGGCGGGCCGAGGCAGCGGCTCTGGCCGGTGACCTGGACGGCGCGCTGCGCCTGGCCGACCAGGCGCTGTCCGACCCCTCGTGCCCCGATCTGGCCCGGGCTGGCAACGTCGCGGCCGCAGTCCTGGCCCGGCGCGGTCTGCTGGCGCGCAGCGCGGAGGTTTATCGCTGGATCGGCACCTCAGGAGTAGGTGCGGCGACCCCGCTGGCCGCGCTGGCGCTGCTCGGTACCGGGTCGCTGGCGCAGGCCCGGGAGGTGCTCGCCGCCTCCGACGGTGACCGGCCGCCGACGCTAGCGGCAGGGGCGGAGTCGTTGATGGCCACCGGCGTGCTGGAGTCGGTACTCGGCTCACCGCTGGCAACCCCGACGATGGCCCTGTCCACGTTGACCCGGGCCGCCGCGCTACTCGAACCGGGCGGACGAGCCGTGCTGCTCCCGGATACCCCGGCGGCGCTGGCGGCGATCGTGGCGCTGCATTGTGGAGAGCTCGATGTCGCCGTCTCGGTCCTGGAGCGGGCCCTGGCGTGCGACGCTGGCGGGTTGTGTGCCCGAGCCCGCCACCAGCTCCTGCTGGCCTGGACTGCGATGATCCGTGGTGACTCCGCGCTGGCCAGGCGCTGGGTGGCCCGCGCGGTCCCCGAATCGGGCACCCTGGAACCGCGGGAGGAACTGTTCGCCGCTGCGCTGGCGGTCGGTCTGGCCCGGCGCGAGAGCGACATCCCCGCGCTGCACAGTGCCTGGGCAGCGGCCCGGGAAGCAATCGTCCGGCACCCGGCCGACTTGTTCGCCCTGTTGCCGCTGGGTGAGCTGGCCGTGGCCGCGGCTAGGCTCGGTGACGCTGACCGGGTGGCGCCGCACCTGGACCAGGCTCGGATTCTGCTGAAGCGGCTGGGTGATCCACCGCTGTGGGCCGCGCCGCTGCACTGGTACGGCCTGCATGCCGCGCTCCTGCGCGAGCAACCCAGTGCGGCTGAGCCGCACGCAGCGGCCTTGGTCACGGCGGCGAAGAGCCACCACTACGCCGCCGTGCTCGCGGTCGCCGGCCGCACCTGGATGCGGGTGCTGGCCGGAGCGGTCGACCCCGCTGAGGTCGAGTCCGCCGCTCGGGGATTGCAGTCAATCGGGCTGGCCAACGACGGTTCCCGGTTGGCCGGACAGGCCGCGATCCGCACCACTGATCGCAAGGTCATGGTCACCCTGCTCGGATGTGCCCGAGCGCTGCAGGGCAGCGGCCCCGGCGCGACCGGTTCGTCGGTGGACGACGGGCCAACCGAACCGGTACCCCCCGGGCGCCCAGCCGGTCCAGCCATCCTGAGCGAGCGGGAGCGGGAGGTCGCCGAGCTCATCCTCACCGGACTGACCTACCGTCAGATCGGGGAACGGTTGTTTATCTCGGCCAAGACCGTGGAACACCATGTCGCCCGGATGCGCCAGCGATTGGACGTGACCACCCGGGACGAGTTGTTCGCTCAACTGCGGATCTGCGTCGGAGATGCGGCGCTGTAGTCCGGTACCTACCGAGGCTGCACCGTTGCTCCAGCACGACAACCTCATGACCAGCGCGCACCAGCATCAGCGACGCGAACAAGCCCGCCGCCCCCGCGCCGACAATGGCGACTTTCACCGCAGCTTCCTTCAGTATTTATGTGGATGACCTATCACATACGGCCACCAGCCACCGGTCGCTCACACCCGCTCTATCTCGGTATCGCCAGCACGCCGAGTTTTTCCTGGTCCGGTGGGTATATCTCCCTTTGGGCTCAGCAATGAGCTTCAGATATCGCTTACGGAGGTTGAGGCGGTGACTGAGCGCGATACACTCATGACTCTTCCTTGACAATAGTTGAACGCTGAGCGACGTGTCGGTATTGCTCGTGAAACTCGCGAACACAGGCTAGTTTCGGATAGCGGCTCACCAGTGCTCGATCCAGGTCGCGGACGTGCGCCACCAGCGGCACGACCATGCGTGTTGACGTCAATGCCTGACTACCGAGGACCACAGCATCGTCGGGTCTGCCTAGTCCCGCCAGCGACGTGGCGAGGACAAACCTAGTCTGCGCCTGCGCGTATGGTGATCTACTGTCCGGGGGCGCTGACTCGAGCGCTGCGAGGGCCGCTTCGCCTTGCGTCCGGGCTATCTCGAAATCACCCAGCCAGAGGTAGGCGGACGCCGGATAGGCGGCCATGGCGTAGGACGCATGAAAGCCTGTGTCCTTCGTGAACCGGCGGGGCGCTCTCGCTGGCAGTCGCGCATACAGCTGCTGGGCTTCACCGAAGAGTGCTTTGCAGGGTTCCCGCTGGCCCAACCGGGCATAGGCCCGAGCCGCATGCGCGTAGAGCCGAACAGCCAGCGGATGGCTGGCCGACATCTTGGCAATGCCATGCATGGCAGCCTCGGCTGCCCGGTCCGGATCCTCCGAGCCTAGGGCGATGGCCGCCATGGCGTGGGCCGCCCAGCCGCACAGTTCACCGTGTCCGGCTTCGTCGGCGTAGGTGTAGCTGTCCAGGGCGTATGCCTGCGCGGTGCGGAAATTGCCGAGATCGTAGGCCAGCCAGGCCAATAGTTCTGACAAACACGCGGCATGGACGTAGAGCTCCTGCAACTCTTTCAGGGTATGGTGACCACGGATCAGCTCATCAACTCGGGACCGATAAACGCGGGCCACAATGAACTGCTCATCGGGTGAGTCCTTCATATAGGCCCGGTTGAGGTCACTCACCACCACCTCGAGATGGTCAAGCGTGCCCTGTCCCACCGCTGACAACGCAGTGAGTTGGGTGAACTCCAACGCTTCGGCCGCAGCATCAGACAACACCCTGTCCAGGATGTCGGGAGTAACGGCGACAGCAAGACCCAACTTGAGAGTCTCCCGTCGCTGTGGTGTGCCACCTTCCTCAGGAACTGCAGGCAGCCGATCAGCCGAGCCGTCATTACACTCCTGCTCAGACCGCACCGGCGACGCCGCGGTGAGCTGTTCGGTGGTGGCCTGGGCTTTGTGCTCGCCGCCTGGGTGCGCTGTCGCTAGCGGGCGGGTGAGTTTGGCTACCGAGTCGAACCCGAGTTCCGCTGGTGTGGCGTTTAACACGGCACACAAGGCATCGACATAGAGTCGCTGGGGGCATCGGACACTGCCGCGTTCGAGTTTGCCGAGGTGGTTGGCGTCGAAGGCGACATCGCGGCCCTTGTCGTCGTGCTCAGCGATCCACTGCGCGACGGCGTCCGCTACTTCCTCGCGGGCCATGTACGCCTGGGGGCACTGGCGGGAGGGAGTGCGTTCGCGGGCCGCGCGAAGCAAACGGTTCGGCTCAGCCACAGCAGATCACCCTTCTGTCGATAGTGACCATTCCATCGTCCTTCCCGCGCAGTTCCCTGACACTTCCCACCCGGCTCTGCGCTCGATTATTCACCCTACGTTATGAGCACATCGGAGACCTCTCCAGGGTTCCTCGCTGTATCAAGAGGCTTATTCAGCGATCTTGATCGACGGCTGATCGTTGCAGCTCAGCAGGTGTCTCACAAGATCGATAGTGCCGCCCTGAATAAGCCTCCAAGTTGGTTTGTTGATCAAGTGTGTGTGGTTCCGGCGTGGCGGGTTGAGGAAGGGGTGAGTGTTTCGTTGGGCGTGACTGTCCGTGATGGTCGTGTAGCAGGGGGTTGTAGGGGTATGGATGAGTTGGGGTTGTTCACGGTGGCGTTGGGACTGAGCGGGCTGTGGCGGGTGGTCCGGACCGAGTTCGACCCCCGAGGCCGAGGCCGCCCAGCTGGGTCTGCCCAGCACGCCGGACGCAAGCACTTGGAACACCGAGTTCACCGCGACCAGCACGGCGTCGGCTTTGCGGTCGCCGCAGGCGAAACCGTTTCAAATGACGACCATCGCGATGCAGCGCGCTAGGCTGACGATGATCAGTCCCGTGCGGCAAGCGGGCAGATCCGGTAGTAACAGTCAGGCCAGGGCGAACATCTACGGCCGGGCCGATGAGCCCCTTCAACACCAGCGACGGCACGAGCAGCCGCCGGTCATAGCGGGCCTTGGCCTACACCGGATAATCATTATTAGCAGGCCAGCCCTGATCGACACCGACGTTCCCTCGATCGCCACCGAATTCAGCGCACCGGCCGGCTCGGGAATTCGCCGTCCGGCGAGCAGGCCGACCGCCATTGCTGCGACGGTCCACACCAGCAGGAACCGGTCCAGCAGGGACAGCTTGTCGGCGACCCCAGTGACACGAGCCGGGACGCGGGCCACCGCCAAGTCCGTCACGGTCACGCCGGCACCGTCCGCGCATCGCTGGGCACCAGCACTCCGTACAGGTTAGGTCAACAGTTGCGGCTCGATGCGGTAATACATCAATACATCCAGGTGCCGCGCCGCTCGCCGGCGATCAGCCCGGCCACGGGCAGCACCTTCAAGTGGTGGGAGATGGTCGGCCCGGTCAGCTCGAACGCCCCTGTAGAGCGACAGCAAAACGACAGTGCTCGGGCGCCATAAAAATGGCAGTGACGCTGTCGGTTTTTCGGTCACCGCTGGCTTCCCACCGCCGGTCGAGGGACGAGGTGCTGAGGGACAGCTCAGCGTCAGCTGGTGAGCGCGGAGATACTGACGCGCCTCGCGCGGATTAACGTGAGTTCGTGGGTACTATGGTCGCCTGCTATCAGGGAGATGGACCAGTGAGCACGCACGCCGATCCCGGAGACCCCGCGATCTCCGAGGATCTGCGCCTGGACAAGGATGTTCGGGCGCGGCTGCGGGCCGTCGTGTTGGACGCTAACGCCTATGGCCGTGGACGGCCCAATCTCGCGAGCCTGACCGCGTTGGCAGCACGCTTGCGCTCAGTGGGTATCCAGACCTGGGTGCCTGAACCGGTGGCGTGGGAATGGGCACAGCACCTGGCCGGGGACTGGGCTGAAGCAGTCGCTGGTGCCGAGAGGAACAATGGCCGCCTGCGTGGAGCCGGACTGGAGCCTTTGACTTCGCCTTATGCCGATGAAAACGCCGTAGTCGAGGCGTTTTTGGACACGTTAGCCGCCACCTCGAACGTCACGATTGTGCCGCTGACCGGCGAAAGTGCCATGGGCGGTCTGCGCGATCAGATCCTGCAGCGCGGGCCAGCCACCAGCAAGGGAGGTACCAAGACCGGCGCTAGCGACTCGGCGTGGCTGCGTGATGTCATCGCCGCCGCCGGGGCTTCGACCGAGCCGTTGCTGCTGGTCAGCGAAGATAAGGCGCTGGTTAGGGCGTGCCAGGAGTGGGGCTTCGCGCTACCGGTGATGCGCACTCTGGCCCAACTGCGCGCCACGCTGTTCGACGTCGAACTGGACACTGGCGACGCGTCCTGGATCGTGCTGCGCTATCTTGCCGCGAACCTGCCCGGCGACCTGGGCATAGATGGCTCGTTGCCCATCGGCAACACCTCGGACCTGGTCAAGGCCATCGCCGACGACCCTGAGGGGTGGCCTGAGAGCGAGGTTACTGGCGCTCGGCTGACCCGCCTGACGGCGGTTGCCGGCATCGAGAAGATCACTGTCGAACAGGCCGACGTCGGAGAACATCCGGATGAACACGAACCGGTCACGCGCACCGTGATGGCCACGGTGTATTTCCTGGCCGAGGGCACCGCTTCGGTCACGCTGCTCCACGGCGACCACCCCGTCTATCGGTACACGCCCACCTATCAGGGCCTTCTCATTGCCGCCACACTTGCGTTCGAACTGGCTGACCAGAGGGTCACTGCGGTCCGCGCCGAACAGGATGCTCGGGTGTTTCTCCCCGAAAGCGCTGTCAGCGACCCCCTGGACGCCTTGAGCGCGTTGCAGGACGCACTGTTGGCAGTCCCCGGACTGAGATGGCTGCCCGAGGGCTGGACGGCCGATCACTGCGGCGAGCTGGAGTTCCTTGTGGAGGTGCCCGGTGTCGAAGACGACAGGCGGCTAACGGTGCGTTGGAGCTGCGACGAGGAACTGCACGCAAGCATCCAACTAGGGGACGGGTTAACCGGCCACCTGGGCAATGTCGAGCTGACCACCGACTACGACTCCGATGCTTTTATAATGCATGGGGACGATGGTTATCCGGTCCATGCCTACCCGCCGCACAGGGTCGTGGTTACCGGAGACCGCCTGGAGCTGGGCAACCCTGTGTGGTCAATCGCAGTGTGGATCATCGCCAAGCTCACCCAGTCTTAAGCTACGGCCACCGACTTGCAGTTCGGTTTGCCCGCTCACACTGCGCCGCGAGCCACCTCACGGCTACGTCGTCGCGTCTCGAGCCCAAGCTGTGTGTTAAGGGCCGTAGGATCCGTACCCATGAATGCGGTACAGGTCTGGGTTGCTTCGGTGGCGTCATTACCATCGCGCTTCACCACCACCACCACCACCACCACCACCACCACTAGTATCGTAGCGCCTGTGCGGCCGTCGCCGATCATGCCGCCGGCCGACTCTAGACTCCAGATAGCGACTTTGATCGTCGCTGCTATGGCCGTGCTCGCTAGTGCCGTCAGTATCTACTTCGTCCGCAAGACCGAAAAAGAGACGACGTCCGCATCTTGCAAGCTAGCCGATGCTGCAGAAATGAACGCGAAGGCGGCCGATCGTGCCGCAACGGCGAGCGAGGCAAGCGCGGCAGCGGCCGACAAGAACGCGCAGGCCGCTGAGGATTCCGTATCCCTGAGCGCTCAGACAGCCGAAGCCGTCGGCAGCCGCGCGGCAGCCGATGCGCTGGCCAAGCGTTACCAGGACGCAGCGGAACAGTTGGGTCACGAACGTGCCACTGTCCGAATCGCCGGCGTCCATGCGATGGCCCGGCTGGCTGACGACTGGGTTGAACAGCGTCAAGCATGCATCGATGTTCTATGTTCGTACCTGCGTATGCCATGGCTGTCGACCGGCAACGTACCCAACGACGTCGGCGACCTTGAGGTCCGCCGCTCGATCGGCTTTGTGGTAAGGCGGCATCTCGTACCGGGCGCCGGTCCAGTGAGCTGAAGTGATTTTAGGTTCGACTTCTCGGGCGCTCGATTGATCGATCTGTCGTTCAGTGGTGCCAGCCTGACCCACAAGGTAGATTTCCGACGCGCCACGTTCGAGGGCGTGTACGACCTCTACGACATCGAGGTGCCTGAGGGCGCCGACTTCTCTGGCTGCCGCGTTGTGGGCCGACTGAATATCTCGCTGCATGTTCGGGCTGACCTGAACTTCGAGCATGCACGCATCGATGAAAATGGATGGCTGGACATAGATACCTACTCGATCGCCCCCGGTGTCGAGTTGTTGCTGAATGATAGTCAGATCGGATGCAGGCTAGAGCTCAAGTACGCGGTGTCCGAGGAGTCACAGGGATTGATCGCCATGAACCGTCTCCAGATCGATTTGGGGATGCGGTTATCTACGTCGCCACACTTTCGCAGCCGACGCGAAAGCCAATCACCGATCCTCATGTTCCTCGGATTAGCGCCTCGCTGTGGAAGACCTTAGCTGCCGCGTCAGTTTTTTGCCAGACATGGTTACCCAGGCAGTCCGGGGCGCATTGGTACTCCCGACAGCACAGCCACTCTCAAATTCAACTAGACAACCCAGCTACTAAGTTTCGACCGCTGACCCGGCAAGCTCATCTGCGTCATGTCGCCGAGTACCTGAACACCCATGTGTGTAGCTCGCTCGGATTAGAAAGGCTAACGCGGAACTGTCGGTGTCGTGGGCGGCTTTGCGAGCATGCGCAAAATAGCCTCGAGCCTCATCGGGATGGCCCATATTGATCAATCAGACACTGATGCTTGCGGCCATACTGCTATCGATCAGGTTCAGTGTCCTGTGTAGCTGCTCGGGGCAGCCAACGGCCAGAACACGGTGCAGGAGCCTGTGTTGTGCGATGAACGTTTCAAACACTTGGCAGGGGTCGAGTTTGTCTTCCAGGCGTTTGTTCTGGGCCAGCATGGGCGCGAGATTCTGCACGACCTACGTATCAACCCGGTGGGGAGAATCCACCGCTTGGGCCAGCCGGGTGTACTTATCGGGATTGAGCTCAGACAGCCCGGCGGCGGCCAGGACTGACCCGCTCAGGTGTATCGCGTTCCGACGGCCCAGCGCCCGCACGACTCTCGTGACCACTGCCATCAGCTCCTCGGCTAACTTCCCGCATCCACCGCTGAGGGTGATCAGGGTGGTCCGGGGCCAGGCACTGTCATCGTTCTTCAGGAGAACAACCGGCGAGATGAGGGCCGACCAGGTTGGGGGCCGGTGCCGGTGCCTGGGTCTGCCCTCGCTGTGCCTGCCGGCGGTGGAGACGCCGGTGAGCGCGGTAGTCCCGCTCAGCTTGCTCCTGCTCGTTGTGTTCGGCGACTGATGCACCCTGGGCGTGGCAGAGGTCATCCGCGATCCGCCACAGCGCGGCAGGTAATCCCCGAGTGCCGCTTTCGATCTTGGAGATCATGCTACGGGTTTTCTCGAGGGCTCGGCCTAGTTGGAGTTGGGTGACCCCGGCTGCGGTCCGGTAGGTGGCCAGGTAAGGCATCCAGACTCCAGACTGCGCCGCAGGGCCTGAACCCTGGACAGCTCAGCCGCCAAGTCCGTCTTGTCATCCCCCCGCCACGTCCCGCACCTCTTCGGTCACGGTCCTCAACTCTAGAGGCAGTGGCAGGCAACCCCACAGGCGTGCGGGAGAGCTACGCAGGCTGCGTCCTCCCAGGATCCACCGTCACTCTCCAGCGTCACGTCCTCGGCTGCATGCTCGAGGTGACGGCGTTGGCCACCTGCACCCGCTCATAGAGGGTGGTGCGCTGGGCCAGCGGCCGGCCCAGCGGCTCGACGATTGACCGGAAACCGGCTTCGTCTAGGACCTGCCCATGGCTGGCGCCGGCCGCGCGGCTGATGTTCTCGTCCATCAGTGTGCCGCCCAGGTCATCGACCCCGGCTTGCAGCAGCTGGCGAGCACCGCAGATGCCGAGTTTGACCCAGGACGCCTGCACGTGGTCGATCAGCCCGTGCAGCGCGATCCGGGCTACCGCGTGCACCAGCAGGACCTCCCGCCAGGTCGGTCCCCGCCGGGACGCCCGCTTGAGGTACATCGGGGCCGCCATGTGCACGAAAGGTAACCCGACGAACTCGGTAAACCCACCGGTCTGCGCCTGCAGATCACGGGCGCGCAGCAGGTGCCGAACCCAGTGCACGGGTTGTTCGATGGCCCCGAACATCATCGTGACGTTGGAGCGCAGCCCCACCGAGTGCGCGACCCGGTGCGCCTCCAGCCACTCCGCCGTCGTGATCTTATCAGGGCACAGCACCGCGCGGACTTCGTCGTCGAGGATCTCGGCGGCGGTGCCGGGCAGTGAGCGCAGACCCGCCTCGCGCAGCCGAATCAGGTAGTCGGCCAGGGGTTCGCCCAGTCGCCGGGCACCTTCGGTGACCTCCAGCGCGGTGAAGCCGTGGATGTGGACTCCGGGTGCGGCCTCGTGGATGGCCCGGCACACCGTGAGGTAGTAGTCGCCATCAAAGCTGGGATGGATACCGCCTTGCAGGCACACCTCCGTGGCGCCCCATCGCTGGGCCTCCAGGACCCGCGCCACGATTTCGGGCAGCTCCAGCAGGTACGGTGCGCCGCGCAAGTTCAGCGACAGCTTGCCCTTGGAGAACCCGCAGAACCGGCACCGGAAGGTGCACACATTGGTGTAATTGATGTTGCGGTTGACCACGTAGGTCACGGTGTCACCGACGGTTGCCGCGCGCAGCTCATCAGCCAGCCCGGCAACGGCGCTGACCTCGGGTCCACGAGCGCGCAGCAGGATTACCAGCTCGTCAAGCCCGGGGCGCTGGCCGGCGCGAACCCCGTCGAGCACCGCACGCACCGCGCCGGTCGCCCGCGCTGGCGCCGGGACCAACACCGGCGGAGCGGCATCGATACCGGAGTACCAGGCGGTGGAGCGGCGTCCGGCCAAGGTCACCTCCGCGCCGTCGCCGATGTTGCGAGCCCGCTGGGCACGTTCGGAAAACACCGCGCCCGGATCATCTCGGCCCAGTCCCTCGGCGTCGGAGCGGTCCAGCACCGGGAAACGGACCGCCTCGTCCAGCCACCGGGTCGGGTTCAGGGCGTACTTTGGGTACACGGTGAGCCGGGGCGCCAGAGTGTGGCCCGCGGCCTGCGTCAGGCTGCGCAGCTCCTCCAGCGCCGGCCACGGTCGCTCGGGATTGACGTGATCTGTGGTGCTGGGGGAGACCCCGCCCCAGTCATCGATGCCAGCGGCCAGGACGGCTGCGGGATCGTCGGTGAGATTGGGTGGGGCTTGCACGTGCACCTGCGGGGGCAGGATGAGCCGAGCCAGTGCGATGGCTCGGAGGTGCTCCTGCGGTGGGCACGGCGGGATGTGGCGCATCGCGGTGCCCGCCTTGGGCAGGAAGTTTTGCACGATCACTTCCTGTACGTGCCCGTACCGGCGATGCGCCGCCGCGATCGCTTCCAGCGCCACCACCCGGTCGGCCTCGGTCTCGCCGATGCCGACGAGGATCCCGGTGGTGAACGGAATGGCCAGCTCACCCGCGGCGTGCAGGGTGGCTAGCCGCCGGTCCGGGCGTTTGTCCGGGGCACCTCGATGCGCGGCCAGGTCCGGCCGCAACGATTCCAGCATCATTCCCTGGCTGGCGGTCACCTCGCGCAGCGCGGCTAGCTCGTCGCGGTGCAGTGCGCCAGCGTTGGCGTGGGGGAGCAGCCCGGTCTGCTCCAGCACCGCGCGGCAGGCCGCCACCAGGTAGTCCACCGTGGAGTCGTACCCGTGGTTGGTCAGCCAGCTTCGGGCTGCGGGGTAGCGGTGCTCGGGGCGCTCGCCGAGAGTGAACAGCGCCTCGTGGCAGCCAAGCTCCGCGCCCCGGCCGGCGATCGCCAACACCTCCTCAAGCTCCAAGTAGGCCGAGGGCAGTTCGCGGGGAGCGTGCGCGAAGGTGCAGTAGCCGCAGCGATCCCGGCACAGCCTGGTCAACGGCAGGAACACTTTGGGGGAGTAGGTCACCCGGGTGCCGTGCACCGCGTCCCGCACTAGGCGGGCTCGGGCTAGTAACTCCGTAGTTCCCAGCCGAGTGAATTCGCTACTGCTTATCACACCTGCCACCCACTCCGTCAGCGAGCGCGGGGTCAGCGAGCGCGGGTCAGCGCGTCGCCAATCGTACGCGGTCGCGGCCAGCGGCTTTGGCGGCCATCAGGGCGCCGTCGGCGGCCAGGAGCAGTTGGTGGATGTCATCACCGTCGTCGGGTCTGACTGCCGCTCCGATCGACACCGATATGCCGTCCACCGTGACTGGCCCATCGCATGGACCGTCGACCAGAACGCGCAGCCGGCTGATGCACTCGCGGATCCGGTCCGCGATGTGCTCGACCTGGGCGTTTCCTACGCCGGGCAGCAGGATCACGAACTCTTCGCCGCCGAACCGCCCGACCAGGTCATAAGGCCGGGTCTCGGAGCGGAGCTTGTCGGCGACGGCGCGCAGCAGCTGATCGCCGACAAGGTGCCCCATCCGGTCGTTGAACGATTTGAAATGATCTAGGTCCAGCATCAGCACTCCGAGCGGGTCGGCGAGCCGGCGGGCCCGTTCGAGTTCCCGGCCAGCTGCCTCGCGCCAGAAGCCCGCGGTGAGCAGACCGGTCTTGCTGTCGGTGCGGGCGGCCTGCTGGAAGTGCGGGAGCAGCAATGCGCGGTGCAGGGCGAAAACAGTGATTATGAGAACAGTGATCATCCACGGCTGGACGGTCAGCATCACGGCGAGCGCGACGCCCAGCCCGAGCGAGGCCGCCACGACCACCAGATCGCTCGGGTTGGCCAGGACTTGGCGGGCCGGCAGCAGCGGGTCGGACAGCCGCGCGGCGCCCACTACTAAGGCGTAATTCACCAGCCAGTACGCCGTTCCAGCGCCGATCATGACGGCGAGCCCTAGCGGACCGTGGGGGATGAGCGGGTACCCGCTGTGCTGAGCCAGCCGCAGGAGGGCAACGGCGGCAGTAGGGGCTAACACCATCGTCGCGCCGGAGAACAGCGTGCGATACAGCCTGCCGGAACTACCCCGGTACCAGGAGTGCAGGCAGACCACCGCAGTCACGGCAAAGACCAGCGGTAGCGGAACCGACAGTGCTGCCGCAAAGATCCACAATGAGGTGAGATCCGTGCGCAGACCGTTGGTGCTAGCCTGCTCGCGCAGGCTCTCGATCCGACGAAGCGCCTCCCGGTGGACGAGTGCCCCCACGACTAGCAGCGCACACCGGTACAGATCACCGGAGTGTACCGGTATCGCCGCGATCATCCCGACAGCCAGCGCTACCGCCGCAATGTCCACGGTGAGGACATAGGCGATGGCAATTTTCCGCTCGCACCACAGCTGCCATCGTCTCGGGTGCCATCGTCGTGGCTGCCACCGTTGCGAGTGCACAGCCACTAGGCCACGGCTCGGCTCGACGTGCTCAAACCCATAGCTCGCATTCACTAAGTCCCCCGGTAGTGACGTTGAGCGATCTCCCTCAGCGTAATCGGCAGGCGACTCTTTGTCATCCTCCCAGCGACGTGCCACATCCGGCAGGTTGTGTCGTCCCTAAGCAGGCCTTCTCGTCACCGTCGGTTATACGGTACCGCTGAATGGGCTGACGCTCCCGACAAGCGGTGCGCCCGGATTTTCCGTGCGTCGATCATCGCTGGTATGAAGGGTGACTCAACGTTGCATCGTGCTCGGGCGAGGGAGTGGTGGTCGTGAGCAGATGGGGGCAATGGGTCCGCATGCTCGCCCTGCTGGGGTATGTGGTGCCCGCCACGGTGCTCTCCTGCTCCACGAGCCCGCCGCTGACTCCATCGACAGCGGCGGGCCGGCCCGTCGTGCAGACTCCGCCCAGCTCGCTTGCACTCAGCCCGACGCCCGACACCGTGCCCGGTCCGCCGCCGCTGTCGCCGTTCACCGGCCTACCTACCGACCTCGGGGCGCCAGTACTCGGCGTCAAGATCGACAATGCGGCGGCGGCCCGCCCGCAAAGCGGACTTGCGCTGGCGGACCTGGTCTATGTCGAGCCGATTGAGGGCGGCCTGAGCCGGCTGCTCGCGGTGTATCAGTCCCAGGTCCCCTCGGTGGTAGGACCAGTGCGCAGCGCGCGCGTGTCAGACCTGCAGCTGCTGGCCAACTTCGGGCGACCCGCGCTGGCGTTCTCCGGCGCGGCACCTGAAGTCGGTGCGCTGGTGACGCGCGCGCCCGTGCTTAACGCCTCCGCCTTGGTGCGAACCGGTGACTACCACCGAGACCGGCGAAGGTCGATACCGCACAACCTCTACGCCGACGCCAGGGCGCTACGCCAAGGCGGCACGCCCCCGCAGGACATCGGGTTCCGCTTCGGGCCGCCTCCACCCGGCGGTCGCCCAGTACCGGGGACCGAAGTCCGATACCCGGCGACCACCATCGGGGTGCAGTGGGTGCCGGCGGAGGCCAGGTGGGTGATCTCCATGGACGGTGCGCCGCTCACCTCGGCCGCCGGACCGCGGCCCAGTGCGGCAACCGTGGTGTTGCAGCGAGTACCGGTGCGCGACACCGCGGTCCGCGACGCCGCCGGATCGCCATCGCCGTTCGCGATGACGGTGGGCGCCGGTGATGCGGTAGTGCTTCGCGACGGGCTTGCCTTCAGCGGGAGCTGGTCGCGCTCAGCACCCGGTGCGATCACCACGTTCACTCTGCCGGATGGATCACCACTGACCTTTGCGTCCGGCCCGGTTTGGGTGGTCCTGGTGCCGGCCTAGCTGCTGGCAGCGCAGCTATGGGGACCGTCGCCCCATTCAGTCACCCGGATGGCATACAGAGATGAGGGGGATACTAGTGGGGGGTATATTGGTACCCGGTAGGGGTACGACGGAGGGGCCACGAGAGGACAGTGCAGTGGCGAGCTACACCAAGAACCGGGACGCCTACCTCAACCGGCTCCGCCGGATCGAAGGCCAAATACGCGGTCTGCAGCGCATGGTGGAACAGGACCAGTACTGCATCGATGTCCTGACCCAAGTCGCAGCCGCCACAAAAGCACTGCAATCCTTCGCCCTGGCTCTGCTCGAAGAACATATGGCCACCTGCGTGGTCGACGCCGTAGCCGAACGGGCCGACGCCAACGCCAAAGTCCGGGAAGCAGCCGATGCGATCGCTCGCCTGGTCCGCTCGTGAGACACCGCGCGGGACACCGCAACGAACCCTGAGGAGGTCATGGACATGGGGGACACCGCCACCGTCAGCGAGTACATCGTCACGGGGCTGGTCTGCCAGCACTGTGTGTCGGCGGTGACGCAGGCGCTCGGCGCCATCGAGGGCGTGACCGATGTGCAGGTCGACCTGGCTACCGGCCAGGTCACCGTCACCAGCGACGGCCCCCTGGACGCTGCCGCAGTCCGCGCGGCGATCGACGAGGCCGGCTACGAGATTTCCGGCTAGACATGTCGCACACCGCCACCAGACCTGGCGAGCTGAACCACCAGGTCGAGTTAGTGATCAATGGCATGACGTGCGCGTCCTGTGCCGCACGTATCGAAAAGAAGCTCAACCGGCTAGCGGGAGTCACCGCCAGCGTCAACTACGCCACCGAGAAGGCGCGAGTCAGCTACGCCGACGGTGTCGCCCTTGAGGACCTGGTGGCCACGGTGGCCCGCACCGGCTACACCGCCGAACTGCCTACGGAGGCTCCTCCCGACGCTGGCACCGACGGCACCGAGTTCCGGACGCTGTGGGAACGGCTGGTGGGTAGCGCGGTGCTCGCCATCCAGGTGATCGCGATGTCGATGGTGGCGATGGTGCCGGGACTGCGGGTGCCGCACAACTTCGAGTCGCTGTCGCTTTTCCTGACCGCCCCCGTGGTGGCGTGGGGGGCATGGCCCTTCCACCGGGCTGCTTGGCGGAACCTGCGACACGGCGCGGTCACCATGGACACGCTGATCTCGCTCGGGGTGTTGGTCGCGTTCCTCTGGAGCTGCTACGCGTGGTTCGTCGGTAGCGGCGGCTTCATCACCCTGCACGAGGCCGTTCCCTCGGGGGACCGGGCCCGGCTTGGGGCCCACCATAATCGGGTCTACTTTGAGGTGGCCGCTGGTGTCACGGTGTTCCTGCTGGCCGGTCGCTACATCGAGGCACGCTCCAAACGACGCGCGGGTGCGGCGCTGCGGACATTGCTGCACCTTGGTGCCTCAGACGTCGCAGTGCTGCGAGACGGGCAGGAGATACGCATCCCCATCGAGGCGCTTGTCCTCGGCGATGAGTTCGTGGTCCGCCCGGGGGAGAAGATCGCCACTGACGGCGAGGTGGTGGCCGGGTCCTCCACTGTTGACGAGGGCATGCTGACCGGCGAGTCGGTACCGATCGAGGTCAAGGCGGGCTCTGCGGTCACCGGCGGGACGGTGAACGCCTCCGGTCTCCTGCGGGTGCGGGCCTGCCGGGTCGGTGCGCAGACCCGCCTCGCGCAGATGGCACAGCTGGTAGCAGAGGCGCAGAGCGGCAAGGCCAAGGTGCAGCGACTGGCCGACCGAGTCTCGGCGGTGTTCGTGCCAATCGTGATCGCGTTCGCGATGCTCACCCTAGGCGTCTGGCTGGCCATCGGTGCCACCGTCGGTACCGCATTCGCCGCCGCGGTCGCCGTACTGATCATCGCCTGTCCGTGTGCCCTCGGACTGGCCACCCCCACCGCGTTGCTGGTCGGCACCGGTCGCGGGGCGCAGCTGGGCATCCTCATCAAGGGGCCTGAGGTGCTGGAGTCCACCCGACGGGTGGACACGGTGCTGCTCGACAAAACCGGCACGGTCACCACCGGCGCGATGACCCTCCTTGACGTGCTACCCGCGGTCGGCGAGGACGCCGACGAGGTGGTGTGCCGGGCCGCTGCCGTGGAGAATGCCTCCGAGCACCCCGTCGCTAGCGCGATCGCCGCTGGGGGCCGGCAGCGGCTGGAGAAGCTGCCAGCGGTGGTCGGCTTCCGCTCGGTGCGGGGGCTGGGCGTGCAGGGTGAGGTGGACGGTGTCGTGGTGCTGGTGGGTCGGCCGGCCTGGTTGGCCGAGCAGTGCTCGGTGCCGATACCCCAGGATGTGATGGCGGCTGCGGCGGCGGAAGAGACCCAGGGCCGCACCGTGGTCGCGGTGGCCTGGGACGGCCGGCTGCGGGGTCTGTTATCGGTGGCCGACACGGTGAAGCCGGGCAGCGCCGAGGCGGTGCGTCAGCTCCGCGCGCTGGGGCTGACCCCGGTGCTACTGACTGGCGACAACGAGACCGTTGCCCGCTCAGTGGCCGCCCAGGTCGGCATCGACACGGTGATCGCCGGGGTGCTGCCCGAAGGGAAGGTCCAGCAGGTGCGCCGGCTCCAGCAGGCCGGCCGGGTTGTGGCGATGGTCGGCGATGGGGTCAACGATGCCGCAGCGCTGGCCCAGGCCGACCTGGGGCTGGCCATGGGCACCGGCACTGACGCCGCCATTGAAGCCAGCGACCTCACGCTGGTCCGCGGTGACTTGCGGGTCGTCGCCGATGCGATTCGGCTATCGCGGCGCACCCTGCACACCATCAAGGGCAACCTGTTCTGGGCTTTCGGCTACAACGTGGCCGCACTCCCGCTGGCGGCAACAGGCCTGCTCAACCCCATGATCGCCGGAGCGGCCATGGCGTTCTCCTCGGTGTTCGTGGTGTCCAACAGCCTTCGGCTCCGCAGTTTCCGCCCGCTGACGCCCTCAGCGCGGTGAATAACGGATCAGTTGGGCACGCAATCAGCATGCCCCGTCGCCCGCAGGGCCTGGCGCAGAGTGTCCGCAGCAGCATCGAGTTCAGTGTGCTCTGGATCACGCTTGGCGTTGCCGAAGTCGAAGTCGTCGATGCCCCAGGAGGGGAACACGTGCACATGCAGGTGCGGCACCTCGAATCCGGCGATGATGACCCCGGCCCGCGGCGCGTCGAAGCCGGTTTTCTGCGCCGCGCCGATACGTCTCGCCACCACCATGAGATGGGTTATCAGCTCGTCGTCCGCATCGGTCCACTCGTCGACTTCGGCACGGGGAACGACGAGGGTGTGCCCAGGTCGCAGCGGAGCGATGGTGAGAAATGCCACGCAACGTTCGTCCCGCCAGACGAACCGAGCTGGGATCTCGCCCGTAATGATTCGGCTGAACAGCGTCGACACGGCTCTCCTTCGGTGCATCGTGGGTCATGACGTCGTGACCGGCATTCTGGGTTCTGGGGGATAGTGCCAGAAGATCACGACGCGGTGGCGCGTTGCAACCAGGAGCGCAGCTGCGCGCCACCGTCGGCGGCTGGATCGGTGATGGTGATCCGGGGACCGGTGAACGCCCGCGAGCGGCTTGATGTCCCGCTGACCAGCAACACTGGACCGGGGTGGCGTCGTGCCAGCTGCGCGAAGTCCCCGTCGCCCGTGGCCAGCAGCAGCGGTTGATCATCAGCGCGGTAAGCGCGGGCCAGCAGCAGGTCCGCGCGCTGCCAGCCGCTGGCCGGCAGAACTTGAGCCTGGGGGGGCCAGTCGAGCGCTTCCACCGCGGCTGGCGCGCCGACCACCACGACCTCGGCGGAGTGTGCTCCCGCCAATGCCGCGACGAGCAGACGCAGCCGCGGCACGTCAAGATTGTCCGCATCGACCAGTACCTGCACGGTGTGAATATGCACAGTGTGATCATGCACCAGTCCGGCTACTCTAAGTGGGTGCCCACTTTCGACGCCGCAGCGGTGGACTGCCGGGTAGCGGTCTTCCGCGAGGGACTGCTGACCTCCTTCGGCCACGACGTGACCCTGCGGGTGACGCAGTTGTCCCTGGACGTGACGGAGGACGACGAGATCACAGCCGACTTCGACCCGGGCTCGCTGCGGGTGACCACGGATATCGCCGACTCTGATCGGAAAGACATCGAGAAAAACGCCGTCAAGGTGCTCGAGCCCGACAAGTACCCGAAGATTCAGTTTCGCTCGGTCTCGGTGGTGCGCGAGGGCGACCGGGCACGCGTCGAGGGAGATTTGACCCTACACGGCGTGACGCGTCTGATCTCTGCCGAGGCATACGACGACGGCGCCCGGTGGAACGCCACGATTGTTCTGGACCAGCGCGAGTTTGGCATCAAGCCGTTTTCCGCCATGCTCGGCGCCCTCAAGGTCAAGCCCGAGGTCGAGGTGAGCATCAGCGTTCCTCATCCGTGGCCGCGTGATCCGGAACAGCCTTAAGCCGCGCGGTCCACCTGTCCTCGATACGGGCGAAGCGCCACACCACCAGGGCCAGGATCCAGGTGACGACAAACAGGCCGACGATGAAGAACCCGACATTGTTGAGGTTGAGATTGCCGATCCAAGCCAATGGCCCGGAGTCGATGCCCAGCTGGCCGGTCAAGATGGAAACCAGCTCGATAGTACCGATAATCAGTGCCACGGCCACCGACAGGGCAGTGACGGTGATGTTGTAGAAGACCTTGCGGACCGGTTTGGCGAAGGCCCACCCATACGCGAAGTTCATGAAGCAGCCATCGGCGGTGTCGAACATGCTCATGCCGGCGGCGAACAGGATGGGCAGCACCAGGATGGCGTACCAGGGCAGCGCCAAGGCCGCGGCGCCAGCGGCCAGCACCAACAGCGCAACCTCCGTGGCGGTGTCGAACCCCAGACCGAATAACACCCCGATCGGGTACATCTGCCAGGCCTTGCGGACGGTCCTAGTCACCCTGCTGAGAAGGCGGTTCATGAAACCGCGGTTGCTGAGCTGCTGCTCCAGCTCGGCCTCGTCAAAGTGGCCCCGCCGCATCTGGGCGAACACCTTGATGATCCCCACCAGGACCACCAGGTTGATAATGCCGATGAGGTAAAGGAATGCTCCCGACACCGCGGTGCCGATCACCCCGGTGGCCTGGTGCAGCGTCGACGAGTCGTTTTGCACCTGCCCGTTCAGCGCGCGCACGCCCAGGGACAGCAGCAACGCCAACAGGAACACGATGGTCGAGTGGCCGAGGGAGAACCAGAACCCCACCGACAGCGGGCGCTGGCCGTCGGTGAGCAGCTTGCGGGTGGTGTTGTCGATCGCGGCGATGTGGTCAGCGTCGAAGGCATGCCGCATCCCTAAGACGTATGCCGTGGCACCCAGGCCGATCCCGAACACCCCCGACGCGCCCATGTCGTAGTGATGCGGGGCGATGAACGCGACCAGCACTCCCCAGCCAAGCACATTGAGCAGGACGATGAACCCGATCATGCCGGCGAAGCGAGCCCACTCCTGCGGGGTGAGCGCGGTGCGGAAGCGATCCCAGCGGGAAAGGGTCTCGACGGCGCCAGCACTCATGGTTCACCTCACGCGCAGTTCCAGCACGACACCGACTGGTGCCACTAAAGAGTGACAGTTAACTGCACAATGGTGCTAATTGCAAGCCGTCAGCTGTAGCCAACTGGTGACGCTAGGGCCCACTCCGCCGTGATCAGCCGGCAGGGGACTGGCGGCCCAATCACTTCGTGTTTACTTCGTCACTCAAAGCAGACAGCCCGCGTGGATCGAGTGCCCCAAGGACGAGTCGTCGGCGAAGCCACCACGGAGCGGTGGCGAACAGTGCGCCCATCGCCGCAGCGCTGCCCCGGACGTCTTCCCGGCCGGTCAGGTAGGCCCACCGGTGTTGCTGGGGCAGCGCGAAGAACGTGTCGAAAAAGTCCGGGACTCGGTCCGGGGGCAAGCGCAGCAGCGACTCGAGGCTGCGGCGCCGCAGGGCGTGCACCGCCAGCGCGGACGGACTCCACACCGCCTGCCACGCCGCAGTTCCGGCAGCCGCGGTACCGCCGCGGCTTAGCGCGTCGTGCACAGCGGTGGCCACCCGAGGAGCCAACCGCAGCGCTGTGGCAACGCTATAGCCGGTAGCCGGGTGCACCAGCGGGCTCGCCGCCCCAAACGGCACCACCGGCCCGCGCCAGTCTCCGGGTGCGGGGAGCGGCCGGTCCACCGGGAAGCGCACCCGCTCCTCGTCACCCGGTGGCACCGCGATGCGGTGGTGGGCCAGTCGGGCGTGCAGCCGGTGACGCAGCGCGGAGAGCTCCAGCCCTGGGCGGCGGGCCAGCGAGGTCTCCTCCAGCAGCACTCGATCCGAGGTCACCGGAATCGCGTAGAGAAACGTGGGCCATCCCGGCTCGCCGTGGTGTGGCCGCCAGTCCATGAACAACGCACTGCCCGGAGTCACCACATTCCGCGCGGCATCGGTGTCCACCAGCACACCCACCGCGGTCTGCTCAGTAGCACTCCGGCGGGTCTGAGCACCGAGCACCGAGCGTGCCGCGCCGGTGGCATCGAAGAGCACGGCTGCTCGCTGCTCCCTGCCACCCAGGTCCACGGTGACCCCACCCGGGTCCGGACGAGCATCCCGCACTCGGCCTTGCAGTACTCTGACCGGCGCGGTGGCGAGCTGCTCGCGCAGGACGGCATTGTCCAGCACCGCGTACTCCCAGCCCAGCTGGTGCCTGATGGTGCCGATCGCCTCACCCCGGCTCCTCGCAGCCACCGCCGCGAGCGCATCAGTGGGCAGCTCTGCCCGCCAGGCGCCATAGGTGGCCCGCCACGGCCGGTCCGGCGCGGGGTCCACCAGCTCGGTGTTTAGCCCCAGCCGCGCGCACGCCGCTGCCACCGCCCATCCCGCCGGACCACCCCCGGCCACCAGCACGTCGATCACGGGTGCACGCTAGCGCGTACCCGTGAGTGGCGTTACGGGCTATAGCTCGCATTGCCACTCACGGGTACGCGCTAGCGGACCGTTTCGAAGTCGCCGGCTTTCACACCGCTGACCCAGATAGCCAGCTGGGCGTGGGGGAGGAGCAGCACAGTCCCGCCGGGGCACTTGCTGTCTCGCATCGCGATTCGGCCGTCGTCCAGCGCCGCCGCCTCGACGCACTGCTCGGAGCCCCCGTTGAGCCCGCTTCGGCTGCTCCTGCGCCACACTGCGCGGGACAGGTCCACTCGGGTCATCCCGCGCCTCCTCTCCTGAGTCACTGGTACCGCTCCAGCGTAGTGGAGATGAGCTCAGCGGACTCCGCAGGGGACAACGCCAGCGAACTGAGCACGGCGAAGTACATCGTGCAGCGCCGCACGTCGTCCTGCTCCTCCAGATAGATCGAGCCTGCCGGCCCCTCCACGTAGCCCACATCGTGCGCCAGTTCGGGCAACGTGACGATGGTGAACGCGCCTTCCATCCCAGGATGCGCACCAGCGGCGAACGGCAGCACTTGGACGGCAATGTTGGGCTGACCGCTCAACTCCAGCAGGCGTTCCAGCTGGCCGCGCATGACGCGGCTGCCGCCCACCGGGCAGTGCAGCACCGCCTCGCTGAGGATCACCTCGTAGCTGAGCGGGTCGTTACCGGTGAGCATGTGCTGGCGAATCATCCGGGCGGCGATCCGATTCTCTAGCACTTCGATCGGTGTGGTGGGCGCGATGGTGGTCATCAGCGCCCGGGCGTAGTCGGAAATCTGCAGCAGGCCGGGCACCAGGGCCAGCGCGAACTCGCGCACCGTGGTGGCCGCCTGCTCCAGCCCGACGATGGTCTGAGTGTGCTTGGGCAGCGCGCTGGACTGCCACCAGCCCTTCTGCCGGGCCTCGCGGGCCATCTGCACCAGAACGGCGGTCTCGTCGGCGGATACCTCGTAAACCGCCGCCAAGTGCTCGACCTCGGCAGGCTGCGGGGCGTACAACCGGGTCTCCACCCGCTGCAGCTTGGAGCGCGACCAGCGGGGCGAGTACGGCTTGAGCCGCGCAGCAGCCTGCTCGATGGTCAGCTCCACGCGCTCCCGGTGGCCCCGCAGCGACTCGGCCAACTGCCACAACCGCAACGTCGGACTGACCCCGCGATCCATCACGACCTCCCACAACTCCGGTGACAGTGCCCGCCGACGAGCGCCCGCGCTACCGCCTTCGAGTGAACCGTCGGACAACCCATTGAAAAGTTGGGTTTCCCAGTTAAAACTGG
The DNA here is from genome assembly GCA_019247305.1 of Pseudonocardiales bacterium. Classification (GTDB taxonomy): domain Bacteria; phylum Actinomycetota; class Actinomycetes; order Mycobacteriales; family Pseudonocardiaceae. Next base: position 50,297 of record JAFAPC010000133.1, read on the forward strand.
TGTAACTCAAGCATACGTGGTCGGACCCAGCACACCGTGCGACACACCGCGTCCGCCGCTGAAGATCCCACCAGCTAAGGAGGTAACCATGACGGTTCATGCCGACAGCGACGACTCACTAACGGCCGTTGCGGAGCTCCCGTGCAGCGATGAGCCCCTGTGCAGCGAGGAAGAGTTCGCCCAGGAGATCCACGAACTTGTCGACGAGGAAGCGCCGCAGGTGTTCGCGCTGGTCGAGGAGTACGGCGAGCGGGTCGATGGCTGGATCGTCGGCTGGGGGTTCGCCTTCGACGACCGCGTCGAGGTCCTCGGTGTCAACGGCAGGCTGCGCATGACTGTGAAATCGGTCGAACGCGCCCACCGGGTGTTCTCCCGGAACAGGAAGATCCGCCTGGTATGGACCCAGCCAGCCGTGAGTGGCTATGCGAGCGATAGCACGTAATGCCACTCACAAGCACGCGCTAGCGTGCCGTGGTGGGCCGGACTCGGGAGCTTGCTGGCGGCGGGCGCGCGGTGGAGGTGGAGCCCGAGCGACTGGCCGGCTTTCTGGCGAGATTCGCCACTGGGCACGGCGGGGCACTAAGCACCTCCGTGGCGCAGCACCGGGTGGATGTGGTGGCTGGTGACGGCGCGAGGGCGTCGATGCCGGTGCCCTTCCCTCCGCTGGTGGCACCCACCGGGCAACGGGTTGGCCTCGCGGTGAATGACCTGCTCGAGCACCTCATGGTGCCACGCACGATCGGGCTGCTGTTGGTACGCCTGGGCGGATACAGCGTCGGGATCGCCCGCGCCGGGGTGGTGCTCGCTTCCAGCACCGGCAGCCGGCTGGTGCACGGTCGTTCTGCGGCGGGTGGGCAGTCCCAGCAGCGTTTCGCTCGACGACGAGAGGGCCAAGCCCGAGTGGCGCTCCGCGCCGCGGCCGACACCGCAGCGCGGGTGCTGCTGCCCCGCGCCGCGGAGTTGGACGCTGTGGTCCTCGGTGGAGATACCGCAGCCCTACGCACCCTGGCCGCCGATCCGCGGCTGACCGCACTGCTTGCCCGGGCCGAGTCCCGGGTGCTGGACGTTGCCGAACCGCGCCGCACAGTGCTCGACGAGGCGGCCCGGCGAGCTCGCTGCGTGGAGGTCCAGCTATGGCCGGCACCGACGTCGCCAGAACCGACTAGTTAATCAACTCTTTGCATCACCGGGCGTGCATGAGGCACGATCTTGGGCTCGACGCGACCCGCCGTCACGGTTCCGCGGAACATCGGCGGTCACCGTCGCGTTGGGTGTTGAGATCGTCGTGACCATTTCGTCGCCCCCAGCCCCCACTGTGGAGGGACCATAGAGTTCTCTACGTACCAGCGTGCCGCTCGCCAGACGAGCCAGCTCCGGCTCGGCGGTCCGCAAGGTGCCATCGCTCCCATGCTCGGCTTGGCCAGCGAGACCGGATCGATCCTCAACGTCTACAAGAAGTACCTGCGTGATGGCATCGACCTGGCCGCCAACCGAGAATTCTTGCGCGAGGAGCTGGGTGACCTCCTGTGGTATGTCGCGGCAGTGGCCACAGCTTTCGGCCTCGACTTGGATGAGATCGCCACCGCCAACCTTCAGCGCACTCGCGACCGGTACCCCACTGAGCATCCGCTGCGTCAACGTGGCGAGCTGCCCATCTTCGACGCTGGCTATCCACCACACGAGCGTTTCCCGCGTCACCTGGTTGTGGCCTTTGCTGAGCATATGCTGCCCTCCGGCCGTGCGGCCGCCGCACTGACCCTGGTCAGCGCTGAACCCGATGTCTTCCTGAACAGCAGGAATGATACAGCGAGTGGCAAGAAGATCGGCTTTCAGGTCGGTGCCGAGCTGGGTGACCCGCTGACCGATAACTCCAGGCGCGTGGACGCTTATCGTTTCCACGACGCCATCCACTTGGGATTCCTGGCCGTGCTCAACTGGTCGCCCACGCTGCGTTCTTTGCTGCGGCTCAAGCGCAAGTCCAACCCCGAAACTGACGAATGCGAAGATGGGGCGCGGGCAATCTTCGCCGAAGAAGGGCTTGCCGCTGTGCTGTCGCGGCTTGCCAAACGGCGAACTGGTTTCTTAAGCGAGACGAGCATTGACGGTGAAGTCATCGAGGTGGCCAAGGCTACAGCTGTCGACTTGGAAGTTGAGCCACTTCCCGCGTGGCTGTGGCGCAGTGCTATTTGCCAGGGCTTTCGGGCCATGCATCAGCTTGCCGAGAACGGCGGCGGTTATCTCATCGCTGACCTTGACGCGCGGACGCTGACCTACGAAAAGGTGTTCTCATGACAGAGCCGACAAGCGAGGAATTTAGAGAAGTCGTTCGGCTGCTACATCGCGCCAAAGATGCTGCCTACCGCGACGCCTGGAAGAAACGCGGCGAAGTCATGAGTATCATGGCCAATATCGCACGCAAGGTGGATCGGCTGGAGTACGCTGCTGATGGCGCGCCGGTCGCGCAGGACGAATCGCTGCTTGACACCGCTGTTGATCTGCTCGTCTACAGCCTCAAATACCAAACCTACCTGGCCGACCAACACGCCGCTGTTGCCGCCATGTTGTGTGACGGAAACGGCACGACCGCGCCGTTCAGTGATGGGCCGGGCGGCTTTGAGGTGGTGTTGTCACGGCTCGATGTAACGCCCCTTGACCAGGTAGAGGGGCCGGACGTAGCCCAGGCCACTCGGTGCGTCCTGGTCGCATTCGCTGACCTCGAAACCTGTTTCTCGGGCACACCAGCGCCGATCAACCAGCGCGTCGAACGAGCCCTTGCGTTGACACGCGCGGCCACGGCACTGCTGGGGGCGCTCAGGCGCCAGCTTCCCGAGCGTTACCGTGACTTTGTCGCGACCTCCCGCAAGGAGACTGGCTGATGCGCGCTGAGGACTACGCCAAGCTCCTCGAGGATCTGAAGCAGGAGCTAACCAGTGGCGTGCGCTCTGTGGGCATCCTCGGCTTTACCGCCACGACGCTTCGTCTTCTGGCCAGTTTGGCACCGTGCGGCCTCCTGGCGGCCGTGAAAGCCGTGTACACACCAGAAGCAGACCACGGAGGAATAAGCAGCCCACCGTTGAGCGTGCCCCTGCGGCCGTTCAAAGCGCTCGCTGAGGCGCACCCCGACGTGCTCGTGGTCGCGGCCGATGATGACAAGGAAGAGTTACTTCTGGCCGCCCTACCGTTCGTCCAGGGAACGCCTAAAGTGATCGTAGCTGGCTACCGGCATCTGGCGTTTCGCGATCCTGTCTTCACCGAGGAGCTGGCGCAACTCTTGGTGCCCAGCATGGCCAACGGTTACCCGAACACGCTCATACATCTGTACCAGTGTCTCGCCAACGCCGCACACCTGAACCTGCGCGGGGTGGTAGCCGAATTCGGCATGTTCAAGGGCGGCACCACCATGTTCCTCGCGCGTGTCATCAAGCGGCTTGGTCAGAACTGGCGTGTGATTGGTTTTGACACCTTCGGCGGGTTTCCGTCACGCCGCAGCCCGCTCGACATGTATGACCACCCGGACTGCGTGTTTACTGACCTGCCGGCCGTGCTCCGCTATCTGGATGGCCACAATGTCGAGATTGTGGTCGGGGACATCGTCGAGACCTGTGAGCGGTTGAAAGAAGAAGACCTCGTGCTGAGCTTTATCGATACCGACAACTACAGTTCGGCCAAGGCTGCACTGGAGCTCGTTCGAGAGCGGACGGTCGTCGGTGGCGCAATCGTCTTCGACCACTTCACGGGAGTTGACCGTTTCCGTTACACGCTTGGTGAACGTATCGCGGGCCGTGTCCTTCTCGGCGACCCGAGCTATTTCCACCTCCACGATACGGGTGTCTTCTATCGGCAACGTTGAGATTACAATTCAAGTGAGCTGAACTCTCGGACCGCGTCGTACAGGCCGAGCTTGGTCATGACTCGACAGCGCGGAGGGCCATTCAGGCTTGGCGCATTTCCACCGTCCGTGTCCCGCGCTCCAATTAACCACTGCGAGAACTTCCTCGGTGCGGACATGACTTTGATCATTTAAGGGTGCAGAGTCTCCATCAGGCTCCGGATGGTTCATAACCAACTAGCCCGAGTCGTCGTTAACACGCTGTTGCGGTTGGTTGACGCAGGCAAGCTGGGTGAAGCCAGAAAGGGGCCAGGTATCGATGAAGCGCGCACCCGTCCCACGTCAGGGCGCTTACGAGCTGTACTGGTACTTTGCCTCCGAGCGGCAGCGAGCCTTTGAGCGCCGCATCGCCGGACAGTCCTGCCCGTGGACAGATGATCCAATCCTGCAAACATACAAATTTTGTAACGTCTACCGTGCGGCTGATCGGGTATCGCAGTATATGATCAGTGAAGTCTGCTACCACGACGAGCCTTGCGCGTCCGAGGACCGACTGTTTCAGATTGTAGCCTTCCGCACGTTCAGTAAAATTGAAACGTGGCGATCGGTACGCGCTTTCCTTGGTCGTTATCCGACGCTTGACGACCTCGGTGATGGCAGTTTCACCAAGGCGCTCGATCATGCCAAGCAAAAGAACGGCAGGCTCTACACGGGCGCGTTTATCCTCTGCGCCACTGACGCCTATGGTCAGTCGTACAAGCACCTTAATCATGTCGAGCTGTTCCGTCATATGTTTCTCCACGACGCGCTCGGCAAGCGACTACTTGAGGCGCAGCTACTCCAGGAAGTCTACGAGCTGTTGCATGGATATCCACTGATGGGCGACTTCATGTCGTATCAGACTGCTATTGACCTCAACTACTCAGACCTCATCGACTTCAGCGAGAACGAGTTCACCCGACCTGGGCCTGGAGCTTTGCGTGGCATTCGAAAGTGCTTTGAAAACCTAGGAGACTACGCGCCAACTGAAGTTGTCATGTGGATGGTTGAGCATCAGGAGCGAGAGTTCGCTCGGTTAGGCTTGTCGTTCAACGGGTTATGGGGTAGGCCGCTTCACGCTATTGATTGTCAAGGGCTGTTCTGTGAGACGGACAAATACTGCCGCGAAGCTGCACCCGAACTGGCCAGCGCTCGCAAACGAATCAAAGCGCGGTTTTCAGTCACCTCCGAGCCGATCCAACTGTTCTTCCCACCAAAATGGAAAATCAATGACAAACTGCCGAAAGGTGCGGTGCTCGGTGAATCGTCGATTCCGATCAGCAGTGCATAAAATGCATTACTATGATCATTTTCACATCGCTTTGATTTAGTTATTGATCAGCTTTGTGCAGCGGACCTGGGACGGCGCGCTGAGCCGTGTCAGCGGATGATCCCGACGAATGCGGCTTTGGTTACACAACGGTCGTAGCCGGTGGTGGTCGAAGTTGTGCCAGCCGCGAGCGCCCCTCTTGGCGTTTCCGATCTTGAGGTTGGTGCCCTCCGTGCGGCCGTCGCCCGAGCTGGGGCAGTCGAGGTAGGCGCACAGCTCGCACCGCCAAGCGCGCAGGGCGCGGCCCAACCGGTGGTGCCGCGTGCGCGCAGTGACCGGCGTGATGATGGACCGTCCCAGCCTGTCAGCTTCTCCGCCGCTGGTTGATTTTCGTACAGGACGGTGTAGGGTGATGCACGAAAATCATACACAAGCTCGGAGTGTTGTCAGTTTCTAGAACTTATTCTAGAACTTACGAGGTGAGCCAGATCATGGCGACCACGACAGAGCCCACCGTGGCCGGTGTCTCGCCCCGCGACGTGTGGCTAGCGACAGTTCGCGGCCTGGGCGAGGTGCGAGTGCTGAGTGAGGCAGAGGTGCTGGCCGAGGCCGAGGCCTGTGGCGGTGACGTGGTGATCAAGTCCAAAGACGCGGAGCCGATCATCAGCATGGTCGAGGAGGGCCTCTTCGGCGGGGTCGAGTTGGTGGACCAGTCCCACCTCGGACATAGGGAAAAGACGAGCTTGCGAATACTGGCCGACCTGTTGTGGCGCCGGTGGGTTGAGGTGACGGAAGGGGCGGGCTCGTGAAGGCGATCGAGGAAACCACGTTGAGCGTCGGATGGCTGCGAGCGCTCGAGCATCTGCTTGGGGTCCCGAAGGGTAAGGACGTCAACGTGGTGGTCGGGTTCTCGACCATCACCGAAGATCCGGGCATTCGGGCGGTGCTCGATAGGTTCCTCGACACCAAGAACGTGTCGCCGATCGAGACGGTCGCCAGCACGCTGTTTCCCGAATGCTGGTATGTGCCCGAGCGGGCCGCGAAGCCTCGCGCGCACCTGTACTGGTGCCGTGAACGAGCCGCCAGAGTGCATCACCGGATCAGCGGTCCAAACGAAGTCGAGACCTACTTCGACCGGCTGGTGGCCTATCCGGACGCCAAGAGCGGCACGGTCAACCAGCTCGAAGAACAGGTGCTGCGCCTGCAGCGTGAGCTGCGTCATGCGGGGCCGAAGAGTAGCGCGTACGAGATCGGTGTGAGCGAGCCCGGCGATCTTCGGATCCAGCGACCGGGCAAGGACCGGCTGATGCGGGGCTTCCCTTGCCTCAGCCATATCAGCCTGACCTTGCACGCCAACGCGATCCACCTGACGGCGCTGTACCGGAACCAGGGATTTCTCCGGAAGGCCTACGGCAACTACGTCGGCCTGGCCCGCCTGGCGCGGTTCTTCGCCCGGGAGGTGGGAGTGGGGGTAGGTGAGATCGTTTGTGTCGCTTCGCACGCCGACGTGGAGCTGGACTTAGCAGGCAAGCGAGCATTGGAACGCCTAGCCGCTGATTGCTGGGCGGCGGCGTGCTCCGCTGGCCGGCTTCGGGAGGTGGACCGTGCTGCATGATCGCCGGCCATCCGCCGCGCTGCGGACCGACCAGGTTCATGATCTTGTTGCTGTTGCAGCCGACTTCAGCCATCTGGTTCCAGGGGTGGTTGGGGTGGGGGTCGACGTGGTCGACCTCGTGGAGTTCGAACACAATCTGCGGATCGGCGGTCCCCGCTGGTTGCGCAAGCTGTTCACCGAGGCCGAGCTTGCCACCGCCAGGGGCCAACCCGAGCGGCTTGGCACCCGCTTCGCCGCCAAGGAAGCGGTGGTCAAGGCGTTGGGGACGGGATTCCGGGCCGGGGTGAGCGCCCGGTGCGTCGAGATTGTGTCCGACCCGGATGGCCGGCCCAGGGTGGCGTTGACGGGTCCCGCTGCCGTTGCTGCATCGGCGAGAGAGGTGGGTGAGGTGCGAGTCAGCATGAGTCGGGAGGGCGGCTGTGCCGTCGCGGTGGCGTTGGCGGTATCGAGCGAGTGACAGGAGCACATAGACGATGGCGGACGCGCAGGAACGAGTCGGGGCCTTATCTGAACATGAGAAGCTTGGCGCCCGTTTGCGCGCTGCCCGTGACTACGTGGGTCTGTCCCAGGATCCGGTTGCCCAGCATCTGGGTGTGTCCCGGCCGGCGATTTCTGCAATGGAACGCGGGACCCGCAAGGTGTCCAGTGTGGAGCTAAAGAAGCTCGCTCGTCTGTACGGCAAACCGATAGCGTTCTTCCTTGGCGAGGAGACGGATCCGGTGTTGGAGGCTGACGAGGTGAGCGCCGCGCTATTCCGGACGACGCGCCAGCTGAGCGACTCGGACCGCCAGCAGGTGCTTCAGTTCGCGGAGTTCCTCCGGCACAGTGGTCCTGCGCCGAGGGGGACGAACTAGCGATGACATCGTGGCGCCAGCTGCAAGCAGCCACACGCGAAGGGTCGCTCGCTGCGCAACGGGCCCGCCGTCGGCTCGGTCTGTCACTTGAGCGACGAGTAGACGTGTTTTCGGTGATCGAGGCCGAAGGCATATGGCTGATGTTCCAGCCGCTGCGGAGTCTGTTCGGGTTTTACCGCCGGCTTAGCGGGGTGGCGGGCATCGTGATTAATGCTAACCATCCGGCGTCCCTTCAACGCTATACCGCTGCCCACGAGTACGGCCACCACGTCCTAGGGCACGGGTTCAGCCTCGATGAAGTTCGCCACATCGACGGAGCGCGTGGTGTCGATGAGGCCCGCGAGTTCGAAGAGGCTCTAGCAGTCAGGTCGCCGGCGGAGGGTGGAGACCCCCGGCACGAGGCGGCAGCCCAAGCTTTCGCTGGGACATTCTTGATGCCGATCCAAGTCGTCAACCGTGTCCTGCTCGCGCGAGGGTTCGATCGCGACCGTCCCCAGCTCGGTCCTGTCGACGTCTATGAACTCTCCTTGGAATTCGGTACCAGCTACCAGGCCACCGTCACGCAACTCGCCGTGCTCGAGAAGATCACCTGGGCTGAAACCCGCACGTTGCGCTTTCTCCCCATCGGAATCAAGACGACTCTGGCTGCCGGGCGCCGCCCGCAGGACGCCCGGGCCGATGTGTGGCTAGTGCGCGATACCGACACCGAGCGAGACCTCCCCGTTCGCGTCAATGACGAGATTGTGCTGCGCTTACCGGAGATCCCCTCGAGTGGCTACGTCTGGACGCTGCGCCACATCCAGTTTGCGTCGCTTGAAATGGTCGACGAGGTCACCGAAGCAGTCAACGATGAGGGCGATCGCCACGGCGATAGCGCCATCCGCCGCGTGCACCTGCGCGCCATCAGCCCCGGTGTCGATGACATCGCAGTGGTGCTGCGGCGACCGTGGGAAGACGAGCCAGTACGGCGAGTGGTCGTGCATGTACACGTCGCCAGGGAGCCCACTGGCGACGCCGCCAGTGGGCTGATCTGGAGCCAACAGGTGCAGCGCACCCTCGGGGGCAACGTCACCGAGGGGGGCCCGTGGCCAGCAGTCCGCCGTCGACCCGTACCGTCTCGCCGGTGATCCAGCAGGCGGCATCGGAGACGAGGAACGCGACGAGGGCGGCGACATCCGTCGGCGTGCCCAACCGGCCCATCGGGTAGGCCTTCGCGACCTGCTCCTCGTCGTGCGCGTACAGCGCAGTCGAGAACCTGGTCTTGACCACCGCTGGGGCCACCGCGTTCACCCGGATCGACGGGCCAAGCTCCCAGGCTAGCTCCTCGGTAAGCCGGATCATCGCCGCCTTGGACATCCCGTAGGCCGCGATCGCTCCGGTAGAGCGCAGCCCGGCGACCGACGCTATGTTGACCACCGCACCGCCGTGCTCGCCCATCCACGCGCGGTGCGCCTGCTGCACGAAGCCTAAGGCAGCCACCACATTGACATCGAAGATCTTACGCACCGCACCGAGATCGGCCTGCATTAACGGCCCGTACACCGGGTTGATCCCGGTGTTGTTGACCAGCACGTCCAGCGATCCGAAGCACTCGACTGTGCGGTCCACCGCCGCGGCCCGCGCAGCGGCGTCGCCCGCGTGTCCGGGGACGGCAAGGACCCGGTCGGCGCCGGCCTTGACGGTGCTGGCGAGCTCGTCGGCGGCGGCGACCAGCTCGTCAGGCTTGCGAGCGGTGATCGTCACTGTGGCGCCGCGGGCGAGCAGCGTGGCGGCGATGGCATACCCGATGCCGCGGCTGGCGCCGGAGACCAGCGCGACCCGGCCGGTGAGATCAAGAGTGCGCATGCCGTCGAGGGTCATGACGGCACCGTAATCCAGGTGCGCTCACCGGTAGTATGAGTCCGTGGTCGCGACAAGCTGATGTGCTGTTGGCCCCGCGCGCTGCGGCGCGTGGGGGGTTGACCCCTGCCGGCGACCACCTTGGGAGTCCCATCATCGTGATCACAGCTACCGACCTTGAACTGCGCGCTGGATCCCGGACCCTGCTGTCGGGAGCCACCCTGCGGGTGCAGCCCGGTGACCGGATAGGCCTGGTCGGCCGCAACGGCGCCGGCAAAACCACCACGCTCCGGGTGCTGGCCGGTCAGTGCCCGCCCTACGCCGGCCAGGTCCGCCACACCGGGGAGTTGGGCTACCTGCCGCAGGATCCCCGCGAGGGTGACCTGTCGGTCGTGGCACGAGACCGGGTGCTGTCGGCTCGCGGTCTCGACCAGCTGGTGGCGGAGATGGAGAAGTCGCAGTCGGAGATGGCGGAACTAGCCGACCGCGAGCAGCAGAACCGGGCGGTGCGCCACTACAGCCACCTGGAGGACCGGTTCTCCGCGCTGGGCGGCTACGCCGCCGAGAGCCAGGCGGCGCGGATCTGCGCCAGCCTTGGGTTGCCCGACCGGGTGCTGGCCCAACCGCTGCGTACCCTGTCCGGCGGACAGCGGCGCCGGGTTGAGTTGGCCCGGATCTTGTTCAGCGCCTCGGACGGCTCGGGCGGACGCTCCCACACCACGCTGCTGCTTGATGAGCCGACCAACCACCTCGACGCCGACTCGATCACCTGGTTGCGCGATTTCCTCACAACGCACGACGGCGGTCTCGTCGTGATCAGCCACGACACCGATCTGCTCGCCGCCGTGGTGAACAAGGTCTGGTTCCTCGACGCGATCCGCGGCGAGGCTGACATGTACAACCTGAGCTGGCAGCACTACCTGGATGCCCGCGCCGCCGACGAGACGCGGCGACGCCGGGAACGGGCCAACGCGGAGAAGAAGGCCACCGCCCTGACAGCCCAGGCCGACCGGATGCGCGCCAAAGCCACCAAGGCCGTCGCCGCGCACAACATGGAGCGGCGAGCCGCCCGGTTGCTGGCCAGCACGCAGGCGGAGCAACGCGCCGAGCGGGTAGCCCGGATCCGCTTCCCGCAGCCCGCCCCGTGCGGGCGAACCCCGCTGAGCGCAAGCGGGTTAGGCAAGTCCTACGGCTCGCTGGAAGTCTTCAGCGGGGTGGATCTCGCGGTGGACCGGGGCAGCCGGGTGGTGATCCTTGGCCTCAACGGCGCCGGGAAAACCACCCTGCTGCGGCTGCTCGGCGGGATGGAGACCCCCGATGCCGGCCAGATCGAGGCCGGGCACGGCCTGCGAGTGGGGTACTTCGCCCAGGAGCATGACACGCTTGACCTCGATGCCACGGTATGGGAGAACCTCCGCCACGCCGCGCCGGACGCCGCCGAGCAGCAGCTGCGCACCCTGCTGGGCGCCTTCCTGTTCCGTGGTGAGCAACTGGACCAGCTGGCCGGCACCCTCTCCGGCGGTGAGAAGACCCGGTTGGCGCTAGCTGCGTTGGTCTCCTCCGCAGCTAACGTGTTGCTGCTTGACGAGCCGACTAACAACCTTGACCCGGTGTCTCGGGAGCGAGTACTCGATGCGCTGCGCCACTACTCCGGTGCGGTGGTGTTGGTGACCCACGATCCCGGAGCCGTGCAAGCGCTCGAACCCGAACGGGTGATCCTGCTGCCGGACGGCACCGAGGATCACTGGAGTGCCGACTACCTCGACCTGGTACAGCTGGCCTGACCAGCAACGGCCTTCGTTCGGAGAGCACCCGGGAACAGTTGCATGATCACATTGTCGTTACCCTGCGCATGGTGTACTTGATCCCACCATAGCTACCGCTCACAGATCCACCCGGAGATCGCCTAGCGGAGATCGCTAACCTGGTCGATCATTGGCACAGGGGCCGCACTGGCTCTTCTGGCTTCGGAAGGAAGGCGTTTCGAGGTGGCCGACCTGAAAAAGGGCAGCCGGATCACCGGCGCTGCCCGGGACAAGCTCGCGGCGGAGCTGAAGAAGAAGTACGAGAAGGGCGCCAGCATTCGGGCGCTCGCGGAGTCGACCGGGCGGTCGTACGGTTTCGTGCACCGGGTGCTCTCGGAGTCCGGGGTGACGTTGCGTGGTCGCGGCGGCGCCACCCGCACGAAGAAGAAGTAGACCAGTACGCGCAGCGCTGGTGTGGTGCAGACCAGTCCCGGGCCAGTGAGCCGGACGTCCTGGCCGCTGTCGTAGATCCTGGCCAGGCGTCGACAGCGGCGGGTGACGGTTGGCCGCGCCAGCCTGCGTGGGCGTGTGGGCGGCGGTAGGCCTGGTTCCGACGTGACTGCGGGTGCGTGCACTCAGTATCGAGCGCGTAACATTCTGTGCCCGCAGGACGACTTCTCCTCGGAGTGATCTCCCCGCCGCCCGTCCACCCCGACCTGCTCCGGGGACCTCACTCACTGCTGCGCGTCTGCGGCGTGTCCGGCCGCCACTAGCCCGCGGTCATCAACAATAAACCGAAAGGTACAACTCCATGATCGAAATTGACGGGGTGGGGGCAGCGCGGCACAGCCGCCGCCTGTCACTGTGCGCAGTCGCGCTGGTGGGCACGGTGGTCGCCGTGCTGACGGCGACCGCGTCGAAGGCGGCCGCTAGCGAGCCGTTGGGTTCGGGTGGCGGCAACGAGCGCTCAGCCAAGGGGCCGTTTCCCTTTGCGGTGAACTACGCCGCCTTAGGTGACTCGTACTCCTCCGGGGTCGGTGCGCCGCCCTACGACCTCGACTCGGCGTGCCAGCGCAGCTCGCAGAGCTACCCAGCGCTGTGGGCCGCCGAGCACCACCCCGCCAGCTTTGAGTTCACGGCCTGCTCCGGGGCTAAGACCGCTGACGTGCTCGACGCCCAGATCTCGGCCCTACAACCCAGCACCGACGTGGTGACGATCACCATCGGTGGCAACGACGCGGGTTTTGGACCCGTGATGTACACCTGTACCGTGGCGAAGAGCGACCGCACCTGCGCCGCCGCCGTCGATGCCGCGGAGGTCTTCGAGCGGACCGAGCTGCCGCGCCGGCTGGCCCACACCTACACGGCTATCCGCCACGCAGCCCCGCACGCCCGGGTGATCGTGCTGGGTTACCCGAGGCTGTTTGACCTCGCGCCGAGCTGCGCCGACCCGCACGCACCGGACCTGGCGCGCCGGATCAAGCTCAACCATGGTGCCGATGTACTCAATGACGTCATCCACCAGGCCGCCAGCCAGCAGTCCGGATTCAGCTTCGTCGACGTGCGCGACCGGTTCAGCGGCCACGGAGTGTGCTCGGCCGACCCATGGATCAACGGTCCGAGCGTGCCCTCGCCTGTCGGGCCGTACCACCCCAACACGGGGGGGTATCGCGATGGCTACCTGCCCGCGCTGGACGCCGAGACCGAACGCGGTGCGGCTGCGGCTTGAGCCAGACCTCCAGATGTGGTCAGGTGAGGGCGTGGGGTCATGCGTCCACCGCGTCCTTACTTAAGGATTTAAGGACGTCGATGGGCCACCTATTGACGGACCGTGTAACAGTACGAACATTGGGGTAACTAGCTGGCATAGCGTGGGCGCGTCGATTCATGGGAGGTTGGGGCATGACGTCACAGGTATCGTTGCCTTGGGAGTCGGCGGTGTCCGCATCGCCGACGCGCTTGCGCGATCGGGGAGAGGCCGAGGCGTACGTCGCCTCGGTCTGTTTCAAACACGGGCCGCCCAAGCTGCTTGGCGCCGAGCTGGAGTGGGTCGTGCAGCACTGCGACAACCCCCATCGCCCGTTGCAGGCCCGCCACCTCGCTGAGGCACTCGGCGCACACGTCCCCCATTCCCTCGTCCCCGACAGCCCGCACGACCCGCTTCCCCACGGCTGCACCGTCACGGTCGAACCCGGTGGTCAGCTAGAAATCTCCAGTCCGCCCTGCGCCTCGTTGACCGAGCTCATCGCTACGGTGGAAGGCGACACCGCCGCACTGACCGATCTGCTCGATCCTGCCGGCCTGGTCCTCACCGATTCGGGCGCCGACCCGCATCGTCCTTCCCGCCGGTTAGTCGACATCCCCCGCTACACCGCCATGGAGACCGCCTTCGACCGGATCGGACCGATGGGCCGGGCGATGATGTGTTCCACCGCCGCGGTGCAGGTGTGTCTGGACGCCGGCACCTCCGCCGAGGTGGCGTTGCGCTGGGCAGCACTCCATGATCTTGGTCCGGTGCTGCTGGCCGCCTTCGCCAACTCACCCCGGCTAGGTGGCCGGTGCACGGGCTGGGCGTCTTCCCGGATGCGCGCCTGGTTCACCTTGGATCCGGACCGCACCAGGCCTAGCCGGGTGCACCGGAACCACGCGGCGGACTGGGACCCGGCGGCGGACTGGGCCCGCCGGGCGCTGGACACCCCGTTGCTGTGCCAGCGCCGCCCCGGCAGCCGCTGGGATGTGCCCAACGGGGTCACTTTCGCGGACTGGTTGTCCGGGGCGCTGCCCGGTTGCCCCACGACCGCTGATCTGGCCTATCACCTGACCACGTTGTTCCCGCCGGTCCGGCCCCAGGGCTATCTTGAGGTCCGTTACCTGGACGCCCAGCCAGTGGGGCAGTGGCTGGTACCGGTGGCGGTGCTCGCCGCGCTACTCGCCGATCCCGCGGTCACCGTTGCCGCGCGGGATGCCTGCGCGCCCACCGTCGGGCGGTGGTTGCCGGCAGCCCGACATGGCCTGCGCGACGACACGCTCGCCGCTGCCGCGATCGCTGTGTTCGAGCTAGCCTGCCACGCGCTGCCCGCGCTGAACGCCCCAGCCGAGGTGCAGTCGCTCGTGGAGGAGATCACCGAACATCGGGTCCGGCGCGGTCGCTGCCCAGCAGACGATCTCGCCGGTGCCCCCTCCGGTGGCCTTACCGACGGGGGCGCCGTCCACCGAAGTTGACCCGCCCGACTCTAACCAAGGACGTCTGCTGTGAGCATGCCGATCACCGAGCTGGGCACCGCTGCCCTGCGCGAGCATCTGGCCGACGAACTCGTCCGCACCCGGGCGCGCAGCGCGGCGCTGACCGATGCGGTCGATGACGGCGAGCTGGTCCGCCAACACTCTCGCCTAATGTCCCCGCTGGTCTGGGATCTCGCTCACATCGGCAACCAGGAGGAGCTCTGGCTGGTCCGCGACGTGGGCGGGCGCGACCCTCTCCGGGCCGACATCGACCACCTCTACGACGCGGTCAAGCATTCCCGGCCGGACCGCCCCGCGCTGCCACTGCTCGACCCGACGCAGACCCGACGCTATCTGGGCGAGGTCCGCGGCAAGGTCCTCGACGTGCTGGAGCGCGCCCCGCTGACGGGTCGCCCGCTCCTGGAGCACGGATTCGCCTTTGGGATGATCGTGCAGCACGAGCAGCAGCATGACGAGACGATGCTGGCTACTCACCAGCTTCGGGTCGGACCGGCCGCGCTGCACGCCCCCGTCCCCGAGCCGGAGCGTTCCACGGACTCACCCGCTGAGGTGCTGGTGCCCGCCGGTGAGTTCACCATGGGCACGTCTACCGAGCCGTGGGCGCTGGACAACGAGCGCCCCGCGCATCGGGCCTGCACCGGCGCGTACTGGTTGGACACCACCCCGGTGACCAACCGCGATTACCAGGCCTTCCTGGCTGACGGTGGCTACGACGACCCGCGGTGGTGGAGCGAGCGGGGCTGGGCGCACCGCTGCGGTGCCGCTCTGGTGGCTCCGCAGTTCTGGTATCTCGACGGTGGGTCCTGGTGGCGCAACCGGTTCGGCATCATGGAGCCGGTTCCGCCCGAGGAGCCCGTCATGCACGTCAGCTTCTTCGAGGCGCAAGCTTATGCGGCGTGGGCGGGCAAGCGCCTGCCCACCGAAGTGGAATGGGAGAAGGCCGCCCGGTTCGACCCCGCCACGGGCCGCTCCCGCCGCTTTCCCTGGGGGGATAAGGATCCCACGCCCGCGCACGCCAATTTGGGGCAGCGGCACCTGCAGCCGGCTGCGGCGGGCAGCTATCCGGCCGGTGCCTCCCCGTTGGGCGTGCACCAGCTGATCGGTGACGTCTGGGAGTGGACGTCCTCGGGGTTCTCCGGCTACCCGGGTTTTGTGGCGTTCCCGTACCGGGAGTATTCCGAGGTGTTCTTTGGGGGGGACTACCGAATGCTGCGCGGCGGCTCGTTCGGCACCGATGCGGCCGCTTGCCGGGGCACCTTCCGCAACTGGGATCACCCGGTGCGCCGACAGATCTTCACCGGTTTCCGTTGCGCCCGGGACGCCAGCCCAGGCGAGCGCCCTGGCCTCGGCTGAACCGCGTGTGCCGCCACCTGGCCTACCTGGGGCCGCTGCGTGACCTCGGAACGCTGCTACTGGACCCGCCGCACTCGCTGCTCCGGCAGAGTTACGCGCCGGCCGACATGCGCGGCGGCGGCACGGTCAACGCTGACGGGTTCGGCGCTGGCTGGTACCCGGATGGCGCAACCACGCCGATCCGGTACCGGCGGGCAATTCCCATCTGGGCCGACGCGACATTCGCCGCGTTGGCGCGCGAGGTGCGCAGCAGCGCGGTGCTCGCTGCGGTGCGCTCGGCAACGGTCGGGATGCCCATCGTGGACACCGCCTGCGCTCCCTTCGCCACCGGCCGCTGGCTGTTTAGCCACAACGGGATGGTCACGGGGTGGCCGGAGAGCATGGTAACGCTGGCCACCCGCCTGCCGGTGACCGACCTGCTCACCCTGGACGCGCCCACCGACTCCGCGCTGCTGTGGGCGCTGGTCCGCCACCGGCTGACGGCCGGTGACGCGCTGGGCCGCGCGCTGGGCGCGGTCACCGCGCAAGTGCTCGCCACCGCCCCCGCTTCACGGCTGAACCTGCTGATCACCGACGGCACTGCACTCGCTGCGACCACGGTGCACCACGCGTTGGCGGTGCGGGCCGGCGACGGGGGAGTGCTGGTCTGCTCCGAGCCCACCGACTCCTCCCGCGACTGGGAACCGGTGCCTGACTGTCATCTACTCACCGCGACACCGTCCACCGTGGATGTGGTGCCGATCCCTACGACCACTGCCGAGGAGTCATGACCGCACCTGTGCTCGAAATCCACCTGTCCGCCTCTGCTGCCGCCGACGCGCTCCATCACGACGCGCGGGTCGGGCTGGTCGCCGACCCCAAGTGGCTGCCACCCAAGTGGTTTTACGATGCCCGGGGCAGCGAGCTGTTCGAGCAGATCACCACACTGCCCGAGTATTATCCCACCCGCACCGAGCGGGAGTTGTTGCGCCGCACTGTGCGGACGATCGCGGCGCGGGCAGCCGTTGGCACCCTCGTCGAGCTCGGTTCTGGTTCCGCGGAGAAGACCCGGGTGCTGCTTGACGCGCTCACCGCGACCGGATCCTTGCGGCGCTTCGTACCGCTGGACGTATCAGAGTCGGTGGTGCGGGCCACGATGGCGGCGGTGGCGCGGGAGTACCTGGAGCTCACGGTGCACGGCGTGGTCGGTGACTTCACCCAGCATCTGGAGGTGCTGCCGGCCGATCAGGATGGGCGTCGCCTGGTGGCTTTCCTGGGTGGCACGATCGGCAATTTGCTGCCGGAGGAACGGGCCGGCTTTTTCACCGCGCTGCGGGCCGCGCTGGAGCCCGGTGAGCTGCTGCTGCTCGGCGCCGGGCTGGTGACCGACCCGGCGGTGATGGTGCCCGCCTACGACGACGCCACCGGAGTGACTGCCGAGTTCAACCGCAATGTGCTGCGCGTCCTCAACCGCGAACTCGGCGCCGACTTTGAGGTCGATGCCTTCGATCACGTCGCGGTGTGGGACGCCACCCACGAGTGGATTGAGATGCGGCTGCGGGCCCGCCGCGCGATGACCGTGCGATTACCCGCAGTGGGCATGACAGTGCACTACGCCGAGGGCGAGGAGATGCGCACCGAAGTGTCGGGCAAGTTCCGGCGCGAGGGGCTCGGCACTGAGCTGACCACTGCTGGGTTCACCGACCAGGTGTGGTGGACCGATCCTGACGACCGCTTCGCGCTGGTGCTCGCCGCAGCCGCCTGGTAAAGACCAGCAGCTCCAGGGCGCTTAGGGCGTAGAAGCCGGCAGCTTGCCCGACTGAGGAAGCGCCTCGGGGCCGTGCCGGAAATCCGGGTCGACCTGATTGGCCAGGTTGCCCCCGACCCGGTCGTTAGCCCAGGCAGCACAGTTACGCAGGTGGAACTCGACGGCGTGGCGCTGATAGGTGTCCCAGTCCTTGACGACGCTGTCCACCACAGCGCGCATGGCGTCCAGGGTGGCCAGGTTAGCCGGCTCCAGCGCACTGATCGGGCGGGTCTCACCACGCTCGGCGGCGCGGACGTGGGCGGATTGACTCATCCAGCCCACCAGGTCCGCGCCGATCTGCGCGCGGAGGAACGCGGCGTCCTCCTCATCAGCGACCTTGTTGCCGACGACCACGATCCGCACCCCGAACTCGCGGGCGTAGGCGCGGTACTGGCGGTATACCCCGACGCTGCGCAGCGTGGGCTCACAGACCAGGAATGTCACGTCGAAGCGGGTGAACAGCCCCGAGGCGAAGGAGTCAGCGCCAGCGGTCATGTCGACGACCACGTATTCCCCGGCGCCGTCGACAAGATGGTTGAGCAGCAGTTCCACCGCCCCGACCTTGGCGTGGTAACAGGACACTCCCAGATCGTCCTCGGCGAACGGACCGGTCACCGCGAGCCGTGCCCCGCCGACCTCCCGCACGCACGCATCGTAGATTGGGTTGCGCTCCACGACGCGCAGCAACCGAGAACCCGCACCCGGCGGGGTAGTCTTGATCATCACCTCGGCCGAGGCGATCCTCGGGTTGACTCCCCGCAGGTAGTTTTTGATCAGCGGTAGTTGTGCGCCCAAGGCCGGCAGCGCGATCGCCTCGGCCTCGGTCGCACCGAGCGCGACGGCCAGGTGCTGATTGATGTCGGCATCCACCGCCAGCACCGGACGGCCAAGAGCCACCAGGCGGCGGATGAGCAGCGCGGCCAGCGTAGTCTTGCCGCTCCCGCCCTTGCCAACTAGAGCGATCTTCAAACGCGTTCTCCTCCGCGAGTTGAGCCGGGAGCCAGCAGCTTATCGATAACAGTTATCAATGTCGCCAGGGGTGTCCGTGTCACCTGGGGCGAGCTCCGTGGTATGGAGCGTGCTGGCCTGGATGGCGGCCGGGATGCCGGCGGCGAAGACCAGCACCCCGCCCATCTGCACCAGCGTCAAGATCCGGTAGGGCACGTCGTCGGTGTCGTAGGCCGAGGCGAACCAGGTGAAGTTCACCCACGCCCACCAGATCCCGAAGAACACCGCCGCGTAACCCGCCACCGCGTGGGCCGCGTTGCCCTCGGCAAGTGCGTGGTGCAACTCCGCCGCGGCCAGCGC
>JAFAPC010000196.1 GCA_019247305.1 Pseudonocardiales bacterium
GCGTCCGGCCAGCTCGCGGACTGCTATGCCGAGGATCTGACTCCGACCACGCCGGCTGGCAGGTCACGGGTCCATGTCCCACGCCGAGACTTGCCATTCAGTGTTGATGTCGACGGTATCCGCCATACCGGCTCTGTCAGCCTGCACACCGTTGTCTGTGACGCCGTGACGAGCGGCGTCCTACCCATGAACATCGTCGACTATGAGTTCATTGTCCCTTGGTTGCTGAGAGAGGGAAGAATCTCTCCCGCGAGTTTCCTGAAGCACATGGACCGCGCCTACTGCCACCACTTTGCCCAGATTATGCGGTCCGGCCACGCAAGCGACTTCAAACGCCCCTTTAGCGAGGCGATCGCGGCACTCATCATGGAGCAGTGGTGGCATGGCATGTACTTCGCGGTCGGCACAGGGAGCCTGATCGAGGCTCAGGCGGACCGGATTGCCGGCGACCGAGCGCACACCCGAGGTTGAGGTTGAGGAGGGCTGGAGAAGAGTATTGTGGTCGCGACGTCACCCGTCCCGAGCAATGGACGACCCTATGCACTGGGACAGGTCGACGGACTACCCGACCTCGATGGTGCGCAGAACTGGATGGCCGTGGCTATTGCGACCAGCTGACAGGATGTCAACTAGCGGCCTGCATTGGTCACCAGGGCTTTCACCCGTCCGCGCTCGCGTGGGTGAAGCGACATCGCAGTCGCCGGTCCATGTCGTCAAGAGGGGGAGGATAACCATGACCGCCGAGCCTGGCTGGGAACGCGCGCTCGTGATAGGCAGCGGGATCGGCGGCCTAGCCACCGCCCGGGTCCTGGCCGAGCATTTCTCCCGCGTGACGGTCGTAGACAAAGACCAGGTCTCGACAGAAGGAGCCCCACGCCCTGGGGTCCCGCAAGCCCGTCACGTGCACGGATTGCTCGGCAAAGGAGCGGAAGTCCTCGAAGGCCTCTTCCCTGGGCTGCGTGCCGAGTTGGAAACTCTGGGCGCGGTCTGCTTCGACCATGGGCAAGGGGTCTGCACGTATACGCCCCACGGCCCGGTGCCGCGGGCCAGGGTGGGCCGGCCGATCCAGGTGTTCACGCGCGAGCTGCTGGAGTCCCGGATCCGCAGGCGGGTCGCTGCGATCCCGTCAGTACAGGTCATGGGTGGAGTGCGGGTGACAGGACTGCGCACCGACTCATCCGGACGCCGGGTGGTCGGGGTGAGTGCCATCCGTCTTCCGAGCACGCCAAGCCCCGCCTCCGAGGATGTGCTGCCCGCCGATCTGGTCGTGGACGCCAGCGGGCGATTCTCCGTGCTGCCCCAGTGGCTGGAGGCGATCGGATACCCACAGCCGCGAGATCGCGTCGTGAATGCCGGACTCGCCTACTCTACCTGCTTGTTCGACGGACCGGACGAGGACTGGCGGGGCATCTACCACGTCAACAGCGCGCCGCACTTACCTCGAGGGGCCTACGCGATACGCACGGAATCCGGTCAGTGGCTGGTGACACTGTTCGGTGCGGCCGGGGACCATCCGCCGGTGAAACTTGACGGATTCAGCAGATTCGCCCAAAGCCTGAACAATCCCGAGCTCAAGAAAATCGTGGACGGCGGAAACCTCGTCGCGGGCGTCCACCACTACGCGCGCACCGAGAACCGGCTGCGGGAATACCACCGCCTACCCCGGTGGCCGGAACGACTCGTGGTTCTGGGCGACGCGGTCTGCGCGTTCAACCCCATCTACGGCCAAGGCATGACCGTGGCATCCCTGGAAGCCGTCGCCCTAGGCGCGCAGCTCACCAGAAGCCGCACCGGGGCGGAAACCCGACCCGAGGGTCGGCTCTTCCAACAACGACTACCTTGGATCACCGCCGGGCCGTGGCTACTATCCACGAACGAGGACCAGCTATGGCAAGCGCACATGAACGGTCACCGGGCGCGATTGTCGGCACGCGCGCTCCACTGGTACATGAACAAATTGTTAGACGCGACCATAACCGATCCCCAGGTCTATCGCGCATTCCTCAACGTCTTCCACATGGTTCGGCGACCCACCCATCTGGCCCGACCCAGCGTGTTGCTAAGAACTCTCACCTCGACATGAACGGCATTGTCAACTTGGTGAACTTCGGGCCGCTGATGGACACGGGGGTCGAGGAACAACGGAACGAAAAGTGGCGGTAAGCGGTATTCCCGCTGGTCACAGGGGTGCGCTCAAGATGATGTTCTCACCTCATCACCGGCGAGCACATTCCCGACACGC
>JAFAPC010000041.1 GCA_019247305.1 Pseudonocardiales bacterium
AACCATGCTCGGGCGACCCTGGACACCGCCCCATCCCCACCCCACCTGACCAACCACGATCACCAACACCAACCCGACCGACACCTCACCGATCGGGCTATCACGCCATGCCACCAATGAACATGATCACGCCGGCTGAATGTTTGCCTTGCCCGAGCCCGCCATCCGTCAACGCAACAAACCCACGAGGTCTCTTCCCTTCCGGCTTCTTTCGCCAGCATCACTGGCTTTCCAAGTAGTGGAACCATAGCAGGGTACTTCTGAAACACTGGTAAGTCTGGTAATGGTTCCTTTGCTGGCGTTGCGGGTGTTGATGGTGTTGACGGCTTTGCTGGGACTGCTGCACTCCCTGGCCTGGAAGAGTGAAGCATTGGGGAAAGGCAGGGCTGAGCTGGCCGGCAAGTCGGCAGCGTTGGCGGATCTTGAGCTGAGGTGACCTGGCTGCTGGTCGCTAACCCGGTCCGCGAGGGCGGCCGACGACCAGCCAACCTCCCCACAATGTTTCACTCTTGGAAAGATTCGGAATCGACGCCGGCGCGCCTCCTGCTCACCGCAGACCGGACGCGGTCGAAACTCCGGCATGGAGAGCTGCCGTGCGCGTGGGAAACCTGGACCCAAACCCAAGGGTGACCGCACCGCGACGATCGTGTACCTGCCCACCGAGTTCCGGCGACAGGCCGCGGAGATCGCTCATCGAGATGGACTGCCGCTGACCGCCGTCATCACCAGGGCTGTCGCGCAGTACCTCGGCGAGCCCGCGCCGAGGTACTGCGAGCCCAAAACGACCGACCAGCAACCAGAGCTGCCGCTGGACAGAGCCTCATAACAACAGCGAGGCGATCCCCTTAAGGACCGCCTCGCTCACGTTCACGCCGGTCGGGCGGCTACCCGACTGACGCCAGTGCCTCGGTTACCAGCCGAGGCGATTCCCCACCTACCCAAGGAAGGGGCCCTTTCGCGTGCCCAGGCTACAGCCTGAGCAGGCGCCAGCGCGACACCGACACGGCAACACCTGTTGGGCGCCCCCGGGTGGATACCCGGGCGTACCCGTACCGTGCCATATGAGTATCCTCACCTGCCTGGAACCCTTTATGGGGCACTGTCAACTTGTTGGCCCTCACGCCGGGGGAATTTCATGATCGCTGACAGGTCTGACCCATGTCTTGCCGACACCCCAGTCGGGTCCGATCCAGAACACATCGGGTGCTCGCAGAGAGGAAATGACTACTTGTGCGCGATCAAAAATCTCATACCGAATGCGGGTGTCAGCATTTTCGACTCTGATAGTAATCCTGACTTGAAACAAGGATGAATTTTCTCCGAAAACAGCAGCGCTAGCTGAGCTGTCACCGAAAAACGGGCTATCCCACAAGATGGCCAGATTGCCTAAATTACCGATTTTGTATACTATACTGCCCTCCGATCCCGTGTCAACACTACCACCCTTGCTTTGGGCGCCGAAGACGTCCGCGCGGAGGGGTGGGATGACCAACTCAGGCGTCACCGCGAAACCCCCGTGTTTCTGCTCATCGCGGACCCGCGTCAAGGTAGCGCCGGTATTATTGTCAATTTCTAATACAACTAACCTGGCACCATTTAACTGTGGAATCACAGCGGAAACGACCTGTACAGAAGCCGCGCCAGCTGCGGTGATCTCTACCAGAGGCATCATAACTCCCAGTTATCGTTGACCTAAATTCTGCGATCCGGTGACGGTAAGTAACCGAAACGCATGGTCGAGGTCGCGTAATGTTGAGTAATTAAGTAGCCGGAATGGAACAACAAATCCACCGAAGTTAGCATCGTCGCAGGTCACAGGCTCGATAATGTCTCCAGGTGGGTAACTTATTTCATTCCGGCTACTTAGATTCAATTCTTCAACATGCGTGGAAGTGATCACCTCTTCCAGTCTTTGAGACATGACATCTTGATTATTTCCTCCATCCCGAACGGCAACCAAGACTCCCACCCCATCCTCGCGCAGCTCACGGTACAGGCGCTTTCTCCAGTCCTCGCTAACACCGATCCCGTCGCGAAAGTCGTGGCCGAGGAACGGCTCGCGACCAGCCGCCCGCAGCGAACTCGACACCTCACCGGCGATCGTCCGGTCCAGGGTGGAATAGCTGATAAAGACATGGACTATCCCACACCGCCCCCGCTAAACGGCTCGCAGGCAATGAGACAATACGCGCGATCATTCACACAATCCCAGACCTGCATGCAGGCAACATGAACTTGATCGAGTGGCCTGCGGTGGCTAAACCTCGGGCACCAGTGCTCACATCGCGATCATATCCTCTTGTATTTCCGTACTGTTAGAAGAGCGCCGGGCGGCCGCTGCTGATACCACACGCCGTGTGTTTCCCACCCACGCGACGTCAACGAGTGATCATCGTCAGCGAGCCGTCAGCGGGGCACTGTCAACTTGGTGGGGCTGCCTGGTAGCTGGGATGATCGGCGGGTGGTCTCGGTGGCGTTGTCAACTTGTTGGGCCTGTCCGGCGTTATGAGCATGGTGTGATCGGTCGGGCCGGTCCCCACGACCCGTGTCAGGCCGCCGTGGCCGTGCCGGTGTGGCCGGTCAGGGTGCGGTGACTACTGCCGGTCCACATCGCCGTTATCACCCGCCACTCGGAGCGGACATGCGTAACAGTGCGAGCAGTCAGAGAGCGGCTGCGGGTCTTGCACGCCCAGACGTACAACCACCAGGCTCGCAATTTGTCGCCGTCACAACGTGCCCATTGATCGAGTGCGAGTTCATAGGCCGCGATTGCTGCTCGAGCGTCATCCGTGATCACCGACGCCCGGTACCGCAACAGCGATGCCGCGTCACACACCAGCAGAAACCCTGGGTCGCAGGCCAGCTCGTCAAGCCGACCGCTGTAGGCTGCGTGCTCGGCCAGCGAACCTCGGGTATAGCCGTCGGCAGCCCCCCAGTCCCGCTCACCGGGAAGTCCCGAGGGGATCAGCGCCGCAGTGATGCGCTGGTGAGCAGCCAGCAGCGCATTGTGCAACGCATCCCGCGTGCCAGCATCGCGCTCGCCGAACTTATCCAAGGGTGCGAATAGTTCGCGCAGGCTGTGGTGCCGAATCGCATAAAGCCTCCGGCCGTGTGGGTCGTGTGTGACGTCGAGGAAGGGCCGCAGGACCTGTTCGTCCAACCAGTACCGCAGCGGCTCCCCATCGGGAACATCCGCCAGGCGGGCGATTTCGGCGCCGGTGGCAGGACGACGCAGCGCGACCAATGTCGCAACCACGGGCAGACCGAGGCGCTGCCAGCCCTCGAGATCGCGGCGCCATCGGTGTATCTGCTCTAGATAGTAGCCGACGAGCCGGTCCGGCAGTGTGTGGATGTCGGCAGGGTCGCGGCGCTCGGCGAGTATCTCGTCCAACACGTAGCGCAAGTACATCCACACACCGCCGCATCGTTCCAACAACGACTCGATGAACTCCTGCGGAGTGACGTGGCTCGCTGCCAAGATGTCCACTAGTTTCCGCTGCGGACTCGCGCCAGTTACTGCGTCAGTGACAAACCGACGCATGTCCGTGAGGTTGTCTGACCCCTCCACGGTGATAGTGTGCCAGGACACTGCCGGACTATGCAGCGCCGGAAGCGGCAGCCCGAAACGGCTCGTAACCACGATAAAAACACCTCGGGGCAAATGCTCGGGGCGTGGTAACCCCAGTGGGATACCCGTGTCAGTATCGTGGCCGTGACCCGGCGAATCGGCCTCGTCTAGACCGTCCACAATAAGTACCAGGGGCTGACCCGGACAATTCTCATCACGGCGAGCCGCTGCCGCTTTCAATACCCTCAACAGCCAGTCGGGGCGTCCCGCGCCCGTCGGAAATGAGTCCCCGGGAGTAAGGTCGTCGTGTAGCCGCCAAGCGCCGATGAGTTGCGCTGCAAGGCTGCGTCGAGCCTGTTCGGGAGACCGTCCGCCGTCCAGCCGGGTGAAGTGATACGCGCACGGTCGTGTCCAGACTAGGTGTGCAGCCAGTGCGCTCTTTCCGACCCCAGCCTCCGCTTGCACCACGACGTACCCGCACGGCTCCCTGGCGATGTAGGCGTCGATGCTGTCGATGAGCCACTCCCGACC
The DNA here is from genome assembly GCA_019247305.1 of Pseudonocardiales bacterium. GTDB lineage: Bacteria > Actinomycetota > Actinomycetes > Mycobacteriales > Pseudonocardiaceae. The sequence continues at coordinate 4,100 of JAFAPC010000041.1, forward strand.
GGTGAAATGCGCGAGATCCAGTACAGTCTCCAAGGGTTGTGCATCGAAAATTGCGTTGCTGAGCTGATCGAAAGCGCCGTTGATGATAGTGACGTGGACCGGGCCATTGATGTCACGCTTAGCCTGGATAGCCCCGGGGCCTAGCGACCACGGCTTAGCTGTACCAAGGGCAGCGGCCGGGGACTGGCCGGCGTCCTGCCCCTGGCTGATAGTGGTGACGTTTCCCCGGATATCACGGCCCGCTTTCACCGCGCCCGGTCCCAACTGATCCACGTTCCCGCTCGCTAGAGGGCCGTCAACAGGGGACCACGCGAGCCAGATTGACAGCGCCGTCGAGACTGACGCGACGACAGCTAAGGCGACCAACCACGGCCAGCCCCTGTCCAACTCATGGATCAACGCGTTGATGGCTATGAGCAGCAACGCTGCAATCCCGATTCCCCACGCCCGAACGGCGCGAGCCCTCATCAGCGACTGCCTCCCAAACTTGGCGCACAGAAGCGCCGTTAGCTTGGCAGACGGGTCTGTCCAGCGAACGGTGTAACTCGATCGTGTTGTTTTACTTGCGTCCGGCGGACAGTCGTCCGTCGAAGGTGATCTCGAAGGCGTTCAAGGCCGCTTTCCACCGGTTGGACCAGCGTTGCTGTCCCGTGCCGGTGGGGTCC
>JAFAPC010000042.1 GCA_019247305.1 Pseudonocardiales bacterium
CCCTATTTCCGCCTGCACCCGATTGCGGCGCAAATAGGTCAGCGTGACTACGACCGCCTTGAACAATCCCAGAATCGGTGGCCAGGTAACCTTCTCAGGCTCGGCGGCGACCTCGTTCGCGGCGTGCACCTGCGCGCACAGTTCGACCACTTGGTCTTTCGTGAAGCCTGTTGTATGATACATGCTAGGCGGCTCGTTTCTGAGGATTGAGTATGGTGACCCAATTCTTTCGAGAAACGAGCCGTCCGCAATGGAGGCGCGCCGGGAGAGAAGCGATTATCTACTGCGTGAATAACCCTCCTGGTTTACTGTGCACGGTCGCTCACAGATGCTGATGAATCCACTTGCTGTAGTTGCTCACCCGGCTGTAGGTGCCGGGGTATCCCTTTTGGGCGCAACCGCCGTTGATCCCACCGCCGGAGACTATCCCGGCCACCTCGTCATTGATCAACAATGGGCCACCGCTATCCCCGTCGCAGGCGTCGTGCTTGGTGTCACCCGCGCAGAAAAGAGAGCGCTTCATCGAGGCCGGGTTTTGTTTGTCGTTCCGGTACGGCCCGTCGAAGCAGGAATCCGATACCACTGGCACGGTTGCCTTGGCCAAGTGTCCGCCGCTGTGCGCACCCCAGCCGAAGACCGTGCCAGTATTACCTTGCCGGTACAGATCGCCGTCATTCTCGCTGGCGAACTTGACCGGTGTAACCCCGGTGACCTCCTTGTCCAGGGTGAGCACCGCAACATCGTCAAAATGCAGATCGGGGCTGCCTGAAATGACCTGGAAGTGCGCAGCGACCGCCCGGTCGGTGACGGCGAACTCCCGACCACCCGAACCGGAACTCGCGTCCCGTCCCTGGACAATCTTTTTTGCTTTTTGGGCACAGTGACCTGCGGTAAGCACCTTCTTCGGTGCGATGAGCACACCGCCGCAGTTTGTGCCGACGAGCTTCACCACCCAGGGATAATCTTTCGTTGATGCCGCCGAGCCGCCGATGACGCGGGGCACCGGAAAGCTCGTCATTGCGACGTAGGTCGCCGGTACCGTCACAGAGTCGGTTACCATTCTGGTAACAAAATCATCCGCGTGGGTTTCAGTGATAGCCGAGCCAATGGCATACTGTTGGCAGCGAGGACTGTGACAAGGGTGAAAAGACGTCGTGAACGGTGAAACATGATGCAATTCTCCTTATCTCGGCGAACGGAGGGCATGATTTGGCTCTCGCCGGAGAGTTTGCGGAACACGAATTCAGTCGGGAGGAAATTCCGAGGTCATGTAGCATTCCGCGCTATTGTGTCTTACTCTCCGAGCAGGTGGGTGCGTTGCCTTGCGGCAGGTTCAGGCAGGCGGCGACTAGCCGGCTTCATGCGCACCTGCTCCAGAGGCCCGACCTCACTCCGGATCGTGGCATCAGCCAACCCCGCTGAATCTTGGGCGAGGACGAACTCAGCCAGTACCTCGGTCTCGAACTCGGCGAGTTCCTCCGGACTCACCGGCGACCGTTGACCGGCGCCCGTTGCTGGCGCAGCTCCCGCACCACCGCCAGGACCAACCCGAGCCCCCCACCTTCGCCAACCGGGAATCAGTCGGACAAGATGAGAACGCCTCGAAACTCCCGAAGTTACGTCACCAGCCAGCAAGCCACCCCAAGCAACAAGAACCCCTGGCCAGGAGGACGAACCCGCACCGGAGCTCAGTGTAACGCCCTGCTTCCGCCGGATCACCCTGGGTTATCATCCTCGATGGTGGTAGGTCTTCGTCCGGGGATGGCCGCCGTGCGGGCCGAAGGAAGTTCTTCATCAGGTCCGCCAACACAAAGAGATCACCTTGCTGACCAGGAAAGAAATGGATCAACGCGTGCTGACCACGAGACTCCGGCTTGCTCGGCATGGGCTCGCTGCCTTCGCCGCTGTCGCGTTACTGCCTGTGGCGGCTGTCCCAGGCGATGCGGCCGCCGCCGTGTCCTCCACGCCGACTAGCCCCATCACCTCGGTCGGCAAGCTGTTCACCCGCGCGCACGAGTTCAGCGACAGCGCCAACTGCACCGGTACTGTGCTCAACACCCCGAAACACGACATCGTCCTCACCGCGAAGCACTGCACGGTGGGCATCGGAAAATTTGCCCTGGCGTACTTCGCTCCCGGGTATGACACGAGTGCCAAGCACGGCGAGTGGACAATCAAGGGCGCCTACGACGGGCCCGACGACCTCGAAGTGCTCGTCATGGACAAGAAAGACGGCAAGAACATCCAAGACGTAGTCGGCGGCCAGAACTACCAGATCAACGTCCCCATCGGTGGCCGGGTCAGTATCATCGGCTACCCCTCATCAGACGGTCACGGCCGTCCCTACTACTGCGGCGCCGACGCCACGGTGCACGTCTGAAAAGGCCACCCCAACGAGTGGCAGACCGACTGCGGCAAAAACTTCAACGACGGCGTCAGCGGCAGCGCATACATGATTAACTATAATCCGCAGACACACCAAGGCACCGTAGTCGCCGCTCTCGGCGGCGACCATGAAGGCAGCGCTGGCCCCGGCGGCGAATACAGCCTCGGCGACCCACTGACCGACAGCTTCAGCACCTTCCTCCAAGACGTGCTCAAGAAACACGCCTAAGCCGGGACCAAAACGGATATTACCCGATCACAGTTCGACACCTCCACCGAGCATCCTTCTCGCCACAAACCTGCCGCACAAGCCCCCTCTAAGACGTTCGACAGAGCGGAGCAGAGGGACGGTCTCCTACCCCGTGAGTTCGGCGTGCTGGCCTTCTGGTGTGATGGTGATGCGCCAGGTGTGTGCTGGGGGTTTTCCGGCGGCTTTCCAGATCCGGTAGGCGGCGCTGACTTCGTCGAAGAGTCGTCGGGGCCCGTATTGGCGCACCCGGTAGGGTCCGGGTTGGTCAGGCTGGTGGTGGATGGCTGCCCAGGAGCCTGACCACTGGTCGAGCAACCACAGGATCCCGTCCGGGTCCTCGGCCTCGGGTGGGGCGTAGCGGGGGATGCAGCGGGGCACCTGGACTCCGATCGCGGTTCTGGCGTCGTAGCTGGCGACGTAGTGGCGGGGGTGGCGGCGGCTGAGTTTCTCCTCAGCGTGTGTTTCGCTGTCGTCGGTGACGATCTCGGAGATCGGAATCCAGGGGATGCGCTGGTCGCGGAGGGTCATGAACGCGGTCATGCCGACGATCCTGCCGGTGGCGCTGCCATCACCGGCCACGGTCAACGCCAGCAGGTGCCCGTTGTAGTACTCGGTGCCCCACGGGGTGACGATGAGTCCACCAGCTCGGGTTTGGGCGATCCAGGGGTAAGGCACCCGGTACACGCAGGCAGTGGAGATCACCCGGTCATAGGGTGCCCGCCGGGGATAGCCAAGAGCGCCATCGCCGGTGATCACGGTGACCGTACCGTAGCCGGCATTGGCGAGGGCCCTCTGGGCGTGGGCGCTGAGGCGCGGATCGATCTCGACCGAGGTGATGTGCTCGCCACCGAGCCGCTGTGCCAGCAGCGCGGCGTTCCACCCGGTCCCGGTGCCGATTTCCAACACGCTCATCCCCGGTTCGGCCCGCAGCGCACTGAGCATCTCCGCGACCACCGAGGGCATGCTCGTCGAACTGGTATAGACGATGCGACGCGCCACCGTCGACTCCGGTGACACAGTGGAGACACTCAGGGGCGCTCCATCGTTGATCTGGGTGATGACGGGCTCATCCCGGTACACCATCTCCAGCCACTCCTGCGGCTGCTCGGCCCGCCGCAGCGGATGCGGCCCGCAGCCGTCCTCGCCGCGACGCCACACCAAATCGGGCACGAACAGATGACGAGGCACCGCAAGAAACACCGCGCGCCACTCAGCCGTCAAGGCTCCGCTGCTCGACAGACCCTCGACCAACCCCGCCAGCAGCCTTGAGGACCCCGGCGCGGTAACAGGTGCCACCGGTGCTGCGATCTCGGTCACTCCTCGGCCTCATCAGGGTCATCCTCATCCTCAACCACCGAATGCCGGCCACCCTCGGGCTCTCTCAGCAGCCTGGCCAGACCCGCCGCATCCAGCTCTGCCTGACCATCCTGCTCCGAGCCTTGCGGCGGCATCTCATGTTTCCCCACGACCAATACCCCTCTTCTCTTTCCCAGTTTGTCCCGCTCTCTGTTCAGCGTGGGGCGCTGGTGGAGCGTGGGACGTGGGTGGCGTCGCGGACGGTGCCGACATATTCCTCGACCAGGTCCTCCAGTGCGACGACTCCCTCGGTGCTTCCGTCGGGACCTACGACACGAGCGAGGTGACTGCCTGAGCGGCGCAGCAGGGCCAGCGCCTGGTCGAGCTTGGCGGTGGATGGTATCTCGGGCAGGGAGCGTGCGCTGCCGGGGGGCACCGGTGTGTCCGGCGGCATGCCGAACAGCTCCAGCACGTCTTTGACGTGCAGGTAACCCACCAATTGCCGGTCAGAACATAGCGGAAAGCGGGAAAAACCAGTCTGGGCTACGGCGCGTTCGATGTCGCCCAGGGTGGGTTCGGCGGGAACCGTGGTCAGTCCGGAGAGTGGGATGAGGACGTCGGCGACGGTCCGTTTCCTCGTGGACAAGGTTTGTGTCAGTCTGCGGTGCTCCTCGCTGTCCAGCAGTCCTTCGCGGCTGGAGTCGGCGATCAGGTTGGCCAGCTCGTCGGGACTGTAGGCGCTGCCCAGCTCGTCGCGGGGCTGCACCCCACAGAGCCGCAGAACCAGCCGGGCAGCCCAGTTGAACAGCGCAATGACGGGTCGCGTCACTCGCAGGAAGGCGACCAGTGGTGGCACCATCCACAGCGCGGTGCGCTCTGGGCCTGCGATGGCGATGTTCTTGGGTACCATCTCGCCGAGCAGGATGTGCGCCACCGTCACGATGCCCAGCGCGAGGGTGAACGCTGCGCTGTGCAGCACCGCCTCGGGTACTCCGAGCGCACCGGTGAGCCACTCGAGCTGACGGGCGAGCACGGGCTCACCGAGCGCGCCCAGCCCCAGCGAGCTGGCGGTGATCCCGAGTTGGGCCGCGGCCAGCATCAGCGGCAGCATCTCGGCGGCTCGGATCACGGTGCGAGCCCGCTGCACCCCGCGCTTGGCCATCGCCTCTAACCGGTCTCGCCGCGCGCTGATCAGCGCAAACTCGGCGCCGACAAAGAATGCGTTGCTGGCCAGCAGCACCAGGGCGACGAGCAGCGCAGCGGCGCTCATGTGTTCGCCTGCTCAGCAAGCGCGCTCCGGGTGAGCTGGAGATCCGCGATGCGGCGGCGGTCCATCCGCGTCACGGTCAGCCGCCACCCGTCGAGCTCGACCTCGTCACCGACCTCAGGGATGCGGCCCAGCCGTTGCAGCACAAGCCCGGCCACGGTCTCGTAGTCGCCCTCGGGCATCACGACCCCGACAGCATCGGCGACCTCGTCGGCTCGCAGCAGCCCGGAAATGATCCAGCTCCGCTCATCCAGCGATTGGACCTGGGAGACTTCCAGCCGGTCGTGCTCGTCGCGGACGTCGCCGACGATCTCCTCCACCAGGTCCTCGAGGGTGACGATGCCCGCGGTACCGCCGTACTCGTCGACCACGATCGCGACCTGGAGGCCCTGCCCGCGCAGCCGGTCCAGCAGCGCATCGCCATCCAGCGAGCTCGGCACGGTCAGGGCCGGGCTGGCCAGGGCACCGACCCGAGAGAAGGCTCGCTTGCCGGCTGGCACCGCGAAGGCCTGCTTGACGTGCACCACCCCCCGCACATCGTCGAGGTCGCTGCCATAGACCGGGAATCGGGAGAATCCGGTCCGGGCTGCGGCGTCCACCAGGGCGAGGATCGGCGCGTCCGCGCGCAGCGCTTCCACCCGCACCCGGGGGGTCATCAGCTCCTCAGCGGTGCGCTCGCCGAAGCGCAGCGAGCGATCCAGCAGGGTTGCGGTTTCCTCGTCCAGGGTGCCGTGCTGGGCGCTGCTGCGAACCAAGGAACCGAGCTCCTGCGGGGAGCGTGCCGAGCGCAGGTCCTCGGCCGGTTCAATACCCAGCCGGCGGACGATCCAGTTCGCCGCCCCATTCAACGCGGAGATCAGCCACCGGAACGTGATCGAAAACGTATTGAGTGCCCCAGCGACCTGCCGGGCCGTCTGTAGTGGTCGGGAGATGGCCAGATTCTGCGGGACGAGCTCGCCGAACACCATGGACAGCGCGGTAGCCAGCGCTAACCCCACTCCCCAGGACACCCCCTGCACGGCGTTCAGGGGCAGGCCGATGGCATGCAGGCCGGGCTGGATCAACTTGGCGATGGCCGGCTCGGCCACGTACCCGGTGAGCAGAGTAGTGATCGTGATGCCGACCTGGGCCCCGGAGAGCTGGAAAGACAGCGTGTCGCGGGCGTGTTGGACTTGGCGGGATCGACGGTCGCCGACCTGCTGCACGTGCGCGTCGAGGGTGCTGCGTTCCAGCGTGGTGAGGGCGAACTCACCCGCGACGAAGACCAACGTGCCTGCGGTCAGCGCGGCTAGCCCGATGAGGCCGCCGAACAGCTCCCACATCCTGCGCAGGACTTCCATCACATCGCCTGGGGAAGCGGTGAGGTGGGGCAGCCGGGCCAAGAGCCCGGCCACCTACTACAGCCGGGCGTCGATGCGGCGGGCACCGAGTTCGTCACACTCCTCGCGGGCCAAAACTCAGGGTAATTCTACGGGTACCCGAAGTGCTGTCGAGTCGAACCACGCCAGGGCGGCCGTTCGGGCTAACGTGTCTCTTCGTGCGGATCGGCATTCTAGGGGGGCCTGGGTCGTGCCCCGGCGCCCCCTTCGACGACGCCATCCGGCGGTTGGGGGCCGAGCTGGACCGTCGGCACTGGGGCATGGTGCTGGGGATCCCCGGGCCAGTCGCATCGGACATTACCCGGCCCGGAGCCGACGTCGTGGAGGTGTTCCCCCGGGGCGCGCAGCCGTGCACCGCTGCCGCCGACCGGCGTGTGGTGGATGGGCCGACCGGACGGATGGACACGGTGCGGCTGCTCTCAGACGCTGTCGTGCTGCTGCCCGGTGGAATCGATGTGCTGGCCGACCTACTCGCGCTGCTCACCGAGCAGGCACTGGGACTGAACAACAAACCGTGCGGCGTACTGGACCCGGACCGCTTGCTCGACCCGCTCGCTGAGCAGCTCACCGCGCTGGAGCGGGCTGGTCTGCTTGCCGCGCCGTTGCTGCGGGCCGGTGACGGCGCCCTGCTGCTGGATCACCTCGCCGCCTGGCGGCCGGGTGGAGGCGGCGAGGTGCGGGAAGAGGTCGTCTGGCTGCGGGTCAACGACTCCAGCCTGGCGCTGCTGCCAACCCCGATGGGGCTGGGTCTGCCTGGCGGTCTGCGCCAGCCGGGGGAGCGCGGCGCCGTGGCGCTGTGCCGGCTGATGGCGCAGCACTGGTCGGTGCGGCTGCGCCCGGACCAGCTGCGCCCGGTAGCCGCGCTGATGGTGCCGGACGCCGAGGGTGGTTGGCGGCGGGTGAGCTGCTACCGGGCTGATGGCCCGCAACCGGTCCTGCCCGGGGCCGTGTCGCATCCGCTGGGGGAGACGGCGGCCTGCGAACCGGCGACCGCAGCGCTGCAGGATCTGCTTCGTCGCGGACTCCTTAGTTGATCCACTCTAGAATAAGTCTCCCGTCGCCGTCCCCAACATCTGCTCGCGGACCAGGGGAATCGGGGGGCCGCCGTAGGACAGGAAGCGGTCGTGAAACGCGTGCCAGGCGTCGCGTCCGCCGTGGTTCGCGGTCCAGTCCGCGCGCAGTTTCCGGATCATCAGCTTACCCATCGTGTAATTGAGATATGCGGGGTCGTACGTGCCACGCGCCGCCTGTTGGCGCGCGCTCCCCGGATCTTGATAAGCTTGTTCCCGGAACATCGTTTCGCAATTCGCCACGCTCATACCGTGCGTGTGCATGCCGATTGCGCACAGGAAGCGTACATTGCGCAGCAGTGCCTCGCTGAGTTGGCCGATGTGCGCTGCCGGCGAGCCGTTACCGAGGCCCGCTTCCCACATCATTTCCTCGGCATAATGTGCCCAGCCTTCGGCGTAGGCATAGCCGACGAAAAGCCGCCCGAGGTCAAACGGTACGCGGTTGGCGTGCATGAACTGCAGGAAATGCCCTGGCCAGACTTCGTGTGCTGAGGTGAACAACAAGATCGACGTGCCCGGCAGGTAGGCGTCCTGGTCGGCCTTGGACCACGATGGATCGGGCGGCGCAATGTAGTAGACCGAGGGCATGCCTTTGTCGTACGGACCGGGGATGTCGATGTAGGCGAAGTTCGAGCGCTGGTACGGCGGCGCTGGGGCGACCAGTGCCTGTTCCGTACTGGGAACGCTAACGAGGTCGTGATCGAGAACGAACTGGCGCAGCATGCCAAGCTGAGCGCGCGCGCCGTCCACCGCGCCGCCGCGCGGCTTGTCCGCCTCCACGGTGGCAACACAGGTTTCGACCGCCGCCCCCGGCAGATACTCGGCGCAGGCCTGCTTGAGCGCGGCAAGGTTGCGCGCAAGATCGGCGCGGCCCACGCTCTCCAGCGTGGCGAGCGGGGTGGTGACGCGCTCGGTCCTGCGCAGCATGTCGGCGAACTTCGCCGGACCGAGCGCGAAGTTCTCGCCAGCCTGCGCCACGCTGGCACCCAACCAGTCCGCGAGGTCCTGCATCGCCCGTGCCGCCGGCTCGATGGCGCTGGTCAGCTCCGCCTGCAGCGCTGGGTCTTTCACCTCGGCGAAAATTTTTGGTACCTCTTTGCGATAGAAATCCGGAAAGCCACCAAAGCCATCGACGCCGTACTTGATGAAACTTTTCGGAAGCGGCATACGCAGGTTCGCGCGGATCTGCGCAGCGGCCGCAGGAATAGCACGGGCGTAGCTGATGAACGCCGCCAGGCGCGTCTTGGCCGGGGCGTACGGACGCGTGAGATACACGCTAGGATCGAGACTATTGGCGAGATAGAACGCGGGGTTCGTGAATGGCTGCTCCGCTTCTTCCTGCCAGAACAGGTCGGTGTCGATGCGCGAGAGCAGGTATTGTCGCTCGAAGCGCTGCTGCGCGCTCAGCGCGTTCTGGTCGAACGCCTCAGCCTGTGTGCGTTGCGCGTGCAGCCACTGCACCGCGTGGCGGAGGCCGGCCGCGCTCCAGTCCGGCAAGCGCCCATCGTATTCGTGCCGCCCTTGCCGGACGGCGAACGATGGGTCCAAGGCAAAATAGCCTTCTTCGAACTGGTGCAGGTACTTTGTCCACGCCGCGCTGCCGGCGGTGTGTGGGGCATTTTCGGTCGGCGGCGGGGTAGTCTCGCAGCCCCCGGCGAGAACGATGAGCAGCATGGCGATCGTACGGACGAAGTGCCGCACCGGAGCTGGATAGACCATGAGATTTCCGTCCAGATGTGCTCGCGATGGTGCCGTCACCAGCCACTGGGTAGTGGGCGTCCCTCGGCGAAACCGGCCGCCGACTGCACCCCGATTACCGCCCGCTCGGACAGCTCGGGCAGCGTCCGGGCGCCGACGTAGGTGCAGGCGCTGCGTACTCCGGCGCAGATGTAGTCGATGAGGTCCTCCACCCCGGGCCGGTGTGGGTCGAGGTACATCCGGGCGGTCGAGATGCCCTCCTCGAACAGTGCCTTGCGCGCCCGGTCGAACGTGTCGTCACGAGTGGGGCGGGCGGCAACGGCGCGCTTGGAGGCCATCCCGTACGACTCCTTATAGGGCCGGCCGGTCTCGTCGCGCTGCAGGTCACCGGGCGACTCGTAGGTGCCCGCGAACCATGAGCCGATCATCACGTTCGCCGCTCCCGCGGCCAGCGCCAGCGCGACGTCGCGCGGTTGGCGTACCCCGCCATCAGCCCAAACATGGCCACCGGCCGCGTGAGCTGCGGCAGCGCATTCGGCCACTGCGGAGAACTGCGGCCGGCCGACTCCGGTCAGCATCCGGGTGGTGCACATCGCGCCTGGCCCCACCCCGACCTTGATAATGTCGGCGCCGGCCTCGAGCAGGTCGCGGGTGCCCTGCGCGGAGACCACATTCCCGGCCACGACCGGCACGTCCGGGTTGCAGGACCGAACCGCGCGCAGCGCGTCGAGCATTTTGCGCTGGTGGCCGTGCGCGGTGTCGACAACCAGCACGTCAGCTCTCGCCGCGAGCAGGGTCTTAGTCTTGGCTGTGACGTCGCCGTTCACCCCGAGTGCTGCGGCCACCCGAAGCCGGCCCTCGGTGTCGCACGCAGGGGAGTACAGCTCGGCGCGCAATGTCCCCGTGGCGCTCAGCACCCCGACCAGCCGGCCGTGGGCGTCTACCGCGAGCGCCAGGTTGTGGTGGCGGTGGTGCAGTTGATCGAAGACCTTGCGCGGTTCGGTGTCGGCAGGCACCACCACCAGGTCGGTCTGCGCCACGTCGGCGAGCCGGGTGAACCGGTCCACTCCGGTCAACTCAGCCTCGGTGACCAGCCCTCGGGGAGCGCCTGCGCCATCAAGGACTACCACGGCCCGGTGCGCCCGCTTGGGCAGCAGGTTGATCGCATCAGCGACGGCGTCCTGGGGGCCTAGGGTGAGCGCGGTGTCCAGCACCAGGTGCCGCGATTTCACCCACGCCACCGTCTCGGCGACCACGGCGGGGTCGACGTCCTGGGGCAGTACCACCAGCCCGCCCCGGCGGGCCACCGTCTCAGCCATCCGGCGCCCCGCTACCGCAGTCATGTTGGCGACCACGAGCGGGATAGTGGTGCCTGATCCATCCACCGTGGACAAATCCGCATCGAACCGGGATGCGACGTCCGAGCACGAGGGCATCAGGAAGACATCGTCATAGGTGAGCTCGTATCCAGCTCTGCGATCACCAAGAAAGCGCACCTCCGTGACGTTACCCTCAGCATCGCCGGATCGCAGTGAGCAAGCTGGGTGGGGTAAGGGGGCAGCGACTAACCCCGCCCAGCCCGCTGAACGCGGGTCAGGGTTTCATGGGGTGGGTGCGGGGGTTGTTTGTTGGTCTTGTCACGCTGGATCTGGTGCAGCGGGTGGCGCGCTGTCCCGGGGCGAATGAGAAGGTTCTCGCGCAACGCAGCGAGCTCGCCGCTGGGGGCCCAGCCGCTGTGGCCGCGGTGACGTTCAGCGCACTGGGCGGCCGTAGCGTGCTGCTCTCCGCGCTGGGTCCTGGCCCCCTCGGTGCCTTGGCGGCGGGGGAGCTGGAGCGTGCTGGCGTGCACGTCGTGGACGCTTGGGCAGCCGGTGCAGACCTCAGCATCTCGGCGATCACCGTGCTCGAGGCGACCGGAGAACGGTCGGTGGTCTCCCGCAACGCCGAGGACATGCGGGCTGCGGTGCCCGGTGACCTGCCAGCGTTGACCCAGGACGCCAAAGTCGTGCTGCTCGACGGGCATCATCCCGACCTAGCGGTGGCCGCCGCTCAGGCCGCCCAGGTCGCCGGGGTCCCGGTGGTGCTGGACTGCGGCAGCCCCAAGCAGGTGTACGCCGAGCTGGTGGGGCTCGCCGACGCCGTCGTGTGCTCCGCCAGCTTCGTAGCCGGCCGGCCCCAGGGATCCTCCAACCTCCAGGGATTCGACGCCGTCGCTGCGGCGCTGCTGGCTGAGGGCGCCCGCCTGGTCGCGATGACAGCCGGCGCTGCGCCGGTGCGCTGGCAGACCCGGGAGGCCGCCGGTACCGTCGAGGTCCCCCAGGTGAGCGTCCGCGACACCCTGGGCGCCGGCGACGTACTACACGGAGCGGTCGCCTTCGCCCGGGCTCGGGGGGTGACCGATCCCGAGCGCAGCCTGCGCTTCGGTGTCGCGGTGGCCTCGCTACGAGTCCAGCACATCGGCCCGCGAGACTGGACCAACGATCAGCGACTGCGCGGGTTGTTGGTTTAACTAGTCTTGTTCCGCGATGGTCCGCTTCTCCAGCAGACAGGCTGCTCGACCTCCTGGGATGCTTCCGCACATGGCAATGCAGACGGACCTTCGCAAGCATCCCGTCGAGGACGTACTCAGCCACGTAGAGACCAGTCTCCACATTTACCTAGACCCGCAGACCTTAGTGCGCAAACGGCGCTCGCTCGGAGCTCGCACCAACCGGGGAACCTGGGTCCGCATCGAAGCACGACCGCTGGCCAAGATCGCCGCTCAGGGCCAGGCAGGAAATGGGATCGAAGCCGCCGCACGGCTGTATGGCATCGCCAAGCCCACGTGGTTCACTGCGGTCTCTTGGCACGACTCACCGGGCCAGACGGTCTGGCGCGCCGATGAAGTCGAGCTGGTTACCGCGGCCCCGGTTAGGTCCAGCGGGTCTCTGGGCAGCGACGTCGAACTCTCGGACGAATGGTGGGAGACGCTCAACGCCTCGCTCGACAATCTCGCTCGTCAGCACACGACCCGGGTTGCAACCCCCGACACCGAAACGATCACGCAGGCCCTCGTGACCACCGAGATCAACCGGGTCTTCCCCGACCAGGTCGACGCCACCATCACCGACCATGAGTGGGTTCCCGCCCACGCAGACTTAAACTGGGCTAATCTCACCAGCCCCGAATGTTGGATACTTGACTGGGAAGATCACGGCCTCGCTCCCCGAGGACTGGATGCCGCGACCCTCTGGATCAGCTCCCTGACCGTACCGACGCTCGCCGAGCGCGTTTATCGAGAGCGACGGACAGATCTAGAAACGCGCTCGGGAAAGCTCATGGCGTTGTTTCACTGCGCGAAAGTCCTCAATGATTCCGGCGCTGCCACCGGTCCGGTGTTCGAACTTGCTGCAGGGGAAGCCGCCCAGCTCGTCGCCGACCTCCAACGTTGATCACTCCCGTCGGGGCGGAACGCCAGTGACATGAACATCATCCGTCACCGAGTGGCGACCCGAGCAGCAGCGCTTGACGACTTCCCGGGCCTTGGGATCAAGGCCTATAGCATCCGCGAACGCCCGTTCGCCACTGGACGGACGTCACTTTCCAGCCGGGACCGGCCCAGGCAGCAACCCCGCGGGCAGCAACCCGACACACCGAGGCCGACCCAGCCGACGCTGTCGCGCGCGCCGTCGCAGAACTCAAGCAACGCGCCGCCGCCTTCGGCGGCAGGAGAGTTGATCACAGACTACGAGATCTACGAGACACGGGCTAGCTGGCCGTATCGTCCGGTAGGCGGCGGGCGAGGGGCTCCCGCCCCACTGGCTGGGTCAGGCGGTCGGTCGGCGGAGGCGGTGGGATGGGCTGCACCACCGGGGACTCCGCGCTGAGCGTGATGAGCTGACCGTGGTGGCTGAGCTCCAGCAAGGTACCGTCCAGCAGTTGGTACTCCGCTTGCCCAGAGGTGATCTCCACTCGCAGCCGCTGCCCGCGCCAGCGCAGCCGGAAGCTGATCCTGGTCAATGCCCCGGGCAGCCGAGGAGCGAACGCCAGGCCGCCGTCGTTGAGGTGGCGTAGCCCGCCGAACCCGGCCACCACCGCCGACCAGGCACCGGCCAGTGACGCGATGTGCAGGCCGTGGGCGGTGTTGCGCGCCAGATCGGCCAGGTCCATCAGCGCGGTCTCGCAGAGGTACTCATAGGCCAGGTCGAGGTGCCCGGTCTCGGCCGCCAGCACCGCCTGGGTGGCCGCGGACAGCGACGAGTCACGGACGGTGATCCGCTCGTAGTAGGCGAAGTTACGGGCCTTCTGCTCGGCGGTGAAGGCCTCCGGGCACAGGTGCATGGCCAACACCAGGTCAGCTTGCTTCACCACCTGCTTGCGGTACAGGTCGAAGTAGGGAAAGTGCAGCAGCAGTGGGTACTGCTCCGGCGCCGTGCCGGCGAAGTCCCAGACTGCGTGCTCAGTGAAGCCCTCTGCCTGCGGGTGCACGTCGAGCTTCTCGTCGTAAGGCACGATCATCGCGGCTGCCGCGTCCCGCCAGGACGCGGTCTCCTCCGCATCGACGCCGAACGTTGCTGCTTTCTCCAGGTGCCGCTCAACGGCCGCAGCCGCGGCGCGCAGGTTCCGCTGCGCCATCAGGTTGGTGTAGACGTTGTTGTCGGCCACCGCACTGTACTCGTCCGGCCCGGTGACGCCGTCGATGCGGAAGTTGCCCTGCATGTCGTGGTGGCCCAGCGAGCGCCACAGTCGCGCCGTCTGCACCAGCAGCTCCAGCGCAATGTCGCACTCGAAGTCGGTGTCGCCGGTCGCGGTCACATGGCGAATCGCCGCGTCGGCGATGTCAGCGTTGACGTGGAAGGCCGCGGTACCCGCCGGCCAGTATCCCGAGCATTCCTGGCCGCGGATGGTGCGCCACGGGAATGCCGCGCCGGCCAGGCCGAGCTGGCCAGCGCGCTCGATGGCCAGGGACAGGGTCCGCTGGCGCCAGCGCAGCGCGTCGGCAGCCGCGTCTGGCACGGTGTGGCTGAGCACCGGCAGCACGAAGGTCTCGGTGTCCCAGAAGGTGTGGCCGTCGTACCCCGGGCCGGTCAGGCCCTTGGCCGCGATGCACCGTTGCTCGGCGCGCGCGCCGGCCTGCAGGACATGGAACAACGCGAACCGGACCGCCTGCTGCAGCTGTGCGTTGCCCTCGACCTCGACGTCGGCCGCAGCCCAGAAATCGTCCAGGTAGCGGCGCTGTTCGGTGGTCAGCCCGGTCCAGCCGGTGTACCGGGCCGCGGCCAACGCGGCCCGGACCTGATCGTTGAGCGCCGGAAACGTCCGCTGCGAGGACCAGCCGTAAGCCAGGTACTTCACGACCCGCAGCCGCTGACCGGGTTCCAGCCGGCAGATCACCGTCGTGCGGGCGACGTCCTCTCTGGCCTCGGAGTGGAACTCCGTGCGCGAGGGACCGATCACCTCGTGGTCCATCGCCGCGGCCATCCGCAGCCCGGAGTGGCGGGCGCGGTGCATCAGCGTGGCGCCGGTGTCGTTGCACCGGTGCTGTTCGGCGACGAGCGGCTCGGAGAGCACCGCGGCCACCCGCGGGTCGTCGGTGGTGGGGGGCAGCTGCTCGTTGGCGAACAGCTCGGACTGCAAGACCAGCAGCACCGGCACGTCGACCGTCTCGACGTCGTAGTTGATCGCGGCCACAGCCCGTTGGACCAGCGATACCAGCCGTTGCGAGGTCACCCGCACCGCCTTGCCAGCGGGAGAGACCCACTCAAAGCGGCGCGTGAGCGTGCCGGCCCGCAGGTCGAGGACCCGTTCGTGGGAGCGCAGCTCGCCGTAGCGGACGTCCAACGGCTCGTCGTCGACCAGCAGTCGGATCAGCTTGCCGTTGGTCACGTTGATGATCGTTTGGCCGGACTCGGGATAGCCGTAGCCACCTTCGGGGTAGGGCAGTGGCCGCAGCTCGTAGAAGGAGTTGAGATAGCTGCCGGGCAACGCGTGCGGATCGCCCTCGTCGAGGTTGCCGCGCAGCCCGATGTGCCCGTTGGCCAGCGCAAAGACCGACTCTGTCTGGCCCAGTGCGGTCAGGTCAAGCCCGGACTCCCGCACGGCCCACGGCTCGATGGCGAACTGACGCTGCTCGATCATGACCGGTCCAGCAGCTCAGCGAGGTCACTGACGACAACGTCGGCGCCGTGGGTGCGCAACGCCTCAGCCTGCCCCACCCGGTCCACTCCAACGACGTAACCGAACTGCCCAGCGCGGCCGGCCGCGACACCGGCCAGCGCGTCCTCGAACACCACAGCCGCCTCCGGGGGCACACCGAGCATCCGGGCGCCGGCCAGGAAAGTGTCCGGCGCCGGCTTGCCGAGAAGCCTGTCGCGAAGGGCGACCAACCCGTCGACGCAGGCGTCAAACAGCTCGGATAGCCCTGCCGCGGCGAGCACCTGCTCGGCGTTCGCACTGGAGGTCACCACCGCGCGGGGCAGTCCAGCGTCGCGCACCGCGTGCAGATAGCGCACCGAACCCGGGTAGACCGTCACCCCTTGAGTGCGGATGAGCTCCAGCACGAGGTCGTTCTTCTGGTTGGACAGCCCGTGCACGGTGGGTGTTCCCGGCGGGTCCTGCGGTGTGCCCGTCGGCAGCTCGATGTGCCGGGACGCGAGGAACGACTGAGTGCCGGCCAGCCGCGGTTTGCCATCGACGTAGGTGTCGTAGTCGGCACCGGAGTCGAACGGGACGAAGGGTTGCCCGCTCTCCCGTGCCCGCTTCGCCAGGAACTCGTCGAACATCAACTTCCAGGCCGCGGCGTGCTGCTTGGCGGTCTGGGTGAGCACCCCGTCCAGGTCGAACAGAAAGCCACGTGCGGGGTCGGGCACCCCGAGCGCGCCGAACATGTGCTTACCACCATCCGTTGGGTTTGGCTTAGTCATGATGATGAGGGCCGAGATCGCGGGATCGTACCGGTCACTTGGTAATACCCAGGTAGCGGCGGTAGCCGACGAGGAGGGTGCAGGCCAGAACGCAGAGTATCGCCCAGGGTCAGGTCGCGGCGGTCGCGGGGCCAGCCCCGTGGCGTCAGCCAGGTGATCACGGCACCGAGCGTCGCAGACCAAGCGGAACAGCAGATGAACATCACCCGTCCGCTCAGCGGCGGCCGGAATCCTGACGATCAAGCTCCATGCGGCCTGAGGGTAAGAGGGCGATCGTCGTGATGACCAGTCCGTCGCCGCGCACCCAGCGACCCTCCAGCCGGGTCAGCGGTTCGCCGGTGATGGTCGGTGCGGTCACCAGGAGGCGAGCGGAGAAGGTGCCCTCGGCCGGAGTGATCGTGCCGGGATGGAGGGTGACAGCGGCGTCGGTAAACCCTAACCAGCGGTGAGTAAGCGGGAACCACGCCTTGTACACCGCCTCTTTGGCGCAGAACAGGAGGCGGTCCCAGCATGTTGTACCGTCTGCGGCGGCCAGCTCAGACAGGTTGTCCTGCTCCTGCTCTCCGGAGATGACGTCTAAGACCCCCGCCGGCAGGGGCTCGTGGGGTTCGGCATCGATCCCCAGCGTGCGCAGATCGCGGTTGTGCGCAACGGCTGCGGCCCGGTAGCCACCACAGTGGGTCATGCTGCCCACGACGCCTGGTGGCCACTGCGGCGCTCCGCGCTCACCGGGCAGCACCGGTGCCGGTGGCAGGCCGAGCTGGCGCAGTGCTTGCCGGGCGCAGTGGCGGACAGTGCGGAACTCCCGGCGCCGCTTGTCCACGGCGCGGCTGATCACCTCCGCTTCACCCGGGTACAGCACCGCCTCGGGTGGGTCGTCGAACGCCTCGGCGCTGGCCACCGCCTCGGGCAGAACCTTCTCGATCATCAATGGTGCTTGCTTGTCATGTGTGCGGCCACGGTGTCGAGGAACTCGTTAGCCGCCGCAGTTCTGGGGTAATCTCGGAGATCTTCGCAGAACTTTTGGAGTTCATTGACGATACGGGCAGACGACAGACTGAACATCACAGGAAGTGCCATGCTCCCGACCGCGCACGCCTGGTCAACCTCGCGCCTGAGCAGCAGACCACGCATGTGGTAGATGGTGGATTCCGAACGGTTCCTAGCGAAACGCTCGAGGTTTCCGGCGCCCTTTTCGAGTAACTCACCTGCTGCGGTGACCCGGCCCAGGTCCATCAGACACACGCCCGTCTTAGTTGCGAACTCCTCCTCATTCAGGTATCCGATCCAGATCGGATCGTCATCCTGCGGGCCAGCATCGAAATAGCTCGTTGACGCGGCGAGCGCCGCCTCACACGCGGAGCCCGCCCCCAGACCCGCCAAACCTCGCGCCTGGCGCAGGGCCAAAATGACATGCACGCGAGGCGTAGCCCAGGAACCGGTGTGGCCTTGCGCGGTCTCGGCGAACTTCACCGCATCTTTAGGGTACCCTAGAGCCATAGCTTGAACGCTCATATTCGACAGAGCGTGCGCCGTGATCTCGTCGTGTCCCGATACCTTGCCGAGGATAAAAGCCTCGGTGTAGAGGCGTCGAGCCACCTGCTGAAGACCGCAGTCATAGGCGAGCCAGCCCGCTTGGATCAGCATCGCACCAGTCACTCTCTCAAGCCGTTCGCCCACCTCCTCGCTGTACTCGGACTGCCGCAACAAGACCCGCGCAGCCCGCGCACCATTGAGCGCGTGCGGGAGCAGTGCGCCACCGCCTTGGCTGTGATCGAGACAGTCGATCTGTCCGAACAGGAGTTCGGTTTGCTCGACGTGACGCATCCCAATCTGTCTCGGCCGTTCACCGTTCGCTGATTTTTCTACTTCCGATCGGAACCACTTCTCTTCTGGCTTGTCCAACGGGACCCCGAGACCAAAAGAGAGGTCCAGAACATCTTTTCTACTCGGCGCTGGGTTACCCACGTCATCATCCTCGGCTTGCGACTCACCTACCACCGAGGCTACCAGCGTCCACCCCAACGGGGTCCTGGTCCACCGGCGCACAAACCCCAGCTCCGAGACCGGCTTGCCAAACACCCGCTCCAACAAAACCCGGTACCTTTCTTGCGGCCACACCACGTCCCCGCTTTCCCACCTCCTCACCATCCGCACGTCACAGACCGTTTGATGGTCACCTAAATTAGCTGCCTCTTCGGTGAGGCGATCCGCCATATTCTGCTGACTATAATCCAGCTGCTCACGCGAGATCGTGAATACCAGATTAGGAATCCGTACCCGCGGAGCCATCACGGTCATCGCCACAGTACCCCCTCACTTGTCCTCACCACCCGAGCATCAGTGTGCCTTATCAGTGCCCGACAACAGCCGGATACCCAGCGACCACCAAGGGGTCCCCACGACCCCAAGGATGTCCTCGGGGACGCCCTCGGCTGTGGATCCCGTTCGCGGTTCACTGCTGTCATGTTCGCACCCTCGATTCCCTCTGCCGCCGGCCGACCGGCATCGGCGTGACACCGATGATCCGCAGCGGCTCCCGCTGTGGTCGCTTCCCAAACCGCTGCTAGCCCTCACCCAGAGTCCACCGGGAACGCTGTGCCCGACCTGCCCGGCCAGCGCCAGCGGTGCGACCCCGACCGGCCGCCGGTGCAGCCAGTGGCCCTCGACGCTGCGCTCCCGGCGGCCGGTCGGCCCCCAACCACCCTGCCTCAGAGGCACCAATCAGGAGGTCACATGCGGGACCCGAGCAGTAGCGGGACCAGGATTAATCCGGCGGGCGTGGGTGTGACCTGGATGCAGGTGCGCGACGCCGCGGTGGGTGCGGTCCGTCGGGGCTGGCCGGTGGTGCCCGGTGTCTGCCGTCGCGATGAGCTGGGCTTCCCCGAGTTATGCCCGCTGGAGGACTCCTGGGACCTCACTCCGATCACCGATCCCGAGCAGGCCCACGAGATCTGGACGCGACTGCGCCCCGCCGGGGTGCTGCTGGTCTGCGGGCGCGGCATCGACGCCCTGGAAGCACCCTCCCGCGTGACCGCAGTGCTGCCGACCCTGGCCCAGCGGGGCCTGAGGGTGCCGATCGCCACCGCACTGCCACCCTCCCGATGGCTCCTTTTGGTCACCACCGGCTCGGGCAGGCTACGGCCTGATCTCGCCGCCGCGTCAGTACGACTGCACAGCATCGGCGAGTGGGCAGAGTTACCACCCACCACGCTGGAGGGGTACTCGCCCCTGCAGTGGGCGACGACACCCCCCGAGGACCGTCATGTCTGCCTGCCCGACGCGGATACCGTGCAGCAGGTCCTCGCCGAGGCACTCCACGCAGGACGCCCTCCTGCTCGCCGCAGCTAACCGCCCCGCCAGCCGAGGCCGACACCACCAGAGCGGGACCAATGAGGAACTCGACACCGCGGGGTGGGTGTGAGGGGTCACCGGGTGTGCGGCACACGGTCTTCGACGGGATCCAGAGTGAAGGGCAGGTGTGGCTCGGCTTGGTACCAGTAGGCCACGGAGGAGTAGTCGTCGCTGCGCTTATTCGCATGGCCGTGCTCGATGCTGACCCGGATGGACCGTTCGAATGGTATGGGATCTTCGATGTGAAAGCGGTACAGGCTGATGTGTCCGCTCCAGTTGTCGCCGCCAGGCAGGGTGATGCCGTGATAGGGCGCGTGGTATGTCTGGGTGGGGCACCAGGCGGTGTTGAAATAGTCTTCGGTGCCGGTGCCGTGGAGGGTGGGTGGCCATTGGTCGCCGTCAATGAAGATCATGTCGTCGCCCTCACCATACCAGTTCCACTCGTTGGTGTCGCGCAGGTTGTGGATGTTGAGCACGCAACCGACGTAGTGGCCGCGGCCGGTTGCGTCCAGGATAGTGTAGTTGGCTTTTCCGTCGAGATTGGTGCCGGTGAGCAAGAACTCAGCGTTGCTCTCCGATCCCTGTTCTACTCCCGGACAGGGATTGCTGCGGCGCCACTGGGCATGGAAGCGCCCCAGGCCGTCTTCGAGCTCGTCGAGCTCCTCGTAGTCGATGTAGTAATAGAAGAATACCCGCTCGTGGGCCAACTCACTGGTGATGTCCAGTCGGGCACCCGTGCCGAATGGCATGTGGAAAAAACAGTTGAACCCCTTGCCGTCTTCCGGGCCCATCTGCAGGGGAGCGGAGACGAAGTTGGTGGTGCGGCCGTGCCCGACCCCGAAGAGATCACCCAACGGGACGGCGATGCTGGGATGGGCTTCGTCGTCCCAGTATGCGCGGAGCACGAGCCGGCGCAGATAGTCGGGTTCCCGCATCCACGGATCACGGACTCCCCGTTCGTTGGCCACGGTCACCCAGATGTGGTTGATGCTGCCAGCTCCCTGGATATCTGCGAGAGTGGCGGTCTGCCCCGGCTCGAGGGTGAGGCGATCGTCGTTACCGCCGGTGCGGTCCCAGCTGGAGGCGCGGCGCCGACGGGTGCTGCGCAGCCGCGGCAGATCTCGCAGGCTTGAACCATACGGGCCGTACTTGACGGTCATGCGTTATACCTCCGGTGTCCGCGGGATCAGAGAGGACCAGTGGGATCAGCCAATCCGGGTGCCGTTACGAAACGCCGTTTCCAGTGATTCCAGGCTATGGTCCTTGGTTTCCGGTACGATCCACCACACAATCGGGAAAATTGCCACGTTGGCGGCGGCGTAGACGATAAAGACAATGCCCGGGCCGGCGAGTGCAGTAAAAATTGGGAAAGTCAGTGATACAAAAAAGGAGGTCAACCAGAAGACCAGCGTGGCGATGGCCATCGCCGCCCCCCGGATAGCCAGCGGGAAGATCTCGGCCAGCATCACCCACAGCACCGGGCCCCAGGTGGCGGAGAAGGTATTGGTGAACACCACAAACGCGATTATCGCGATGACGAACAGCGCCCTGGAATGGGCTGGGAGGACCAGCGCCGCCATGCCGATGGTGAACATGCTGGCCGACATGCCCACCAGACCGGCCAGCAGGATGGGCTTGCGGCCGTGGCGCTCCACGACTTTGGCCCGGACGATGAGGGCGATGGTCAAAATGTTCGGTAGGCCGTTGAGAAAGCCGAACAGCAACGCGGTCTGCGGGGACACTCCAAAGCCGGCGAGGACGATTGGTACGTATGCGATCGCGCCGATTCCGGTGATCTGCTGGAAGATGGCCAGCAGGGCTCCCAGCAGCAATAGCCGACGCACCCACGGAGCGGACAGCCGCATGCCGGTGCGCAGGTCGTGCTGCTCCCGTTGCAGGGCCTCGATCTCGGCGAGCTCACCGTCGGCCAGCGCGCTGTCGCCGCGCAAGCTGACCAGGACCGCGCGGGCGTGCTCGGTCTGCCCCCGTCGCACGAGCGATCGAGGGGTGTCGGGCGTGGCGAGCATGCCGAATGTCAGCACGAGGGCGGGAAACACGCCGATGAGCATCATCCACCGCCACGAGCCGATGAAGGCCAGCCCATAGCCGGTGGCGGCGGCCAGACCTGTCCCCACGATGATTAGGTACTGGTTCAGGGAAGTGATCACACCGCGGTCCCCAGCAGGCGCCATCTCGGCCAGGTAGAGGGGCACGATCACCGACGCGATACCGATGCCCAACCCCAGGATGAAGCGGAACCACACCAGCGCGGCGACGGTCGCGCCGGCGCCGGCGCCCAAAGCTCCCACGGTGAACACCACCCCGGCCGCCAGCAGAACCCGCTGCCGTCCGTAACGATCGGCCACCGGACCGCTGCCCAGCGCGCCCACCATGCCCCCGACCGCCGCGATGCTGACCACCGCGCCTTCCCACCCCGGCGTGAGCGGCAGATCCCGCGGGATGAACAAGATCGCGGCCCCGATGATGCCGTTGTCATAGCCGAACAGCACCGCCGCCAACGCACCCACGGCATACACCCGACGCGTGCTCGCCCGAACCCGCATCGCCAACGCGACCATACAGTTACCTCCGGTGCGAGAGGGGATCTGACAGCGTGTGGTGGCGCTGTTCCTGGGCAAGCGCGTGGGCGATCTGTCGGGTGCTGGGGTACAGCTCCCGGTAGAGGGCATACAAGCGCTCATAGACCGCCGCGGACTCGGGGTTTGGTTCGATCGTGGTCGAGATGGGGTTCCACCGGGTCACCTCCGGTGACTGCCCGATCCCGATGGCGGCGAGCAGCGCATCGCCCAGGCACGCGCCGATCGTCTGGCGGGGCAGCTGCTGCGGGGCGCCCACAACGTCGGAGACGATCTGCGTCCACAGCCCACCCCTGGTGCCGCCGCCCACCGCGACCAGCCGACGGTCCCGCCCGCCAGCGTCGCGCATCGCCGCCAGGTTGTGCCGTACCCCGTAGGCCGTTGCCTCCAGGGCTGCCCGGTAAATGTCCCCCCGGTGGTGCCGCAGGGTCAGCCCGGCCAGCACCCCGCGGGCGTCTGGGTCGAACAGCGGTGTGCGCTCGCCAGCGAAGTAGGGCAACATGAGTAACCCGTGGGAGCCGGGCGGCGACTGCTGGGCGTGCGCGATGAGGGAGTCGAACGAGGATTCCCCGGTCAGCTCACGGATCCAGTCGGTGATCGCGCCCGAGGTCGCCATGCCGGCAGCGAAGTTGTGGGTTCCCGGAAAGGTGCCTACGGTGCCCCACAGATCCGGGCTCCGGCGTGGACGGTCGAGCACCTCGATGAGGAACATGGTCGTTCCGTACATCAGCATGACATCGCCGGGTGCGGTGACGCCGACGCTGGTGGCCTCCGCCCAGGCATCGATCGTGCCCGCCACCACTGGCGTCCCCGCCGGGATGCCGGTCTCCTCGGCGACGGCGGAGCGCACCTCGCCGACCACCTCCGAAGGCCAGCGCAGCTCCGGCAGCTCCAGCCCGGGGACGATGAGCTCAGTCCACTCCCTGATCCAGCGGTGCTCGACCGGGTCATACATCGGAGTGCACTGGCTCGCTGAGTGATGATCCAGAACGTAGCTGCCGGTGAGCCGGCGCACGATGAAGCTGCTCGCCATCAGGAAGCGGCGGGTCGCGGCCCAGGTGTCGGGTTCGTTCGCGCGCAGCCACGCCAGCTTGGGTCCGAGGGCTTGCGAGGTGAGCACCGACCCGCAGCGCTCCAGGATGGTCTGCTGGCCCAGCGCCCGGGTCAGCTCCTCGATCTCCAGGCGGGCGCGGGTGTCCACGCCGTAGAGGATCGCCGGCCGCAGCGGCCGATCCGCCCCGTCCACCGGGAGCAGGCACGGACCCAGGCCACTGATACCGACCGCGGCGAGGGGTTCCCGCACCCCCGCCGTCAGCTCCTTACTGATCGCCGCGAAGTCCGCCCACCACACCACCTGCGCGTCGTGCTCCACCCAGCCGGGGCGGGGCATGGACACCGCATGCGCCCGGGTCGCGGTCGCGACGAGGGTGCCATCGGCGCGCACCAGCGCGCCCTTGGAGCTGGCGGTGCCGATGTCAACACCGAGCAGCACGCTCACTGAGCCCCACCCAGCCCGGCCCACTCAATATCGAGCATGCGGCACACCGCGCGCAGCTCAGCGACGTGCTCGCCGGGCACCGCATGGATGTGGTTGGCCCCGAACGTGGACAGCAACTCCTGCGCCTGGACCTCCAGCCGAGCGAACGCGTGCGGCCACTGTGGCGTCGACTGCCGAGCCAGCGCCTCGTTGGTCGCGTCGTCGTAGCATTCGAAGTTGCCGCGGGCAACGTGCATTCGGTACCTGCCCTCGATCCGGGTGAGCCGGGCAAAGGTGGCGCGCCCCGGCGCGGCGAAGAAAGACACCGAGGCGCCGCCGGCGGGAAAATAGAAGATCTCGGGATAGAAGTGCACCGCGCGCAGGTTCTCCGCCGGGTCCGCACTGCGCGCGGCGAACCAGGTGGCGTGCTGCCCGGAGTTACACAGATCCCAGATGTCGCGCTCGGCGTGGTAGTGCCGCACGTCGGCGAAGAGCACCGGTGTGCCGGTGAGGCCCTTGAGCAGCTGCATGGTGAGCGCGCCGTCCATGTCGGACTCGGTGGCGCAGACGTGGGTCGGTTTCGGACCCTCCCAGTCGTAGGGGTCGTTGAGAAACGCCTCAGTGATGTCCATCGTGGCGAAGTGCGTGGTCAGCTCGGGTTGGCCCTTGATCCCGCAGAAGTCGAGGTTCCACTCGTCGATCAGTTCCCGCACGGCGTGGTACGAGCGGATCTGCCGCTCCAGTAGCTCAGGTGTCAGCTGTTTGCCGTCGTAATGCACTTTCCCCGCGTGCCGCTCCAGCCACTCCCGGCCGGCGCTCACCCGGGACTGCTCGATAGCGGCCGAGCGCCGCACGATCTCCCACTGGTCGATCTCCTCGACGTCCACGCCGAACGTGCTCATCCACTGATCGGTATCCGCCACCGCGGTGTACATCCCCATCGGACGGCCACCGAAGCGGCCGAAGGTGCTGCCGGACAGCGCGGACACGGCGGCGGCGGCCCGGACCGTCTCCAGGACGCGGTCCCGCACGGCCGCATCGGCCACGTCACCCCACACCCGGGTGTGCACCCGGCCGACCTGGTCCAGCCCCCCACCGGCCGCCAGCATGCCGACCATCCCGGGGAACTGCGGGTCGATGTTGGAGAACAGCAGCAGCGGACCCGGGGTCGCTGCCGCGGCGAGCATCGTGAAATGGGGGAACGCCCACACCGGGTAGTTGAAAACGGTGAGGTCGCACCGTGCGTCCGCGACCCGACGTGCCTCGGTGGTGGCCATCGTGTTGGTCCAGATCGGCTCGCTCGCCCGGATGACCTCGTGCCCGGCCGCCTCGAGCGCCTGGGCGATGCGGCGTTCGACGTCCAGCGTGAACGTCTGGACGTCGGCGTGGACGAAGTCGCGTCCGTCGGAGAACGTCAACAGTCCGACGCGTGCCATATCTGCTCCTGCCTGCTAGAACGATCAGTGTCATCGCGCTGGTTGAGGATCGCCCTCGGTTGAGGATTGCACTGAGTGACGAAGGTATACCCAGCTGTGGGTGCTGCGCGCCTACGCCGCGCGGGTAGCGGGCACACTGGTCGGCGTGAGTCGGCCCTCCCCGCAGCGTCTTTCCCGTGCGGCACCCGCCCGGCGTCGGCTGTCGTCGCAGGCCCGGCGGGGTGAGCTGCTTGAGGCGGCGCTCCAGGAGTTCAGCAGCCGGGGTTACTACCTCACCCAGATGGACCACGTCGCCGCCACGGCCGGAGTGAGCAAGGCGCTGGTGTACCAACACTTCCCGAGTAAGGAGGAGCTCTTCGCCGCCGTCACCGAGCAGGTGGTGGCGGGCTTCATGGGGCGGCTGCCTGAGGTGTTGGACAAAGCTGGTGACGCGCTCGGCGCCTGGCGCGGGGTGGTCCGGCTGCTCTGTGACCTGGTGACCGAGCGCCCGGAGGCGTGGGCGCTGGTCGCGCGGCACTTGGATAACCCTGAGCTCGGTGCGCCGCTGCGCAGGCTGCGGGAGCAGGTCGGTGAGGTATTCGCGGCGGTCCTCGCCAACTACTACGCCCCTGAGTCGGGGGGTGCGCTGCCCGCGGCGGAGGAGGTGCTTGAACAGGCACGGCTGACCGTCCCGTTGCTGGTTGGGGCGCTGCAGGGGTTGATGTCCTGGTGGCTGGAGCACCCGGAGGTGCCGCGCCGGAAGGTGGAGGCGCGGGCGGTTGATTTCGGATGGCTGGGCCTGGACCGGATCCGTCGGGGGGAGTGGCTTCCTCTTGTAACTGACTGACGAGTCAGTTATCTTGGGAGTGTCCACTCGGCGAGGAGGCTGTGAAGATGTCTATGACCAGCGACGTTGAGGTGATGGCCAGGCGTATTCCCGACCGCGAGGACACCGCGCGGCGGCTGCTGCGGACCTCGGCCAAGCACTCGTACGACCCGGCTACCGCGATCGACTGGGACGCCCCGCTCGCGCCGGACCGCTACTTCATCGCCGCGCACCGCAGCTCCCTCTACGGCACGGCGTTGTGGGACCGGATGAGCGAGGAACAGCGGATCGCGCTGACCAAGCACGAGGTGGCGAGCTTCTACAGCATCGGCATCTGGTTTGAGACGATCCTCATGCAGATGCTCATCCGGCACGTCTACGACTGCCCCAAGGGCAGTGCGCACGCCCGGTACGCCTGGACCGAGATCGCCGACGAGTGCCGGCACTCGGTGATGTTCTCCCGCATGGCGGAGAGGTTCGGCGCCTCGGAGTACGGTCCCGACTGGTGTGTGCACCAGCTCGGGCGGTTGTTCAAGACAATTTCTAACGGCACCCTGACCTTCGGGGCGACCCTGTACGTCGAGGAGCTCCTCGACACGTTGCAGCGGGAGCAGATGGCGGACCAGTCGCTGCAGCCGGTGGTCCAGAAGGTGGCGCGGATCCACGTCATCGAGGAGGCCCGGCACATCCGCTACGCCCGCGAGGAGACGCTTCGGCAGTGGCCTCGACTGGGCCTGCTGAGTCGGGCGTATAGCCGCTTCATCCTGGCCGTGGTGGTCTACGTCGCCACGACCAGGCTGGTTGACCCCAAGGTGTACGCGGCCGTCGGGCTCGACGTTGACGAGGCCGTCCGAGCGGCTGCCGCGAACCCGCACTGGCGGCGCACCAAGCAGTTCGCCGCCCGCAAGGTCATCGCGTTCCTCGCCGACGTCGGGCTCATCGCCGGGCCGGGCAAGCTGCTCTGGCGCTGGGCCGGAGTGCTCTAGCACCCCGGACGCGGGCTGCCGCTGGGTGATATCTCGCACGGAAGTTTTGTCATAATGTGCATTATCGGATCACGGGACCCAGGGGATTCCACCACGGTGCCTTTTTGGTACCATGGTGGGCATGGCGCTCAACATCCTCGACGCGGCGGGCCAACAGCGGACTGGCAACCTCAATGGCTTCAACGAGCGCTTCCTGCTGCCACACCCGAGCCAACCAGATTCGCCACTCCCGCATATGTTCCGGGGTGTCGCCGGTCAGGTCTGGCCATGGCGGGAGTTCCAGACTGCCGCTCAGGACGGCCACCCGGATGACGGCTGCGTCAACGCATCGGAATTGAGCCGCCATTGTCGCCCTTACCTAACTTATGTCGCAACCGGCTAGTTTTGACCCGCCGAAGCGTCACACACGGTGAACTATTCGCAACCTTCTCTGGTGTCTTCGCACTCATCGTCGGTGCAGTCCCCCGAATCGCCCACGGCGACTTCCATGCCTGAGTCCACGAACCTCACGTCGAGATCCAGCTCATCGTCAGTGGTAGACGGGGTAGTGGCATCCATTGGGGACTCCTTTCTCGGCAGACGTCGTGCTATTCGGCGTGGTCCGGCCAGGAGACCACGATCCGGGTGTGGCGTCTATCGATGACGAGCCCAGCCGGAAGGTCGCCATCGGGGGTGCCTGCCGGGTGCACTGTCAGGCGTGGCCCTGGGCCGTGCCGGTGGTCCCGGTCCCAGATCCGGATCTGGTCCACGAACCGCTCCGCGACCTCGGCGGCATGTGGGCCGTGGGCGTAGGCACCGAGTTCTCGTATCGTCTTCCCAGCGTCTAGCGGCCGGAGTTTGGCGCGGTAGGCAAGGCTGCTGTCTCGGTCGAGCAGCGCGGGGCTGGCCATGGGCGAGGCCGGGGATACCAGGCCGCGATCGACGGCGTCCTGCTTCGCCGAGAGGAGGCAGAACTCCGGCAACCGGGCCAGCCACAGACCCAGGCCACCAAATAGTTCTATTTCCCCCTTGCGGACCGTCACCCCTGACCATGCCTCGACCCGCGGCGTGGAGAGCGCCTCGCCCAGCGCTGTGGCATCGGCCTGCTGGTCGCCCACCCAGAGGCTGGCCTGGCCGCCATGGAGCGGGATCGACTGGCTGCGGTACTTGCCGACGCCCTGCATGGGCACGAATCCGCACCCGATGCGGTCCCGACCGACCAGGCATCGACCGTGGCGTTCCAGTGCCCAGGACTGGCACAGGCCCTTGATCCACAGCGGCACCACCAGCCGCCCGCCCTCGGCGAGCTGCTCCACCCACGCCGGCGGGATGCCCCAGGTCCCGACCGTGACGATGATCCGATCGAACGGGCCGTACTCCGCCGCACCGAACTCCCCGTCCGCACAGAGGACGCGCACATCGCGGTAGCCCGCAGTCGTGAGACAGGACAGCGCACGGTCCGCGATCTCCGGGTCGATGTCGAGCGTGCTCACCGAACCCTCCGGCCCAACCAGCTCCCGAAGCAGCGCAGCATTGTACCCGCCGCCGATCTCCAGAACCCGCTGCCCCGGCGCCACCTGGAGCTGACCCAGCATCATCGCCTGGACCCACGGCGCAGAGACCGAGCTGAGGGGGCTGCCGCGCTCGGTGCGCTTGGTGACGATGGAGTGATTGGCGTACGCCTGCTCCAGCGGCACCCCCGGCGCGAACAGGTGCCGGGGCACGGTCCGCAACGCGGCCTCCACCTCGCGCGACAGGACCAAACCCAACTCTTCCCGCTGCACGATGATCTGCTCAACCACGGGTTCGGCCAAGGTAAGCCTAAAAGGGACAATGGGATGATCTTGGGGAGTTGAGTCAGCAGCGCGGTGGTTCGTCGTCCCGGTCATCTGGCTCGCGGGTCGGCTCCTGACCATCCTGTTCTGTCCAGGTTCCGAAGGGGTCGGGCTTGCCGTGGACCTCGGTGCCGAGCTGGAGGGCGCTGCTGTGAGCCGGTACTTGCCGGGGATCACTGGGTGCCTGCTTCGAGCTGGGCGGGGATGCGGGTCCGGGTGGCGCGGAGCTCGCACAGGTCGGGGATGTGGTTGTAGAGGGTACCGGGGCTCACTCCGAGGAGCTTGGCGATTGAGGTGATCGAGTGCTCGGGGTTGGGCAGCATGTCGCGCGCGGCCCGGATTATGTCGGGGTTGACGACGGTGGGCCGGCCGCCGACCTTGCCGCGGGCGCGGGCGGCGGCCAGGCCCTCGCGGGTACCGGAGACGATGAGCTCGCGGATGAACTCGGCGAGGGCGGCGAAGACGTGGAACACCAAGCGCCCGCCGGGGGTGGTGGTGTCGAGGTTCTCGTGCAGTGAGGTGAAGCCGATCTCGCGCTTGCGTAGTTCGCCGACCATGGTGATTAAGTCCTGCAGGGACCGGCCGTAGCGGTCGAGGGCGGGGACCACCAGGGTGTCGCCAGCGGCCAGGAAGGCGTGGCACGCCGTCAGCTCCGGGCGCATGTCGTTCTTGCCGGACTTCTTGTCCGCGAAGATCCTCCGGCAGCCGGCCGCGGTGAGGGCATCGATCTGCCGGTCGAGCTTCTGTCCACCGGTGGACACCCGTGCGTATCCGATGCGGATGTCGGTCAACCGGGCAGGTTCGGCGACCAGGAGTTCGAACTGGTCTGGTTCAAGGGGCGTGCTCACGCCCGAAATTCTGTCAGAAAAGGGTGATCGGCAATTGTTGAACCACCCTGGTTTTTGAACGAGTTTGTGAAGGCCCTGGGGTCTTTTCGATCTTGAATCGGCAATCTTCAATAAATGTTGGTTTCTTGACGACGCGATCAACGTGGCACCCCGCCCCAGACGCCCCGGTATCGCCCCGTTCGTCTTCCCGTCCCCATCAGCCCGCCGCCCCGGCCAGTCGTCTGGCTAGGCCCACAGGCAGGCCGCCGCCACGTGCTCTGCTGCACCACGATCACGATCCTCTGCCCGGCCGTTGTGATGCGGGTGCCAGGTCGTCGCGATTTCGGGTAGGTCTTGGCAAGCGACCCGGCGTAGGTACGGCCGAACTTCTTGCCGGTCATGCCGCGGCCGCCTCATCCTCACCCAGCACGCTGAAGTCGACGTCTAGGTGAGCGTCGTAGTCCTCCGGGGTGATACCGAGCTCGTGGGTGGAGTACTCGCCGAACCGCTTGATGTGTTCGGTCAGGTACGGGGAGACCTGGGCCAAGTCGAGCGGGTCAACGATCCAGCCCTCGGCCTGCAACTCGCGCACCACGTCCGCGATGTCCAGGGTGTTGTGGAAGATCACCAAGTTGGCCAGCAGCGAGGTGAACTTCACGTCCTTCTCCTGCTCGACCGGGTCGTTCGCCGTCACCGTGCCGCGCTGGCCGAACCGCACCCAGTCCTGGAACGCGTTGAACGCCTCGACCTTGTTCGTCGCGGCCGTCACCCAGGCCCGCAGCGGCGCGTCGGAGAGGTAGCGCAGCAGCTGGACCGTGCGGATCACCCGGCCGACCTCGCGGAATGCGGTGTAGGTGGCGTTGCGGTGCGAGCCGGACCGCAGCCGCTTCAGCAGAAGAGTGGAGGAGATGGCGCTCTCACGCACCGAGACCGTGACGCGCATCAGGTCCCTCAAATGCGCCTCGATCAGGCCCCAGTCGATCACGTTGCGCCCCGGCTCGCCGAACAGCGCGTCGATGTGCTCGTACTGCATTATGCGGGAGGGCCGGAAGAACAGCAGGTCCTTCCAGTTGCGGATCCTGGGCATCAGGTCGATGCCCAGCAAATGCGCGAGCGCGAACACCGGGTAGCTCTGGCCCTGCAAACATTCAGCCGGCGTGATCATGTTCATTGGTGGCATGGCGTGATAGCCCGATCGGTGAGGTGTCGGTCGGGTTGGTGTTGGTGATCGTGGTTGGTCAGGTGGGGTGGGGATGGGGCGGTGTCCAGGGTCGCCCGAGCATGGTT
>JAFAPC010000049.1 GCA_019247305.1 Pseudonocardiales bacterium
CATCGCGAGACATCTCCTCCGGCGCAGGCACCCAAAAATCCAACCGCACCAACGACGATCACACCGGGACCGACACACCCTTGTCACCAACCGTTACTCAACCCAAACACACACGAACGCTCAGTACACCGGGTGAATGTTTGCTCACGAGCGCTGCGAGCTTCCGGGGTGTCGCGCTCGTGTTCGCCATAGTCGTAGAGCACTTCCGCACCGTCGGTGTATAGCGTGCGCGAAGCCAGCATGTGCTCGATTCCGAGCTCATCATGAAGACGATCGAGGGCAGGCCGGATGCGCTGCAGCGGTACTCCAGCTCGGCGAACGGCGGCGAGGACATAACCCTCGGCAAGACCGATGAACGGGATGGACGCCCCGCTGTCGAGGGGAACAGTGGTGACGATCGGATCGCCGACTACCGGAGGCCGCCCCGTCGGCACGTTCCGATAGCCACGCGCCCACGCCCGGAACGTCGACACCGGAACGTCGAGGTGACGGGCCGCCTCGGCCGCCGAGTAGAGCGGCACCACAAAACGGTCATCGTCGCTGCTCATGACCCTGATTCTGGCACCGCGGACCGACACTTCTGCCAACCCCACGCTGGGCGTTATGGCTGGGATCAGCGATCAGACCCGGGTTACGGCGACCTCGCGGGCTAGCTGGGCGAGTTCCTGCGACTCCGGGCCGGGGTGGGCTTCTAGCGCGGCGGCCAGGGGCAGCAGCCGTTCCCGGCGGGCGGCCATGGAGGACAGCTCGTTCACCTCGTCGATGGCGTGGCGGGCCAGCGCCAGCCCCTGGGAGTCGCCGGTCCGCACGCTCACCTCGGCGAGCAGCAGCTCAGCCAGGATGCGGCCCCGGCGGTGGGCCTCCTCGTCGTAGGTGCGCACCGCGCTGGTGGCGAACTGCTGAGCGGCCTCCAGCCGGCCCAGGTCCAGCTGGATCTCCGCGGTCGCCAGATCGGCGCTCGCGCGCTCGAACGCATCGCGGGGCTGCCAGCCCTCGTTCGCCTCGGCCAGGCAGCGATCAGCCTGCTCGGGATTGTTCAGCAGGGCGTAGGCGGTCGCGGAACTGCGGCTCAGCCACGCGGTGAGGGTCGGTAACCGGGGGTCGTCAGCGCCCAGGCTCCCCGGGGTGGGCGGACCGGGCGGGAACTTGCGCAGCCGCAGCTGCGCGATCTGGAAGAGCGTGAGCGCGTCCTGGGGATGCCCACTGCGGACCCAGCTCAACCCCGCGTGCCAGCAAGCGTTGGCGATCTCGTAGGAGTCCCGGGCCGCACTGGCCAGTCGCTGGGCGTTGACGAAGCACACCGTGCCGTCCGCCCCCTGGTCGTAATAGGCCCAGCCCGCCTCGGTGTACATCTCGGCCAGCGCGGCGGCTAGCAGCATCGTGATCGTCTTGGGTGCCGGCACCCGCCGCCATTGGGCGTACCTGGTCGCGATCCTGCCGAGCAGCCAAGCCTGCCCCCCGAAGCGTCGCCCCATCTCCCGAAGCCCTTCGGTGGACGCCCGCACCTCTTCTATCCGCAGCATATCTATCCGCGAGGGCAGCGGCTCCCGCTGCTCGACGTCCGCTGGGGCCGGCTCGCTTTGGAAGAGGTCCACGCCCAGCCATTTGCGGGATATCCCCAGGCCGTCGGCGATGCGCCCCATGACTCCCACGTCGGACACCCGGCGGCCGTTCATGATCTGGCGCACCTCCGCGGCGGAGTGAGCGGTCAGGGCCGCGATCCGGCGTGCGCTCACGCCAGCCTGCTCCAGGAGTCGGTAGACCTCGCCGAGGTCCCCGTAGACCAGCGCGGCGCGCACATCCTCGCGCCCGAAGAGCTCGGGATCAACAGTCGCCACCGCCCTCATGCTAGGCCCCACCCCCGCCCCCGGCCGCAGGGTCTCATGGATGCCTGTGCACCTTCTCAAGCGCCCGCGCCGGGACTCATGGATGCATGTGCACCTTGTGGGGCGGCGAGGGGAGACGTGTGGGGCGCGGGGTGTCTGGATCGGCTAGGGATTGCGGGGCCAGGCGTGCCAGAACCACTCGGTCAGCTGGTCGCGGAGCAGGCAGACGCTGTCCTCCTCAAGGTCGATCACGCAGCCACCGGTGATCTGCGGGTCCAGCGTGATCGTCCCGCCGCGCAGGCGTACGACGAGGTCGGTGGCTTGGGCCGGTTGCCGGTGCAGGGCATAGCTGGCGGGGATCACCCGGCGGCGCTCGCCGGCCTGCGGGGTAAGCGGACATGGGGTCGGTGCACGTGGGGTCGGGGGACGCTGGGTCCCAGGACGCGGGGTCAGGGGATGCTGCGTCGATGATCGGTCAGCGGGGGTGTCGGACATGGCCTCAGGCTGCCCAGCCCCCGTTGGTCACCTCCACGAACACCGTGTGTCACCGGTGGGTCCCCCACCAGACGTTGATCAGCTTTTGGGGAGCCGAGTTCGACAGCAGTGCTGTCGGGGGCGGTTTGAGCAGCGCTGATGTCGAATTCTGCCCATAGGGCGCACCGGGGGCACCCACGATCGGGGAGTGCGGGGAGTGCTTAGGGCCGGGTGGGATGAGTGCGGGCCGGTGGGGTGTTGGGAGGTGTGGGTGGTGCGACGTCCGCAGCCGCGCACGCTGTTGGAGCGGCTGGTCCAGGAGAGCGATCGCACGCTGGAGGAGACGTGCGAGGACTTCGAGCGCTGTGCTCGGCAACACCAGGAGCGGGACGCGACGCTGTCGGTGCGGCAGCTCAGTCGGTGGATGGCGGGGACGGTGGGCAGCGCCCAGCCGGCGTCCCGGCGGGTGGCCCAGCGGCTGTGGGGCCATCGTTTCGCCAGGTTGCTCGGCCGCCGGAGCTCAGCGCCGAACTCGAACCGGCGGGGGAGTGCGTCACCGTCGGGCATGCCGTGTCGCACCAGATGCTTCTGGGGTCTTTTCAGGAGGAGATGGTGATGGCGGCTGAGGAGTCGGCCCGGTTTGTGCGCCAGACGGGTGCCCCGGTCATCCCTGAAGTGCTCGAACAGCTCGACGCGGACGTGCGGTGGCTGGCTGGTGAGTATCTGCGCCGCCCGAAGTATGCCGTGTTCCGGCCATTGGTGAGACTGCGCCGGGACGTCTTCGAAATGATCGATCGGCGTCCTCGGCCCGGGTCGCTGACCGACCTCTACCGGGTGGCCGGTCAGCTCAGCGCTTTGCTCGCGCACGCGAGTTTCGACCTAGGCCAGCCCTATGCCGCAGACAGTCATGCCCGCACCGCGTGGCTGTGCGCCGACCTGTCCGGCGATGACGCGCTGCGCCCTTACATCCGCGGGGTGCAATGCAATGCTGCATATTGGCGCGGTGAGTACCGTGAGGCCGTTGAGCTGGCGCGCAGCGAGCAGGACTTCGCCAGCAGCGGAAGTGACCTGTTGCGCGGGGCCAGCCATGAAGCGCGCGCGTTGGCCGCTATCAGAGATGGCTGCGGAGCTGACCGGGCCCTGGGTGTCGCCGCCGAGGCTCGGGACCGCGTCACCGAAGGCCCCCGTTTCCCGCGGGCGTCTTCTATTTCGCGCCCGGCAAAGCCGCATATTTTGCCAGCGACGCAAGGCTGTCGCTGGGTGGCGAGACCAACGCCCGGCTGGCTATCGCAGCGGCCCAGGAGGCATTGCACCTGCTGGGTGGCGCCCCAGAGGAGGAATACTCGGTGGAACTTACCGCCACCGCCCAACTCGATCTCGTTGCCGCGCACCTGGCCCTGCAGGATCTGGATGGGGCGAACGCCCATGCCCAGACGGTCCTGCAACTACCCAGCGAGAACCGCACTGTGCCCATCATGGGCCGGATAGCAGGAATCGACCAGGCACTCGCCGGTGCGACATTCGCCAATACCACCCTGGCCAGCGACCTGCGCGAACAGATCGCCGTGTTCAACGCCTATCCCGCCGCTCGCGAACTCCCCGCCCCGTAAGGACACTCCTGCGCCCTACCACGTCACCATCTGCGAGCCGGATCAGACCAGGTCAGGACTCAATGTCACTGAGCATGAGGGGGGAGCCGAGCTGCGAGGAGACGTTCTCCTTCTACGGCCGGCTGGACCTGTGTCTGCGCGGCCCCGCCGCGTTCGCTGCCGAGGTGGCGGAATACTTCTGGCCCCAGGTCCGCCCGGCGGTTCCTGACCCAGGGGCGATCATGATTGAGGTGCTGGTCGGCGGCATGACCACCAGGGCGCTCGCCGCGTTGCCCCGCCGGCCCGTCCCGCTGTACCGCTCCCCGGATGGGGCCATTCCCGACTGGAACGACGGCATTGGATACACGGCCCCCTGGGGAGTGGACCAGTTGATCGTCAACCCCCACACCGGCAGCCAGATCGTCGTAACAGGCCGTCACATGCGGGTGCTGAACCCGCGCCTCGACCTGGGTATTCGGGACGCCATTCGCGTGATCAAGCAGTTGGTGACGACCACGTTGGAGGCTGAGGGCGCCGTCGTTATGCACGCAGCCGCGTTTGCGCTCGACGGTGGTGCGGTCGCGCTGGTCGGCGGCAAGGGAGCGGGCAAGACCACCACCGTGCTCGCGGCCGTCGCCAGTGGCGCCACGCTGATCAGCAACGACCGGCTGTACGCGTGGCCGAGCGGTAGCCAGACCACGGTGGTGGGGTGGACAGATCCGATACGCGTGATCGGTGCCGCACCGGAGGCGCCGAAGCGGGTGATTCCGCTGATCCAGTATGCCCATGGTGACCGAAGGCAGGTGATCGAGCAGCCGTTGCCGCTGGCTGCGGTCGTTGTGCCCGACGTGCATCCCGGCCCCTGCCGACTCGCCTGCGTCGAGCTCGACGACGCCAGCGGGGACGCTGCCCTCCGCGCGGAGGTCTTGCCGCAACGGGTGCGTTGGCTGGGTCTGGAACCCGATCCTCGCCCGCCCGCTGCCTCCCCGACAGCACCGCGCTACCTGCGCCTCTCCTACGCCTATCAGGACGCCCACCTGGCCGCCACGACGCTGCGCGCCAAGCTACGCGACCCGCGCTAGCCCGCACCGTGCGGCCGCCGATCTGGGCGACAGGGAGTGGGAGAGGGCTACTCCTCGAGACGGGCTGGGATGGCCTGCAGACGTTGGGCGAGTTCGCGCAGTCGCTCTGACGGACGCCCACGGATCAGCAGTTCCCCGACGAGCACCCGGGGCAGTCGGTGCAGCGCGGCCCACTCCGGGGTGGCCTGCTCCAGCGTCAGCAGCGTCGATTCCGCGGCTTGGGGGCGGCCTAGGCGCAACTGGGTGTGCGCTACGTCGACTAGGTGCCGAGACTGGGCATACAGCGGCAGAGCCGAGTCGCGCGGCATCCGCCGGGCCGCCTTCGCGGCCGCCACGTAGTCCCCGGTGATCACGGCACAGTCGGTGGTCTGCATCACTAGGGTGTTCGGACCGAAGATCACTTCGTAGTCGTTGCGTTCCCTGTCGGATTGTCGCACTGCGGCGGCCGCCTCGGTCAGCAGGTCGCTCGCTACCCCGGAGCGCCCCTGCCGAGCTACTGCCGTGGCGCCTCGCAGGAGCAGGCCGCCATACACCGACCAGTGCGCCGTGCTGGCTTGCCCGGTGGGTTCCAGCTGCTGGGCGGTGGTCATCGCGACCCGCTCGGCGTCACGGTAGCGATTTTGGTTGAAGAGCACGAAACACAAGCCGTCGCGTGCTGAGGCCAGGCGCAGCGGATCGAGCGCCCCGGCGGCCAGGCGCAGCGCTTCGCGGGCCGCGACGTGACCGAGATCAGCCTCACCGAACCGCACTAGGGTGCCCGCCGTAATCTGGTGAACCTGCGTGGTGAGGTCGGCAGCGCGTCCGGCCTCGGCCGCGGTGGCTGCGTGCGTCGCCGCGCGGGCGTCGGCGAGTAAGCGCGGCAGCAGCGTCGCCAGGGTGGCGTACTGGGCCGTCCGATAGATCCCCCAGGCGTAGATCACGGTCCGGGCTAGCTCGGTCAGATCGGGGGCGTCCGCGTCGTCCAGCTCGCCGAGGATGTCCTCCACGCTGGTGAGCGCATCCCGGATGGCCACGATCTGGAGTTTGTCCTGCCCTGCGGCAGCGGCCGATCGGGTGGGACCCAGTAGGACGGCGATGTCGACGCCCAATGCCCGAGAGATCCGAAATAGGCTCCGGAGCGAGGCGGTCTGCCGCTGGCCCTGCTCCAGCTTGCGGATCAGATCGGTGGACACATCAGCGGTGGCCGCTACATCGTCCTGCGTCATCACCACCTCGTCGCGCAGTCGCCTGATCCGCTGACCGATGGTCAACTTGGCCCAATCGTCGTTCGTGCCCGACACGACAGCCCCTTTCGGCGTGGAGGTGAACTCAGGTTACTGCGCATCCACCCCAGGTGATCACAGTGGCCTCGCGTTCTCGCCGCACAAGGTCAAGCGAAGCAGTGCCCTGGTGGCCATGATCGGCCGCCCCACACCCTTTGGCCTGTTTGCGGGGGTGGCCCCGGTGGCATGCGGGTGGTCGCCAGGTTCGCTATCCATGGTCGTAGAGGTGACCGAAATTCGGCTCAATCCAGAGGATGTGATACACGTCCCGCACGCGGACACCTGCCATCGGCAGCTTGCCGCTGTACCGCAGGACGAGGAATTGCTCAGCGTCTTCGAATCCTGTGGGCATGGGTGCTCGAATCTGGTATCTCGGGATGTTTTCTGAACCCAATCCGTGTCGGGGAGCCATGATGATCTCGCGCCATGTCATGTTCGCACGATTTGCAGCGCCATCGCGAAGTCAGCGCGCTTGCTCTCGTCCCGCAGACTGCGAACGTCGAAGTCAGGATGAAGGTGGCGCAGGCAGAACTTGGGAGTCTGTTGATCGTAGTCCACCTGCTCGGGGGGTCGAATCAGCTCGGCGGAACTGCGGGGAGCCGGCCGCTGGCCTCGGTTCTTCGCCATCCGGATTAAACGGGCTCGCTAATCTGCTGGAAGAAGTTCAGCATATCTTGCTGGGGGATCTCCAGGTTCTTCTCGCGGGGCTTGAAGTTCGCCTTCCACGGAGCCTCGTCATGGGCCATGTTGCGAAGCCGCCATGCGGCGAATTCACCGTAGGTATTCCAGATAAGAATCAGGAGGTCCGTGGCTTCTGCATCAATCTGATCCCACATGAACGTGTCACTGTCTGGAAGGCGGATATCGGACGAGCCGAAATCCTTGAACGCCCGGTAGACCTCGGGCACCACGGGGCCATGGGACCACGCTTCGATTGTCTCGCGGAACAGGGGCTTACCGGTGCGTGCGAGATGATGTCCCTGCGCATAGTACAGCAGTTTCTGCAGTTTCAGGTTTGACAGGTCAGCGTCCTCGGCTTCAGCCCAGGCGATAAACCACTTGGCAACGGTCATCGCCTGGTAGCTAGCGCTCATGGTCGCCTCCCTAGCAGCCAAGCCGCCACCTCAGCCAGCATGAAAGGCCACTGGTACGTGTCCCTGCGGGCACTACCTCAGCAGCCCATCCACAGCACTCGGGCCTTGCACATGTCGACACCGGAACTCCCCGACTTCATCCACACCATCGCAGATATTGGCCTCGTTGTTGCATCGGCAGACAGAGTCGAGTCTGTTCTCACCCGAACGGAGGACAGGAGCATGCCGAGCTGACCGACCACGCGGACCGGACAGCGAACGCGCATGCGCCTCGCCTGGCTCGACAAGCCGCGATCACCTGGCGAGCCCGGAGGTTGCCGAATCCGGAAGGAACGGACGGCGCTCGATTGAACCACCTGATCGGCGTCGGAAGTACGGGATCGGGTGTTCAGGTGACCAAGGTCGGAGCGCGGGAGCGGCTACACCCCCAGAAAGTGACGGATCTGGGTTAGCACCGCGGGCTGGGTGATCCACCATACTGCCTCGGCGAGGGCCCCGATCAGCACCAGGACCAGCACGATCCGGAACAGCAGGTAGTGCGGGGGCACCGGAGGCCTCACGACGCGGCCGCCAGGTGCGGGGCGGGGATGGGCACCCCGGAGCGATCCAGTAGCCACAGCAGCGGCCGGGCGGGTGAGGTGGGGTTGGTCCAGCCCGCCGGGTCGGTCGCGGGCAGGCACGAGGAGACGAGGAAGTAGCGGACCGTGCCGAAGTCCCGGGCGGCGCCATCGAGCAGGTTGCCCAGCCCCTTGCCGCGCAGCCAGCGCTCAAGCTCGGCTGAGCCCACCTCGGGGTGCAGGCCGGTGGCGGGGGGAAGACCGAGCAGCAGGTCGGCCTTCACCACGGCGACGGCCAGCGGCATGCGCCGCAGCGGGATGCCCTGGTCGCGTAGGGACTGCGCGGTGAGCTGATAGGACTGTTCTGGATGCATCAGAGCCGGTGCTGCCGCAGCCAGGCGTGCGGCGAGGACCCCGGTGAGGTCGTCTGCGACGGCGGGTACCGAGAACGGGTCGAGCACGAACACCAGGCCCTGGGCGTCGTCGAGGAAGCGCAGCTCTTGGTGCTGCTCGCGGTCGCTAAAGAACTCCCCGGCCGCGTCGAACAGGTGCAGCAGCGCCTCGCGGCGCGCCGCGGTGAGCCGGACGGTGATGGCTGCCGGTGGCCGGTCAGCGGCGGTCTTGGTGGTCTGCATCCCGGAAGCCACTACCGCGGTGGCGTCCTGGAAGGTGTCCTCGCTCTCCGGCCCAACCGGGCGCAGCGAGGCACCGGCTGCGCTCAGGTATCCCTCGAGCGCGACCAGGCCGGCGAGCACCAGTCGGGTCTTGCCGGCTGAGGGGGGTCCGAACACCGGGATCAGCACGTCGGTCAGCACGGCCGCCCCGGCGCGCAGCGCCCGGTCGCAGTGCTGGCACACCGGCACCCACCCGGTCGCGGCCTGCAGGACGGTGGTCGGCAGCAGGGACCCGCACGCGCACCGGCGGGCCAGGGCGCCGAGGCGGCCGGCCCGGATGTCGTGGTGGGTCTGGCCGCACCCGCAGCGGTAGGCCGGCAGCCGGTTGCGGTAGTTGCAGCCGGAGTAGTGGCAGGTGGCCTTCGCCCCGCGTAGCACGCGGACGCCCAGGTCCACCCCCCGCAGCAGGCCGACCAAAGCCAACCAGCCCAACCAGGCGAGACCCAGCACCACCCCGAGCAGGGCGCAGACGGTCACGGCACCCACGACGGCACCCACGGTCAGCGCCCCGGCCCCCGCCAACGGCAGCAGCAGCAGCGGCCAGAAGAACAGCATCGCCGGCTCGTGATGGACGAATCCGGCCAGCAACCCCCACACTCGGGTCACCGCGTGGGCGGTGTGCTCCAACACCGCGCCGAGGTCGACCCGGCTTTGGGCGAACAGGTAGTTCGGCCACCCGCGGTCGCGCGCGAAGCTCGACGTCAGCTGCGGCAGCCGCGTCGCAAGCTCAGCTGGGGTGAGCGTCGGGGCCGCCAGGTTCCCGACTCCCAGCAGCGTCCCGGTCGCCACCACGATCACCAGGAGCACGCCGATCCCGCCCCCGCCCAGCACCACAAAAGGCCAGGCAGGACCGACCAGGTAGACGAGAGCGAGGTAGCAGAACGCGCCGTACAGGGCGATGCCGATGAAGGCAGGCATGGCTCACTCGCCGCCCTTCCCGGATGACCCGGATGACCCGGACGACCCAGAGGGCCCAGACGACCCGGAGACCCGGCCCGATCCCGCGCGGGATCGGCGGCGCAGGCTCCAGCGGCGGGGTGCCACCTGGGATACCTGCTCCGGGCGCTCGGGCCCACTGCTGCCGCGGGTGGTGCGCAGCTGCGCCAGCTGCGCCAGCTGCGCCAGCGGCGGCGGCACCGGGTGCCCCCGCTGGGAGAGCTGCTCCATCGCCTGCTGGGCTTGCGCCGGCAGAGCCGGCTCGGCCGCCAGCACCGCGCACAACCGGGTGCAGACCTCGGGGGTGAACGTCCGGTTGCCCACCAGGCCCACCAGGCCCACGAGGCCCACCAGGAACTCGGTCGCTTCCGCGACCTCCGGGGTTCGGGTGCCGAAGAGGATGTCCCAGGCCACGGTGCTGGGATGGGTGCCATCGGCGGCGCGCGCGAAGCACCACTCCTGGACGTCCCGCAGCAGCTGAGCGCGCCGGGAGCCCTCCAGATGCGCATAGGCCGCGGACATCACCATCACGTCCAGGTCATCGCCCGGGTCGTAGGCCGCCGGCCACAACGGCCGCCACCAGCGCGCGCAGATCGCCTCGCGGGCGGAGGTCTGCTGCGGACCGGCCGGGCTGGCTAGGGCTTCCCGCAGCACGTCGCGCACCCAGTCCAGCGCCTCCGGCGGGGCGGGCCAGCGCTCGGGGGCCACGTCGGGGTCAGATTGCTGCACCCACCAGGCGGCGAAGGAGTACGCGGCGGCGCGGAAGTTCGCGGTGCGGGGTGCCGTGGCGTGCCGGTGGGCCACGGTGAGCAAGGCCGGAACCTGGTCGGGACGCGCCGTGCGCAGGGCCGTCTCGATCTCAGCGCGGCTGCGTGCCTGCTCCTGCACTGGACGCTCCAGCAGCGGCAGAGGCGCTAGCGCGGTGAGCCGCCGCAGCGCGGCCACCCCGTCGGCAGCGGCCAGGACCTCGCCGATCTCGGCGGTGAGCAGCTCATCCTGGATCTGGGCGGCCGCACCCACCCATCCGCGGGATCCGGCTGCGGTGGCCAGCGTGCGCAGCACGGGTGCGCGTGGACAGGCCTGGAGCACCGCCGTCAGGACCGGGTCGCGGGCGATGCGCAGCGCCTGCGGCGGCGCGCTCAACAACCAGTCCGCGACTTCCGCTGACCGCTCTCGCGTGCTCAGCCGCTCACCGGCGGCGACCACGGCCGCGGCCAGGCGGTCCGCGCCGGTCGGCTCGCCGGGCGTCGTGGTGCTACCGGCCCGGGCTCGGGCGAACTGGCCGGCGAGCTCCACCGCGTCCAGGACGTCGTAGGCGTCCTCAGCCAGCAGCCGGGGCACCCAGAAACCCGCGGTGGCGGTGGGCGCCACGGCGGTGTGCCGGCCCCGGTCCAGGTCAAAGACCGCGAACCCGCTGCTGGCTGCGGTGTCCGCCCACCGCCCGGCCCACTCCGGGTGCAGCGCGATGATGTCGTGCTGGCCGTACTGACCGTCC
Source organism: Pseudonocardiales bacterium (assembly GCA_019247305.1). GTDB lineage: Bacteria > Actinomycetota > Actinomycetes > Mycobacteriales > Pseudonocardiaceae. Next base: position 10,990 of record JAFAPC010000049.1, read on the forward strand.
GCCACGAAGATCTTGAAGCTGACGTGCAGCGCCTGCGGCTGGGGCAGCAGCAGAGTCGCCGCAGCGATCCAGCACGCGGCCTCCTCAGGGTCGGCGCTCACGAGCACCACGGTGCGCCGGTGCTCGGGGTCGGTCAGCTGCTGGATCGCGGAGAGCAGCGCGATCAGCCGCTCCGTGCCGCCCTCGGCGGCCCGCACCCGGTCGCGCACGGTCTCGGCGTCCAACGGCCCCGGCACCGGGTGGGCCGCCAGCTCGTCGAGTTCGGTATCCGGGGCGGGGGCGAGCGCCCACCACGGGGCACCCCACAGCTGCGCGGGCCGCACCGAGCCGTAGTCGGCGGAATCGCGGGTGACGATCGCGTGGGTGAACTGGTTGCCCTCGCGGGTGCCGTTCGCCTCCTGGCCGAGGTAGCGTCCAGCCGCGGTCACGAACACCCCTCCCTCGGCGGTGTGCGCCAGCGACGGCGGGTAGTCGGCGACCGGTCGGCGACGGCGCATCCACATCACCGGGGGCTCATAGAGCGCGGTGCGCTGCACCAGCGGCATGGCTTCGGCGGCCAGGCCCGCTGAGACGGCCTGAAACTGGAACCCGGCCCCACCCCCCAAACCTTGCCCCGGTCGGCAATCGGTGTAGTAGAGCGAGCCGAACCGGCCGCTCACCCGCGGCTCCGGTCAATCACCCCGAAGCTGCAAAGCAGCCACAGCAGGGGTTCCTCGACGCGGAAGGGCTGCACACCGCCTGCGTCGACCTCCTTGGCCGCGTAGTTGGGGGCCGCCCCCAGGGCGGAGACCGCGAAGTAGCGGAAGTTCGTGTAGTTGTGCCGCAGGTGCGCGTCAATGTCGTCGGCGCCGTACTCGTGCAGCAGGGCCCGGACGTGCTCGTGGGTGTCCTGGCCGGTGGCCTCGTCGTAGCCGGGCAGCGCCGGGGGCTTGGCCAGCAGTGGGTGGTTGCCGCCGAGCACCGGGAAGAAGGCGTCCATCTTCGCGAACACCACAGCTAACGGCACCTTGACCCGCCGGCTCGCCTTGACCTGATGCGACACCCGCAGCAGCTCGGTGATCCGGGTGAGTACCTCCAGCGGGGGTTCGGCGTCCCGGACGACGAACTCGGGAACCTCGATGCGCTCCAGCGCACCGGGCAGCTGCCATGGGTCGAGCAGCAGGACCAGCCCGTTGGCCACGCCTAGGTAGGCCTGGGTGTGCACATGATCCTGGTGGGTGAGGTCTTCGCCGGCGGCATCGTAGAAGGAGAGCACCGTTGTGTCGAAGCTCTGCAAGCCCAGTCGGCGTTTGGGCTGGCGCCACTCGATGACGACCGGTGGGCGCAGCCCGTTGCGGGCCCCCGCCGTCTGCTCGAACAGCCTGCCGTGCGTGAAAAGCTGCTCCTCGTAGTTCTCCAGCCACTGCCGCGGTGACCCGGCGCCACCCTGCTGGTCCCCGCTCAGGCGGATATCGGCCTGGAACCGTCGCCGCACCGTGGTCCGCAACTCGTGGTGCAGCACCGACAGGTAAACGGTCTTGCCCGCCCCCTTGCCGCCGACCATCCCGACCAGTGGGCTGCGGCTTTCGGCGAACGTGGAGGACAGCGGGGTGTGGCAGACGGGGCAGGCTCGCACGCCCGTGGGGCCGCCGCAGTGCGGGCAGGCCGCTTGGCGGGCGCGGGCGGGCAGCCCCCGCTGATCCGGCAGGAAGGTCGGGTAGGCCGTGGTGCGCACATTCGTCAGCTGCTGGCGGCGCTCATCTTCCCGCTTGGCGCAGCGCGCCCCACCCGGTACGCCCCGCCCGAGGCACTGGTAGGCCAACTGACCCTGGTTGATCAGGTGGTAGCAGTACGGGCAGGCGACGGTGGCCATTCTCACGACACTTTCAACTGGCCCAGCGGCGGGTCGAGGAGCAGGGCAGGCGCGGGCTCGGCGAGGAAACACCGCAGCCAGTAGGGTTTACGCAACCGGGGGACGGGGGCCTCCAGCACCACCGGCACCTCGGGGTCGATCACCACCGGGCGCCGCAGCAGCTCCACCCCCGCCTCGGGCGAGGCTGGCAGGGCGTGCCCAACCGCCGCCACGATGATCAGTGTGACGCCCGCGACGGGACGGGCGCCGCAGAGCGTCACCACGCACCGCAGCCCACCCAGGAGACGGTGGCCGCAACGGCGCAGCTGGTAGGTCAGCTCCGGGGGCCGCTGCTCAACCAGCACCGAGGCCGTGGCGGAGCGGCTTTCGCCGCTCTCGCTCAGCAGCACCGCGTTCACCTCCACGCGCGGGGTTCCCGGGGCAGCGCGCAGCTGGCAGCCGCCCTCCTCGCGGTACTGCTGGCGGGTGATCCGGCGCCCGCCGCCGGCCCACTGCACATCGGCGGCCCCGGCCTGCTCCGGCCAGCGCCAGGTGACGCGGACGTCCTCGCCGAAGCGCTGCGCCCGCAGCTGGCGCACGGGATCGAGCAGGTCCACGACGGCGTCCTGGCCGCGAAGGGCACCGCCTGCGCCGAGGGTGAACGGCACGCAGTAGGAGCGACCGGGCGGCATCGGCGCGAGCAGAGTCCTGGACTCACCCTTTTCGGTGAGCGTGCCGTCGAGCTCCACCCCGTAGCCCGCCAGCTCCGCCAGCGCCACCACCTGGCCATACTCCCACGGGCAGGGACGGGCGCAGCGCCGGATGACGATCTCGCTGCCGGGGCGCTGCGACCAGGACAGCCGCACCCCCAGGCCCACGCCAGCGGCCGGGGTGGCCCGCAGCGCGGCCAGCGGCCGGGCGGGTGGGCGGGTTGCGCCACGCACCACAACGGGTGCTGAACGCAGCGGCGCGCCCCCGCCGGGGGGCGGGTAGCAGGCGCGGAGCGTGTAGCAGTACTGCATGCCATCCACCGCGCTCGCGTCGCGGAACGCGCGGTTGCGCTGCACCACCACCGGCTCGCCAGGGCACTCGGGGACGCCTGCGCTGCGGTGGACCTCCACCGCCAGGACCTCAGGGTGCACCCGCCAGCGTCCGGTGATGACGTTGTTCCCGCCCTCGATCACCACGTCGGTGACCGGTGGGACGACCTGCGCGACGGCGCAGACCGGGCGGGACCACTGCCCACCCGTGGTGCGCGCGAACACCGCGTAGTGCACCCGCCGCCCGACTGGAGGTGCCTCGTCGGCGCTCGAGCGCCGGGAGCGGACCGGGATCTCGTGGCCGTCCTCGACGTCGAGGGGTTCCCGATCCTCCCGGCGCAGCACCCGGACGGTGGTCTGCTCGCCGTGCTCGGGTGCCAGTCGCCAGCCGATGTGCACGCCGGTGCCCTGCGCGCTCACGGTGACCCCCTCGACCGGGGTGGTCGGCACCGTCGCGAGCTGCTCGGCCAGCCCAGGCAGGTCGGCGGCCAGCCGGAGCGCCTCGCGCAGCCGGGTGGCCGCCTGCCCCTCACGGCCGGCGCGGAGATCCGCTGCGGCGGCCCGGCGTAGGCTCTCCACCTGCTCGCGCTGGTGCGCTACGGCCTCGCGGGCCCGCTCACCCGGCGGGCCGTCCAGGGTGATCGCGAGCTGTTGGGCGGCCAGCAGCCCTCCCCCCGCGAGCAGGCTGGTGACGGCCGCGAGCGGGTCACGGCGGGTGCCCGACTCCGCCGACTCCGCGAGCACACTCACCACGATCCGGCCCGCGTCCGCCTGGCGCAGCCCACTGCGGGTCAGCAGGGTGAACAAGGTGCGGGGCTGGGCGCCCTGGGCGTACGCCTCACGCACCGGCTGTAGCAGGTGAAACAGGGCGAGCGCGGTGAGGTCGGTGCCATCCTTGGCCGCACTGACCAGGATGCCCACCGCTTCGCGCTGCGCGCGGGTCACCGGGCTGTCTGGTGCGGTGTCCAGCTCCGCGGCGCGCTGCTCGGCGACCTGCTGGGACAGCCCCACCTCTCGCCCCGGGGAAGGGGGGGTCACGGTGAAGGCGCCGAGCAGACCGAACGTGGACAGCTGCGGGAACAGCAGCCGCGGGATGCTGTCCACCCCGGCGGTGAGCAGTTTGGTGGTCAGGTTCTCCAGCCGGCCGCGCATCCCGGCCGTCTTCGGCAGCTCCAGGGGCTCAACGAGGCGCAGCCGCGCGCTCGCGGCGGCTTGGTCGATCTCGGCGTCGCCGAGGGTGGGATGCGCGGCGGCGGCGGCCCGCAGCTGGTTGCGGGTGATCACACCGAGCTCGCCGTGGCTGGCCCGCAGCAGCTCGGCCAACTCCGCGATCTGGCCGCCGAGCTGCTGGTGGTGGGTCTGCTGCCAGCTCCGCCACCACCGCGGGCTGGTGAGGTCCACGTTCTCGCGGCGGGTGAGCTCCTCGTGCTCGCGCAGCAGCTGCTGGCACACCAGGCCGGTCGGCCCGGCTTTGAGCGCCGCTTTGTTCCACACCCGGACCACATTGGCGATCCGCTCGCCCAAGGCGGCGTGGTCCATGGTGGCCTCGACGGCGTAGCGGGTCAGCAGATCGTCGGGAAGGTGCGGCAGGCGCCGACGCAGCGGCTTGAGGACCTGGTCCTCGTAGGCCCGGGGATCAAAATCGGCCACCGGCGTCAGCTCGAGACCGAGATCGTGGAGACGGCGTCGATGGCCAGCCCGAGCTGCTCGGCGGACAAGCCGATCGTGACCGTGATGACGAGGTGCTTGCCGGTGCTGCGTTCGGTGGCCCGCAGCTGCAGCAGGCCGTCCTCGTCGATCGACATCACGATGTCGATGTTCGCCAGCTGCCCGACGGGCTGCGGCGGGATACCGGTGATCCGGCCACTGCCGTCGCTGAGCGGGTTGTTCGCCGAGAGCTCCTCGCTCACCACCGTGCCCGCCTGCTCATAGAGCTCGATGAGGACCTCGGTCTGGGCGTGGTGGATGGTCTTGGCAGTGAACGTCCGGTCGCCGGTGGGTAGTGGATCGTTGGCGAACGCCAAGTGCTTGATGTAGTACCGGTCGCGGTTGCTCAGGTCCAGTAGCTTCACCCCGAACGCCTTGGGCAGCACACTGCGGGTCTTCTTGCTGGAAAGCTGCTTCACGGTCTGCTCCGACAGGCCGTACTGGCGGGCCACGTCGGTGACGACCTGGGCCGCTGCCCGCTCCGCGTCGGCCTGGCTGCCGGCGTTCTCCTTGGCCTCCTGCTGCATCGTATACACCACACGGGACAGCGCGAAGATCGCAGCGCCCCTGGCGACGGCCAGCTCCGGGTCGTGCAGCCTGGGGTCCCAGCCGAACTCCTTGGTCAGCCGGGCCGCCACCATCGGCATCCGGGTGGACCCGCCGACGAGCAGTACCTCATCGATCGTCGCGTCGGGGGCGCGCTCCCCCAAGGTGGTCAGCGTTCGGCGCACGATCTCAATGGTCCGGTCCAGCAGGTCCACGGTCATCGTCTCGAACTCGGCCCGACTGACTTCGATGCGCGCCGCGGCACCGGCAAACCGCAGCTGCACCGGCCGGCTTTCCTGCACTGACAGCTGTTTTTTCACCTCCTCAGCCTTGTTCGCGACCTCCTGGAGGAACTCGGCGTCGTCCTCCGGGGACTCCGCGGGGCGGGCTTGGGCGACGAACCGCTCCAGCAGGTGGTCCCGCAGGCGGGCGTCCCAGTCCGCGCCGCCCAGGTTGGTGTCTCCATCGGTGCAGATGACCGTGATCTCGCTGGCGCCCACCTGAATCACGGTGGTGTCGAACGTGCCGCCGCCCAGGTCGTAGACGAGGACGGTTTTGTCGGCTCCGCCCTTGGTCAGGTCGTAGTGCACGGCGGCGGCCACCGGCTCGGGCAGGATGCCGACGACATCAAGCCCCGCGATCAGGCCGGCTTTGTTCGTGGCCTCTTTCTGCCGCGCCCCGAAGTACGCCGGCACGGTGATCACCACCTGCTCAACGGGGCCGTCGGTGTAGCTTGCGGCGTCGGCGGCCAGCCGGCGCAGGATCAGCGCCGAGATCGACTCCGGGGTATAGATCTTGCCGTGGAATTCGTACTCTTTGTTCTCGCCCATCTGCCGTTTGATCAGGCTCACGACGCTGTCGGCGTCAATGAACGCCGACTGCTTGGCCGACTCCCCGACCACGACGTTCGTGGGCGTCTCGAATTGCACGACCGACGGGGTGATCTCGGAGTTGGTGTCGTTGCGGCACACCGTGGGCCGCCCGGTCTCGTCGATGTAGGCGATCGCCGAGTAGGTAGTACCCAGGTCGATGCCAAAGACCCGACCCGCCCCCTTAACCCCCCCGTCGGCGCGTCCCCTGGCGCCCTCCCCAGCGCGCCCCTCAACGCCTTCAGCCATCCGTTTTCTCCTTGGTCTGATGGCCGGCTTGGCCGGCGGTGGCCTGATGGCCGGCTCCGCCGGCGGTCGGCACGTAACGGTGCAGCCTGATCCGAGCCGGGATGACGACCCTTCCGCCGTCGATCTCCGCGTAGCCGTCCTGGACCACCTCGGCAACCGTGCCGTCCCGCTCGGGGTCGTCGATCTCCACGACCGCGGCGACCTGCTGGCGGCTCGGCGCGAAGGCGGCACCCACCTCCCCCGGCAGGACCGCGACGCCGCAGCGCTCCAGCATGTCCTCCACCGTCGCGGCGAACGACTCCAGCAGGGTCGCGACCTGCGGGCCGGTCATCTCGGCGGGGACCGTCCCAGCTTGGCGGAGCAGGCCGTTGCGCAACCGGCCCAGGTCGGTGACCACCGGTCGCAGCTGCCCAGCCCGCACCGCCGACCGCAGCCGTTCAATCTCCGCATGCTGCCGGTCGATTACCCGCTCCCTGGCGAGCGCCCGGGCGTTCGCCTCGCCAAGCTGCTGGGCCACCTCGGCGAGGGCGGCTTCCATCGCCGCGAGCCGCAGGTCAAGCTCCAGGGACAACGGCGGGGTGTCTCTCGCCGGGAGGGCGCTCAGCTCGCCCGTGAGGCGGCTGTTGTCCTGGGGGCAGCGTATTTGCACTGCCGGTTCCGCCGGTTCGGGCTGGGACTTATCGGGCTGCGGCTTATCGAGCTGGAACTTATCAGGCTGGGGCTTGTCGGACTGGAACTTATCAGGCTGGGGCTGAACAGGCTGGGGCTTATCAGGCGGGGGCTGAACAGCCGCGGTGCCAGGGCCATCTTGCGGGCGCATACCACCCAATCTCTACGCTCAGTTACCGGGTACTAACTCAGGGATGAGAATCATCAGCCACTCGTAGGTGATGATACGTCGGCTCAGTAGCCGGTGAACTCATCTGGTGCGCCCGCTACGACGTGCGTTTGCGGGGGACCGGTGAGCGCAACCGCCAGTTCTTCGTGGTGGTCTCGGTGCCCAACGCATCCTCGGCGCTGGTGTCGGGGTCGGGGACCACGGTCCAGGTGACGGCGGTGACGGCGGGTTCGAGGCTGAGTCGGCTGACGGCGTGTTCGAGGTGGGTGTCGTTGCGCTGCTCGGTGGTGAGCTCGGCCACGACGCTGACCTGGCCGTCGGTGTCGGTGTTGTAGCTGCGGATGCCCCGCAGCTGGAACTTGGTGCCGCTGACGGCCTGCACCAGCAGGGCGCGGATCTGCGCCTCAGCCGGCTCGGCGCAGACGGCTTCGAAGCGGTAGCCGACGCTGACCTCGTCACCACCGGTGGGATGACGATCGAGCATGCGTCCCAGCGGTCGCAACACCACGTTCGCGATGATCACCGCAGTGGCGCCCAGCGCGGCGACACGGTACATCCCGGCACCGGCCAGCGCCCCGACCGCGGCCGAGCACCACAAGGTGGCGGCGGTGTTGAGCCCGCGGACGTTGAGCCCGTCCCGCAGGATCACCCCGGCGCCGAGGAACCCGATCCCCGACACGATCTGGGCGGCCACCCGGGTCGGGTCGGCAACCCGAGCACCACCACCCAGGCCGATGTCGAACCCGTAGGCCGAGAGCAGTACAAACAGCGCCGCACCGGTGGCCACCAGCGCGTTGGTCCGCAGCCCCGCGCCCCGGGCCCGCCATTGGCGCTCCATCCCGATTACCGCGCCCAGCCCCAGACCGGCCACCAGCCGCAGCACCATCTCCAGCGTCGTCATCAGGTGTCCCTCCATACGGGTCGGGGCGGGTCGGGTGGGTTGGGGTTCTTCGATTGTCGGTGCGAGCTCACCAGCGGAGGGCGGTGCGCGCCGAAGCACTTGCGGTAGCGGCTGTTACCGTCATCGTGATGGACATCCCTTGCCGCGAGCCGGGGCGCATTCCCACCAGTGCGCCAGTGACGATGCCCAGGGCGCTCCGGCGGGCGTCGGGGTGGTCGGTGTTGATGAGTCTGGTGGGGCTGGTGGGGCTGCTCAGCGGGTGCACCTCGGCTGGTGGCCCTTCTACGGCGCCGCAGCGTCACCAGAGCCTGCCCTCCACCTGTAGCCACACAATCACCCGGAGCGATGAGGTGCCGGCGGCCCTGGAGGGCCTCATGCCGGGAGACACGCTGTGTTTTTCCGGCAATGACTTCACCGACACCGACCTGATGCTAACCCGTTCGGGCACTGCGGCGGCCCCGATCAGCCTGATGTCCGACGGCGGCACCGTGCACGAGGTGCAGATCAAGGCCGACCACGTCATCATGGAAGGTTTCACCGTCGCTGGCGGAGGCGGGGTGCTGCTGGAAGGCGCCGGGATCACCGCGCGGAACAACACCGTCCACGACACGACGCAAGGCGGGATCACCTGCCATCCCTGCACCGACTCGACTATCGAGTCGAACACGATGCGCCATGTCGCCACCAACGGCATCGAGATCACCGGGGAGCGGATCACGGTGCACGCCAATACCATCAGCGACACGGTGGTCTCCGGCCACGGGGGTGACGCCGATGGCATGCGTTTTTATGGCAACGGTCACCGCATCACCGACAACACCATTACGGACATCTCCGCAGAGGGCTATGCCAGCCCGCCGCACCCGGACTGCTTCCAGACCTTGGACAGCGGCAAACCCGCCACGTTCGATGTGGTGATTTCGGGGAATACCTGCCGTAACGTGGATGCGCAATGTCTCATCGCCACCGGTGACCAGCACCGCAACAGTGGTGCCCCGCCCGGGGTCCCCTCGATCATTTTCGCCCAGAACATGTGCGCGAACAACGGTGCCCAGGCGGTGAACCTCCGGGGCTGGCCCAACGTGCAGATCCTGCAAAACACCTTCGCCGGCCCGAACCTGACCCGGGCGGTGCTGATCGCCGAGGGCTCCACCGGCGCCACGGTGGTCGGCAACACCACCACCGAAGACCGCCCCACCGTGCAGATCGACGGATCCTCCCGGTCGGGATCCCGCGTGCAGGACAACAGACCGGACTGAGCTGATGGTTACGCGCTGGTGGTTACGGGTGGTTACGCCCGCTCCAGCTCCCGCTCTTCCTCAGCGGCCTCGGCGGTCGTCTCGGCGACCTGTTCCCGCACCCGGTGCGGTGGGAACCGCACCGACAGCGCGATCACGTAAATGACCGCTGACCAGATCAGGTTGACCAGCAAGCCCCACCCTATGCCGATCAGGCCAACACCCCCGTAGGCGCTGAGATAGCTGATCACCCCCTCGCCGATGAGCCAGGGCAGCACCCAGCTCGCGCCCGCTTTCCAGTCCAACTTCGGCGCCCGGCCCTTGCTGCCGTAGTGGAAAATCGGCCACAGGAGGAAACCGATCGCCACACAGACCCCGATCTTAAGGTTAGTAATCCAACCGGCCCAGTAAATAACCATGTTCGCGGAGTAGAACGCGAGAAAGGGAATGACGTCGCCGCCCGGCAGCTTGAACGGCCGGTCGTGCTCGGGCAGCTGCCGGCGCAGCGCCGCCAGCACGAGCGGCCCGCTACCGAAGGACAGCACCGTGGCCGAGGTGATGAAGCCGACCAGCGACTGCCAGCTGGGGAAGGGCAGAAAGAAGATCAGGCCGACGACGAAGGTGACGACCAAGCCGACCCAGGGAATGCCCTGCTTGTTGGTTTTGGTCAGCACTTCCGGCGCGTTGCGGTTCTTGCCCATCGCGTAGGAGATCCGGGTAGTGACCGCCAGGTAGGCGAACCCGGTGTCCGCCGGTGAAATCACCGCGTCGATGTAGAGCAGCGTCGCCAGCCAGCCCAGACCGAGGATCGTTGCCATGGCCGCCAGCGGGCCGAAGTCCCCGGCGAACGTCAGCTCTTTCCAGCCGTGCGAGCTCAGCAGGTCTGAGGGCCGCACGGAGCCGATAAAGGCGACCTCGAGCAGAATGTAGATGACGCCGCACAGCAGCACCGACCCGATCACCGCGAACGGGACGTTGACCTTCGGGTTCTTCGTTTCACCCGCCAGTTCGACCCCTTGCCGGAAACCGAGGAAGGAGAACACGATGCCGGCCGTCGGGATGGCGGTGAACACCCCGCCCCAGCCTTGGGAAAAGAATCCGTAGGAGCGGAAGTTTTCGCCGTGGAACACCGTCACCAGGAACGCCACGATCACCAGAACGATCATCGATAGCTTCCACCAGACCGCCACGTTGTTGATCTGGGCGAAATACTTGACGCCGATGTAGTTCAGGACGACGAACACCGCCATCCCGGCGATGGCGAACATCCCGCCAAGACCGGTCAGGGTGTAAGCCGGTTCGCCGCCTACGATGTGTTTGGTGGTCAGCGGCAGGTATCGGGTGGCGTACTGCAGCGCTGCCTCCACCTCGATCGGCGGCACGGACACCGCCGCCAGCCAGGTGATCCACCCCATCGTGTAGCTGGCGAATGACCCGAAGGACAGGTGCGGGAACCGCACCACTCCCCCGGAGATGGGGAACATCGTGCCCAGCTCGGCGAAGCACAACCCAATCAGTAAGATCATCACCGTCGCGATCGCCCACGAGATGATCGCGGCCGGGCCTGCGGTATGCGCCGCCGTGAGCGCGCTGAACAGCCAGCCGGACCCGATGATCGAGCCGACCCCGGCGAACAGCAGGCCGATCTTGCCGATGTCCCGACGCAGACCCCCTTCCACCGGTATCGGCGCTGCGGCCGGTGTCGGTCCTCCCGCTGGTGCCGACCCCCCCGCTGGTGTCGGCGCTGCGCCCACCGCCATGGTGCTGTCTCCCTTACTCGCTCAGCCCGCCGGTTGGGGCGTATCCGCCAGGCGCCTCTTTATCGGAATGAGCGCCTGCCCCCGTCCACGATCAAGGAACAGCTCAACGATAGCCGAGTGCCCTGGATCTTTTACCACCCGATCGTGGGTGCTCTGAGCGCGCCGAGTTCGACTGCACGCCTGCGCGGCAGCGCCGCCAGCGGCCGGTGGACACGCCACAGGAACCCGACGGTTGTACGCTGCCGCCGCCGGAAGCGGGTCGGTGACAGGTCTGCCGGGTTTCTGTCCGGACCTGTGAGGCTGGATGGGCGCGCAAGCCAGTTCCGGGATACGGCAAGTCGCGGTGGAGGGGGTCGAGGCGGGTGGCGCTGGAGTTGCCCTCGGAGCTGACGTGGACGATGCGGGCTTTCGGGTTTCAGTGGCCCGACCTCAATGAAGACCATTTCAAGGAGGCGGCGAGTCATCTGCGGCAGTACGCCAGGGACGCGAGCACCTCGATCGACGCGACCCACCGGCGGGTGAGGGATCTGCGGGAAGTCTATGAGTCTGGCTCGTATGAGGCGTTGGTGAGCACCTGGGGGTCGCAGACCCGGGGGCACCTGCAGATTCTGGTTCAGGGGTGCCACTACGTGGCGGATGCGTTGGACATCGCTGCGGCGGGGATTGTCGCGATGAAGGGGGCGGTGATCGCCCAGTTGGGGATCGCGGCGGCGGAGTTCGCGGCGGACCAGGCTGCGGCGGTCGCGACCTTCGGGGTGGCTGAGGCCGCAGAGAAGCGGCTGGGTCGCCAGCTCCTCGACAAGGAGAAGAAGGCACTTCTACTGACCAACGCTGAGAAGGCTGCCATCCGCGACAACGCGTGGTCGATCATGAAGGAGGACGACTTCCACATCGACGAGGGCCGGACGTCCGGGGGACGCAACACCGCCAAGCAGATTGCACTGGACGCCGAGGACCTCGCGGTCGCGGTCGAGAAAGACTTCATCAACGACCTGTCGAAGCGCGAGAAGTCCGGCGAACTGACCAAGCGAAGGTGGGCCAATTACGTTCGGCACTACCGAAACCTGGTCAACGATGGTGTTATAGAATGTTCCGACCGGATTGATCAAGTTCTTCTCGACTTCCTGAAGAAAGCTACATAACGACGTGTTGACCATTGAGAGCATCGTCTGCGACCCGTCCCTGGAAGTACCGCAGAAAAGCGAGCGCATCGTCGAGTTGCTGGCCGCGCAGCCGAACCACGGTGTCCCGGCCTCGGTGGCGTGCCTGCTCGCCACCGACGACGAGCGGGTCGCCGCCTTCGTTGCCGACTACCTCGCGATCATCCCGGATACGGCGGCGGACAAAACCCGCGCGGCCGAGCGGCTGCGCGGCGCCGGAGTCGCCACTTTTCTCGGTCATCTACGAGATCGCGGCGTGGCGGCCGGAGCGGCTGCGGCCGCACGCCGCGCGGATCGACCACCCGTGGTTGCGGGAGGGCATGCTCTCGGGAGCGCCGGAGGACTGGGTTACCGACCTGGTCGCTCGCTGGCACGCTGAACACGACCCGGATGTGCTCGACGCCCTCGCCCGAATCCGCACTCCCGCAGCGGCCGACGCGCTCCTGGCGCTGCGCGAGGAGATCGACGACCGTGCCTACTGGGAGACCCTCATCGCGAGTGCTGGGCTGCTGCCCGACGGCCACGGGCGCTCGTGGTTTACCCCGGCGTTCCTGGGCTTCGTGGTGGAGCGGGAACGCACTCCGCACGTCATGGGTGGGGCTCCCGGGTGACGTCCCGATCTGTCCGGTGTGCGATGCTCCCGCCGAGCGGGTGCTCACCCTGGACGCCGGATCGCTGCCGTTCCGGCTACGCCAGAATCCGTCGTTTTTCTGGTACACCTGCGACTGCGACGCGCTGGACTTCACGACCGTGCAGGTCCGCCCCGACGGGCTGCGGGTGTTCTTCAGCCCCCAGGGCGGTCCGAGCCTGGGCGGCAGGCTGGTCCCCGGCGAGTGAGGACTGCTGATTGAGCCGCATCCGAACCAGACGGGGGTGAGTATCGACGCCTTCGGCGGCTCCGGGCGGCACCAGGTGGGCGGCCCGCCGCGGTGGATCCAGCCGGGCAGGCACCCGCGCTGCCCGGGCTGTAGCCGACCGATGATGTCCCTCGCCTCCATCGACAGCGGCCTGACCCCGTTCGGGCGGCTGGGCTTCGAGGGTATTCTTTACGGTTTCTGGTGCGACGCGTGCGCCATTTCGGAAACCCGTCGACAAGAGTGACAGAAGTCCAACGGGTGGCCATCCGGCCCTCCTACCCCAGTTTCGTCGAACCGGTCGGCGGGCAGCCACGTGCCCATCAGGGTGGCGAGGTGGCCGGAGCGTCGACCTGGGTCACCGGCGGTATGGCTATGGGCGCTGCTCCCGGGTTGCGCGCAGCGGCGGGGGCAGGTTGCTTGCCTACCTCGACTGGTCCCTTCACACTGCCGGTTACTGGGGCGAAACCGGAATGGTCGGGCAGGAATGCGCCGATCCGGCAGTCCACCCGGGTGCTCCCGGCCTGCCAGCTCTCCGGTCGCAGCGTCTCCCAGAACAGCGTGAGCCCTTTGTTCGCGACGACCGTGGGGCTTCCCGCAAAGTCCTTCGCCAACCGGGTGCATTCGGTGTTCAGCACCTGATCCTGGGCGGTTTCGTCGGGGTATCCCTTGGGGAAGGCGCCTTTGAGGTCGACCACTCCGATGATCTCTACGGCGTGGGGATCGGCGCAATTGGCCGGGTCACCCACGACTTTGCCGTCGTTTCCCAGGCAGGTGCCGGGCGGATGCACGTCGGACTGGTCCTGCGCCAGCACGCTGCCGGTGGTGAGGAATAGCGTCCCGGTGCGGCCCACGGACTCCACCCCGCAGCGCAGCGTCCGGTCCCCGTGCAGCCACCCAGTCTCGCTGGGTTTGATCGCGCCAACGGTGAACCGGCCGAACGGGTCGAAGTGATGGGCCAACGCCTGGGTGCTCAGCGGGGTGCAGCGCTGCGCTACCAGCTGCTGCCAGCGGGCCGGATCAGGGAACCCGGCCTCGGCGCCGAAGTCCTGAAGATCCAGCGTCGCGGTGACCTCGAATAGGTGCGGTTGGGCGCAGCTCACCACCGCGGCGTCGACAGCGTCGGGCTTGTGCCAGCTCAGGCAGGCGTGTGCAGGGGCCCGGAGTGACTGTGCGCTGGGCGCGCTGGCTGGGCCTGGCCCGGTGGCGAGCCGGGCCGCCGTCCCAGTCGGCACCCCGAGGGCGACCAGCACCGTCAGCGCACCTACCACGGCCCCCACCGCAAGCCGCCAGGTGCTGCGATGAGCGCGGCGTCCGGCAGGGTTGGGCTGGTCGGGGCTCACCGGGGGGCACCCGCCCGTCGCCGGCCCAGCCGGCCCGTCTTGAGCACCTCGATGACGACCGGGATGAACGACAGCGCAACGATGCTCACCAGGATCAGTTCCAGGTGATTTCTGATGAACATGACCCGGCCGAGCCAGTAGCCTAGCAAAGTTACTCCGGTGGCCCAGGCAACGCCACCGACAATCGAGTACGTGAAATACTTGCGGGGATTCATGCGACCTACCCCCGCAATCGCCGTGATGAAGGTCCGCACGATAGGGACAAAACGGCCCAGCAGGATAGCCCGCGCACCGTATTTATCGAAAAAAGCGTGCGTCTTGTCCACGTACTCCCGTTTGAATAGCCGGGAATCCGGTCGGTTGAACAGCGCCGGCCCCGCCTGGTAGCCCAGGTAGTAACCGACCACGTTGCCCACCACGGCACACACCGTGAGCAGCAGGCACACCAGGGCGATTGGGGTGCCGATGAGGCCTCCCGCGACGAACAGCCCGGCGGTGAACAGCAGCGAGTCGCCCGGCAGGAAAAAGCCGATGAGCAGTCCGCATTCCGCAAAGATGATCAGACACAACCCCACCAGCACGGAGGGGCCCAGCATCCGCAGCAACTGCTCAGGATCAAGCCAAGTGGGGCCCAGAGCCAGCGACGTGCCGAGGGGGAAGGGCATCACGCTGCCACGGTAGCGGGCAGACCCGACAGTCCCGCTGAGCACCCGCCGCTGCCCCGGCGCGCTCACCAGACGCTGATCACCCCAGCCAGCCCGCCGGCCATCGCTCCGAGCAGCACCGCCAGGGCGAGCACCGTCCAGACCGACAGGCGCCTTCGGGCATGCGCCGGTCCGCGCCTGGGCGATACCGCGCCGACTGGGCGAGAAGGGGACCTTTCCCCGGGTAGCCCGGATCCCACTGGGCCGGATCCCACTGCACTAGATCTCATCGTGGAGGCCTGCGCCCGCAACGCGGCGGACAGCCGCCGGTGTATCTCGTCGGTCACTGCGTTCCTTATCGACGTCGAGGATGCGGTCCCCACCAAGCGGGCTTGCCCGCGGGAGCGCGGTGACTCACTTCTGCTCCAGAATCCGTTGCAGAGCGTCCAGCGCGCGGCTGGCGCTGGACTTCACCGTGCCGCGGCTGACGCCGGTGGCCTCCGCGATCTCCGCCTCGCTCATCCCCCCGTAGTAGCGCAGCACCAGCACCTCGCGTTGCCGCGGCGGGAGCTGGCCCAGCGCGACGACCACCGCCTGATGCTCGGTGGTCAGCATCGCCAGCGATTCCGCGGAACGCGCGTTGGCCTGGTGCGGGGGCACGTAGCCGCGAGCGGTCTTGCGACGGCGCAGCACCGAACGGGAGCCGTTGACCACCGCGGTGCGCAGATAGCCCAGCGCGGCCGTCTCGTCGCGCAGTCCTGACCAGTGCCGATGCAGCCCGGTGAACGCCTCTTGCACGACGTCTTCGGCGGTAGCCGTCTCATCGACCAGCAGGACGGCCAACCGCACCAGCCGCGTCCGGTGCTGGCGGTACAGATCCTCCAACGTCAGCGGGGCCTCGACAGTGCTGTCTCGGTAGCTGTCTCGGTGACGGTCTATCGGGCCGTCCATCGGGTCACTCAGGGAGCCGTCGGCTGGAACCTCGATCGGGGCGTCCAGCACCCGCAGGTGGCGCAGCGTCGCCTCGACCGAGTGCTGCACGGTCACGCGGTCCAGCGGTTCGTCGGGGGCCACGCCGGAAACGTACTGCGGCCACCTCAGGCCCATCCGATCGCGTCTGGATGGACGGGTGAGCCATACTGCCCCGCACGCCGTAGCTTGTCCCGCCGAATAACCGGAGATCACTCCCTATGCCTATCGCGACGCCCGAGGTCTACAGCGAGATGCTGGACCGCGCGAAGGCCCAACGAGTTCGTGCACGTGGTGGCGGCGAAATACCTGGTCAATGTCGTGTTGCACACCGGCCACTGCCCGGAGAACAAGCTCGACCGCTTCGTCCGGCCACTGATCGCACTCTCCCCGGAGCGGGTGGACCACGGGGAGAACCCCCGGGCCAGTCGCACATGGGGGACGGCTCGGCCACCGAGCTGCTGGCAGCCTACGTGACGGCGAAAATCATCGTGGAGGTGGAGATCGGCGTCGTCGACGGTGAGCAGGACCGTTACCTGCTCACCGCGACATTCGGCAAGATGCCTGGCGGGTACAAACCGGGCACTGTGCAGCGTCGGCCGGAGACCGGCGAAAATGGGCCAGCAGGTGGCCGCGCGCAAGCTGGGGCTGCCCGGTGATTCCCAGCCACTGACCCTGGTGTGCCACGGCAGGTCAGGTTCGAAGCTGACGAAGATCCACGAGGCGCTCTCCTACGGGGTGGTCAAGATGAATGTCGACATCGACACCCAGTACGCTTTCATCCGCCCGGTCGCCGATCACATGTTCACTGACCACATGTTCACCAACCACGCCGGGGTGCTCAAAGTCGACGGCGGGGTCGGCAGCAGGAAGGTCTACGACCTGCGGTCCTATCTCAAGCTGGCCGAACAGTCGATGGCCGCCCGGGTGGTGCAGGCCGGCGAGAACCTCCGGTGCGCCCGGCCCACGCTGGCCCGTTGCCGACCGCGGCACCACGGCAGGAGGGAGCGATGAGCGTGCACGGCAACCTGCTGGGACCCAACCCGACGCTGCTGCCCGAGCAGCCCGCCGCCGAGGCGGCCTTGGCTACGGCGAACGATCCCGCCACGGTGGCCGCCGCCTACCCCGAGTTCTCCGCCGCCTGGGCGGCGCTGGCGCAGCGGGCGCTCGACGAGGGGGACGCCGTCGCCGGCTACGCCTTCGCCCGCACCGGCTACCACCGTGGCCTCGACCAGCTCCGCCACGCCGGCTGGAAAGGTCACGGACCGGTGCCCTACTCGCACCGCCCCAACCGCGGTTTCCTGGCCGCGCTGGCCGCGCTAGCCCGGGCGGCTACCGAGATCGGCGAGGACGTCGAGGCCCGTCGGTGCCGGGAGTTCCTCAACGACTGCGACCCCGCCGCAGCCGAAGCGCTGGGTCTGAACTGACGGCCCGGATCGCTGATAGGTCAGGATCGCTTCAGAGCTCAGAACGGTGCTGCGTCGTGGTGGGAGTCGGGCTCTGGCGGAGGTCCCGGCGGTGGCTTGGTGTCGGCTTCGGCCAGCCTGGCCTCCCAGATGCACGAGGTCTCCCAGCCCTCGTCTGGCGGGACGACCAGTGGTGGGGCTGGTCCATCCCGGGGGATGGGGTCGGGTAGCGGTTCAATGATCGGGGCCGGGCTGATGAGGTAGCTATGGCCGAGTCGGCTGCGCCAGTGGAACAGGCCGGGCTCGGGCTGGTGCAGCCGCCAGCCGCCGTCATGCTTCAGCCGATGATCGTGGCGGCAGACGTTGCCGAGGTTGGGCTCGGTGGTGGCCCCGCCGCAGGCATGATCAAGAGTGTGGTCGATGTCGGCGCTGCCAGCGGGGGCACGACAGCCGATCATGATGCAGGTCCGGTCACGGATCTGGACCTGCCGGCGCAACGCGGCGCCGGGGAAGCGCCGAGTGGGGTCAGCGGTAGGACCTTGGTGCGCGGTCGTGTGCTGGTGGACCAGGTCGGTGACCACAGGTGCCCAACCGCCTAGCGCGGCGAGGTCACTGGCGAGCTCGTGCAGGGTGCTGACGGGGACCTGTAGTTCCACGATCTGCCGGCACCCGGTCGTGCGGGTGGGCCAGCCGAGGGGACGGGCTTGCGTGATGCCGCAGTGCAGCAGCTGCCCGTGCTCGTCGGTGACGGCAAAACGCCACTGCCCCCGGGCCAGGGCGCTGGCCTGGGCGCGCGCCAGCCCGGCGTGGACGGGTCCCCAGCCGGCGAGCTCGCCGGGATACTCGTCATGTCCGAGCAAGGTGGACAGCCGTACCCGCAGTTCCATGCTCCCGCCAGACGGGCGCCGCTGCGGCGCCGGGTCACCGGCCGCGCCGCGCCCGTCCTGAGCCGCCGCATCGCTGTCCCCGGGTCTGCTGTCACCGGGTCGGTTGCTGCTAGGTCTGTTGCTGCGAGATCCCTCGTGGTCGAGCCCCTCGTCGCGGGGTTGGTCGTGGCTGGCGGGTGCGTTGTCTGCGTTGCCCTGGGTGGCGCGGAGGCGCTCGAGGATGGTGCGGTCATCGAGCCCGGTGTAGGTGCCGTCGGTCATGCCCAGGAACAGATCGGCGCGGATGTGGTCGATGGGGCGGGGGTCGCCAGCGTGCTTGGCGGCTTTGGCCAGGGCATCGATGTGCCCGCAGGCGGCGGCGACCCGGTCAACGGGCAGGTTGAGGCCGGACAGGTTCGCCGAGCCGTCCGGGTTGCGGTGGCCGACCACCCTCCGCTCGACGAGGGCGTGTTCGTAGCGGCGCTGTGCCCACTCCGGATCGATGGCGATGGCCATCTTCTTGATCTGATCGATCAGCTGACCCGTGGTCAACGTCGGCACCCGGGCAAGCACGGCACCGCACAGCGCGCGGGCCGCCTCGGCGGATAGCTCGATTGTCCATTCCGACAGCACCCGAGCCCGGGGTTCATCGATGAGCCCGGCGTCTAGCGCGGCGTGCACCTCAGGCAGACGGGTGATCAGGTCATACGCCAGCCAGAACTGAGCATCAGCGGCGCGGCGGGTCAGCACCAGCGCGGCGCGGATCTCATCAGCGGAGAACTCATCCGGGACCGCCATCCGCCGCAGCTCATCACCAGCGGGTGCCGGGCCGCACAATCCGACCTCGACCATGGCCGCCATCAACTGGGCCCGCTCGTGATTGACCTGCCGATACCGGGCCTTGAGCACCTGCACGCAATCAAAACCCGACAACCGGGCCAGATCGATCCCGGACAGCACCGCAGACAACCGGGGCCCCGGCGGAATCTCCGCCAAGTCCCCCGGAACCACCTGCCGATCGAACACGAGATCACGCTATAACGCGCCACCGACAAAACCTGCTCGCTCACCGCGCTTGCGGAGGTGCGGCCGCCGGCAGGGCGTCAAGCACGGCGGCGAGCACGGCGCCCAGCACGATGATCGCGCCGGCTTTGTCCAGTGGGTCGTTGCCGTTACCGCATTTGGGCGACTGCACGCAGGAGGGGCAACCCGTCGGGCACTCGCAGGCGGCGATGGCATCTCGGGTCGCGCTCAGCCAGGGTGCCAGCGCGGCGTGCGCCCGGTCGGCGAACCCGGCGCCACCGGGATGCCCGTCATGCACGAAGACCGTCGGCTCTCCGGTATCCGGGTGCCGCGCGGTGGACACACCACCGATGTCCCACCGATCACAGGTGGCGACCAGCGGCAGCAAACCGATCGCGGCGTGCTCAGCGGCGTGCAACGCCCCCGGCCAGGCGGCCGGGGGCAACCCGGCGGCCCTCAGCGCCTCCTCGCTGAGCGTGTACCAGACTGCCCTGGTGCGCAGCGTGGAAGGTGGCAGCTGCACCGGCACCGCGTCGAGCACCTGCCCTGAGGCCAGCTGCCGCAGGTAGCTCACCACCTGAGAGGTCACCTCCACCTCACCCAGAGCCACCGACACCCCGCCGCAGCGCTGCTGGTGGCGCACCGAGACCACGCGGATGTCGGTGGTGGTGCGAGCCGTGGTATGCCACGGCGGCTCCTCGGGATGTACCAGCGCGAGGCCGCAGTCCAGATCCAGCTCGTCGACCACGAAGGACTCACCCCGATGCAGATACACCGCACCGGGGTGCACCGCAGTACACGCCGACCCAGCCTCGACCGTGCCGAGCAGCCGGCCAGTGTCGGCTTCCACCACTGCCACCTGGTCTCCGCCGCCACCGCGGATGTCGACCGCAGGGTGCGGGCGCTGACGCGCAGCGGCCCAGAACCACCCACTCGGGCGGCGACGCAGTATCCCCTCCGCAACCAGGTCAGCGACCACCGATCGGGCCGGCTGGCCGCCCAGCTCCTCCAGGCAGGCTTCGGTCAGCGGCAGCTCGGCGGCCGCGCAGGCCAGCTGCGGTCGCAGCACGTAGGGGTTCATCGGGTCCAGCACCGTGGCTTCCACCGCCGTGCCGAGCAGCGCAGCACTGTGATGAACCAGGTAGGTGTCCAGCGGGTCATCCCGAGCAATGAACACCACGAGCGCTCCCGATCCGGCCCGCCCAGCCCGTCCGGCCTGCTGCCAGAACGACGCTCGGGTGCCGGGGTAGCCGGCCAGCACCACCGCGTCGAGCCCGGCGATGTCCACCCCCAGCTCGAGTGCGTTGGTGGAGGCCACCCCGAGCAGCTCCCCGGAGTCCAACGCGGTCTCCAGCGCCCGGCGCTCCTCGGGGAGGTAGCCCGCGCGGTAGGCGGCGATCCGGGACGCGAGCTCACCCGCGCCGACGGCGCTCAGCGCCCGCTGGGCCCCCAGCGCCGTCAGTTCGGCGCCGCGGCGGGAGCGGACGAACACCACGGTGCGGGCGCTCTCGATCACCAGCTCAGCCAGCAGCCGGGCGGCCTCGGCCCCCGCCGAGCGGCGCACGGACGCACCGTTCTCCCCGATCAGCTCCGCTAGCAGCGGTGGCTCCCACAGCGCCACGGTGCGCTCCCCGCACGGGGAGGCGTCCTCGGTGACGACCACCGTGTCCAGGCCGGTGAGCCGGGACGCTGAGGCACCCGGGTCGGCCACCGTCGCCGAGGCAAGCACAAACACCGGCGCTGCGCCGTAGTGCGCGGCGAGGCGTCGTAACCGGCGCAGCAGCAGGGCGACGTGCGAGCCGAACACCCCCCGGTAGGCGTGACACTCGTCGATCACCACGAAATGCAGCCGCCGGAGCAGGCGCGCCCAGCGGTCATGCCAGGCGAGTAGGCCGTGGTGCAGCATATCCGGGTTGGTGAACACCCACCGGGCGTGCGAGCGTACCCAGTCCCGCTCCGCCCGCGGGGTGTCGCCGTCGTAGCTGGCTGGCCGCACCCCGGCCAAGCCCAGCGCCCGCACCGCCCGAATCTGATCGGCCGCCAAGGCCTTGGTGGGAGCCAGATACAGCGCGGTGGCCTGCTGGTCGGCCAGCAAGTGGGAAAGCACTGGCAGCTGGTAGGCCAGCGACTTGCCGGATGCGGTTCCGGTGGCGACCACGACGTGGCAGCCCGCCCACGCCAGGTCCGCGACGGCGACCTGGTGTGCCCACGGTGCCGTCACGCCCGCTGCGGCCAGTGGTTCGCGCAGCCGGTCGGGCACCCAGGAGGGCCATCCCACCGTCGTCGCCGCCCGGCCGGGAATCGTCGTGACGTGGCGCAGCGGTGACTCACCACGGGGGGCAACCGGATCACCGGGGGTGCCAGCGAGCAGCCGCTGCAGCAGAGCCTGCCCGCGCCCCTCATCGGGCGCCACCGTCTCGGGCTTGCGGTCCCTCACCACGTCTTCCACCACACTCAGCGTGCTCGAATCGACCCACCAGCGACACCGGCGGAGGCGGGCAACGCCGGCAGGCCTAGACTGATCGGCCGTGACGCCGTCTCACGGGGCGGCCGAGTCAGCATGCTGCACGGAAACCAGGGAAACCAGGAGGACAGATGTCCGGGCTCATCCTCGCCCAGGGTGGGGCTTTCGACCTGAGCGGGGGTGATTACACCGTCGTCGGTGTGGTCGCCGTCATCGCGCTCGCCGCGCTGGCCGTCGGTGCCTTCCTCATGCGAGAGGTCCTGGCCGCGTCTGTGGGCACACTCCGGATGCAGCAGATCGGCCAAGCGGTCCAGGAAGGCGCCTCGGCATACCTGAACCGCCAGTTCAGGACGCTCTCCGGGTTTGCCGTGATCGTCTTTCTGCTGCTGTTCGCGCTGCCCGCCGACGGCGTCAGCGAGCGGATCGGTCGCTCGATCTTCTTCCTGGCTGGAGCCCTGTTCTCGGCGTCCATCGGCTATCTGGGCATGTGGCTGTCTACCCGAGCGAACATCCGGGTCGCAGCGGCAGCCAACCAGCCCGGTGGCCGGGAACGGGCGATGCGGACCGCGTTTCGCACCGGCGGCGTCGTCGGGATGGCCACCGTGGGCCTGGGGCTGTTCGGTGCCTCACTGGTGGTGCTCGTCTACGCCGGTCACGCGCCCCGGGTGCTGGAGGGGTTCGGTTTCGGCGCCGCGCTGCTCGCGATGTTCATGCGGGTCGGTGGCGGCATCTTCACCAAAGCCGCCGACGTGGGTGGTGATCTGGTCGGCAAGGTCGAGGCGGGGATACCCGAAGACGACCCGCGCAACGCCGCCACGATCGCCGACAACGTCGGTGACAACGTCGGTGACTGTGCTGGCATGGCCGCTGACCTGTTCGAATCGTACGCGGTGACGCTCGTCGCGGCGTTGATTCTGGGCAGTGCGGCATTCGGTCTCAAGGGTCTGCTGTTCCCGCTGATCGTGCCGGCGATCGGCGTGGTCACCGCGGTGATCGGGGTATATGCCACCCGGGTCCGGGCCGGCGAAGGGGGACTGCGCGCGATCAACCGCTCCTTCTACCTCGCCGCGACGATCTCCGCGCTGTCCTGCACGGTAGCCGCCTTCCTGTACCTGCCCAGCAGTTTCAGTCAACTCACCGGCCTCATCCAGATCGACGGCCAGCCGATCGAGCAGGTCGCCGGCAGCCCGGCGGTGACCGCGGCGGTCGCTGTGATCATCGGCATCGTGCTGGCCGGTGTCATCCTGTGGATCACTGGCTACTTCACCGGCACCGAGCACCGACCGGTCCGTGACGTCGGCACCAGCTCGCTGACCGGGGCCGCCACGGTGATCCTCTCCGGGATCTCGATTGGTTTCGAGTCAGCGGTGTACACCGCGCTGGTGATCGGTGCGGCGGTGTACACGGCGTTTCTGCTCTCCGGGTCGGTCACCATCTCGCTGTTCGCCATCGCGCTCGCCGGGACCGGCCTGCTCACCACGGTCGGTGTCATCGTCGCGATGGACACCTTCGGCCCGGTCAGCGACAACGCCCAAGGCATCGCCGAGATGTCCGGCGACGTCCAGGGCAAAGGGGTGGCCATCCTCACCGAGCTTGACGCGGTGGGCAACACCACCAAGGCGATCACCAAAGGCATCGCGATCGCTACCGCGGTGCTCGCCGCGACGGCACTGTTCGGCTCCTACCGCGACGCCATCCGCTCCGCCGCCGCGACTCTGGACTCCGCCGCCGGGAAACTCGACCTGAACGCCGCGTTCAACGTCTCGGTGCCCAACGTGCTGGTCGGTCTGGGCATCGGTGCCGCCGTGGTGTTCATGTTCTCCGGCTTGGCGATCAACGCCGTGTCCCGGGCCGCTGGGGCGGTGGTCTATGAGGTACGCCGGCAGTTCCGGGACAACCCAGGAATCATGGACGGGACGGTACGACCCGAGTACGGGCGAGTAGTGGACATCTGCACCAAGGACTCGCTGCGGGAACTGGCTACCCCAGGCCTGCTTGCGGTGCTGGCTCCGGTCGTGGTGGGCTTCGGTCTCGGCGTCGGCCCGCTGGCCGGATACCTGGCTGGAGCGATCATCACCGGCACGCTGATGGCGATTTTCCTCGCCAACTCCGGGGGTGCCTGGGACAACGCCAAGAAGCTGGTCGAGGACGGCCACCACGGCGGCAAGGGCTCTGAGGCGCACGCCGCCACCGTGATCGGCGACACTGTCGGTGACCCGTTCAAGGACACCGCAGGTCCAGCGATCAACCCACTGATCAAGGTGATGAACCTGGTCTCGGTGTTGATCGCGCCCGCGATCGTCACGATCTCGGCTCTGCCCAACGCCGCCACCTGGCGGGCAGGTATCGCCGTGGCCGCCGTGGCGGTGATCGTGGCGGCGGTGGTGGTGTCCAAGCGCAGGTCCACCTCGCTGGTGGACTCTTCCTCGCCCGCGCAGATCGCCGCGTAAGTGCTCCGTCACGGGCGCCACCACTCGTCGTTAGTCCGGGTATGGCCCTCTCGCGTCACGGATCTGGTGTCGTCGTTGTGGCTCTCATCCTGGCGCTGGCCGGATGCGGTTCCACTGAGGGCAAGCCCGCAGCCGCCGCCGCGCCGCAGGGCGCGGATCCGGTCGTGTGGGCAGGCACGTTCTGCAGCGGTCTCGGTGATGTGATCACCGGGGTGTCCGCGATGGCGAAGGCGCCGCCGACCCCACAGGGCCAGAAGGATGGGCTGCTGCAGTTCTCCGATACCGTCCAGCGGGCCTTCGCGCACACCGCTCACCAGCTCCAAGTGCTCGGAGCACCGCGGGTCACCGACAGCAAGCGGATCCAGGACACGGCGGTGAGTTTCTTCATCACCGCCGCCCAGACCGTGGGCGACCAGCGCGCGAGATTCGCCGCGTTGGACGCGAAAGATCCTGATTTCGTGCAGAAAGCCAGCCATCTCGCGGGCCCTGATCTCAGTGCCGCCAGCACCCAGATCCGGGAGCTGACCAACAATAAGGAGCTGGCGCCCGCGTTTGCGGCCGCGCCGGTCTGCCAGCAGCTGAGGGTTGCGGGCGGTGGGGGGATTGCCGGCTCAGCCGGCGGTCACCGATAGCGTCACCGCGCTGGGTGACCCGCGTGGCGATGGGCCAGAATGCTGGTTGTTCGCGGCGGGTTGTGCGACGCTGACTTCCCCCTCGGGTTGCCTGGTTGTGCACACTGGGGCGCGGGGGTCGGGGCATGAGGAGTCGCACACCGAGGTGAGTTGAGCGTGGCACGATCGACAACGACAGTAGGTCCGAGCGGCACATCCGACAGTGGCCAATCCGTGGGGGGCCAATCCACCGGGGGGCAATCCGCCGGGGCCCGGTCGAACGGGGGCCGATCCACGGGTAGCCGGTCCAAGCCTGGCCGCTCCACCAGTGGCCGATCTGAGCCTGGCCGCTCCACCCCTGGCCACTCCAACGGGACTGGGCGTCGTTTGGTGATCGTGGAGTCCCCCGCGAAAGCTCGCAAGATCGCTTCCTACCTCGGGTCGGACTACGTCGTGGAGTCCTCCCGGGGGCACATCCGGGACCTGCCCCGAGGTGCCGCCGATGTCCCCGCCAGGTACAAAGGCGAGCCTTGGGCGCGGCTGGGAGTGGACGTCGATCACGCCTTCGAGCCGCTGTACATCATCACGCCGGACAAGCGCTCCACGGTCACCGACCTGCGTAACGCCCTCAAAGGCGCCGATGAGCTCTATCTCGCCACGGACGGCGACCGCGAGGGCGAAGCCATCGCCTGGCACCTGATCAAGACTCTCAAGCCCACGGTTCCGGTGCGCCGGATGGTCTTTTACGAGATCACCGGGCCAGCCATCCGCGCGGCCGCGGAAAATCCCCGCGACCTCGACCAAGACCTGGTCGACGCGCAGGAGACCCGGCGCATTCTGGACCGGCTCTACGGGTATGAGGTCTCCCCGGTGCTGTGGCGCAAGGTGATGCCGAAGCTGTCCGCCGGGCGGGTGCAGTCGGTGGCGACTCGCATCATCGTGCGGCGCGAGCGCGAGCGGATTGCCTTTGTGTCCGCGTCCTACTGGGACCTGACTGCCACGCTGTCCACGTCGGAGGCGGAGTCGGAGTCACCGGGAGCCACCGACGACTCGGGGGCGGTGGCCGACGGTGGCACGCCGCGCACGTTCGGGGCTCGACTGGTCGATGTCGATGGCCGTCGGGTAGCCACCGGGCGGGACTTCGGTCCAGATGGAGCACCCAAGCGCGCCGAGCGCGACCTGGTGATCCTCGACGAGGCGTCTGCTGGGCGCCTGGCCGAGGCGCTGGCGGCGGTCCCGCTGATGGTCGCCAGCGTCGAGGAGAAGCCCTACACGCGCCGGCCCTACCCGCCGTTCATGACCTCCACGCTGCAGCAGGAGGCCAGCCGAAAGTTGCGCTTCTCCGCGGAGCGGACGATGCGCACCGCCCAACGGCTCTACGAGAACGGCTACATCACCTATATGCGGACCGACTCCACGGCGCTGTCGCAGAGCGCGATCGCGGCGGCCCGAGCCCAGGCCCGTGAGCTGTACGGTGAGCATTATCTGCACGACGGGCCACGGCAGTACACCCGCAAGGTGAAGAACGCCCAGGAGGCGCACGAGGCGATCCGGCCCGCGGGGGAGACCTTCGCGACACCAGGCCAGCTGGCCGGCCCGCTGGATGCGGACGAGTTCCGGCTCTATGAGCTGATCTGGCAGCGCACCATCGCTTCGCAGATGGCCGACGCTCGCGGCACCACGATGAGCGTGCGGATCACCGGCACGTCCGCGACAGGGCAGGAGTGCACCTTCGCCGCGTCTGGTCGCACCATCACCTTCGCCGGGTTCCTCAAGGCCTACGTGGAGACCGTGGACGACCAGGCCGGGGGGGAGGCCGACGACGCCGAGCGCCGGCTGCCCCGGTTGACCGAGGGCCAGCCCGTCACCGCCACCGAGGTGGTCCCTGAGGGGCACACCACCACCGCACCGCCCCGCTACACCGAGGCGAGCCTGGTCAAGGCCCTCGAAGAGCTGGGGATCGGCCGCCCGTCCACCTACGCCTCGA
Source organism: Pseudonocardiales bacterium (assembly GCA_019247305.1). Taxonomy (GTDB): domain Bacteria; phylum Actinomycetota; class Actinomycetes; order Mycobacteriales; family Pseudonocardiaceae. The sequence continues at coordinate 37,746 of JAFAPC010000049.1, forward strand.
TCATCAACACCATCCAGGACCGTGGGTACGTGTGGAAACGCGGCTCCGCGCTGGTGCCATCCTGGGTGGCCTTCGCCGTGGTCGGGCTGCTGGAGCAGCACTTCGGCTGCCTGGTCGACTACGACTTCACCGCTGCCATGGAAGACGAGCTGGACTCCATCGCCTCCGGTGCGCAGCACCGCACCGACTGGCTGACCGGCTTCTACTTCGGCACCGAGCAGGGAGATGCCATGTCGGTGGCCCGCTTCGGTGGGCTCAAGAAGCTGGTCGGGGTGAACCTGGAGGAGATCGACGCGCGCGAGGTCAACTCCATCCCGCTGTTCACCGATAACGCCGGGTGCGACGTGGTGGTGCGGGTGGGACGCTACGGTCCATACCTGGAGCGCAGTGTCGGCGACGAGCAGCAACGGGCCAACCTGCCGGATGACCTGCCACCTGACGAGCTGACCGCCGAGATCGCCGAGAAGCTCTTCGCCACCCCGGTGGAGGGCCGTTCGCTGGGTACCGATCCGGAGACCGGACACGAGATCCTGGCCAAAGAGGGCCGCTATGGGTCCTACGTCACCGAGGTGCTGCCTGAGGAGCTCTCCGCCAAAGGGGCCACCAAGAAGCCAAAACCGCGCACGAGCTCACTGTTTAAGTCCATGAGTTTGGGGACGGTGAGCCTGGAGGATGCCCTGCGGCTGCTCTCGCTGCCCCGGGTGGTCGGCACCGATCCGGGCACCGGCCAGGAGATCACTGCGCAGAACGGGCGCTACGGCCCCTATCTCAAGCGGGGAACGGACTCCCGCTCGTTGGCCGAGGAGGACCAGATCTTCACCGTTACCCTCGACGACGCGCTCAAGATCTATGCCGAGCCCAAGCGCCGGGGCCGGCAGGACAGCGCTAAGCCACCGCTGCGCGAGCTGGCCCCGGATCCGGTGACCGGCAAGCCCATGGTCGTCAAGGAAGGTCGCTTCGGGCCGTATGTCACAGACGGAGCGGGCGTCAATGCCTCGCTGCGCAAGGGGGACACGGTGGAGACGCTCACCGATGACCGCGCCGCTGAGCTGCTTGCCGACAAGCGCGCCAAGGGTGCTGCGGCGCGGTCATCGTGAGGGGGTTAACAGCGTTGTTCCCTGACGGGGATGCCAAAACGTGACATTATAGCGTTCATGAGCGAGCCGATCACGGACGCCTTGTTCGGAGTCGACGGCACCGAGTCGCCCCTGGTGCGGTCCGATCCCTCCGGGCGCGCCGGCTGGCGCGACATATCGGTGCTGCCGCCGTTGACGTTGCCCCCCATCCCAAGCCCCCAGGTGACCCGGGAGATGGTGGCCGCCGCGCTCGGTGACGATCCCACCGCGCCGGTGAGTCAAGAACCTGACGCGGCACCTGCCCAGCAACCTGCCACCGCACCGAGCGGCTCCGACGGCAAGACCCCCCAGGACAGTGCGCCCCAGAACAGTGCGCCCCGGGAGAACGCCGCACCGCCCACGACCCCACTGGCCACCATCATCGCCCCGCTGCCTGCCGCGTCTGCTTCCCAGGTGGTCAGAAAGGCACCGGCGGCCGGCGTGCCGGGCTCTCGCCAATGGCCCATCCCAGAGCGCGCTCAGCCATCGCGACGCGCCGGGGGCGTCCGGCGTTATCTTCCGACGCTAGCGCTAGGGTCCCGCACGGCCGCCCAACTTGTTGACTTTCGTCGCCGAGCCGGCCGAGGAGGCTCCGGCTTGCCGCAGACCCGGTTCAACGGTGGTGCTGGCGTCTTCTTCCTCATTGCGTTGCTCGTCGTTGGGGTGCTGGGGTACACCATCGTCATGGGGATCATCGGATCGATCCTCAGCTTCTTTCGGTAGCCGCGCGAGTCCACCCCGAATTTAGCTGACTGCGCGTGCATGACAGACTCCGCGCGGTACTCAGCTGCACCCGGGGGGCTGTGATGGTGGTCCGTGCTGTCTGCGCTGCGCTGGTCCCTGCGGTGGCTAGTGGCGCGGTGCTGGCCAGTTGCTCAGCCGGGACCCCTCGGCTGGACCATGCTGACGCAGCGTCCGGATCCGTGGCCAGCACGCTGGACGATCCAATCCCGTCGGTGCGACATCCCAAGGACCTGGCCGCCATACCACCGTGCCTGTTACTCACCCCGGCACAACTGGATGCCCAGCACATCGACCAACCCGGCCGACCCAAGAATGTCCTCGGCAACACCGGATGCGAGTGGAGCGACACGGCCCGTACTCGTCAGTTCGTCGCGTTCGTGGACATCGGCAATGACGTGCTGCGCAATGTCTATAGCCAGCGGGATACGATCCCGGTTCTTGAGGTGACCCAGGTGGCGGGGCAGCCAGCCATCCGCACCATGGACGATGTGCACGGCACCAGCTGCTACTTTCGAGTCGCCGCAGCCGACACCCAGACGCTGATTCTCCGGTTCACCTCGCTACGCCCGGACCGCCAGGATCCGTGCGTTCCGGCAAAGACGTTCGCCGAGACCATTCTCAACAACCTGCCCCCCCTGCAAAGCTGAGCCCTCACCCGCCCGCCTAGGGACTGATGGATGCTTGTGCACCTCGTGGACCCCGCGCGTAGGGTCTCATGGATGCTTATGACCCGGCAGGGGGACGGTGGGGACGACGAGCCCCTCGCTGCGTCGGATCGCCTCACGTAGTTCAGCGGCGATGCGGCAGAAGAGCGGGAGATCTTGCTCTGGCGTCGGGATCACTCTACGAGCACCCCATTAGATCAGCTAGACCTGGGTCAACTAGATCTGGCGAAACTTCGGCGTTTGAGTCAATGCCGGTGAGTTAAGACGTTTGGGCTGGTAGGAGCTTCTTCCGGACTATTTTGATCTTGTAGGTGACTTTGCTGGGTCGTCTGGCTTGGTCGCGCTTCTTGGTTGCGAAGGTGTTTTTCGGTGGTTTCTTGACGCGGTCGCACTGGCGGGCACGCCGCTGGGGTAGGAGGTCGGCGAGGAGATCGCTGATGGTCTGACGGCGGGTCCGGGCGAGGCCGGCTGAGGTGAGGATGGTTGGGCTGCTGGCGTGGTCGCGGGCGATGCGGACGGTCACGGTGAAGGAGATGCGGTCGGGGTCGATGCCTGCCTGTACCGCGGCGTGGTATTCCAGAGCGCAGAGTGCTTGGTAGACGGTGAGGAACGCGAACAGCTCCTGGCAGAGGAGCTCAGGGGACTTCGAACGCAGGATGAACGCGGCGCCACGCAGCCGGGTCTTCAGCTCGGCGTAGCCGTTTTCGTTCTCCCACCGCTGATGATAGATAGCGGCGAGTTCGGCGGCGGGTGCTTGGTGGTGGTCCAGCAAGGTGGTGACCAGCCGGAACGGCTCGATTCGAGTCGTTCCGTCCGCGTTGTTGATGGCGACGGTGTATTCGATGATCCGCACGAGGTGACCCTTGGGCGGAGTGGGCAGGACTCTACCGGCGGCCCGGGCCTGGGGCGTGGCGGACGTTCTCGGCCGGGGTAGGCATGACCGACAGGAACGACCCATCGGGCAAGACCTTCACCACCACGAACACGTTGTTGCTCTTGATTCGCCAGAGCAAGTCGGCGCCGGTCGCGGCGGCCATCGCCCACAGCTCATAGCCCGGGAAATTCCGGTCGGCCAACAACAGCATCCCCGGCCGCAGGGCGTGCAGCAGCCTTCGGGCGAGTTGTTGCTCGCTGGCCCTGGTGACACCGTCGAAGGCCGCGTCGATGAGCGCGTGTGTTCCGCACTCGATGAGCGCAAGCAACCGCAGTTGCGGATTGCCGCCTTGAGTCACGCCGAACTCTGTGGCGTTGGCGGGGGTATCGCCCCGCGTCCACACCCGTTCCGTCCCAGGCGACCAGACGCAGCCCGAACGCGAACGCACCCGGCGTCCCCACCGCGGCCAGCGCTCCTCGCCGCAGGTCGAACAGCAGCTCAAGGGGTTTGGAGCCCAGACGTTGCCGGGCCTTGGTGAGCGCTGAGCTGCTCGGGAGCACCAGAGCGTGCAGCTTGGCGTAGGCCGTTGGTAAGCCAGCGCCACACCGATCGGTAACCCGGCGGCCCCATGCTGTCCGCGCCGCTGAACAGGCACAGTCCGAGCACGAAGTACACCACTACCCGGGCCGGCAACACCCCGCCGCCGCTTCTCGCGACAGCCGGCCAGCTCGATCACCTCGTCCACCATCTCGGGGCTAATCTGGTAGGTCAACACCCCCAGCCCGATCTGATCACGCGAATCACCATGCTCAGACCCCCGCTCGCGCGGTGGTCTGTCCACGCCCACACCGAGGGCGGAGGGCAATCCAGGCATGACAGACTGAGCAGGCAACGAAGCTCCTCGACACAATGAAGGCGATCTTGGTGGACTGCCGTTCTATCGAGGGGCTTCGCTGCTTCCAAGCAGCGACACACCAGAGTCATAAGATTGTGATCTTGGCCCGTGAGTAGCGACTCTCACATCGCCTACCAACACCTCTAGCTGCGCAAACGTCTTAACTCACCGGCATTGCACTGACCAGCGGCGACACGATCAGGTGATCTTCGTCTAGTCCGGCCGTGCCCGGTGCTGTCCGGCTGTATGCGGGTACCAGTCCCTGCTGTCTTGATTCGTCACGACCTCCCAGCATCGCCGCCAGCAGATCGACCCGACCAAACGCGGCGGCAGTCTCCGCGACGGCGGGTTCGACGTCCCCTGCCCGCTTTACGTCTGCGGACGACGCCACACGCAGCCACGCCCTACCTCAGGGCGGCGGCAAAGTTGAGGAGCATTGGCGAGCAGGACGACCGGGAGCACCGCCCCGTGTCGCGATCGCCTACACCTTCAACGCCATGTCCCTGATGTCCGTGTCGGTGAACTCTGGGGAAGACTATGGCAGCGTGCGGATGTGCCAGGGATGGCAATTTTTCGCTCACAGTTGCCATTCCTGGCGCATCCATCACAGACCCACCGACCTCCCCCTGAAACAAGAGAAAATGATGAGACAAGCGCAAGACGGCGATCGGCTCACCCGGCTACCGCACTGACGCGCCACACCAGGCGACGAGCGACTGTGCCGAGATTCTGCACTCTGCCCCGCGCCTCCTGAAGGACCCGGTTCAGATCTGCGGCATTGCAGGCGCAGATTCCCACCGAGCAGCCTTCACCCGCTAACCACAGCGCAATCGCTCGGCCAATTCACCAACTGCCACCAGTGACGGAGCCCGACTCGTCCGTCGCGTGTCGCGACCACAATGCACCACCAATGAGCAACGTCTCAACGTCGAGGCCACTGACCGAACAGGACCGGAACCTGACGTGCAGACGGGCGGGTGCGGCCCAGCGCCGTGAACTCGACGAGACCGACGTGGAGGGTGCCTCAGAATGTCGGTGACGTCGAGTTCACGGACAGCGCCGAGCGCGCGTCTTTCTTCCGCGGCGGCAACAGGCAGCTGCGGGCTATCCTGCCACTCCCCCAGCGCATACTGGCCACGCTGCCACCGTGCCCGCGTATGCCATGACCAGCGACAACACCGCAAGTATCGCAAGATGCAGCTGAAGCACTTGGTTTACCTATGCTGGCCCACATGAGGGATACGAACGTTCACAACTCGCCCGGCAGTGGAAGCGCGCTGAGACTATGGAGGGGCGGTCACCAGGCGGAATCGGTGGGGCGGCCTTGGGCGCCGTCCACGCAGATGTGAGTGCCGTTGATCCAGCTGGCTCGCTCGGAGAGCAAGAATGTCACCACGTCCGCGACCTCTTCGGGTGTGCCGAGTCGGCCGAACGGGAAGTCCCGCTCGATAAACCGCGCAAAGCGTTCAGGATCCTGTTCCCGTAAGGAGTCCCACCCGCCGCCGGGGAACAGGATCGATCCGGGGCTGAGCGCGTTCACCCGGATCCGCTCAGGAGCCAGCTCACGCCCGAGTTCCCTGGCGAGGTAGATCTCGGCGGCCTTGGCTGCACCGTACTGCGGACGAGGCGCGGGTTTCCAGCCTGATATTGAGGCGATAATGACCACCGCACCACCGCCGGCCTGCTTCATATGCGGCACACAGGCCCGGATCGCCCGCGCGGTGTGAATCACATGGAGCTCGAACGCCTCGCGCCAGTCATCCGGCGTTGACTTGACTAATCTGCTCCCCAGGTGCGGACCCGCGTTCGCCACCAGCAGATCGACCCGACCAAACGCGGCGGCAGCCTCCGCAACGAAGCGTTCAATATCCCCTTCCTGCCCCACGTCCGCGACGACACCACACGCAGCCACGCCCTGTCCCCGTATCTCCTGAACGACCTGATTGAGGTCTTCAGCATTGCGGGCGCAGATCCCCACCGAGCAGCCTTCACCCGCTAACCGCAGCGCAACTGCTCGGCCGATCCCTCGGCTGCCGCCGGTGATAAGCGCGACTCGTCCCTCAGCGGGAGATCCACCGCCATTGTTCTCTCAGCTCGACCACGCACGCCACGGTGAACGGACGCAGCACCGCCAAAAGCTCCTCGATTCTTTTCCTGGCCGGGTGTGTCGGCCGCTGCGCCCAGATGTCCATAGCTTCTTTACCCACAGCCACAGCGCCGTCGAGTTCCCTAGCATGAGTCAATGCGACAGCGAGGTCAATCCTCGCGCTAGTGCGAGCAACCGGCCAGGGGACTGGGTCCGTATCGCACAGCTCAATGGCCTGACCCGCCCACGTGCGGGCCCGGGTAGCTTCGCCGAGCCAGACGTAGGTGGTACCCGCGTAATACGGCACATAGGGCATGTCAAAGGAGAAGAAGCCACGTGTCTGAGGTTCCGTGCGCACATCGAGAGCATGCTCAGCGCGGGACAAGGCGTCCTCCGCTTCAGCGAGATCACCACCTCGCCCGTGAGCGCGGGCTTCGAGCGCACAAGCTCGGACCAGGGCGGCAGATCCGGTGGGTGCTATTTCCCGGCCGGCGCGGGCAAAGGCGACGGCCTCTCGTGGGTCGCCGGTGTACAGCGCGATTTGCGCTTGGGTGCCCCGGACCCAGCCAGCCAAGCGCCGATCGTCGACGTCCTCAGCGAGAGACAACGCGGCAGCGCAATGAGGTTCGGCACGCTCACCCAGGGCCAGGGAGGCTTCGGCGACGAGACCGGACAACCAGCCGACCACCCGGTAAAGGCGGCCACGTTCTCGCAGCGTCAGGGTGCCCTCCAAAAGCCCGGCCACATACTGCCGCCACGACAGCACAGTAGCTCGGAACTCGACGGGAGGTGTGGCGAAGTACTCCGCACCGAGGTGGTCAACGAGTTCTTCGAGCTGTTCCAGGGTGCCGGCGCCCAGATCGGAGGCTTTGGTGCGACGCAGCAATTCGACGGATTCCAGTGTCGGGTTGCTGGCGGGAATAGCGGGGGTGATGCCATGGAAACGATTACGTTGCTCGTCAGTGGCCTTCTCCCAGGCTCGGTCGAGGGCACGGCGTAGCGCCAGGCTCGGCCGGTGGGTGCCGCGTTCGGCGTTGCCGATCGTCCGCTCGGCGAATCCCAGATCTTTGGCAAACTTGTCCTGGGGCAGGCACAGCCCTACTTCACGGAAACGGCGGATCGTCGCCGCAGTCCACTCCACCGGTGCAGGGTAGCCCAGGGAGGTCTGCCGTCGGGTTGCCGTCTGCCAGAGATCGCACCTGCCACCCGGAAGCAGGTTGACTTCCCGGCATGAACGGCGAGCGCTCGCTCGTCGTGGTTCTACCGATCTGGGAGGTATCGGTCGATGTCCACCCACCGGAGCGGCCCTTCGAAGCGCTATCTCCGCCCTAGCTCGGTGCGCACCATGCTGCTTGAAGCCTTGAGGGACGGTATGCGAGCCGGGCGGAGTTCCCCAGCGGGGATCGGGTCGTCGCCGTTCCGGGCGTGCGTTGTGTTGTACTGGCTGCTGCTGGATCATCAGCCTGACCAGTGGGGTCGCTGTCAGGCCTGTCGCCGGCCTGGGTCGCTGTTCGGGGCGCGGTGGCGCCAGTGCCACGTGTACGACAGGGCGGACCTCGTGGAGCGCATGGACGAGGTGCTGCTGCTGGGTGTGCTGGACGACGAGTTCGGGTTGGCCGTCGCGCCACCCGCCGCGCCGGGACCGGCACCACACCGCGTCGGTGATGACGGATGACACCGGCGTGCTGCCCGCGATCACAGCCCGATCCGCCCAGCTAGCCACCGCAGACCCCGGCCGTCTCGCCCCTGTCTCCCCCAAATCCACCGGGGCGAGCGGCCGGGACCCTACCCACGGCGGGGCCGGAGATGATCCGAGGGCCTCCGGTCCCGCCGTGGTCCACCCCACAAATCCGCACCATCCGGGCAGCCGTGCCGGAGGCATGACGTGATAGATCACTCTGACGCCGCGACGGGGCACCGCGCGAGGGGTCCCGCGGCGGTAGCCAGGGCCCGGCCGGTGGTCCTGTTGCGCTACCGGCCCGGTATCGGCGGGCGCACCGCGCGCGTCGTGCACCTGGTCCCCCAACCCCTCGCACACCAGCCCGGCACCGCCGGGGTCGCGTTCTGCGGAGCCCTGCTCCGCCCGGAACTCGTGGAGACGGTCAGCCCTGGTCAGGGCGCACGCTGCATCCTGTGCACGATCAATCACGGGGCGGTGGCACCGGCCGGGCGGATCAGCCGCAAGACCAACGCGGGGACCGCCGCGGGCCGCTACCGCGCCTGGGGCTGGCCAGTGACATCGCGCGGTCACCAAGTGTGGCTTGACCTCGAACCCACCACCGTCGCACTCACCATCCCCGCGCCACTGGTCACGGAGGCCACTAAGCTCCTCCACCAGTGGCGCTGCCCCCCACCGGCGCTGATGATCCATCCCGACGCGCCCGAGCACCGGGTGATGCTGGCCACCGAGCGCCACAGCCGCGCCCTGCTCTACCCCCGCGGCGTGCACCGCAGCACCGGGGCCCTGCCGCTGCCCCCGACCACGACCCCCCACGGAACGCTCATCTGGGCCCTGCCACCCCAGGCGGGCCCGCTGCAGCTGTGCCGCGAATTCGACGTCTTCGCGGCATTGCGCACCGTGCTCCGCGACCCACTCGCCTGAGCTCGGCAGGAACTGCCGCGGTCTGCTCTGCGGCCAGATGAGGTAATTTCTCAATATCAGTTGACCGGGTCCGCCGGATGGAGGAAGCGAACGCTGCGGCAGATGACGGCCATGATGGCCTGGTAGGACTCCCAGTCGGCGGGGGTCGGCGAACTCAGCGCAACGACGAGTAGCCACGGCTGATTGTCGACGGGGATGCTCACCTCGATACTGCGTACCGGCAGCTGCACCGTCGTCCCGTCCGGCGCTTTGCCGCCCAGCCAGCATTCAGCGACCACGGCGACCGCAGGACCCACCGGCAGCTCGATTGCATAGACCTCGCGGTCGTCGTGCCGTTCGGACAACGCGGCGAACAGGCCCATGGCGGCGATGTCAGCCGGTGCTGCGGGCGAGGCGGGCAGCCACGACACAAGCACCGACGCCGTTGACAACGTGCCCGCCGAGCTGCCCAGGCAGGCTGCAGCCTTGACGACACCGCCCGTCGCGAGCAGCGCGGAATAGGCCCGCAGATGTGCCAGCGCCAGCTCGCGGTACTCCGGTGGGCGCTCCACCGGCACCAGGTCGAGGAACGCCGTCGCGATCGCACCCCAGGTCGCTGGCTCGCTCGCCAGCGGCAGGTCACGGAAATCCGCCGGAAAGCCGATCACAAACTCGGGCGGATCGACGCTCGCCACAGGATCCGCACTGGCTGTGGTCCTACTCATGCTGGCGCGAGCCTTCCGCTACGCCGGTCCTGTGCACCGCCCACACCGTTGACGAAGGTCGCACCGAGTGCGCCGGACGAGCCATGGCCGCTGAGCGCGTTCCAGCCTTTCTTCACGTCGTCGACGATGTTGCCGAACCACGGGTTGAACGAACCGAGCACCAGACCGGGGACGCCGGCCATGACGCTGCTCTTCCAGATACGCGCGTAGTGCAGGAAATTGGCCGCCCCGATGACCTCATAGTTAGTCTCGATCCCGGTGGCTTTGTGAGTGGCCAAGCCCACCTTGTACATGGCACTCGCGTTCTCCATGCCCTTCTCCGCCACTTTGCCGACACCCCAGGTGAGCACACCGAGGGAGTCCAGGGCGATGGTCCCCCAGGAGACGTCCGCCCCCTCCGCCTTGGCGAGGCCATGCGTCGCCAAGGCACCGAGAGCGAATCCGGCCGACACCGCAAACAGCACGCCCGCAGCGGCTTCAAACGGGGGGGTGAACAGGCATACGGTCGCGACGACGCCAAGCACTGTGCTGATGTCGGACAGAATGTCACCGATCAAGTCGGCATGGTCTTTGACCCAGTCCCCCACCTTGTCCGGCAGGGAGACCACGAAGTCCATGGCATCGGACAGGGCGCTGCCCAGCTGTTGGAAAAACCCCGGCTTGGCCGGTGCGACGTCGGAGGCGTCGCGTAGCGACTTCGCGACCCGGCGGGCCACCTCGTCGTGCTCGGCGAGCAGCCCGTGTGCCTTGGCGATGATTCGGGACAACTCGTCGGAGGCAGCGTCGAGCTTGCGCTTCGCCTGGGTGGCCTGTTGGATGGCCTCCTCGACCTCGGCCTGTGAGGCGTTCGCGCCCGGCCGCGCGATCGCCGTCACCACCGCGCGCGCCGAGGATACCGACGCGGCGGCGTCGGTCGCCTGCCGCTCGTACGCCGCCGCGCGGCGCTGAAACTCGACCAACTCCGCCGACCAGGTGCTCAGGGCCCGGCACGCAGCGCTCATCGAGTTCTCGCCGTCGGCCAGGTGCTGGGGCAGCTCGCCAATGCGCCGGGCGAACGCCTGCGCGGCCTGGCCCTGCCACACGCCATCGCTGCGGCCGAGCTGGCGGAGGGCACCACTGGCCGCACTGAGCCGACCCGCGACCCGTGAGATGATGTCGTGCACGTTGTGCACGACATCCACATCGCCGGGCGCAGGATCGAAACCCAGGGTGGGGTAGTAACTGGTCACGGCTTCTTCATCGCCTTGCGCATCTCGTCGGCGAGCTGGATATCGCAGTCACCGTAGCCGCGAATGCCGTCTTCGAGTTGTTTGGCGACATTGGTCGACGCTTCGCGCAGCTGCCCAATGCCGTAGGCCCACTCGCCCGCGAAGTGATCGGCGGCCGATTCGAGTTCGCGGTGCCCGAGGCCGCGGGCCTGAGCAGACCCGAGAGACGAGGTGGCTTCCTGCATGGTGTCGGCGAAGGACCGCAGGCTGCTGAGCAGGCTCTGGAGCCCGGCGTCGTCCACCTTGAGGTCGGCCATCAGGATTTCTCCGGATTGTCTGGCAGCCCTTGACGGGAGGCTGCTTCCGCAGCGCGCATCGCCCGTACCTCACTGGGCGTGCTGAAGGCAATCATGGCTTTGCGAGTGAGCCAGTTAGCGGCCACGAATGGGCTGGGCTGTGGCTGCCCGATCTCGGTGAAGAACCGTTGCTGGGCTTGCTGCCGCTTGACGTACAGCTCGGTGTAGGCGGCGGGGGTGCGCCAAGCCCAGACCATCAGCACGGTGCCGGCGGCTGCCAGCGCAACGCCGATGACGCCGAACACGGCGCGCAAACCTACCGAGGCGTTGCCGGGCGCGAACGCAAGGACGATACAGATTAGTGCCAGCGTGCCGACCAGGCTTGCGCCGCACGTTCCGGCAACCTGGCGCCCGGCCCGCCGCATCGCAGCTGTGGCTGCCGCGGCATCGGCGCTGCTATCGAGCACATCGATGCCCGTCTCAGCTTTGATCCGCGCCGCGACCGCACGTGGGTCGGGCGACGTCACAGCATGACCTCCCAGCATGCAGCGATTTATCGTGGCGCGGATGGTAGCGCCCCTACCGAGCCGCGATCATCCCATGGCGGCGATGTGGGCGGAGGACGGCGTCGTAGGGGGCGTTACTCCCAATACCTCGGCCCATAGCCGGCGGCCGCAGCCGCTGTGGAGAACTTATCCTGGGGCAGGCACAACCCCACTTCCCGGAACAGCCGGATCCGGCTCGGCGTCCACTCCACCAGCGCAGCGTAATGCCGACCACGCCAACGGCCGGCACGCGGTAGCGTGCAGCAGGCAAACGGCCTAACACCATGGGGGTGGGACGAGCGGTGCAGCAGACACAGCATGAGCACCAGCAGCCCCTCGGCTGGTCCGCTCCCGGGCAGCTGGGCCCGGCGCAGCGAGCGGCGGACTGGCAGCGGTTGGCCGAGGAGCAGTTCGACGTCGTGGTCATCGGGGGCGGGGTAGTGGGTTCGGGCGCGGCCTTGGATGCCGCCACCCGGGGCCTCACGGTGGCGCTGGTAGAAGCCCGGGATCTCGCCTCGGGCACGTCCAGCCGGTCCTCCAAGCTGTTCCACGGCGGCCTGCGCTACCTGGAGCAGCTGGAGTTCGGGCTGGTCCGGGAGGCGCTGCACGAGCGGGAGCTGATGCTCACCCGGCTGGCGCCGCATCTAGTCAAGCCGGTGAGCTTTCTGTACCCGCTGGCTCACCGACTCTGGGAACGGCCCTACGTCGCCGCTGGGCTGGCGCTGTACCAGACGCTGGGCGGGGCCCAATCCGTGCCGGGCCAGCGCCACCTCAGCCGGGCGGGGGCGCTGAGATTGGCGCCGGCGTTGCGCCGGGACGCGCTCGTCGGCGGGGTGCACTACTACGACGCGATCACCGACGACGCCCGGCACACCATGACGGTGGCCCGCACGGCTGCCCAGTATGGCGCCGTGGTGCGCAGCTCCACCCAGGTCATCGGGTTCCTGCGAGAGGCGGACCGGATCTGCGGGGTCCGGGTGCGGGACTGCGAGACCGGCGCGGAGACCGACGTGCAGGCGCACGCGGTGCTCAACTGCACCGGCGTGTGGACCGATGAGATCCAGCGGCTCTCCGGGGGGCGGGGCCGGTTCCGGATCCGGCCCTCTAAGGGGGTGCACCTCGTGGTCCCCCGGGACCGCATCGTGTCGGAGACCGGGCTGATCCTGCGCACCGCGACGTCGGTGCTGTTCGTCATCCCCTGGCGCAGCCACTGGATCGTCGGCACCACCGACACCGGCTGGAGCCTGGACCTGGCGCATCCCGCGGCCACCCGCGCGGACATCGACTACCTGCTGGACACGGTCAACGCCGTGCTGATCACCCCGCTGAGCGACGGCGACATCGAGGGCGTCTACGCCGGCTTGCGGCCGCTGCTGGCCGGGGAGAGCGAGCAGACCTCGCGATTGTCCCGGGAGCACGCGGTCGCCCGGGTGGTCCCCGGCCTGGTGGCCATCGCCGGCGGCAAGTATACCACCTACCGGGTGATGGCTGCTGACGCGGTGAACGCAGCCGTGCCCGATCTGCCCGGGCGGGTTGCTCCCTCGATCACCGACAAAGTTCCGCTGCTCGGAGCGGATGGGTACCACGCCCTGGTCAATCAGGCTGAGGCGCTAGCCGCCCGGCACGGGCTGCACCCTTACCGGTTGCGGCACCTGCTGGACCGCTACGGCTCGGCGGTGCACCAGGTGCTGGCCCTGGCCGCGCAACGCCCTGACCTGCTCGCGCCGCTGCGCGAGGCACCGGACTACCTGCGGGTCGAGGTGGTGCACGCCGCCATCCATGAGGGGGCCCTGCACCTGGAGGACGTGTTGACCCGGCGTACCCGGATCTCCATCGAGTACCCGCACCGGGGCGAGGCGTGCGCCGCTGAGGTCGCCGAGCTGATGGGCGAGGTGCTGGGCTGGGACGTGCCAGCGCGGCACCGGGAGGTGCAGATCTACCTGGCCCGGGTGGCCGCCGAGCGTGAGTCGCAGCGTGAGGCCGACGACTCCACCGCCGACGCCCGCCGCGGCGCCGCCCCGGAGGCGCGTCCCCAGCTCCTCGTGCCCGTCAGCTGACCCCCCGCCCGCCTGCCCTCAAACCGGGCGGGGTCGGGTCAGGCGGTGATCGTGCACAAGACGGTGCCTTGGGTGACCGAAGCCCCAGCGTGCACTCGTAGGCCGGTGACGGTGCCGGCCGTATGCGCGGTGACCGGGTTCTCCATCTTCATCGCCTCCAGCACCACGATGAGGTCACCGGTGTTAACCAGGTCTCCCTCGGAGACCGCGACCGTGACCACGGTGCCCTGCATGGGCGCGATGACATCCCCGCCCGAGACCACGGCCGCCCGGTGACTAGGGCGCTGGCGAGGTCTGGCCCGGCTGGCCGCGCCAGCGCCCAGGGCCAGCTCGCCCAGCAGCGAAACCTCCAGCCGCCGGCCGTCCACCTCTACGATCACGGTCTGCCACGGCGCCGGTGGTGGTGGCTGCGTCGGGGGGTCCTGCGGCGGCAGTTGCGCAGTGAACTGGGTCTCGATCCACCGGGTGTGCACCGCGAACTGCTCACCGTCGGGAGCGGCGAAGGCCGGGTCGTCCAGCACCGCCCGGTGGAAGGGGATGACGGTGGGCAGGCCCTCGACGGTGAACTCGGCCAGGGCCCGCCGGGAGCGCGCCAGGGCCTGCTCGCGGTCCGCGCCGACGACGATGAGCTTGGCCAGCATCGAGTCGAACTGACCGCCGATGACGCTGCCGGCGCGCACCCCGGCGTCTAGCCGCACCCCCGGCCCGGAAGGCGGATCGAACACCGTGAGGACACCGGGGACGGGCAGGAACCCCCGGGCCGGGTCCTCGGCGTTGATCCGGAACTCGATGGCGTGGCCGCGGGGTGGTGGGTCAGCGGAGATGCTCAGTCGCTCGCCGGCTGCGATCCGCAGTTGCTCACCCACCAGGTCCAGGCCGGTGGTTTCCTCCGAGACCGGGTGCTCGACCTGCAGCCGGGTGTTCACCTCAAGGAAGGAGATGGTGCCCTCGGGGCTCACCAGGAACTCGACGGTGCCCGCGCCGGTGTAGCCCGCTTCGGCGCAGATCGCCCGAGCCGCCTCGTGGATGGTGCGCCGCTGCTGCTCGGACAGGAACGGGGCCGGGGCCTCCTCCACCAGCTTCTGGTGCCGGCGCTGCAGGGAACAGTCCCGGGTGCCGACCACCACGATGGTGCCGTGCTGATCAGCCAGCACCTGCGCCTCGACGTGCCGGGCCCGCTCCAGGTAGCGCTCCACGAAGCACTCGCCGCGCCCGAAGGCCACAACGGCCTCACGCACCGCGGAGTCGAACAGTTCGGGGATCTCCGCCAGGGTGCGGGCCACCTTCAGGCCCCGCCCGCCACCGCCGAAGGCGGCCTTGATGACCACGGGCAGGCCGTGCTCAGCGGCGAACGCCACCACCTCGTCCGGTCCCGACACCGGATCCCTGCTGCCCGGCAGGAGCGGCGCTCCCGCCTTGCTGGCCAGCTGCCGGGCGCTGACCTTGTCCCCGAGCTCACGGATCACCTGCGGGCTGGGTCCGATCCAGATCAGTCCAGCGTCGATCACCGCCTGGGCGAAGTCGGCGTTCTCGGCGAGGAACCCGTACCCGGGGTGCACCGCGTCCGCGCCGGCGCGGGCCGCGACC
This sequence comes from Pseudonocardiales bacterium, assembly GCA_019247305.1. Taxonomy (GTDB): domain Bacteria; phylum Actinomycetota; class Actinomycetes; order Mycobacteriales; family Pseudonocardiaceae. The sequence continues at coordinate 53,124 of JAFAPC010000049.1, forward strand.
TGGAGCAGTGTGCTCGCCCGGAGGTAGCTCTCCGCTGGGGTGGCGCCGCCCAGCGCAAACGCCTCATCAGCCAGCGTGACGAACACCGCGTCGCGGTCGGCGTCGGCGTAGCCGACGACACTGGCCAGCCCGGCATCCCGGCAGGCCCGGATCACCCGGACGGCGATCTCCCCACGGTTGGCGATGAATACCTTGCGCAGGCCTGGCAGAGCGGGCTGCGGCACCAGTGCCTCCGCGGCGGTCGGGTCGTGTCCGCCGCAGTCTAGGCCCCCGCATCAGCCGATGGGGAGATGCTTACGCACCTCCCGAACCCCCCTCGCACGGTCTTGGCGGTGCGGTGAATCCTTTGCCGAGGCTCGCGCCTCTCATACATACCTACGCTGACCACAGGGTCGGCCCAGAACCCGGAGGCTGTTGTGACCATCATGACCATCGCTGCAGTTGTTATCATCGCTGCGCTCATCAGCTGTTGCAGCATCATTGTGCTGCGCCGACGGAGTCGCTCACGTGGCTGAGGCGACCTGGCCCGACGCGCAACTGATCGCCGCCGCCCAGGAGGGTGACGCCGAGTCGATTGCCGCCCTGGTGTCCAGCTCGCACCCCCACGTGCGGCGGTTCGCCCACACCCTGTGTGCTTCGCCTGAGGACGCTGAGGATGCCGCCCAGGAGGCGTTGACCATTCTCTACCGCAAGATCGGGACGCTGCGGGCCTCCGCTGCACTGGCGTCGTGGATGTTTCGCATTGTCCGCCACGAGTGCCTACGGCAGTGGCGACTGACGTTGCGCCGCGACGAGCCGGTTCCGGACTCCACCATGGTCTCGGCCGAGGACGAAGCGCTGCAACGTCTGGAAGCCAACCGGGTGGCAGCAGCGATCGTCGCTTTGCCCGCTGACCAGCGGCGTGTGCTGATCATGCGGGACATCCAAGGATACAGCGGCCGGATGGTCGCCGAGGCGCTCGGCCTCAGCATGGCCGCGATGAAGTCGCGGCTGCATCGCGCCCGGGCAACAGTCCATCACCTGCTCCAGGACACCCCTGATGCGCTCAAGGAGACCAACGATGACTAACAATCCGAGTTTTGCCAGCACATCGCTGCCCCGGCACTTAGTACGCGGCGTGGTTGGGTTCGGCGCGCTGATCGCTGCGGTCGCGCTCATTCCGGTACTCGGGCTGGGCAGCCTGCTGCTCGCACCGGTTGGCCTGCTCGCCCTGCGGGGGTGTCCGACATGCTGGGCGATCGGGCTGTTGGAGACCATCTCGATGAGCCGGTTGCGGCGTTCCTGCGTCGATGGTCGGTGCCAGCTGACCGTCGCTGGACACGCTCATGTCGAGCAACCAGGCCACAGCGACTAGGACAAAGCAGCGATCAGAAAAAAGAACTGTGCAAACTCAACGATGCGCCATCGTGCCCCGACCGGTTGCGGGCGATAGAGTGCGCCACGATAGCAGCATCCTCTCCCACGCCGACCAGCAATGAGGACTTGCGCTTGCGCATGAAGTGGACGCCGCAGAAGAACAGGCCGGGGACTACGGTGCTCGCACCGTTGTCGGTGAGTGGGAAACCCAGGGCGTCGAAAGCCGGAAACCGTATCCAGCGCGCGTAGTCGGGGCGGTATCCACTGGTAAAAATCACCACGCCGAAGTCGTCAAGGTCTACCTCGTGGGGCGGGTCCGCGTGAAATGGTGAGGGGTCGGGTAACGTGGGCACCCGCTTACCCTTGGCGCTGAGCTGTTCGTTGAGCACCTGTCGGATGTCGCGGTAGCGCGCATCGCCGAAGGCCACCGAGTCGGCTAGATCACCGGCGAAGGATGCCCGATGCCCATCTATACCAACCAAGTGGCCCAGGAGTTGCACACCCATCGCCTGCAACGTGCGGTAGTGCAGGTCATGGCCGCCTTGACGCCCCGTGGCCTGCAGATTGGCGCCCAACCGAGCTGCGGGTGAGGGCAAAGCGCGCAGCGGCGTGTCCAAGAAGGTGGTCTCGGTAATCCAGGTAACGATGTCTCGACCATCGAGGCGCCGCGGCGCCCATGGCGCCCGCCCACAGGCGAGAAACACCTCACGGCCCGCCTCATGCAGCTCCTCCGAGATTTGGCAACCGGCTTGACCGCTGCCCACCACGAGGACCCTCCCCGGCGGAAGTAGGGCGGGATTTTGGTAGTCCTCGGCATCGATGATGAGCACGCCCGGCGGGAACGCAGCTGCAATATCGGGGCGATGCGGCCGCTGATAGGCGCCCGTGCACACGACAACGACCTCCGCGTGCACGTCGCCTACCGAGGTGCGGAGCAGGAACCCGCCCGATTCTGCGGGTTCAATGCTGTCGACAGCCACTCCCTCACGAATGGGCATACCGAAGGTCGACGCGTACCGTTCCAAGTGCTGGACGATGTCATCCCGTGGGATAAAGCCCTCGGGATCGTCGCCCACATAGGGAGCGCCCGGCAAGCACATCGTCCAATTCGGTGTCACCAGGCAGAAGCTGTCCCAAAGACCACGCCAGGTTTCGCCAATACGGGCCCGTTCCACAACGACGTGGTCGATGCCGAGGTTGATCAGCCCGTGGCTCACGGCGAGGCCTGCCTGGCCCGCCCCGACCACAACTACCGGAGAGTCGAGCTCGGTCCGCTGAGCCAGGGCTTCGGTTCGGGTTCTAGTCACGATGATCCATCCCCTGAGGCGATGTGAACGGAAGAAGCGTCGACCCCCACGTCGAGTTGCCCTCTGGTCTGTTGGGCTGGGCTGTCGTTGCTCGGTGTCGCCGGTGAGGGTGCTCGCTGCGCCGGTGGGGAACCAGCCGGGGCGGGGGCGGGTCCGGAGCGCAGCAGCAGCGCCCCCACCGCGCCCAACGCGCTGAGACCAGCGGTGATCAGGAACAGGTCGTCCATCGCTCCGACAAACACATGCATCGTCGTCAGCCGGTAGGTGGCGTACACGCCCATCCAGTCCGGGACGCCCGGGCCGAGGTGCGGGGTGGGGGTGTGCGCAGGCAGTAATGCGGCGCGTGCGGCCAGCTGCTGGGCCTGCTGGGTGGTCAGGATCGCAGTGAGCGTGGCCAACCCGAGCGCAGCCGAGGCCCGCTGCATGACGTTGTTGAGCGCGCTGGCGGTGTTGACGTGGGTCATCGGGACGACCGCGACGCCCCCCGTATAAATCGGCATGGTCGCCATCCCCAGGCCGGCACCTAATATCGCCAGCCACCACATGATGTGCTCGCGAGGAGTGTCTAGGGTCAGCGTGTGCAGCAGATAGGTGCCACCGGCGGCGATCGCCAAGCCGATCGTCACCAGCCAGCGGGGCCCGATGCGGTCGTAGACCCGCCCGGCGATTGGCATTAGGGTTCCCATCACCAACGCTTGGGGCAGCACGGTGAGTCCGGCATTGAACGCTCCCAGGCCCCGGACCTGTTGCAGGAACAACGGCATATAGAACAGCACCCCGAACATCACAATCATCAGTACCGCAAGCAACAGCAGCGAGTTCGTAAACGGCCAGTAGCGGAATACCCTGATATCGAGCAAGGGGTCGGAAACCTCAAGCTCGATGACCACGAACAACGCCAGGCTCAGCACGCCGAAGGTGATCAGACCCAGGACCGGGTAGGAGTACCATCCCCAGGACTCCCCCTCCGACACCGCCAGTAGCAGTGCGAACAACCCACCCGCCACGGTGAGGAAACCCAGCACATCGAACCGTCGCCGGGCCAGCCTCGGGAATCGGGGCAGCACCAGCACCGCGGCCACCACACCCAGGATCCCGACGGGCACGTTGATAAAGAAGATCAGCCGCCAGTCCACGTACTCGACCAGATAGCCGCCTAACGTCGGGCCGACCGCTGGGGCGAACACGATCCCTAGGCCATATATGCCCATCGCGGCGCCAAACTGCTCCCGGGGGACGATCCGATACAGGATCGACATGGTGACCACCGGGAGAATGCCGCCCGGGACTGCCTGCACGATTCGGAAGGCCACCAGGCTATGCAGGTTCCAGGCCAGCCCGCACAGCACTGACCCGACAACGAACGTCAGCAGCGCCACGTTGTATAACCGGCTTAGCCCGAAGCGGTCACCCAGCCACGCAGTGACCGGTACCACAACGCCTAGCGTCAGCGTGTACGCGGTGAGGACCCACTGCACGTCGTCGGTGGTCCCCCCGAACTCATTCTGAATAGCGGGGATCGCCACATTGACGATGTTCGTATCCAGCATCGACATGAACATCCCAATGATCAGCACTGCGAGCGGCAATCCCCAACCTCCCCCAGAGGTCGCGTTCCCGCCGGACCCGGCTGCACCCCCCACCGGCCGGCCGGCCGCCTTGGTGGGTTTCACCCCCGACTCCAGTACCGCTGGGCGAGTCATCACACTCCTATGTCATGAGAAAGGGAGAGCGGGATCTCACGCAAGACGGCCGGTGAGGATGCTGCGAATCCTTGCGGCCACAGCATCGACGTTCGCCGACTTGAGCACGGTGTAATGATCGCCGGGCACGACGATCTCGTCAAAGCGGCCTCGACACACGGACCGCCAGCCTGCAGCGGCCTGGGATGTGGCTCCCGATTCGGCCCGCAGGAAGTACACCGGTCCGTCGAACGGCTCCGGGCGGTATCCGTACAGCGCCCGCGCGTTCGACGCGAAACGCGCGAACATGGCCTCAAACTCCCTCGGGTCGATGTCCATCGGGAGAACGCCCTGCGAACGCAGCGACTCGAACAGCGCGGACGGCGAACCGACAGCGCCCTCGTCGCCGGGGAACCACGGAAGGCCAGTCAAACCCGCGAGGTCCCGCCCGAGCCAGGAAAGCAGACCCCGGTGGCCATCGAGGGGCTGACGCAGCTGGCGGGGCCCTTCGAGCACGTCGATCGCGATGACGAAGTCGATCAAGCAACCATGCGCTTTCAGCTCGCGCGCCAGCTCCATCGCGAGGACCCCGCCCATGGACCATCCGCCGAGCCGGTACCTGGGCCCGGGCACGTCGCGCAGGACGGCCCGGGCGTAGTCCGCTGCCAGCTCTTCCAGAGTGGGCTCCTCCTCAGGCCGCTCGCGCGACTGGAGGGCGTAGAACGGCTGGTCGTCGCGGAGCCGCTTCCCGAGCTCCGAATAGCACAGGACGTCCCCGCCGACGGGGTGTACGAAGACCAGCGGGACGGCAGTTCCCTCGGCATGGATCGGCACCACGACCCGACGGTGGTCGCGCCCGCCCGCCGACGCGCGTAGCTCCCGCAGCCGCTGGGCCAGCGACCGGATGTCCGGCGAACCGAAGAGGGCGGACACCGGCATTTCCACGCCAGCCTCGCGACGCAGTACCGAAGCCAAACGGACGGCTTTGAGCGAGTCGCCGCCCAGGTCGAAGAAGTTGTCCGTGACCGATAGCGCTGGCGCGTCGAAAAACCTGGTCCAGATCGTGAGGAGCAGCTTCTCGTCGGCGTCCGCCGGCAGCTCGACGTCGCCCGTGGTAGCCGCCTCGTCCGGAACGTGGCGCAGTGCCGCGCGGTCCAGCTTGCCGTTGGCCGTCAGCGGGAACTCGTCCCTGACGGCGATGACCGCAGGCACCATGTAGGTGGGGAGCACCTTCTCGAGCTGTTTCTTCAGCTCCAGCCCGGACTGGCGCACACCGGGTTCCAGCAGGACGTGCGCGATCAGCCTCGTCTTGCCGCGATCGCCGCAGACGGTCCCGACCGCCCCGCGGACACCGGCGCAGCTGAGCAGCGCCGACTCCACGTCGCCCAGCTCGATCCGGTGGCCGCCGATCTTGACCTGCATGTCCTCGCGACCGAGGAACTCGATCTCACCGCTAGGCAGCAGCCGCCCCCAGTCACCGGTCCGGTACAGGCGTGTCCCGGTGGCCGGGTCGACGACGAAGCTCTGGGCCGTCTGGGCCGCGTTGCCCAGATACCCGCGGGCGAGCCCGACGCCCCCGATGTAGATCTCACCGGGAACCCAGTGCGGGCGCGGCCGCATCGCTGCGTCGGCCACGAACACGCGCTGGTTCTTCATCGATACGCCGTACGGGATCGAGGCCATCGACGCGTCCGCGGGTGTGATGCGGTGCCAGATCGACCAGATGGAGGCCTCGGTCGCTCCCCCGAGGCTCCACAGCGTGGTGTCCGGGAAGAGCTCCCAGATGTCGGCGGGCAGCGACACCGGGATCCAGTCGCCGCTGAGCAGCACGGCGCGCGGGCCGAGCAGAGTCGGCGGGAGCGGGGCGGATTTGGCATGCTCGCAGAGCATGGCCATCAACGCGGGCACGCTGTTCCACACGCTGACGCCGCTATCCGCCATGAGCCGCAGCCAGTTGCCGGGCTCCCGCTCGTCGCCGGGCGAGGGGATCACGACCGCGCCGCCGACCGACAAGGGACCGAAGATGTCGTACACGGAGAGGTCGAAGTTCAAGGCCGACAGCGCCAGGACCCGGTCGGCTGCGGTGAGCGAGAGCTCGTGGTTTACGTCCAGCACGGTGTTGACGGCGGGGCCGTGCTCGATCATCACGCCCTTGGGGACGCCGGTGGATCCGGACGTGTAGATCACGTAGGCGAGATCGCCTGAGGAGACCGCTACCTGGGGCACAGTGCCGACGACGGCGTCCGCGGCCAGCCGCTCGACCGGCGATACCGACACCGCCTTCGGCCACTCGAGGCTGTCCCGGAACTGAGGCTGCGTCAGGACTTGGGATACCTCCGCCGACTCCAGCAGGTTATGCAGCCTCTTGCTGGGCCACCGTGGATCGACGGGGACATAGGCGGCTCCGCTGCGCAGCACACCGAGGCAGGCGACGATCTGCTCCCAGCCCTTCTCCATCACCACGCCGACCAGGGAACCCACGCCGACGCCGCTGCGCGCCAGACGAGCGGCCACCTGAGTCGATTCGGTGTCCAGCTCGCCGTAGGTCAGCGAACGCTCCCGCGATATCACGGCGGGGAATGCGCAGCGACGGGCCGCCTGTTCGACGAACCGGTGGTGCAAAAGAGCGTGTGCCTGCGGTGCCCAGACCTGGTCGGGGCCCGTATCCACCAGCGGCTTGTGGTCAAGCTCGACGTCGTTCGCCCAGGCGCGTTTCGCCCAGGCGGACTTAACGGCAGAGTTCACGAATAAGCCTTTCGTATGCGGCGAACATGCCGTCCACGGCACCCGCCGGGAAGACCTTTTCCACCACATCCCAGTTCAAGATCAAGCAGCCTTCCTCCTCGAAGGCCTGGTGATCGAGGATGACCTGGGGGGTGCGCGTCCCGCTCCACACCGGCGTTCCCGACTCTCCCAGCCGGCCCAGGGCGCTGACCAGCCCCAGCGACGAAGCACTCGTGGGCTGGGCCCAGCTGCCTATCGTGCTGTTGAAGACCACGGGCATCCGCGCCCGGCCGGCGTCTCCGTCCAGGCGGCTCAGGTCGCGCAGGACATCCAGCCCCGAGTATGCGGAGTGCTCCATGTCGCGCATGAGCTGCCGCTGAATCCCCGCCGCGACCTCCTGGAACGACGCGGCCAGATCGACGTGCACCTCAAGGAGGCTGGTCGAGGAAAAGTTGCCGACGACCGTGGAGGTGTCTACCTCGGGGAAGGCCTTCCGCAGGGAGACCAGGACGGTGACCGTGAAGTGGGGAGTTTTGGAGTATCGGGCCAGCACGTGGCAGTACGCGGCGAGGACCGCGCTCGACGGCGTGAGGCTCGCCGCCGCCGCGTTGCGCTTAAACATCTCCCAGTCGGGCGCGTCGATCCGGATGAACCGGTTACTGAACGCGGGCACCGTGACGTCACCCAGCCTGACGGCGAGGGGAAACTCCGGGGCGGGGGGCAGGGACCGGACGCGGCTGCGCCAGTACTGTCTGCTCGGCTCCATCCACTCCGAGGCGCAGTACTCGTGCACCTTGAGCACGTAATCGCGGAATGAAGCGCCCGGTGACTCCAGCGCGGCGGCCGGGTCCCGGTAGAGCCGGCTCCACTCGTTGAACAGCGAAGCGCTGCTCGCCCCGTCTGAGATCAGCACGTCGATACCGACGTGCAGGCGAGTCACGGCGTCGTCGAGGCGCGTGGCCCGCACGACGAACAGGGGCCACTGCGAAATGTCGAACTGATACCCCTTCAGCTCCTCATGGATGCTCACGAGCCGCGCCGCCCGCTCATCGGCGCCCAACTGCCTCAAGTCCTCTTCCAGGATTGAGTAGGCCGGGACGTCGGACAGCACTCGCTGGGTGCCCGCAGGATCGAATACGGCTCGCAGCATCTCGTGCCGCTGCACGAGCAGCCGCAGTGCCCGCTCGGCCGCTGTCACGTTGAACCGGACGAGGTCGACCTCGAGGTACAGGTAGGTTGACACGTTCCCCAACTCAAAGTCGCCAGTCCGGCCCGCCAGATAGGCCTCCTGCAGCTTGGTCAGCGGAAACGGCTCCGATTCGGCGCCGCTCGGCGTGGCAGGGCGTGTGGGCGCAGGCGCCGGGTGGGTTTCGGCGCAAGGCTGGGCGAACAACTCGACGAGGTGCAGGGCGATGGCATCCGGAGTCGGATAATCGAAGACCACGGTGGCGCCCAGGCGCGTCTGGAGCTTGCGCCCAAGCCTCGTCCTGAGCTCCATCGCGGTCAGGGAGTCGAAACCCATCTCATAAAACGACTTCCCGGCGTCCACCTGCTCGGGCTTGACCCCACGCAGGTCGGCGACGCAGTGCTTCACGAGCGCGACCAGCGCCGCCACCCGCTGCTCGCCCGAGGCCTCCGCAGACGCCAGCAGGGCCAGAACGCCGCCGTCGCCGTCCCCTTCTTCTTCCCCGCGCGGCTGCTCGGGCGCGGACGGCACCCTCGGCTGCGGGGCGGGTGCGGGCCGGAGCGTGGTCTGGTGCCTGTTGTCGATGTTCCTGTTTTTCGCGCGCCGGTCGTTTTTCGCGCGCCGGTCGGCGAGCGTGGTCAGCAGGAAGGGCGCATCCAGGCCGTCGGGCCCTGCGGCATCGGGGAACGCCAGCCGCCCGGCGATGAGTGCGCCCGCCCCGCTGGTGAGCGCGGTGTCGAAGAGGGCTAGTCCCTCCGACACCGTTAAGGAGCCCATGCCGTTGCGGTGGAGCCTGAGCAGGTCGCTCTCGTTGAGATGGCCGGTCATTCCCGACGCCTGCGCCCAAAAGCCCCAGGCAACGGCGGTGGCCGGTCGGCCTTTCGAACGTCGCCACGCGGCGAACTGATCCAGGAACGTGTTGGCCCCGGCGTAGTTGGCCTGCCCGGGCCCGCCCAAGATCCCGTACAGTGACGAGAACACCATGAAGAACTGCAGCGTGTCGTCCAGCGTCGCGGCATCCAGGTGGAGCGCTGAGTCGACCTTGCTCGTGAGCACCGTGTGGAGCTGATCGGGTGTCATGGTGGCGATGATCGAGTCGTCGAGGACGCCAGCCGCGTGCACCACACCGATGATCGGATGCTCGGCCCGGACCTCGGCGAGCGCCCTGCGGAGGTCGTCCGGATCTGCGGCGTCGGCCGCGATCACCTGCACCGTGGCGCCGAGTTGCGCCAGTTCGGCGCGCAGCTCGGCGATTCCGGACGAGCGCGGCCCGCTCCGGCTCAGCAGCGCCAGCGCACCGACTCCCCACTGCGTCGCCAGGTGCTTCGCCACCGCGCGACCGATGGTGCCGGTACCACCAGTGATCACGACCGCGCCCGCGCTCCCGTCGAACAGCTCGATGCGGGACGCCTCGTACGCGGCGAGCTGCGGCCGCAGGACCTTCCCGCCTCGCACGGCGAGCTGGGGCTCGGTGCGCCGCAACGCGCTGCGCACGGCCGTAGCATCCACCGGCTCGGTCCCCCCGACGTCGACGAGCCTGAACTGCCCGGGGTATTCCGACTGCGCGGAGCGGACCATTCCCCACACGGCGCTGTCCGCGAGGCCGAAGGCCTCGTCGCCGGGCACCGTGATCGAGTCCCGGGTGACGAAGGTCAGCAGGACCTCATCCGGCAGGCCCTCCGCGCGAACCCAGTCCTGGGTCGTGTCGAGGACGCGTTGCGCGGAGGCGTGGATCTGCTCGCGCAGGCCGGCACCGGAGACCGGACACGGTACGACGACCTGCCACGCCGCCCGGCCACCCGTGACGATCATGAGCGCCTCCTGGAGGGTGGCGACCGAGACCCCGCGGGCCGCGTCCCGCACCAGCGCCGTGAGCGGCCCCTCCCCCGCGCCGACCACGCACAGGCGGTAGTCGCCGACGGGGGCATCAGCGTCGGCCGGCTCGTCCCACTGGATCTCGTACAGACCGGCTTGATCGGGGTCCGGTTCCGCGTCCTGGGACAGTTTCAGCCCACGGACCCTCATTCGCTCGATGGCGAGCAGGGTCGTGCCGGCGTTGTCGGTCAGGGTGACAGTAATCGCATCCGGGCCGGCGCGCGTCGCGGTGGCATAGCATTCTCCGGGGCCGTTGGCACTGTCTCCAATCTCCCGGCTCATCCACACGCCGTTGAAGACGAAGGGAACGGCGATGTCTCCCGCGCCGGCCTCGCCGAGCAGGCCGCAGCCAAGGGCGGCGTGCAGCGCGGCGTCGAGCAGCGCGGGGTGGACCGCGAACCCGCTGTGGTTGATCAGGGCTTTAGCTGGTAGGGCAACGCGTGAGCGGACCCGGTCTTCGTGCTGCTCGCCCGAGCGCACCCCCCGGAATGCCTCGCCATAGCCGTATCCCACGCCGCCGAGCAGCTCATACAGGCTTTCGGCCGCTAGCGGGCGGGCATCGGGCATGGCCGAGGTGGCGCTGGGGTCCGCGGCCGCGACGCTGGGGGGAGGGCAGAGCAGACCTTCGGCGTTGCGCAGCCAACAGTCCCCGCCCGCTGGGCGGGAGAAGATGGCGGCCGATCGTGCGCCTTGCTCGTCGGCCGATCCCAACGACACCTGGATCTCCACCGCCGAGCCGTCCATCGGCAGCAACAACGGGTCGCGTAGCAGCAGTTCCTCGATGCCCGCGCAGCCCACCTCGCGTCCGGCGGACAGGAGCAGCTCGACGAAGGCGGTGCCGGGAAGCAGGATCGTGTCGTGGACCCAGTGGTCCATGAGCCACGGATGGCTGCGGATGGACAGCCGGCCCGTCATGATGACCGTTCCGTCGGCGGTGTCGAGGACGGAGGAGATCCACGGGTGCCCTCCGTCCTTGAGGAGGGTGGCGGGCTTCTCAGCGGAAGCGGTGCGCCCGGCGCCCACCTCCATCGGCAGCCAGTACCGCTGGCGTTCAAAGGGATAGGTGGGCAGCTCCACGGAGGCCACATGCCGCAGCTGCGCCGCTGCTCGCAGGCCACTCCAGTCAATCGAATGGCCCTGCACGTAGGCTTCGCCGAGTGCTGCCAGGAAACGTTCGTGCGTGCCCTGGTCGCGCTTGAGGGTCATACAGACTGGGGAGCTGTTCCCCAGGCTCTCCAGGACCGACTGGATGGATCCGGCGAGCACCGGGTGGGGACTGATCTCGATGAAGGCGTCATAGCCGCGGGAGGTCATGTCCGCGATGGTCTGCGCGAATGTGACGGGGTTGCGCAGATTCCGATACCAGTACTCGGCGTCCAACTCGTCGCCGCGCAGCGGCTTGCCATCGACCGTGGAGAACATCGGTATCGTGACCGCTGCGGGTGTGAGACCAGCCAGCTCGCCGACGATCCGGTCCCGCAGTTCGGCCATCACCGGGGAGTGCGAGGCAACCTTCACAGGAACCCGGCGGGCGTAGATACCGCGGCCGTCACAGCGGTCGAGCAGACGCTGGATACCCGGCTCGTCGTCGCCTGAGGCCACCACGAACTTCGGCCCGTTGACAGCGGCGATCACGAGATCCGCGCCGACGTCGGCCACCAGCGCCGTCGTCTCGTCCACGGAAGCGGCGACGGCCACCATGCCGCCGCGGCCGGCGCGCTCCAGCGTCCGACTCCGCACAGCCACGACCCGGGCCGCCGTCGCCACGTCGAGCGCGCCGGCCAAGCAGGCGGCCGCCACCTCGCCCTGGGAGTGGCCGATCACCGCGGCCGGCTCGACGCCGACCGAGCGCCACATGGCCGCCAAGCCCAGCATCATGGAGAAGATGAGCGGCTGGATGACATCCGAGCGCTCCATGTCGATGTCGCGGTCGTCGCCGGAGAGCACGGCCAGGACGTCGTAGTCGAGATGCGGCGTGAATGCCGTGGCGCATTCCTCGATGCGCCGCCGGAAAACCTCGGACTCGGCCAGGAGTCCGGCGGCCATGCCGATCCACTGGGATCCCTGACCGGGGAACACGAAGACCGGCCGGCGTATTCGCTGTCCCTCGCCGTGTATTACTGAGGAGGCCTCCGGATCCGCCGCGAACGCCTGTAGGGCCTCGCGCAGCTCCTCCCGGCTCGTACCGATCACGACCGCGCGGTGGTCGAAGTCCTCCCGCTCGGTCGCCAGGCAGTGCGCGATGGCCGGCACGGGGTCCGTACTCGAATCAAGCGTCGCGGCGAGCGCTCGGGCATAGGACCGCAGCGCCGAGGGAGTCTTGGCCGACATTTTCAGCAGGTTCGCGCCCGCTGGCGAACCGTTGGCGGGCGCGGCTTCCGGTGGGCTGTCATCCCAGCTTTCCAGGATGATGTGGGAGTTCGTGCCGCTGACCCCGAACGCGGACACCGCGCAGCGCCGGACGCCATCGCGGGCCGGCCAGGGTCTGCCCTCGCGCAGCACGTCCACGGACGCCGGCCAGTCCACGTGCGGGCTGAGGCCTTCGACGTGCAGCGTCCGCGGCATTTCTCGGGCCTTCATCGCCAGCAAGCACTTGATGACGCCGCCCACTCCGGCCGCGGCCATGGTGTGACCGACATTCGACTTGAACGAGCCGAGCCAGACCGGGAACTCGCGCTCCGCCCGCCCGTAGGTCGCGCAGAGGGCGTTGGCCTCGATCGGGTCGCCGAGCTTGGTGCCGGTGCCGTGCGCCTCCACGAGCTGGATGTCCTGGGGCGCAAGGCCCGCGTCCGCCAGCGCCTGGTTGATGACCTTGATCTGGGCGCGGCCGCTGGGTGCCGTCAGGCCGTTGCTCGCTCCGTCCTGGTTGACCGCGCTCCCTTTGATCACCCCGACGATGCGGCGCCCTAGGCGTCTGGCCCTCGACAGGGGCTCGAGCACGAGGATCCCCACGCCCTCGGACCACACCGTGCCGTTAGCGGTGTCCGAGAACGTCCGGCACCTCGCGTCGGGCGACAGCGCGTTCTTCTTGGCGAAGTCCACGAACATGCCCGGTCCGGCCAGGACGTTGCACCCGCCGGCCAGCGCGAGGTCCGTCTCCCCGCTTCTGAGCGAGCGCACCGCGTGATGGATCGCGACTCCAGACGACGAACAGGACGTGTCGAAGGTGATGGCCGGGCCCTCAAGGCCCAGCAGATACGAGATACGCCCCGAGGCGACGCTCGGTGACGTCCCAGTCGCCATGTACCCCGCGGTTTCGCCCTGCTGCCACTTCCAGATCGGCATGCCGTACTCATTGGGCATCAGCCCGATGAATACGCCGGTCCTGGACCCCTTGAGGCTTGCGGGGACGATGCCGGTCCGCTCGATGGCCTCCCACGCAACTTCGAGCAGGATCCGTTGCTGGGGATCCATCGCCAGCGCCTCGGCGGGGGCGATGTTGAAGAACGCCGCGTCGAACAAGTCTGCGTCATACAGGAACCCGCCCTGGCGCGCATACTCGGGGCTGTACAAGGCCGCCGTGTCCCACCCGCGGTTTTCCGGGAAATCATCGACGGCATCCCGGGCCTCCCTGATGAGCTCCCAGAGGCTCTCGGGTGTATTCGCCCCGCCAGGATATCGACAGGCCATCCCTATGACGGCGATGTCATCTCGCGTGATCTCGTTTCCGGCCACCGTTCGGCTCCCATCTCTGCCGTAGGCCGCTCTTTCAGCTCTCAGCGTCGAAAGACTAGAGACGGTGAAAATGCGGTCACGTACGTCACGCTTGACCTCAATCGGGTGAACGTGGGGAGTGGGGCCAGCCGTGGGAGGCGACTGGTCGGCGCGGCGCTGAGAGTGAGGTCACCCAGCGCGCACACCATCCCCATTGGTGCCTATTAGTGCCCTTGTGACACCTTCGAGTGGTTTGCCGGGCGTCACCGGGTACCTCACAGCGGGTGGGTCGTTCGGCACTGCATGCGACGGATCCTCACTAAACAGACCCACCTAGCGACCGTAATGACAGCCGCACTGTTGAGCGTCGGCACGCTCCCTGCGTCGGCTGCAGTCCTTACGGAGCCTATCCACCCGCCCCGTGTGGCGGCACCCGAAGGAAAAACCAATGCAATCTGTTCGACCAGGGCAGATGTCACTTTTTCACCAGGAATCAGTCTGACAACAAGCTCGGGAACCTTAGACTCGGGGGACGAGACAGGATCTATCGTTTGTGCAGGAACGTTTAATGGTCACCGCGTGACAGGCCCTGGGTCCTTCGGGACCAAGGGCACCTACACGGCCATCTGCGTCTTAGGCCAGGTATCCGGCAGGTACTCCATCACCATCCCGACAGATGCCGGGCCGATGCACTTCGCCCCGACGTTTACCGCAACACCCGTTGGAGTAGTCAGTCCTATCGAGGGCTCCCAGCCGGGCATGCACTTGACTGGGCTGGAAGTTTTCGTATTCAAACGCGGTAATTGCGTCACCGCACCGGTCACGGAAGCCATGATCAACGACACCTTGATCGTAACGAGTCAGAACGGTTAATCTTGATATGGGTCTTCGGCAGCACGGATGATACGGCGATGTCATCTCGCGTGGTCTCGTTCCCGGCCATGACCCGACTTCATCGTCTCGTTCACCCATGCCAGCGGGTGTCACTCCTGACCCCAGGGGTGTCGTATTGCCAGAAGTTTGTTCATTTCATCGGCCACAACACGCGGCGACCTGACGTCGATGCCCAGCATGTTGACGGCTTGCACCTTGCGGTCTCCGCTGACGATGACGCGCGTGTCGGCTGCATCGGCGAGTGCGAACAGATAGTCGTCGTCGGGATCGGCGCAGACCGACGGAACTGTCAGCGGGTCCGGGTGCATCTCGGCGATTAGCGCCAGTGCGTCTACCAGGCGCTGGGCGTCTTCCAGGCTGAACCATCGGCGGAAGCGCTCCCGGTGCGCTACATCCGATAGCTCTTGGAGTAATGCGGGGCAGGCCACGAGAATCAGCTTGTTCGTGGTGACAGCCTGTGTGACGGCGAGGTTGGGGCTCCCCGGTTTCGCCATGAGCGCCGAGATGACACGTTGGGGTCGACCACCATGCGGTCGGGCATCACCCGACGTGGCGCAGTCACTTCTGGGTCGGACCCCCGGCTCGGCGCTCGGCGCGCATCGCGGCGCGCTCGGTCTCGACGATCTGTTCGGCCTCGTCGTCGGACACACCCTCCACGTGCCCCTGAAACAGCTCGGCGAGCACACCGGCGGCAGTTTCCCGCCGTACGGCTCGGGCGAGCACGGCCTCGCGGGGCAGGCCGACGCGCCTGGCGACATCGTCAACCAGCCGTAAGACGTCGTCATCGACGTCGATGGTGACTTGCGCCATCGGGGACCTCCTCGAACCGGACCCTATTCACGATACGAGACACACGGGCGCGGAACTACCTGCCAGACGGTTGCGGCAATCACTCCCGCGCTCCGACCGTACACCCGCCCCTTCCTCATCCTGGTTGCCCTTGCGCGGCCGGATCATTGGCCGAGCTTCGTCGTCCCGAACGCCGATCGGCCGTGCGTCGCGTTGACTGAGGGTATCGCGGCCTCTCGCTGCCTTCCACCTCGACGGAATAGTCGTCGACTAGCCGAGGCACGCTACGCCTCCCGACCGAGGTGCGGGACCATACCTTGTGGAAGTCAACCGCAGGCCAGTATTTCGCATGCCATAGCATGGCCTCGTGATATCAACGTTCGACCGGACCCCACGGCTCGATCAGCCCCGTTTCGACTGTCCGCTGTGCGGCGCCTTCGCCCAGCAGTCCTGGACGGTTCTGGTTTATCCCATAGACCCAAATGGTGAACCATCCGAGTTTGGAGATTCCTGGAGATATCTTGAGTACGAAGATGCGTACGACGGGGCAATGCCAACGCCCGCGAGCCTATGGAAAGCGGCGCGTTGTGGTAGCTGTTCGGGGTGGTCGATCTGGCGTGACGGTAACATGGTTCATCCACACCAGAAGCTGAGCGCCATGCCGAACGCGGATATGCCAGACGAGGTACGCTCACTCTACATAGAGGCTTATTCAGCGATCTTGATCGACGGCTGATCGTTGCAGCTCAGCAGGTGTCTCACAAGATCGATAACGCCGCCCTGAATAAGCCTCATAGAAGCAGCTGCGGTTGCGGCGGTGTCACGTCGGGCGGGCGCGGCGTTAGCCCGGGCGACACTGGAAAGGCTGATTAAAGTCATCGATCCAGACGCTCCTAAAAGGGCCAAGCTAGAAAAGCGGATCGATCGACTCAGGCTGAAGGTAAGCACATCCCTTGGACGGATGCTCGATGTTGTGAGAGCGGCTGGCAATGGCGCACTACACGTCGACGACCAACCAGATGACGTCGTGATTATGGTATTGGGCGATACCGAGGGGCCAGCACTGCTGGAGCTTCTATTGCAGACAGCAAATGACTTGGTCGACGAGCTGATCACTCGACCGAAGACTATCGAGGATTTGTGGAACAAACTACCCGAACGCTTCAAGAAGTAGCCACAATCGGGTACAGAACTTTACCAAACGCGACACTAGTCTGGTTCAGCGGACTCCGGTGGGGGACCGCCGTTGTTTGACGAGACGGATCGGGAGCTAGCCGTTGTAGTATGCGATTCCGTCCGCTCCGAGCTCCGGAGCAAAGGAGAACGGGCCAGCAAAACGGTGCAGGCGATGATGAGCGCAGCACCGAACAGAGCGATGATCAACCATATCCCGACCCGAAGGTGCTCGTCGAACACCGCAATCCCGAATGCAACGGAGACCATGGGCTCGGACAAAGTGAGCGCAGGTTGGGAGGCCACTAATCGGCCAGCTTGCAAGGTCTTCTGCAGCAGGAAGAAGAATCCCGGGCCGAACACGATCACCAGATAAGTCTGCGGCGCCCTGAGCACGCCACCGGTGCCCGATGCACCGTAGGCCGCCCCGATTCCAGCGACGAGGGCAGCAACGAAACCGAAACCAATACCTGTAGCTAACCCGAGGTAGACGGCGCGGCGGATGCCCTCGGCGCGGTAACCGAGTACGACGAATAAGCTGGCTACGGCGAGGCTGACCGCAATGCCGAGGGCCCAGCCCCCGAGGGACGCACGGTGTGGGTCACCGCCGCCGGGTTGTAGTGCATAAAGCATGCCGGCGAGCCCGACGCTCATCCCCACGATGGCGGTCCATTCCCGCGCATGGAGCCGGCTGTGGAACACCATGCTGGCCAGCATCAGGGTGAATGCCAGCTCCACCACGAGGATCGGCTGGACCAGTACGATCGGCCCGGTAGCCAGCGCGGCGGCTTGTAGCAGAAACGCGACGACGAGCGCAGCGACTCCCCCGAGCCAGACCGGGCGGCGGACTAGGTGCCAGAGCAGCGCCAGGCCGGTGGCTTGCCTTTCCGGCTCGTCCCGGTTGGCTTTACGTTGCAGCACTGATGCCGTCGCGTTACCCAGCGCAGCGAAGACGGCGAGGACAGGGCTCAGCATGGGCAACCCCAGACAGTGCCAGCGGAGATCGTGCTGTGCATGGTCATCATGATGCCCTTCAGCCGGTGAGACGCTGGCACTATCATCAATCAGTGGCCTGGCTCGCCGGAATCTCTCGGCCGTCCTGCTGCGGCTGTTCAGATCGACGCAGGCGTTCGCGGTCCTGCCCACAGAAGCGGACGTAGCGAATTTTCAGAGCAGCAGAGCACAACCGGCTCTAAGATCAACCGTGCCTCTGGCGGGCCTCGCTCCGGGGAGGGCTCCAGGGCCAGGCCCGGATAGTAGTGGGTTGGGTCACCAAAGGTCGCCCGAGGTACCGCTGGGTGCCTCGCTGGTCGGCGTTGGTCACCGCGAACGGTAGGCCGGCTGTGGCAGCGGGGGGATGGTCACGGACACACTGCGGGCCAGCGCGTTCACCGTGGCGTCAATGATCGTGAGTCTTCGCTCGTCGTGGCAGTGATCGGAAGGTCCTCGCGAACTCTCCGTGACTCCCAGCGAACTCCTAGTTATCTCCTACAACCATGTTTGTGACCCAACGTCCCTTCTGAGGTAGGTCCGTACACACTCGATCGAGGAGGGTTCACCATGCATCTCGGCCGGAGGGCACTTCGAGGCAGCGCCCTAGCCCTGAGTACCGCTGGCGCTCTGGCTCTCGGAGTGGGCTCAGCATCGGCCAGCACACTCACCCCAGCCCCGCAGGCGGCCCCACTCAGCGCCAGCCAGATCTACCGAGCGGACTGGGACTATTGCGATGACTGGAACCACCGTGGCGAGGGGTCCTGTCGTGGGGACCGCTGGACCTGGGATGAGGCTCATCACTGCTGGGTTCACGACCGGTGGGATGGCCGCGGTTGGAACCGTCGGGGGGACTACTGGTCCCAGTATTGCGATGACTGGAACCACCGTGGCGACGAGCACTGTCGGGGGGACCGCTGGACCTGGGATGAGGCCCAGCGCCGTTGGGTTCACGACCGGTGGGATGGCCACCAGTGGAACCGTCGGTGAGGATCTCCGCCACGAGCATCGGATAATCCCTCACTGAATGACCGGGCCCGCGGATTCGTGTAGCTTCCGCGGGCCCGGCCCAGCCCCCTGCGGCTGCGGTGCGGCGTGCGGGACGTATGCCTGGGGATCGGTGATGCCGCCGGGGCTGGCGTAGCGGTCGATGTCCCAACCGGCGCGGCGGGCCCCGGCTTGGTAGGCGGACTCATAGAAGTCCAACACCGTGGCGTGCGGGTCTGGCAGGGTGCGCACGTCGTCGTAGCGCAGGATCGCCAGGTGGCTGCCGCGGCGGTCGACCCAGCTGGCCGTAGCGGGGGTGAGGGGTTCGGTGGCCAGCCCGTTAGGCTCGGGCGCGGTGTAGGAGTAGAAGGCCGGCTCGGGGAAGGTGTCGTCGCCGAACCAGAACCCGAAGCTGATCACCTCGCGGGAATAGGCCTCCCGGGTCACCGAGTCCACCGTCGGTGGTTGATCAACATGGCGATCGGCGAAGCGGGTCATCGCGATATCGAAGGTGTGCCAGAAATGGTGCACTGGGCTTGTCTTGCCGGAAAAGCGGCCGGCGAACTCCTCCAGGAGCAGGTTGAGCTGGCTGAGCACCCGCCAGTAGCGAGTGACCGCCGCCGTGTCGTAGGTGTGGTGTTCGGTGTCGTGGGCGAACGGGCGGTCTGCGTCGGGAAGGTCGAACGGGCACGGGCGGGCGATGGCCACATCCACTCTCACCGCATCGAGGCCACAAGTCAGTGCTGTGGTGAACTCGGCGACCGACAGGCCGGGCAGGGCAAAGGAATGTCGAGCGCCGTCGATGGTGGTGATGTCCAGGCGGTGGTCGAGGAAGTCGAAGTCGATGGTGAAGATCGGGTTGCGGCCCATGGGACGGGTGGTGATCCCGCGACCGGTCACGTGAAAGGGCACGTTCCACCAGTGGTTGCGTCGCGGGCTGGCCGCCAGGCGGATTTTGCCGACCAGCTGGGCAAAGCGGTGCACCGTGGCCATGCTGTCGCGCCACGCCTGGTAGGGGATCGTGGGGAAGGCGGGATGGTCGTTGATGTGGTCGTTCATGGGGTGGCTCCGAACGCGTGGGTGGCCCAAAACATCAAACTGAGTCCAAGAAATCTCGGGGTGCGCAGCGGCCAGGATCGCCCTGCCCTGTTCACCTTCGGCGTCCACCCCGGCGGGCAGGGTCACCAGCAGCACCGGCAGGCTCGAGGCTGTCGGCACCAAGGCGATCAGGGTCGGCACACTGTGCTGTTCGATCAATATCCACTGCGCGCCGACGGTCTGCATCCAGGTCCCGACGTTGCTGGCGAACGAAGCGATCCACAAATTCCGAAATGCGCTCTGGTGCAGCGGCGCCCACGTCGACGTCGCCGAGAGGTCATCTGCGGAGCGCGCAGCCGCTCCAGCGGACATTCGTATGGCCCTTCACCCCGATCATCGACGGCGGAACAGCTTTCCGACAGGGAAGTGTCTCACCGCCGGTTTCGGCGGCGCATCAGTCATCGAGGCCGAACGTTTCTTCAAAAGATCGAGGAAGGCCGGCGCACCGTCGATGCCGCCCAGGACGGGGAGTTCCCCAAACCGGCGGCCACCACCGAAGACCTCACCATCCCCGGCGGCCCCACCGGGCAGATGTCCATCACCATCCACCATCTACCGCCCGGCCGGGGCGGTCGGCCTGCTCCCGGTGATGCTCATACACGCACGGCGCCGGCTGGGTCTTCGGCGACCGCCACACCCACGACCGACTCATGCGCGAACTGACCAACCGCGCCGAAGCCGCAACGGTGTTTGTCAGCTACGACCTGTCTCCCGAGGTGCGCTACCCGGTGGCGATCGAGCAGCTCTACGCCGCGCTGGAATGGGTCGGCGAGCACGGCGGTGACCATGACCTGGACCCTAACCGGATCGCCGTTGCCGGCGACTCAGTCGGGGGCAACATGACCGCGGCGCTGACCTTGATGACCAAACAACGCGGCGGCCCACACGTGGCCGGGCAGCTGCTGTACTACCCGGTCACCGACGCCGCCTTCGACACCGGCTCCTACCAGCAGTTCGCCACCGGCTACTGGCTACGCCGGGACGCGATGCGTTGGTTCTGGGACCATTACTGTGTGGCCTGACATCCAATCCTACGGTCAAACGATCAAGAGGCCAGGTTCCCAACTTGGGAACCTGGCCTCTGGCCTGCGGCAATATGGTCGAGACGACAGGATTTGACCCTGCGGCCCCTTGACCCCCCAGGACGTAGGAGTAGGCATCTCTACAGGTCAGACTGGGTACAGGCACCGTGTGCACGCGCGGTCGACGTGCGTGTTGTTCACGTCGGCGCAGGACGTATGGTCCCCAATGGCTCCGCTCTGATGTGTCGCATGGTGCGGCTACGCGGCTCGCGTAGATCAAGGCGTAGGGACTCGTCGCGCTGCTTGCGCTGATAGCTCCAGTCAGCGGTCAGGCTACGGTGGCCAATGCGCGCTCAGGTTCGACACCTCTGGAGTCGGCGTGGTAGACATGCTGTTCAACCCTTGGCAGAGAGGTACCACGCCCTCCTGGCTGGGAGACATCCCGGCGTGGCCGCGCTCAGACTGCCACGCCAGCGGAGATCATGCCGACCATATGTCTAGGCTACCTAACCTTAGCGTGTCTAGGGTACCCTAGCCGACACTGGTGAAGCGGTCAGCCGTCATCAAGAAGATCAGGCAAGGCGCCAAGAAGGCCGGAGTCGATGTCAAGATGTACGAGCTGACCCGCCACACCGGCATCCGTTGCGGCACCGT
Source organism: Pseudonocardiales bacterium (assembly GCA_019247305.1). GTDB lineage: Bacteria > Actinomycetota > Actinomycetes > Mycobacteriales > Pseudonocardiaceae. The sequence continues at coordinate 74,515 of JAFAPC010000049.1, forward strand.
CGCCACCACGATTCCCCGCCACAGCGAGATCGCCGACCAACTGGCCGGGGCGATTTTCCGGCAACTCGCCCCGGCCCTGGGCGAGAGGTGGTGGACCAAGTGACCCGCTACACGGCGACCGCGCGCCGCTCCGGAGGCTGGTGGATGGTGCAGTGCGACCAGCTTCCTGGCGCGCTGTCACAGGTCCGCAGCCTCACCAAAGCCGCCGAGGTCCACCGCGAGGCCATCGCATTCGTGTCCGGACAACCTGCCGACAAGATCGAGGTTGAGGTGCACGCCGAACTAGCCCCTGACCTTGCCGCCGAACTGGCTGCGGCCGAGAAGCTTGCCGAGACGGCCCGCCATGACCTCGAGGCCGCCCGCCGCAAACGCCGCGAGGTGGCCCGCGAACTCGCCCAGCAAGGCGTCACCGTGCGAGACATCGGCACCCTCTTCGGAGTGTCTCACCAACGCGCCCAGCAACTCATCGATGACTGATCTGATTCAGATCACGGAGGCGCGGAAAAGATTTCGCGATCGCCGAGGTGTAGTTGGGAATCACAGGCTCCGCAGCGTGGTAGTGGTCCAAGAGCAACCGTGCCATCCCGCTCGACGTGCCGGGGGAAGACCCGTTAGAGGTTTTCAGCACTGTTGTTAAAACGACACAGCGGCGGTGCCCGAGCGATCGGGCACCGCCGCTGACCTGGTCGGGACGGCAGGATTTGAACCTGCGACCCCTTGACCCCCAGAAGCACGCAACCCCGTCATCCGGCCCTCGATCTGTGCCGCAGCCCTGCTCCGCACGGTGCTGCTGGTGCAACCTGCCGTCTGCGTTGTCGTCACCACTGTCGTCAGCTCACTGCCAAGTGCTGGCTGCTTCGCCGTTGTTCTTCTGTGTCCCAACGAAGCATGAACGCCGGTGGACCGGGGTGCAACGCGCGCTGCAAGACGCGATGTAACGCTGCGTTAGACATGCACCATCACGTGGTACGTGACAGTGAGACAGTGGTTGATGAGGCCGGCCGAAACTAACGGATCATGAGTTCCCAATCAGCCACGGAACTATATGCCTAGCAGGCCTGGGTGGTCAACTTAGGAGCGCTGAACGGCTCAACGCCTCGGGGCTGAGCACCGGCCAGCCCAACCGGAGCCGAAAACAGAGTCACCGGATCATGACCGTAGTCAATGAGCGATCCAGCGTCGCCTATCTCGACATATCGACTTTCACGTGAGCACAGCTAAATATCACGATAGACTAGACTCGACCGCTGGGCGACACCTTAGGAAAGGGTGGATATAATTGCGGGAACCTATACCAGGATCCGATCTTGAATTCGACGGGAAGTTGCTTGTTCCTCGCATCAACCTGATTGCGTATCACTAGATCTACGCACTTGAAGATTGACTGCGCCGTATCTGTCTGGCTGCGTGGATGGTCCGCTTCGGTAGTACTTGACTCCAAGAACTCGACCCGGCATTGCGAAAGACTCTTGAAGCCCGTATTCAGCGCAACCGCCGACGTCTCTATCTCGGCGCCGAGTCACATGGCGATCTTATCTGGGAGGCAATTCATGCAGAACTCCTGCGATTGATTACGGCTGACCCGATAGCAGGATCGATTCACTCTTTGACCGGAACCAGAGATGATTTCCTAGAGAGAAAGCTCAGCGAGATCCGCAAAATCAGGAATCTTCTTGCACAGTAACTAGTCAGGTGTTCGTTTCGTGATTATTGGTGTGCGAGCAGCCAGGGTCGGCCCTCGGCGAGCATGACGAGGACTTCGAGGAAGTGCTTGCCGTGTTTGGTGGCGGTGGACAGGTAGCTGCGGATCGCGCAGAACTGTTTGGCTCCGGTGAGGGTGCGCAGGCAGCCGGAGATCTTCTGTCGGAGCTTGGTCATGCGGATGTCGCGTTCGGAGCCGTTGTTATCAGCGTTTGAACCGTTTACTAAGAACAAACGATTGGAGTCGATTTCAAGCGTTCGCAGCGCGGCGTGGACCATTCGTCGAATACATATCTCTTCCGGTTGCACTTTTTGACAAGTGGCCGAGCGCGACACTATTACTGAAGGCTTTTCAAGAGCATCTCGATGGGATCGTAGCTTTTGGCCTAAACAAAGGTGGCGATGAGTTCATTGTACCGACTCCAGCAGTACTGGCTAAAGAATCTACAGGCGGCCCTATGCGACACCTTCGCACACAACCCAAGCATTTGGACTTACGTCCCCTTTGTCGACCAGCCACCGAGGTTCATCTGTAGTCCAAAGATCTGGTTTTACGAAAATCGAACACCTGATGAAAACTTGCTGTTTTAACGAGAATTCGACCGGGGCAGCAGTCGAAGATCACGAGCGTTGGATGGTAACGCTGACACATCGGATGCGCGCCTACGTCCCATCCCGGAGGCCTGCGGGTGCCGGGCGGCGAGCGCCCGCAGTTGGCTCCGCTGAACTTGACCTGGGTAGCAGATGGTCACCCGTGGCCTACTCCGCGACCTCCGTGCTGAGCAAGAAGGGCCTCGACATCCTTCATGGCATCGCCGCGAGAGGTGTGGGGTTGACCTCGATGGGTGGGGTACGTATCTCGGCCCGCCCGAACTCGATGATGGGCCGGGTAAGCCCCAAGCTCGGAAGGAATGATGCGGTCCTCGCGCATCGCCCGGCGAGCTTGACATACGTTTCGTCCCCGAACCAGCGATCCCCCCGGGACATGCCGGCGGGGTCGTGCCGCGTCGATCAACAGTGGCGTGAACCGCTGCACCCACCGGTAGAGGTCACGTGATCCACCTCGATACTGCGCTCGGCGAGGGGCTCCTCCACGTCCCGATAGGGCAGCCTATACCGCAGGTACCAGCGCACCACCATGATCACCTCCGGCGGGAACCCAGAACCCGGCGAAACCCAGCTGCACCCGAGGTACTCGACGAGGGTCACCACACATCGCCACAGCCTGGCGACCTCGTCCTCGACTAACGCAACAGCCCCCGTGGCACCGCGTCGGCCTGGCCAGCCAACCAGATGGAGGCCAGGGATAGGCCTGTCCACGCAGGCGCGACGGACGTGACGACCGTGACCTGTATAGCCCGCGTCACACTAGCTAGACTGATCCAAGACCCGAGTTCATCCTGAGAGGTTCATTTATGAGCACGACGCCCGTTCGACAGCCGGTGAACGAGGTAGTCATCTCTGCCTCGTTCGAACCGCAGGCGGTGCTAGACGGACCCCGGCTCATGGTGGGAATGTCGGATATACTTGCCGAATTCCCGGATGTTACCGAAATGCCTCCGTATGAAATGGCGACCGAGTTGCCGACCGATGAGCAGGTTCTGCAACCGGCGGTGCCACAGATACAGTTTATCAGCACTCCAAAGATGCAGCGCAGACTCTGGTTCACAAAGACCGATGAGCCGGCGCTGCTCGTCCAAGCCCAGTCGAATTATCTTGCCCTGAACTGGCGCCGACAGGATGATGAGGTTGAGTATCCTGAATTCGA